>CANGFT010000008.1 GCA_947453205.1 Beijerinckiaceae bacterium | reverse complement strand
TCGACTGGTTCAACAATCGCCGCTTGCTCGAACCCATCGGCAATATCCCGCCTGCAGAAGCCGAGGAAAGTTATTATGCACAACTGGACGAAACAAATTTGGCGGCTTAACTTAAACTAACAAGCCTCCGACGAACCCGGGGCGGTTCAGGCGCAAAGCACGGCGTGTGTTTGTCAACGCACGGCTACAGAAGGAAATAGCCGTCTACCTCAAGCATGTGAAGCTGAGAGCTATCTGCCCAGCCCTGTTCCAATCACAGAAGGGCGCTGGGTTTTCAGCTAACACTATGTGCCAGTTGCTGCTGCGCATCTACGATGAAGCAGGAATAGCTGACGCCACCAGCCACAGTGGTCGCCGCACCTTCATCACGAACTTGGCTGCAAAGGGCATTGGGGTGCGTGTGTTGGCTGAACTAGCAGCGCACTCAAGCATCGCAACAACTCAACGCTACATCGACGTGAATGATGAGCAGTTGCGGGCTGCTGTGGAGTTGGTTTGAGTTAGCTGCTCAATGCCCAATGGCACTCATAGAGACAGATGCCCATTGATGACCTTATAACCCCACCAGAATGATGAAAGACCCTTTCCAGGCAGTTCAATGGGATCATTCAGGTCGAAACCTAGGCTGAACGAAGGCTTATCTGGACCGTCCGATACAGCTTGTAAGTTATTCCAAGCTGTTTGAAATGCTCCAGGCGTAGGCGCGCTCGTGACTTTGGAAATCAATCCTTCAAGCGTTCTGATGTCTGTGAATGTGCTCGGAATATTGACACCAATCTTTACATTTCCAATCTCATTTCCAGTCACTGTATAAGGGTCACCACTAATCCCTTGACTTGAGTTATATATCTTAGTTTCCCCTGTTGGGCGACCTAAGAAAGGTTGGTCGACTGAAGCTCCGATCCAGTTTGGCTTTTTAGGATTGAGTGTAATTGTTCCATTTTGATTGCTAATCGGATTAGGATCGAGTTCTACATGGTTGTATTGCTCTGCTGATCCATCGCCATTGATATCGGCTGGATCCGTAAGTTCGTATTTAATTTGAAAGTTGACATTATTGGATTTAGCTTCGTTGAAAATGTTTAAGACCTCCGATGCACTCGTCGCATTCGAAAGTGCGTCTACCATAGCTAACGCTTGGCGTTTTTGCTGCGCATCGCTACCAATGTTGGCCTGAACTGTGAAATAGCCTTTTTCTGTTCCTGTAACCTCAAGATAACCATCTTCAGTAATTCCCGATTGGGAGCGTCCATAAGTTGACGCGAATCCTGAACCTAAAGAGAAATAGGGGGTATTCATTTTTGCATAAACAAAACCTTTTTGTTCGGAAATTATTGTATTTTTCCCATAAGCTTGAAACTTCGAGAAATTTGAAGTTGAAATATTAGTGACTGATCCGAGAACTTGATAGCCAGAAAATACTTGTTGAGCGGTCATTGGCAATGAATCTGACATCTCAGTAGTCACTGTGTTAGAAATATAACCCTGATCAAAGAGCGATTTTACGGCATCAAAATGCAGACAAACGTTTGTGGCTGTATCTTTGATGTTTACGTAAACACCCTTCGCCAACATCCCACCTTTATCTTGTGATCCTTCTGCAATAAGTGCATCCACAGAATCTGCGATCGCATATTTCGCAGTCGGATCGATTGTTAGCATCGCCTTCGCTTGATCCACAGTGACCGGGTCGATCGCTGCGACAGATTTAGCATTCGCCAGGACGGGGTCGCCATCCGCTGCCGAAATATTGTCTGCAGAGTCGACGATATTGTATTGAGGAGTGCCGGACAGGTTAGAAATGGATGTTAGTGTCTGGGCTTGGCTGATTTGCAGGTTTGGCGTGGTCTTGTCTGTAACATTTACCGACTTCGCATTTACGAGTATTGAGCTTAGATCAAGATTTTGTTGCGAAATAAGGTTTCGGGCTGTATCCGCAATCGTATACGTATACGGCAACGAGGCTTGATAGACGCCATTGATTTTGTAGGCATCCTGGATGGACAAGGTCGTATTCGCCAGCTCATTGCAGACGAGTCCTGCAATCTTTCTATTGTCCGAAAGCTGTTGGACTGTCGACCATCCACTTAAAATTCGTTTTGTCGTATCCGATATAGACATTTTATAGAGATGCGTGTTTGAGGCGACTTTAGCAGCATCGCTTACGGTGAAGTTCGTGAGATCAAGACGATATCCATCCGTCCCATCGCTTAGCTTGATCGTATTCAAAAGAGCTTGAGAGGCATCGTATTGGGACTTGTTGAGCGTGAAAACTCCGCCATCCGTGTCAGTTACGGAGGTTAGCGTCTTGGCTTTGGCCAGTGTGTTTAGATCGTTCAGGTTCTTGATGATGTTTGCAGAAGTGTCCGCAACTGAAAGGGTGAGTTTGGCGAAGTTAGACGGACTTTTCACGCTCTTCGCATCAGCAGCAGAAAGATCTGTGATACCAAGATTGAAGGTGTTGGAGATTTTCTTGAGGGCGTCGAGGTCGGCGTTAAACTTCGCCATTGAAATGCTTCCTTTGGAAGCATCGGTGACCTTGATGTCCGTGACGACGCCGTTTTTCACCGCAGTCTCAAGATCGTCGAGGTTGGTCAGAATGTTGGACAATGAATCTGAGACGGAGACTGTCCCCATTTTACGCCAACCTGGTTCGTCAAGAAATCCTTTTAAGTAGGATGCATCCGATGCTTTTGCATTCGTAATATTGATTACCTGGTCAGAAGGCATCCCGAGATTTGACCCTTCTTTAAGCATCAATGATTTGAATTGATCCTCAGTCATAGTTATAGGCGTGCTGTCTTTTGGATTAACGTAAATGAGTCTATCTTTGATTGCGGATGCAAGAATCCCCATGTTTTTATTGATATTTGCTCCTGTGTCCGTAAGCGTAAATGCGACAACCCGTTTGTCAGAAATAGTGTTATTCAAAGTTGATGTTGAGCTGTTAGCTACGACAAGTTTAACACTACCTGGCGCTAAAAGGGTCAAAGCGGTCTTCGCGCTCGTGAGTTGAGTGGCGTTAACTGCGAGTAGATTCGGATAAGTTGATACGAATGACGGAAATACCGTTGTGTTGGAATATGGGTTTCTTCCAGCGGTTGTTACGCCATTAAACAACATTTGCTTCTTCTGCTCGGTTGTCTGATCATTGAGCGTTATGGACGTGAGTTTCTTTGATTGTGCATAAGTCTGGAAAGTCGCGAGACTGCTTGTCACATTCGCCGCGTCATCCTTGATCGTGAACGTTGTTTTCGCATTAGAGGCAAGCGTATTCACAGATGCAGCCTCAGACGCTGACAAATTTCGAACATTGAGGCTGTAATTTGATTTGATTGAACGCAGAAGAGTGACCGTGTCAGCAAGCGAGCCGGATACGGATGCGCGATCAATTGAAACACTGGGCGACGTGTTATTGAATGTTATGTTCAAGATCTTTCCGTCATGCGCCATCGCGGAGAGATCGGATAGGTTTGCCGCAATGCCGGTGCTGGCGTCCATGATGTTTATGGCGCCGCTCAAGGTGCCTGACTTATACGCTGCTATCGCAGATCCGACCGTATAGATTTGAGTGGAGGCGACCGCGAGCGCCTTGGCTTGCGAGGATATCGTGACGATCGTGGCTGCTGACGTCTTTGCAGTCGATTGAACTGCAGTGGTTGTCACAGTGGACGTTGAAGGCAGGATTGTGGTTGTGGAGTTGACGCCACTGACGCTCGACACAGTCATTTGGTTCTCCCGCAAGTAGGCGGCACTTCAACAGCAAGCACAGGAGCCTGTGCGCCCCCGAGCGAATTAGTTGATTGCTGCAAGATTGCGCTCGCGCTGATCGTAATTAGTGGTCAGGCAGCAAAATTCGTGCCACTGCTCGGGTCGGCAGTTGAGTTATTGTCCTGTCGTGTCAACACGATACTTGGGCATTTGTATTGTTGAATGTGACAAACAATTCACCCCAGCCAATCGGTCCGCATCCTTGCGATGAGGTGACTGTAGTGCTTTTCAATCATCAATACTGACGTGCCCATCTGGCGAGCCAACAAGTGGATGTCTTTGCCACGCCCAAGTGATAGGGCGAAGGTGGATTTAATCGCAACGCGGATGCAAAGACGCTGCGAGCGTCTAGGGAAACATCTTGAGTAACTCAAGATGTTTGGGTGTGTGGGGAGAGCGATGCAGATTGTGTGTTCAACACACACTTTGAATGTCGTACTATTCCCAACGAGCACCAAGTTCCCGGGAGCACCACCACCCAAAAATGTCACAAAATGAAAGCCAAGTCCAAGCCCGTTCCGCATTCATTTCGCAATCGAGTTTTTACGCTAAGTGTAACTGTAAAAGTTTAGTCATTGATTTCATGAGTATATTTCACGTGACTTAACCTATGCTTTAGCGTCTACCACTATTGACATGGTAGGGGTCACAGGTTCGATCCCTGTCGCGCCCACCATCCCTGACAGAGGTCGGGGCTGGTTTTTGACGGTGTTGGAGGCCCAAGCGCACCTTCCCGGCAGCAAGCTGGCAGCCATAGTATTGCAATCATGAATAATGACGTGCCGTCGTAATGCGCAGCGCATCAGGTCAAAAGCAATGTGATGCTTTGCGAAAATGACCGGCGGCGTCGGCCCCAGACCAGCGCTCCAGTGAAATGTTCATGAGACTGGCGGACATTTCCGGCCCCCTCCGACGCAGGCCGGGATGAAACTTGTTCCCCCATCCGAGAAGTACGGTGACATCAGTGTTTCCCGCGCAGCCGGGGATGGACCGCAGGCGCAGGTGCGCAAAACCATGCGTACGAATTTGTTCGAGCGTCTCCTCTCCCGTCGCAACCGCGTCACAGTCTTTTACGAGCCGGTTGAGGAGCGCACGAACAAGGTGCGGGAGAAAGGCATCGTCATCGGCGAATGGTAAGGGGATCAGCCTCCCCTTCTGGTTCCTGGCGCTCTGGCGCGAAATGCTTGCGAGCCCCCGACGCAGCTCCCCTCACTCGTCCGTAATATCAATCCAGACGGCGCCGGGATCGGCGATCTGCAGCTTGCCGGTCGCCGTGCGCGCCAGGAAATCGCGGCGGGCGTTCGATTCTTTGCTGCCGCCAAGCGGCATGGGGGCGAGATAGGGGTTGGAGCCTGCGACGCTCGCCATATGCTCCTTGAACGCGTCGAGATTCTCGACCTTGAAGCCGATATGGTCGGGGCCGGGCCGCTTGATCGACATGCCCACAAAGATCGGAATCGACCAGGGCAGAATCGAGAGCGTCACGCGACCATCGCTGAGATGGTAGCCGTCCGGACCGCCCTTCCTCAGCTCCAGCTCGAAGACCTCCGCATAAAACTCTGCGCAGGCTTCGGCGTTCAGCGTGCGAATTGCGAATTTGTTGAGATAGCGATCCTGGGTCCAGGCCTGCTCGGCCTGCACAGCATAGATTTCGTTCAGCTTGCTGGTCTTCTCCGCGAGGTCGAACACATTGCCGTCGGGATCGTGACCCGAATATTGCGCGAAGGGCCGCGTCGAGGGGCGCTGCACGATATTGGCCTTGGGAAACTTCTTCTGCATGCGCTCGAGCGCGGCGTCGACGCTTTCGACCTTCATGCCGAAATGATCGAGCCCGCCGATATAGCCATCGCGCAGCGGGTTGATGTTCAACCCCACATAGCCATCGCCCACAGAAACGCCATTGGCGGGCCGACTGACCTTGCCGGAGGTCTTCAAGCCGAACATGGCCTCATAGAACTTCGCCATCATGGGCCAGTTCGGACTGTTCATGGCCATATGGTTGATCTGTGCGAACATGATCTTACGGTCTCCTCCGGGCGCTTTGCTCTGCGCATATTAGGTCCGCCGCTCCGGCGCGTCGAGCGTTTGAGTTGACGCAGGACGACGCAGGACTGAAAATGCGCCAAACATGAGGAATCGCTTTATGACAGGTCAATCCCGGCCGGGCGCCAAAGTGCTCGCGCTCGCCGCCGCTCTGGCGGCCGCCGCGACCGGCGCCCTGGCGCAACAGCCGCAGCCTTTCTTCGCAGGAAAAACCATCCAGCTCATCGTCTCCACCGGCACAGGCGGCGGGCAGGACGCGAATGCCCGGCTCGTGGCGCGCCACTGGCCCAACCACATCGATGGTCGCCCGACCATGGTCGTGAAGAACATGCCGGGCGCCGGCCATCTGCGCGCCGCCAATTTCATCGCCAACCAGGCGCCGAAGGACGGCACGATGATCGGAGCCATAGTCCCCGCCTTCCTGCTGGCGCAGGTGCTGGAAAGCAGCAAAGGCATCCAGTTCGATGCGGCGAAATTGAGCTGGATCGGCTCATCGGCCGCAATCAACTCCACCGTCTATGTCTGGGGCAAGACGCAGGTCCAGACCATGACCGACGCCACGCGCCAGCAGGTGCTGATGGGCGGAACGGGGGCAGGCTCCTACACGCAGATCTACCCCCATATCCTCAACGCGATCGTCGGGACCAAATTCAAGGTGATCGCTGGCTACGCCACCACCAATGACGTCAACCTCGCCATGGAGCGCGGCGAGGTGCAGGGGCGCGCTGGCAACAACTTCAACAGCATCCGCATGGAGAACCCGGACTGGCTGCGCGAGGGCAAGATCCGCTTTCTCGCGCAAGTCGGCCTGAAGCGCGACGCCGAATATCCCGATCTGCCGCTCATGCATGAATTTGGCAAGACTGACGACGACAAGCGCCTCTTGAGGCTGTTTTCAGCCGACATCGCTGTGGGCCGTCCCTTCATTGGTCCGCCGGGCATGGAAAGGCTCGATGAATTGCAGCGCTCCTTCGAAGCCGCCCTCGCCGACCCCGCGCTTCTCAAGGAGGCGAAGGACATGCACATCGACATCGCCCCCGTGAAGGGCGAGGAACTGCAAGCCATCGTGTCGGACATCGTCTCGACGCCTGCAGATGTGGTCGCACGCGCGCGTCAGGCGCTCAGCGATCTTGAGAAATAATGGGCGCAAGGCCCGGAGAGCAGATCATGCGCAAACTCCCCATCACCATCGCGACGAATGATTATGACCATTTCCGCGACTTCAAATCAGGCGCGGTCGAAGCGCAGGGCGTCGATCCCATCTGGCTCGACCATGAGATTCACGAGATCTTCACGCGCTTCGCCGCCAAGCGCGAATGGCATGTCAGCGAAATGTCCTTCGCCAAATTCACCGCGCAGGTCTCGCAGGGCGATTGCGACATCATCGGCCTGCCGGTCTTCCCCTCGCGGGTCTTCCGCCTATCCTCGATCTATGTGAACACAAAAGCCGGCATCCAGTCGTCGGCCGATCTGCGCGGCAAGCGCATCGGCCTGCCCGAGTGGGCGCAGACCGCAGCCGTCTATACCCGCGGCTGGCTTGAGCATGACGCGGGCGTGCCGCTGACCAGCGTGCAGTGGGTGCAGGCGGGCACCGAAGACAAAGGCCGCACCGAGAAGGTGCCGCTGCAATTGCCGAATGGGCTGCAACTCGTGCGCGAGAACGACAAGACCCTGAGCGAGATGATCGTCACCGGCGAGGTAGACGCCATCATGTGCGCCAGCCAGCCGAGCCCCTGGCGGCGCGGCGACCCCAGCATCCGCCGCCTCTTCGACAATCCACGCGCGGAGGAGGAGGCCTGGTTCAAGCGCACGGGCGTTTATCCGATCATGCATGTCATCGCCATGCGCAAGGACATGCTGGAGGAGCACCCATGGGTTGCGCGCAATCTGCTCCTCGCCTTCGAGGAAGCAAAACGGCGCAGCATGGCGCGCATCTTCGATGGCGGCGTCTCGCGCTATCCGATTCCCTGGATGAACGACGAGGTGAACCGGCTCAAGAAGCTCTTCGGCGGCGACTTCTATCCCTATGGAATCGAGCCCAACCGCAAGACGCTGGAGATGTTCCTGACCTATTGCTTCGAACAGGGCGTGGCGAAACGGTTGATGCAGCCCGAGGATATATTCCCCGAAGGCCTCAACCCCTCCGTGAAGACCTGAGTCGGCCTCAGATCGGACGTTCACGGCGCCCGAAGGTGATGGCGATCATCTTCTGGCCGACCACTCTGCCGAAATGCTCGGTCAGCGGCACGGGCGTACATTTTTCGATGGCGTCGAGAGCTGCGGACACGAACAGGCGCTGGTCCTCCGGGCTGCCGACGAGTTTGGAATAGGTGATCATCGGCTTGCCACGCAGGGCGCCATAATGGGTGAGGCTGAACCGCAAGGTGATCTCGGAGCCTTCGGAGCCCGGCGGGAATTTGGCGCATTGGCCGAGGAATCGGAAGAGTTCGTTGATATTGTCGGGCGATTGCGACGCCGCCTTCGTCTGCGCATGGGCAGGCCAGCCCGTGGCGAGGGCGCCAACGACAACGAAACAAACGGCTGATGAACGCATGCCCGCCTCCATCGGGGTAGTCGCGGATAGCTTTTGAAATGCATGGACCAATCGTGGACGCCGGGGCGCTTCCACAGGCATAGTGAGGGCAAATGGCGGGGCCGTCGAGCCTTTCGTTACGCAAATGTGACGGAGCCACGTCCAGCCCGAAGGAGGAAAGGATGCGACTTGGCCTATGGGCTCCGCTGCCGCACACCATCAGGCCGGAGCCTGAGATCGATCTGGCGCTCGAAGAGCTGGGGACGCAGGGCCTTGGCTTGCCGCAGGATCGCTCGTTTAGGTTTATTCTTGATACGGTTCTGCGGGCCGAGGAGCTCGGCTTCGACATCACGCTTGTGGCCGAGCGCCTCGTGGCCCGTGATCTTGAGGCATGGAGCATATCCTCAGCGCTCGCCGTCCTGACAAAGCGCATCACCATCATGACCGCCGCCCACCCCGGCATCATCCAGCCGCAGATGGTCGCCAAGATGGGAGCGTCGGTTGATCGGCTGAGCGGCGGGCGGTTCGCCGTGAACGTGATTCCGGGCAACCGCCCTCATGAGTTCGAGCTATACGGCAATGGGTCATGGCTGACGGATCAGCGTCAACGCTACCAGCGGATGGAGGAGTTCGTCGCAGCGCTCGATGGCCTTTGGACCAGCGAGAGCTTCAGCCTGGACGGCGCCTTCTTCAGGATCCGCGATGGCAAGCTCGCGACCCGCCCCATGAGCCGCCCGCGTCCGCAGATCTTCGCCGCCAGCGGCGCGGAGCTCGGCAAGGACGTCATCGCCCGCTATTGCGACACCTGGTTCATCTCCCACGCCCCCGGCCTGCAGGCCTATGAATCCAACGCGGCGGCCATCGCCGCCGACATCGATGACATGCGCGAGCGGGCGGGGCGGCATGGACGCAGCCCTGGCTATGGATTGAGCACCTATGTCATCTGCGCGCCGACGATGGAGCAGGCCGAGGCGGAAGCCGCCGAACTCGACAGGATTCCAGGGGCCACCGTAGCGGCCAAGGCGCTGGGCGCGGGGCTTGTGGGAACGCCGCAGATCATCGCGCAGCGCATCCGCCGCTATGAGGCCATGGGCCTTGACTGCCTGATGCTGCAATTCCATCCGATGCAGCAAGGCCTCGAGACCTTCGCCCGCGAGGTGATGCCGCTGATCCGGGCCTGAGGGCCGCTCACTTCACCTCGGTCAACTCCAGCGCCCGATCCACCACCGT
This sequence comes from Beijerinckiaceae bacterium, assembly GCA_947453205.1. Classification (GTDB taxonomy): domain Bacteria; phylum Pseudomonadota; class Alphaproteobacteria; order Rhizobiales; family Beijerinckiaceae; genus Terripilifer. The sequence continues at coordinate 83,384 of CANGFT010000008.1, read as the reverse complement.
GCGATCGAAGCTGCTGACGCGCGCAACCATCGTCTGCATGAGTTCGCCCGTCACAGGCTCGACGTCGATGTTCAGCTTTTTGGCGTCGTTGAGAAAATCGGAATCTTTCATCGTGGCTTCGAAGGCCTTGCGAAGGGTTGCGATCCGATCAGCCGGGACTTCCGGAGGAGCGACCAGAGGCCAGGCCATGACCTGCGGCGCGAAGAGCAATTCAAGCGCCTTCTTGTCGAGGTCGGTCTTGGCGAATTCCATGATCAGCGGAACATTCGGCAGGTCGGGCGCCTTCTCCAGCGCCATCTGCACGATGATGTTGACCTTCTTCTCATCGAGCCAGTTCTTCGAGCGGCTCTTCAGGCTGCCCCAGGACCAGCCGAACCGCGCGTCCACCTCGCCCTTCTCCATGGCCATAGTGACATCGTTGCCGCCGGGATAGCCCGTGACCAGCCGCACCTTGGCGCCGGTCAGGTTGCGCAAAAGGGTGGGGAAGCGTCCGGTGTCATCGGTCACGCCCGTGGCGCCGGTCGTGATCTCCTGCGTCATCAACTGGGCGATGGAGTTGACGCCCCGCGTATGCCAGACAACCGCGACCGACACCTCGTTGCTGGTGCTGCCGATGGGGATGAAACGCTTGGGGTCGTATTTTGCGGTCTGCGGATTGAAGACGGGCTCAATGGGATAGCTGCGCGAGAGCATGCCGAGCGTGGTGCCATCGCGCGGCGCGACCGAATAAAGATTCAGCACTGTCTTGATGCCGCCAGAGCCCGGCAGATTCTGGGGCAACATGATCGGTTGGCCCGGAATATGTTTGGCCATATGGCGGGCTATGAGCCGCGCGGTGGCGTCATAGGTGCCGCCCGCCGCATAGCCGATGAGGATCGTGATGGTCTTGCCCGCAAAGAAAGCGGGCTCTGCCGTTTGCGCCGCCAAAGAGCCCGCAAACATGCAGCTGAAGACAAGAGCGGTCGCCGCCTGTTTCATCATAGGTCCCCTCTCCTGCTGTGCGAAGCCATCTGCCGTGACGCGCAAGGCGTGTCACGCTGCGCCGATCCCGCAGACGCGCCTGCGGAACCGGCTTGGCATGGATGGTCAGGCCAGTTCCAGATTGAACAGCTTGATGGCGTTGTCGCGCGTCAATAGTTCGCGCCGTTCCTCGGACAGGCCCTTCAGGTGATGCTCGACCACATGCCGCGAATGCGGGAAGGTCATGTTGAAATGCGGATAGTCGTTGGACCACATGCAATTCTTCTCGCCCCACCAGGGGAAGAAGCGCGTGCCGACGTAATCCTCAAGGAAGGTGCCGTAGATATGCTCGGCGAAGATTTCGCTGGGGCGGCGCTTGATCGGCAGCGGCCGACTGTTGCGGAAGCGTTCGAAATAATAGTCCCACTGCTGAAGCATGAACGGCAGCCAGCCGATCTCGCTTTCCGCCAGCAGGAGCTTGAGATCGGGATAGCGGTCGAAAGCGCCGGAGAAGATGAAGTCGAACAGCGTGTTGGCTGAGTCGTTCGTCTTTGTGTTGGTGGCGTCCTTGAGGCCCTGAAGGCCACCCTTCTGGCCGGTCTTGGTGTAGGAATGGCCGGTGAGGATGTGGCAGATCACGGGCTGCTTGGCCTCGGCGCAGGCGGCCCAAAGGGGTTCGTAATGCTCGGAGGTGAAGGGCAGATCCGACCGGGGCACTTGCCAGATCATTGCGCCCTTCAGGCCCATGTCGAAGCCGCGATGCATCTCCTTGATGCCGGCCTTGATGTCATAGACGGAGACAAGAGCCGAACCGTAGAGACGCTTGGGGTCGGCCTTGCAGAAGCCGTGGATCCAGTCGTTGTAGAGTTTGAAGGATTCCTGCTGGGTCTCGACATCGTCCATGCCGAAGAGCGCCATGCCATAGTTGGGGAACAGGATCTCGGCCGCAACGCCGTCGGTGTCCTGATCCTGCAGGCGCAGATGGGGATCGGTGGCGCCGGGAGGGGAATTGCGGAAGGGAACTTTCGGCAGATGGTCCTGCAGGCGGGTCGGCAGTTCGCGCCAAAGCTCCTCTGGCTCCATGACATGAGAGTCGGTGGAGATCATCTTCGGGATGCTGGCGAGCTGATCCTCCGTCATTTCCTCGCCGACGACCGTGCGGCGGGGGAAGGTGCGCGCTTGTTCTTCGGACATGCCAGCGAATTTAGAGGCGTCTACGGGCAATTCAGGCATGGGGAGCTTCCTTTTTGGCGCGAAAGGGGGATCAAAGTCGGGCGGAGGCGGTCAATCCGGCGAGAAGAACTTTCCTGGAGCATAGATGCGCTTCTTGGAGGTTTCGCCATTGCGGGGATCGTCGCCGACCTTGGTGGAGCCGTCGCTGAAACGGGTCTGCTGCATGACGTCCTTGGGCGTGCCGACACGCGAGATATGCTCAAGGCCCTTGACCTTGCGCTCGCCGCCGCCAACCCGCATCATCACAAGGTTCTCGGCCTCGTCGGCTTCAAACCGATATTCGACGCCTCTCGGGATCATCACGCCCTGATGGATTCCGACCTGCTCGGTCCGGCCGTCGCCGAAGGTGAAGGTGGCCTTGCCCTGGAGCACGATGAAGGAATGATCTTCCCCATCATGGGCGTGCAGGGCGTTTTCGCCGCCGCTGGCGTAGACCTTGACGCTGACCCAGAGGTTTTCGGCGGTCGCGAGCGGGTCATAGGTCGTGCCCTGCTCAAGCAGGGGCAGATTGCGCATGGAGAAGGTCACGGCCTTGTCGACGGCGGCCACCGGGCTTCGAACCACGATCTTGGAGTCATCCATGGACCTGTCTCCCCTGAAATTTTATAGACTGCTCTTGTCGCCCATGCCTGTCAGGCCTGTCAACCGGCCCTGCCTGCGGCCGCTTGACCGGGACCTGCGAGCCTGATGGACTGCAGCCGGGCAGCCGCCCCTGATAGAGCGGCGCAGGAGGAATATGAATGTTCAGGGGTGTGACGATCATTCTGGCGCTCACGCTGGCGATCCTTTGCCCGCCGCCCGCGAGCGCACAGGCCCCGTCGGTCGAGGCCTTTTATCGCGGCAGGACTGTCACGGTCGTGATCGGCTATGGCGTCGGCGGGTCGGACGACCTCTGGGGGCGGCTCGTCGCCCGTTACATGGGTCGCCATATCCCCGGCCAGCCGCTGGTCGTGGCGCAGAACCTGCCCGGCGCCGGCAGCCTCGTCGCAGCCAATCAGATCTATAATGTCGCCCCCAAGGATGGGACGGTCATAGGCGTAATCAACCGCGGCGTACCCTTCGAGGCGGTGCTGGGCGGGGGCGGCGTACAGTTCGACCCCCGCAAGTTCAATTGGCTCGGCAGCCCCGACAGCGACGTGATCGTAGCCTATGTGCGCACCGATGCGCCCCTCAAACATGTGAGCGAACTGCGCAGCAAGGAGCTGATCGTGGCGGCCACCGGCAGCGGCGCCGACAGTCAGACCTATCCGCAGGTTCTGGCGCAGCTTTTCGGATGGAAACTGAGGATCGTGCAGGGCTACCCTGGCTCGCGCGAGATGAACCTCGCCGTCGAGCGCAACGAGGTGCACGGGACTTTCATCAGCTATGACACCGCAGCCCGTGAGCCGACTTTCGGCGATGGCTCGCGCCAGCTGTTCCTGCAGGGGGCCATGACGCCCGACGAGCGGATGAAGGATGTGCCGACGCTGGCGGGTCTGGCGCAATCGGAAGCAGAGCAGCGCGCCGTCGACTTCTTTTTGCTGCGTGCGGGCATGGGCCGCCCCTTCGTCGTCGCGCCGGGCGTTCCGCAAGAGCGCCTCAAGGCCCTGCGTGAGGCCTTCGCCGCAGCCCTTCGCGATCCCGAACTCATCGAGGAAAGCAAGAAGCTGCGGCTCAACATCGCCTATGTGCCGCCCGACGCCCTCCAGACTCTTGTCGACAAGGCCTATGGCGCCGACGCCGAGACGCTTGAGCGCGTCCGCAAGGCCATGCGCTGAATTCATGTCATCAGATCAAGGACGCGACATGCACTCCATCAAACTCCCCGATCCCTATCTGGATTGGGCCCGCAGCCAAGGCGTGCCCATCGTAGAAGATTTCGGCATCGACATCCGCAAGGTTCCCGTGAAGCACTGGGACCGCTACGGCATGAACGGCGCCTTCTGCCATTTGAAAGGGCGTGACGACTACATCTCCATCTTCGCCTTCGAACTGCCGCCCGGCGGCAAATCGGCGCCGCTGCAACATATCTGCGAAGAGGTGATCTACGTCATATCCGGACATGGCTCGACGACCGTGGAGCTGGAGGACGGCCGCAAGCATAATTTCGAATGGGGTCCGAAAAGCTTGTTCTCCATTCCCCTGAACGCGCGCCATCAATATTTCAACGGCTCAGGGCGCGAACCCGCACGCTTCGCCTCGGTCAACAACATGGTCTTCACCATGGGGCGGTTCCGCGATGAGAACCTCATCTTCAACTGCCCCGTCAACTTCCCCGAGCGTGTGGGCTCCGCCAATTATTTCGCCGGGGAGGGCGAGTTCATCTCGATTTCGCCTGGACGCCACCAGTGGGAGACCAATTTCGTTCCGGACCTCTCGGGTTTCGAATTGCGCCAATGGTCGAAGCGCGGCGCCGGCGGCTCCAATCTGCGCTTCATGCTGACGGAGAACACCATCGGCGCCCATTCCTCGGAAATGCCGGTCGGCACCTATAAAAAGGGCCATCGCCATTTCGACGGTGTCTGCGTGTTCGCGGTGACCGGCAAGGGCTATTCGCTCTTGTGGCGCGAGGAAAATGAGGATTTCACGCGGGTCGACTGGGAGCATGGCTGCGTCTACTGCCCGCCCGATTCCATGTTCCACCAGCATTTTAACGTGGCTGACCATCCCTCACGCTATCTTGCCCTGCAAATCGGCACGGTGCGCTATCCCCTCCTGAAGATGAAGCGCGAGATCTGGGATGTGGGCGTTGACAAGGATGTGAAACAGGGCGGCGCGCAGGTGGAGTATGAGGATCAGGACATGCGCGTCCATGACCTCTGGCTCAAGGAGATCGCCAAAAACGGCGTCGAGTCGCGGATGGGTCAGTTCATCGACGAAAGCAAATTCGTGGGGAAGGCGTGACATGAGCGAAGCTGCACACGATCTCACCACGAAATATCTCGTCGATCCCTACCTCAACTGGGCGCAGACGGAGGGGGTTCCCATCGTCGAAGGCGCGACGCTGGACCTTCTGAGCGTGGAGACGAAGCCCTGGGCGCGCTTTGGCGTGAACGGCGCCATCTGCCATGTGGAGGGACGATGCGACTTTCTCTCGACCTTCCTTTTTGCATTGGCGCCCGGCCAGAGTTCGGCTCCCACGAAACATCTCTATGAAGATTGCTTCTATGTGCTCGAGGGCGCAGGCGTCAGCAAGATAGTCCTTTCTGACGGATCTCAGCGCGAGATCCCCTGGGCAGAGGGCAGCGTCTTCACGACGCCCATCAACGCCGCCTGCGTGCATAAAGCCGATGGCGCTTGCGGCGCGCGGCTCGTGTCCTTCAATGACTTCCGCTATCTGATGGGGCTCTACCGGAACGAAAATTTCCTTTTCGACAATCCATCGCCCATGAGCGCGCGTCAGGCCAAAGCCATGGAAGGCGCGCTTTGCATCGACCTTGCTGCGCTTAAGGGCGAGGCCGCGTTGCAACTGGGCGACAGCGTGCTGGGCGCCGATTTCGCCTGCCTTGCTCCCGGCGCCCGCACACAGGCGACGCGCCAGATGCAGGGTGCGCATATGCTTGGCGTGACGGGTGAGGGAACGACGGTTTCCATTGTCTCAGAAGACGCCGAGCGCGTCACGACCCATTGGCGGAAAGGCTGCCTGACGGGTCTGGCGGGCATGGCCTTTCACCAGCACCGCAATGACAGTCATGCGCCTGCCGCCTTCCTGCGGGTTGAGCTCGGCTCAAAGGCGTCGCCGCTCTTTCGCAGCCGCCGGGCAGCCTACGGAGACAGGGAGGTCTACGCCTCCGGAAGCGCCGCCCTGACGACGATCTGATGAAAGCTTCCTATGCCATGAGGATCATGATGCAGGCCCGATTCTTCAATAAACTGACGCTTCGCACGGTCTTGAGCGCCATCACAGTCCTGGCGGGCGCCAGCCTCGCGCAGGCGCAGACGCCCGCAGAGTTCTACAAAGGCAAGCAGATCCAGTTGATGTGCTATTCCGGCGCGGGGTCGACTTACGACACCTATGCGCGCCTGCTCGGACGCCATATCGGCCGCTTCATCCCCGGCTCGCCCAATATTGTCGTGCAGAACATGCTCGGCGCGGGCGGCCTCAAACTCGTCGACTATCTCAACCGCATCTCGCCCAAGGATGGGACTGTCTTTGGCGGCGTCAGCCGCGGCAATCCTTTCGATCCCATCATGGGCAAGAGGGACATCGACTTCGATCCGCTCAAGCTCACCTGGATCGGCAGCATGAACCGCGAGGTCGCGGTCGCCCTGTCCTGGGGGCCATCTCCGGTCAAGACTTTCGCCGACATTCTGAAGACGGACCTGCTTGTGCCCGGCACCGGCGCAGGCGCGGATTCGGAGATCATTCCGCGCGCCTACAACAATCTGGCGGGCACAAAATTCAAGATCGTGTCGGGCTATCGCGATACGGCGGAGGCCACCTTGCAGCTGGAGACCGGCGAATTGCAGGGGATCGCCTATTGGTCCTGGAGCGCCATGGCCTCGCTCAAGCCGAACTGGATGACCGAGAAGAAGGTCAACATCCTCTTCCACACCGGCATGGCCGACATGCCCGAACTGCCGGGGACGCCCAGCATTCGCGCCCTCGTGAAGGATGAGACGGACCGAAAGGCGCTGGAGTTCCTGCTGGCGCGCGAAGTCATGGGCCGCCCATTCGTGGCGCCGCCCTCGATACCGGCGGATCGCGCCAAGGCCCTGCGCGAGGCCTTCAACGCCACAATGAAGGATCCCGAGTTCCTCAAGGACGCAGCGCGAGGCAATGTCGAGGTCAATCTCGTGACCGCCGAGGAAGTCGAGGCGCTATTGAGAGACGCCTCCGCCCTGCCGCCGGCCGTCATAGAGCGCGCCCGTCAGGTGCTTGACCGCAACTGAGCCTTCAGTTCGTTCACAGGTTCAGCATGGTGTTCCAGAGCGGATTTTTCTTCTTGTAATCCCGCTCACGGACTTCCTGCTCCTCCTTGGACAGCATCCGTCCCAACTGGGAGACGGAGGTCGTTACGGGAGCGGCGGTTTCCGGCTCGTGCTCGACAGATTCGGCCGCGGTCTGGGGAGCCTTGCGCATGACGCGGTGGACGGGCCGGATCGGGCTCGTGTTCATGATGTTGGGATTGAATGTGATCCGCATCGCCTTCGCCTTTTCATCCGTCTCGTTAAAGACGGACCATGCGAAGAAAATTTAAACCATAAGGCGCAAGCACAAGAGGCCTTCGGCGCGATCCTGCGCGCCGGAGGCCTCACATTTGCGTCATTTCGCCTTCGCGTTCGCCGCTGTCTGGGGCTTGGCGTAGGTCACCCGGTAGATGGTTCCATTGCCGTCATCAGTGAACAGCAGTGAGCCATCCGGCGCGAAGGTCACGCCGACAGGGCGGCCCCAGACATTCTCGTCGCCAGCCGTGAAGCCCATCACGAAGTCCTGATATTCCCCCGTGAACTTACCATTTTTCGCAGGCAGGCGAACGATCTTGTAGCCGGTGTGCAAGGAACGGTTCCAGGACCCGTGGAGCGCGGCGAAACCGTCGCCCTTCCATTCTGCGGGGAACATGCCCCCCGGATTGAAAGCGAGCCCAAGCGGCGCGGAATGGGGCTGGACCAGCACGTCAGGCACGATCACCTTGCCCTTCAGGTCGGGACGCGGCCCGCCGCCGGGACGGTCATCTTCATTGGAGCCGATGTAATACCAGGGCCAGCCATAGAAGCCGCCCTTCTTGACGCTTGTGATATAGTCGGGCGGCGTATTGTCGCCCAGAAGGTCGCGCTCATTGGTGGCGCAGAAGACTGTCCCAGTCCCCGGCTGCACGGTCAGGCCCGAGCAGTTGCGAACGCCGGTGGCGTAGATCTTCTTGTCCTTCCCGTCCGGCGTATAGGTCAGAACGGCGGCGCGCCACTCTTCCTTGTCCCAGGCGGCGCCGAAGGCGTGCGACTTCTCCCACTTGGCGATGTCGGGCTTGGGCCCCATGTCGGCGGCGACATTGCCCGAGGAGCCGACGGCCACGTAGAGGGTCTTGCCATCAGGCGAGAAAGAGATGTCACGGGTCCAGTGGCTGCCGCCGGTGGCGAGATCGGAAATGACGGTTTCGGGCGCGCCGGAAGCCTTCATGTCGCCCGCCTTGTAGGGGAAGCGGATGACCTTGCCTTCCATGCCGACATAGACCCATTTCGGATTAGGGCCCGGGGGATAGAAGGCGATCCCATAAGCGTCCTTGAGCCCCTGCGCAAAAGTCTCGACAGCTTCGGGCTTGTCGCCGGATTTGGCGGGGCGAATGACAGCGATCTTCCCGTCGGGGCGGCTCTGCGAGAGAAATATGTCGCCATTCGGCGCGAACCGCATCACCCGCGCGCCCTGAAGCCCCGTCGCAAAGGGCTCCACCTTGAAGCCGGGCATGGTCTGCAACTTTGCGTCTGCAGGCTTTGGAACGACCTTTGAACGGTTGGCGGCGGAGGGCGAGGCGAGGGGCGCAGCGACATCCTCGGGGCCGATCTTGCGCGTCAGGCCCGGCGAATCGGTGCGCCAATCGCCAAAGGCCGAGGGCCCGCCACGATAGTCGATCGCGGAAGCCGCGCTGACGCTGGCGAAGAGGGCGACGACGGAGACGGACGCAAGGCGCTTGCGCAAATTCATGGATTCCTCCCAATTTTTGCCAGTCGGACCAACTGACATTGAACAGATCATTGTTCGCGACCAAGCGCCCCGTCAAGGCGGGCGTTCAAAGTCCCGAAAGATATTTGGCGAGCTTCGCCCGTTCGTCCGCATCCAGGGCTTTCATCATGGCGGTCATGGTCGCGGCGCTGGCGATCTCACCGCGCGAAAAAGCGCCCATGCGCGCCTCAAGATATTGGGCGAATTGCCCGGCGAGCCGGGGGGCGACGCCCTCGGGGCCCGGACCGCCCGTGAAGTCGGCGCCATGGCAGGACTGGCAGGCGATGGCGCTGTCGGGCGCTGGCGCCGTGGCGGCGCCCGCCACCTTCGGCCAGGCCAGAGCCGCGATCATGGCGGCGGCGCGGGCGTTCTCGCGGGCTGGAATGCTCTCGGCCATGGAGGACATGATCTGATCCTCGCGCTTGCCGCTTCGGAAAGCATCGAGCTGCTTTTCGAGATAGGCGGCCTGCTGCCCTTGAATGATGGGCATCGTGGGGTCTTTGGGCGCGGCGCCCGCCCCGTGGCAGGCCCAGCAACTCGCCACGGCCCGCTCTACGGCGTCCGCCCCCAGCGCGCCGCTGACGGAGAACCCCATGATGGCGAGAAGATAAAAGCCGGCCCTGACCATGATGTTGCGATTTCCCGACCCTTGCTGCGGCCGATGCCCGGCAGCGCTGTTTCATTCGGGGTTACGATAGGAAATTCACGGCTTGGCGCCTATCCCCAATGATGATCTAAATTCGTGGCCGCATGCGGCGGAAGAAAAAACACGGCAGGTTTCAGGGAGCCTGCGCAATTCGCAGGGAATGACGATGAGTTACGAACCTATTCGCCCGCGCGCGCGCATCGGCTTCATCATCCCCTCCTCCAACCGCATGGTCGAGGAGCAGGCCTGGCGCTTTCTGCCCCGCGACATCATTCCCCATGTCACGCGCCTTGCTATGACCAACCGTCACAAGGTGCCGCTTGAACAGCTCATCCCGCGCATCGAGCAAGCGACCGAGCTGCTGGCTGATTCTGATTGCGACGTCACGGTTCTCCAATGCACGGGCACCTCGATGTCGGGCGGCGTCGCCATGGAGGCTCAGGTTCTGGCCGCCATGGAGAAGGTGACCGGGCGCCCGACGCTGAGCGCAGCCTCCTCGCTGGTCAGCGCCTTCACCACATTGAAGGCGAAGAAGCTCGTCTTCATTTCGGAGACCGGCCAGAAGGGCCATGACGCCAAGAAGCGCTTTCTTGACGAAGCCGGCTACACAATTCTCGCTGATCGAGCCGTCGGCCTCGCCGGCAGCGCGGAATATTGCAGCATGCCGCCGCAGCTCTGGTTCGACGAAGCGATGAAGTTGCGCCGCGACGATGCGGATCTCTATTTCATCAGCTGCGCCAACATCCGCAGCACCGACATCATCGAGGATCTTGAGAAAGAGCTGGGGCGTCCTGTCGTCACCAGCAACCAGGCCGCGTTCTGGTGCGCCATGCGCAAGATCGGCATCACCGACCGCGTGCCGAAACTGGGGCGGCTCTTCGATGAAAAAACTGCCGCCTGAAGGCTCAAAGGGAGGACACATCGTGATTGATCTGCCACATCAGGCCTATGGGCATCGGGCGCGCATCGGCTACACGTCGCCGCCGCTGACGACCGAGGTTTTTCCTTACGAGTTCTATCAAATCGTCCCCAAGGGCGTGTCTCTGGTCGTGACGTCGCTGGCCATCGTCGTGCGCTCCAAGGGCGAACTCGACGACAGCTATGACATCAGCCTGAGGGCGGCGCGCGAAATGCGCGACGCTGGCGTCGACCTCGTCTGCCTCGGCGGCGTGCCGATCAATCTGCACAAGGGTTTTGACAACGCAGAACAGCTCTGCGGCGCGCTCGAAGCAGAACTTGGCGTCAAGGTCTCAAGCTCCGCCTCGGCGCAGATGTCGGCCGCCCGCAAGCTGAACGTGAAGAAAGCCGTCCTCGCCCATCCCTATGCGGAAAGCGACACGAAGCGCATTTCCGACAGCTATGAGACCATGACTGGCTGCGAAGTGATCGGCCGCGCCTGCTGGGGCAGCCCCTTCAACCGCATTGGCGCCATTCCCCAGCATGGCGCGCTTGAAATGGGGCGCAAGCTGCTGAAGGAGCATCCGCAGGCCGATACGATCTTCTTCCCCTCGCCCCATTGGCCGACCGCCCATGCGCTCGACATTCTGGAGACGGAGTTCGGCGTCAATGCGCTGGGGGCGCATCAGGCCATCGTCTGGGACGGTCTGCGCCGTTGCGGAATTGACGACAAGATCGACGGCTTCGGAAAACTTTTCCGCGATTTCTAGGGGATGCGACATGAACAAGCGCGGATATGGGTTTGCGACCGCATTGGTCACGATGCTCGCCCTCGGCGGGGCGCATGAGGCTCGCGCGCAGTCCGCCGAAAACTTCTACCGGGGCAAGCAGGTCACGCTGCTTGTGGGGAGCGGCGCAGGAGGTGGATATGACGTCTATGCGCGCACCTTCGGGCGTCATTTCGGCAAACATATTCCCGGCCAGCCCGCCATCGTCGTCAAGAACATGCCGGCGGCAGGCGGCATGGCCGCCGCCAACACCCTCTACAATCAGGGTGACAAGGAGGGCCTGACCCTAGCCGCCCACACCAATGGCATCGCCATGGACCCGCTGTTCGGCAATACGGCCGCCAAGTTCGATGGCCGCAAGTTCAACTGGCTGGGCTCCATCGGCAAGCTGCAGAATGTCTGCGCCATCTGGCACGAACACCCCATCAAGACCATCGAACAGGCGCGCCAGCAGGAGTTCACCGCCGCAGGCGCGGGCGCAACCTCCAACACCGTGATCGTGCCGCGCATCCTGAACGCCTTGCTGGGCACGAAGATCAAGGTGATCGCGGGCTATGAGCCTGGTCAGGGCGACGCCATCGCCATGGAGAGCCGCGAAGTCGACGGCGTCTGCGGCCTTGCATGGTCGACGATCAAAGCCTCGCGCGCGCACTGGATCAAGGAGAAGAAGATCAACATTCTCGTGCAGATGGCCATGGAGAAGCTGCCGGACCTGCCCGATACGCCGGGGGCGCTGGAACTGGTGAGCGGCGAGAATCGGCAGATCCTCGAACTCATCCTTATCCGTCAGGAGATGGGCCGCCCCTTCGCGGCGCCGCCCGGCGTGCCTGCGGACCGCGTCGCCGCCCTGCGGAACGCCTTCGACGCGACCCTCAAGGATGAGGCGTTTCTTGAAGAGGCGCGCATGGCGCAGCTCGAGATCGAGCCCCTCACCGGCCAGCGCATCGACGAATTGCTGGCGGGCGCCTATGCCGCGCCGCGCGCTATTGTGGACAAGGCCGCTTCGCTCCTGAACCCGCCCGGGAGCGACAAGTAAAGCAGCCAGCCTTCAACGCGACGAACCAGATGGAGAAAGCCATGAAACACTTTTCCCTCGCCGCAGCATTCATCCTCATGTCAGGCGCTCTTCATGCGCAGGGTTTGCCAACGGAAAAATATCTACCGCTTGACGTGGCGATGGAGGCGGCCACCGCCGCGTTGAACCAGTGCAAGTCCGATGGACACGCCGTTTCGGTGGAGGTCATGAACCACAATGCGCGCGTTCTCGTGACCTACCACGATCCATTCACCACCATTCATTCAGCCTATTCCGCTCATGCGAAGGCCTACACGGTGTTGAGCTACTCCCGCGCAAGCGGCGAGACCACATCAGCCCAGATCGCGGCGCGCATCTCGAAAAATCCAGCAGATGTTTCGCGCATTCAGGGCATTCCCGGCCTCATCCTCGCGCCGGGCGGGGTGCTCATCAAGTCCAACGGGCAGACGGTTGGAGCCATCGGTGTTGGCGGCTCTACCGGGTCGACGCAGGACGAAAAATGTGCTTTCGCCGGAATTGCGAAAATCCAGTCCATCCTGGATGCGAAGTGAGATTGGCCTCAAGTCATGACGACACAACCGCGCACGATGTTCGACAAGCTCTGGGACGCCCATTTCGTGGCGCGGCGTCTCGATGGGCGGGACATGATCTATATTGATCGCCACGTCCTGCACGAACTCCACGCGCCCCACGCCTTCGAGCAGCTACAGAAGCAGCAGCGCGGGGTCCGGCGGGCGGATCTCACCTTCTCCATGCAAGACCACACGGTGGCGACGAAGCCGGGCCGCACCCAATCGACCAATCCAGATGGCGAGCAATTCCAGGTCGCCATGCGCGAGGGCAGCCTTCGCCACGGAATTCGGCTGTTTGATCTGGGCGATCCCGAACAGGGCATCAGCCATGTGGTGGCGCCGGAGCTGGGGCTTGTGCTGCCAGGCGCGACCCATGCGGTTCCCGACTCCCACGCCTGCACGGTCGGCGGCCTCGGCGCGCTCGGCATTGGCTGCGGCACGAGCGAACTTGAACATATCCTTATCACCCAGACCCTTGCGATGAAACGCCCCAGGAGCATGCGGATCACGCTTGAGGGACAGCTGCATCCCTACGTATCGGCGAAGGATCTCTCGCTGCGCATCCTCGCCCTGTTCGGCCCCTCCTTCGGACGCGGCTACGCCATCGAATTCGCGGGTGAGGCCGTGCGCGCCCTCTCCATCGAGGCGCGCCTGACCCTCTGCAACCTCGCCATTGAGATGGGCTCGCGGTCTGGCTTTGTGGCGCCTGACGAAAAAACCTTCGCTTATCTGAAGGGCCGCCCCTATGCGCCGCAGGGAGCGGAATGGGAGGCGGCGCTCGCTCAGTGGCGCCTGCTACGCAGCGACGAAGGCGCCGCCTTCGACAAGGAGCTGCGCGTCGATTGCGCGGACCTTGCGCCACAGATCACCTGGGGCACGGACCTCAGCCAGACCATCAGCGTCACGGATAAGGTTCCAGACCTCGCTGGCGATCCAGAGACGCGGACGAAAAGCGAGCGGGCGCTGGCCTATATGGGCCTTGAGGCCGGACAGGCAATGCTCGGCCTGAAGATCGACCGCGTGTTCATCGGCTCCTGCACCAATGCGCGCATCTCAGACCTGCGCACAGCGGCGCAGATCATCAAGGGCAAGCGCGTCGCGCCCGGCGTCACCGCCATGGCGGTTCCCGGCTCCACAAGCGTGAAGCGCGCGGCGGAAGCTGAAGGGCTCGATGGGATCTTCAGGGATGCGGGCTTCTTCTGGGGCGAAAGCGGTTGTTCGATGTGCGCAGGCGGCAATGGCGACCGGGGCAGTCCGCAGGAGCGGATCGTCTCGACGACCAACCGCAATTTCGAAGGTCGGCAAGGCAAGGGCGTGCGCTCGCATCTGTCGGGAGTCGAGGTCGCCGCAGCCTCAGCCATCGCCGGCGTCATCGCCGATCCCCGGGCCATTGATTGAGAGCTTGACCATGCAACCCTTCACCAGCGTCACCGGCGTCGCTCTCCCGCTTCTCCAAGATGACATCAACACCGACCAGATCGCGCCGATCCCGACCCAGCGGTCCCTGAAACCCGACTACCAGGCGCTTTTCTTCAGCCGCGCGCGGCGCAGCGCGGATGACTCGCTTGATCCCGCGCATATTCTGAACCAGCCGCAATTCGCTGCGCCCTCCATTTTTGTCACCGGCCGCAATTTCGGGTGCGGCTCCTCGCGGGAAGGCGCGGTTTGGACGATGATGGCGGTGGGCGTCACCTGCATCATCGCGCGCAGCATCGCCGATCTCTACCGCGAGAACTGCCTGCAAAATGGCGTGCTGCCGGTCGAACTGCCCGACCCCGTCGCCGAAGCCTTCGAAAAGCGGGTCGTGGCCGCCAATGGCGCAGCGCCTTTCACCGTGAACCTCGAGACGCAGACGATCAGCGGACCGGGTGGGGCGGACATTCGATTTGACATTTCCGACGCGGACCGCACGCGCCTGCTCGAAGGGCTCGACGACATCGGCATGAGCCTCAAGCACACCCGGGAAATCGGCGCTTGGGAAGCGCGCACAAGCGTCGGCGCGCCATGGCTGCAACGTGCTGTGCGCAGGCCGGGCATTGAGCCCACCGCATGACGCCTCGCCAGACTTTTCGCGCCCTGCTGAAGGCCACAGGCCTCACGCTCATGCCCGGCGCCTATGACGCGCTTTCGGCGCGCATCATCGAGGAGCAGGGCTTCGCCGCCATGGGCGCAGGGGGCTACGCGGCCGCGGGCTCGCTGCTCGGCCAGCCCGACACCGGCCAGTCGAACATGCGTGATTTCGCCGATCATTACGCGCGCATCTGCGAGGCCGTCACCATCCCCGTCTATGTCGATGGCGACACGGGTTTTGGCGGCGTCCACAATGTGGCCCAGATGGTGAAGGCTTTCGAGAAGGCCGGCGCCGCAGCGCTTTTCTTCACCGATCAGGTCTTCCCGAGCCGCTGCGGCTATCTGCCGGGCAAACAGGTGATTCCCGTCGAGCAAATGCTCGCCAAGATCAAGGCGGCGCTGGATGCCCGCAGCGATGAGAGCATGATGATCTGCGCGCGCACGGACGTTTTCGCGCTGGAAGGGAAAGAAGCTGCGATCCGCCGCTGCCAACTCTTCATGGAGGCGGGGGCCGATATGGCGAAGCCTCAGGGCGTCGATGCTCCAGAGGCGATCCTTGAGGTCATGCGCAGCGTGCCCGGTCCCTTCATCGCGACCTTGTCCCAGGCCGCCGCCTCAAACAAGACGACGCCTGCGGAGCTTGAAGGCCTTGGCGTTCCAGCCGCAACGCTGCCTTCGCTGACCCTTTTCGCCGCCGCCCGCGCTGTTCGCGAAAGCCTCGCGATTTTGCAGGGATCGCGCAGTCTTGCCTCCCTGCAGGACAGGCTGCTGCCGCTCGACGATTATTACAAGATCGTCCGCCTCGACGCGCAGCAGGCGCGTGAGAAGGCTTGGGATGAATCCGCCGCAGAACTGGCGGCAGGCGCCACGAATGAAACCGGGGTTTGAAGCATGACTGTTGATCGCAAGATCGTAGCGCGTGGCGATGTGCGCCTTGAAGTCTTCGTTCAGGGCCAGGGCCCTACGGTCGTGCTGCTGCCCTCGCTTGGCCGCGGCGCCGAAGATTTCGACCCCATGGCCGCAGTGTTCGAAGCCGAAGGCTTCAAGGTTGTGCGTCCGCAACCCCGCGGCATCGGCGGCTCCACGAGCCCCCATCCCTACGCCGATCTGCATGATTGTTCGAACGATGTCGTCGCGGTCATCGAGTCGCTTGGCGGCGAGCCCGCGATCCTGGTCGGCCATGCCTTCGGCAATCGCGTGTCCCGCCTGCTCGCCACCATTCGGCCGGACCTTGTGCGCGGCGTCGCGCTGGTGGCGGCCAATGTCGGCCATGCCCCGAGCCCGCCCATCGTGCGCGAGGCGATCCGCAACAGCGCGAACACCTCCCTGCCCGACGATGTAAGGCTCAAGGCCCTGTCTTACGCCTTCTTTGCGCAAGGCAATGATCCCACGCCCTGGCTTCAGGGCTGGTTTCCCGAGGTGCTCGCCGCCCAGCGCCTTGCAGGCGACCAGACGGCCCGCACGGAAGACTACGCCTCGGGCAAGGCGCCCGTGCTCTACATGCAGCCAAGCCACGATCCACTGGCCCATGCGCATGACGCGGTGGAGTACAAGGAAGCGCTGGGAGGCCGCCTCACCGTCGTCAAGATCCCCCAGTCCAGCCATGCCGCCATAGCCGAACAGCCCGATTTCATCGCACGCGAAATCATTGCATGGGCGCGCAAGATCCTGGACTGACCAACACGCCTCAATGCTCGGCTGCAGTCTCATCAAAAGCCGGGAAAGAGGCGCGGAACGCATTCAGCCACGCGATGAGCGCTGGATAGCGCCCGCGCCAGTCGATCTGCTGGCGCCAGTCGAAATAGCCAAGCGCGCAGGCGAGCGTGATGGCGGCTGCGTCTGCGAAGGCCGGGTCAGGCGGCGCATCGGTGATGACTGCGAGGCCCCGGGCAATCTTGCCGGTTTGATGGTCGATCCAGGGATCGTAGCGGAAAGCGTCGGGCCGACGCTGCTTTTCATAAGTGATGAGAAGCCCCGCCTCGATCAATCCATCGCCCAGCGCGTGGAGCGTGCGCGTTTCGATCATGCGCGCTCTTGGAAAAAGACGGGGCTGATCGAGCAGAGTGTCGAAATAGTCGAGGATCACGCCGGAACCGTAAATCGCCCCGCCATCTGCTGTGACGAGCGCGGGCATCTTGCCAAGCGGGTTGATGCGACGCAGTTCATCATCTTCGCTCCAGGGGTCGGCCTTGAGGATGCGCATGCCATCGCTCAGGCCATGCGCGCGCGCGGCGATCTTCACCTTGCGGCCAAATGGAGATGTCGGGGTGGAATATAAGATCATGCGAAAACCCTGATGTTCGTCTCGACGATAGCGCGCTGGAGCGCCCCGAGCCAGCCCATGATTGCCTTGGCTTGAAGCTCGATGCTATGTGAGGGCGCAGGGAGATCGGAAATGCGGTTTGTCAAATTCACCCGCCGGCTTGCGACAGGCATCATGTCCATGATGCTCGCGGCCTCCGCCGCCTCGGCGCAATCGGAGGCCGAGTTTTTCAAGGGCAAGTCGATCCGCATGGTCGTCGGCTTCGCTTCCGGCAATGAATATGACATAGGCGCACGCTTGCTCGCCCGGCATCTGGGGCGCCATATCCCGTCCAATCCCACAGTGATCGTTCAGAACATGCCGCAGGCCGCGAGCATCGTGGCCGCCAACTATGTCTATAGCCAGGCGCCGAAGGATGGCACGGTGATCGGCGCGATCACGCGCAACCTCGTCAATCAGGCGCTGCTCGGCCAATCCAATCTCGAAGCGGATCCCCGTCGCATCATCTGGCTGGGCGGCGCTTCTTTCCCTGGCCGCGTCTGCGTCGTGGGCGAGAAGGCCCCCACAAAGACCATCGCCGATGTCTTTACGAAGGAACTGATCGTCGGCAGCAACGGGGCGGGAAATTCGACCAATATCCTGCCCACGGTGTTCAACCATGTGCTGGGCGCGAAGTTCAAGCTGATCGAAGGCTACAAGGGCACGCCCGACATCGTGCTCGCGATAGAGCGCAACGAGGTGGAGGGCGTCTGCGCCTCCTATGGGCAGTTCCGAGGCAGCGCGCAGGCGTTCCAGGAAGGCAAGTTGCGCATCCTGTTCCGCGCGGAAGAGGCGAAGATGGCGGAAATTCCCGACGCGCCGTCCATCTATGATTTCGCCAAGACAGAAGAGCAGCGCCAGTTCATGCGGTTTGTCTTCTCAAGCACCGAATTCGGGCGTCCCTATATCCTTCCCCCCGGGGTTCCTGCGCCGCGTGTCGCCACCATGCGCAAGGCGGTCGCGGATGCCATCGCCGATCCCGAGCTCATCGCAGAAGCCGAAAAGCTTCAGATCGACATGGCCTGGCGCTCGCCCGAAGATCTCGAGCGCATCACCGCATCGCTCTATGCGACATCGCCCGAACTCATCGAGGCCGTGAAGAAGCTTGTGCCAAACCTCAACTGAGCCCTCGGCTCGCCTCCTTGGCGCGGTGCGCTCCCATCAAGAGCACGATGACGGCGACAGCGAGGGCGGGCGCCACGACATAGTTCACCGCATCCCAGCCGCTGCGCACGAGCAGCGCGCCTGAGGAAAAGGATGCGATGGCGTTTGTGCCAAAGACGAGAAAATCGTTGAAGGATTGCACGCGCGTGCGCTCTTCGGGGCGATGGGTCTCGACGACGAGCGAAGAGGCGCCCACGAAGCCCAGATTCCATCCAAGCCCCAGCAGGATCAGGCCTGCCCAGAAATGCTGGGAGGTCTGGCCTGACAGATTGATGAAGGCGGCAACCGCGATCAGGGCGAAGCCTGCGAAGATCACACGCGGGGCACCGAAGCGTTGGACAAGGGATCCCGTCCAGAAACTCGGCAGGAACATGGCGACCACATGCCACTGGATGCCCCAGTTGGCGTCCGTCAGTGAGAGGCCGCACATTTTCATGGCGAGCGGCGCAGAGGTCATCAACAGGTTCATCAGGGCATAGGAGACGACGCCGCTGAAGGCCGCTGCGATGAATTTCGGTTACGCGGCGATCTCCATCAACGGACGCCCCGCCTGAACGGGAGCGCCGCCGATAGCGGGCTTTGGCAAGCGCGCACCAGCCAGCACGAACATGCAGACCAGCGCAACCACGCCCTGCGCGGCGAAACTCGCCATGAACAGATAGGGCGACCAAAGGTCCATGGTCACATTGACGAGTTGCGGGCCGAGCACGCCGGAAAAGACGCCGCCCGCCATGACCCATGAAATCGCCTTCGGCCGGAAAGCCGTGCTCGCCGTATCCGTCGCGGCGAAGCGAAAGCTCTGCGCAACCGCCTGATAAAAGCCGCCGATGAAGGTCGCGCAGCAGAACAGCAAAAATGAGCCGAGCCAGATCGCGAAGGCGGCCAGCGCAGCCACCAGGACGCCCGCGACCGTACCCAGAAAGAAAGCCCGGTTGCGTCCATAACGGCGCGCGATCGCTCCAGCAAGCAGGGTCGAAGCCGCCGTGCCCACCACATAGACCGACACGGGAACAGTCGCGTAGACCGGAGAAGGGGCGAGTATGGAGCCGACAATGGCGCCTGTCGTCATGATGACGACCGAATTGGCCCCGGCCAGCGCCTGGGCGATGGCGAGGCGCAAGACATTTGATTTTGCGAGCTTGTCGTCGGCCGCCGGGCTAGTGTCTGACATTCATCTTCATCCTTCGCCCGAAACCTGATCGAAAGCGGCCAACGCATGGTTGGCATACAGGACGAAGGGCCCGGCGCCCATAACCGCAGGCGATCATCCTGAAAAAGATGGGTGGCAAGCCCAACGCCCGGCGCCCCCAAGGGACTATTCGGGCCGCGGCGTGATCGGCTTGAAGACGCCATTGGCGGTCGCGACGAGGTCGCCCGCCTCGTCGCGGATTTCGCCCGTGCAGAAAACGAGGGAGCGCCCGCCCCCGGTGCGCCGCCCCTCGGCCACAAGACGCCCGACGCCCGGCTTGAGGAAAGAGGTGTGCAAGTCGATGGTGATGAAACTGTAGGCTCCCGGGACGCTGTTGCGCGCAGCACGGCCCAGCGCCACATCGAGCATGGTCATCATCAGCCCGCCATGGGCATGGCCGCGCGTGTTGCCGATCTCGGGCCTGACCTCGACGGACAGGCGCGCGCAGCCCTCGGGTGCAGGCTCTGTCCTGACGCCGCAGAACTCAAGAAAAGGGACTTTGTTCTCGGTCACGCCGGCTTGCCAAGTCCCAGGATGGCCCGCGCTTCGTCCGGCGTTGCGACCTCCGATCCAAGCAGGCGGATGATCTGAACAGCGCGTTCGACCAGCTCCCCATTGCCCTTCGCCAGGACGCCCTTGGAAATATAGAGATTATCCTCAAGCCCCACGCGCACATGGCCGCCGAGCACCAGCGCTTGCGCCAGCATCGGGAATTCATGGCGTCCGATGCCGAAGGCGGCCCATTTGCCCCCTGCGGGAACAAGGTTCTTGAACAGCGCCATAGTCTCGGAGGTGGCGGGCGCGCCCCAGGGCACGCCGAGCACGAACTGGAACAGAGGATTGGGGCCGAACATGCCCTTGGCCGCCAGATGATTAGCCAGCGCCATATGGCCTGTGTCGAAGATCTCAAGCTCGGGCTTCACGCCGAGTTTGTTGATCTCCTCCGCCATGACCTCGACATGGCGCTGGACATTGATGAGCGTGCCGCCCGCAAAATTCAGCGAGCCCAGATCCAGCGAGCAGATCTCCGGCTTCAGCGCCGCGATGTGCCGCACGCGCTCCAGCGGCGTGCGCAGGTTCGAGCCTGCGCCAATGGTGTTCGGCGCATCGTCCGACGGGTTGAAGCGCGCGCCCGGACCCGTCGTCAGGTTGATGATGACATCGGTGCCGCTCGCGCGGATACGCTCGACAACCTCACTGTAAAGGTCAAGCTCCATTGAGGGCTTGCCGGTTTCGGGGTTGCGCACATGGATATGCACGACCGCCGCGCCAGCCGCACGCGCCTCAAGGCAGGCGTCCGCGATCTGCTGGGGCGTGACGGGAACGGCGGGGTAACGAAAGCCCGTATCGTCGCCGCCGGTCACGGCGCAGGAGATGATTGTCTTTGGATTCACCGTTTCACTCCGCCGCCGCTTTTGCTGTTCCAGAGCCGATCGCCGCATTCACCCGCGGCATGACCTCATTGGCCATCAACTCCATGGAGCGCTTGGTCAGCGCCGGATCCACCCAATCCATGCCCGCATAAACGAGCTCGCCAAAATCGCCGACTTCCTCCCGCAAGGCAAGAATCTGGTCGACGACCTTGTTGACCGTTCCGTAGATGACGAGATTGTCGACCACATAGTCGAGCGTGATCTCCTCGTCGGGCTGATTTATGTCCTGCTTGAAGATGACATGACGCTTGGCGCGCATCATCTTCGCCAGCATCTGCTCATAATAGGCGCGATAGGGGCTGCGGGGATCCTCCACCGCATAGCGGCGAGCGGTGGCTTCATCATCGGCGACGAAAATCGTGCGCGCCACGCGCCAGTCCTTGGGATCGGCGACCTGCCCCACCTCCGCCTTGCCCTGCACATAGTTCGGCCAATGGGTCTTGACCCATTTCGACAGCAGGAAGTTCGCGGAGAGCGGATGGAAATCACGCCGCCCCATAGCGATGACCCCCTTGGAGAAAGGCGCCACCACCGTGCCGACGATCTCGGGGTAAGGCTTCTGCAAGGGTTTGGCGAGATAGCCGACGCCTAGATCGAATTTGCCGGTCTTGCGGGTGGACACCTTGAACTGGTTGCCGGGCAAGTCGATGTCGTAGGGCGCCTCGCGCGTCCATATCTCCAGAATGACGTCGATGGAATCTTCGAACATCTTCTGGCGGTCTTTGTCGAGATTCTGAAGCGCCTCGGCGTCGGTTGGCAGCGCGCCCGCGCTGATGCCGAAGATGAACCGGCCCTTGGTCAGATGATCCATCATCGCCGCATTGGAGGCGATGAGGGTCGGATGCATCTGCGATAGATTCGACGTGCCTGTGGCGAGCTTGATCTGCTTCGTTTCTGAGATCAGCGTCGCCAGGAAGATCATGCTGTTGGTGACGTTCTCAAGGCGGTCCGTCAGGTGTTCGCCGACGAAGGCGTCATGAAAGCCAAGCTTGTCAGCGAGGATGATCGTTTCGCGATCCTCCTGCAGGGTCTGCGTCCAATCGCGCTCGAACGGATGCATCGGCATGGTGAAATAACCAAGTCGCATGATCTCTCCCTTTCCTCGACCCTCTGGCCCGCGAACCCCTCGCCTCGCCCAAGACTAGGCCCCGAGGTGGTTTGGCGGAAACCGCTAATTGCGAAATAGACCTGTTCCCTGGCTTCAACCCCTGATGAACGCATCGATCAGGCGCGAGAGCTCCGCGGGATCGTCGATCATGGGGAAGTGGCCGCAATCGGCCATCTGCGCGCGCGCCGCCTGCGGAAGCAGGTTCTCAAAGGTGGCGAGGCCGTGGGGATGGGGGCTTTTCGCGCCATAGATCGCCATGGTCGGCGCACGGATCTTCGGGATATTCCCAAGGACGTCATATTCCCGAAGGGCCCACATGACCGCCATCATGGCCCAGGTGCCGGCCTTGCTGCGGTCGATGTTCCAGCGCTCGAACACGGGCTCGGTGAGATTGCGCAGGCGCGGGCGCACCTGCTCCATGGTCTGAATCACCGCGCCATAGCCCTTTTCCGTGGCCAGCCAGCGCTCCGCCCATTGCTCGGACGTGCGGATGGGGCTCTCGACCACGAAGAGTTGCTCGATGCGATCGGCATGACGCACGCCGAGATCAACCGCAACCGCGCCGCCGATGGAGGAGCCGAGCACGCTCGCCCTTTCGATCTTCAGCGCGTCCATGAAGGCGACGATGAAATCGGCGTAGTCGCCGACAGAATAGTGCCGCTTCAGGGGCTCCGAGTCGCCATGGCCGGGATAATCGACAGCCAGAACACGATAGCTCTGCGACAGGATCGGCAGCACATCCTCATATTCATAGGCCGAATTGCCATTCGAATGCATGAGAATGATGACAGGCCCCGCGCCCGCCTCAAGATAATGGGTCCGCCCGTGGCCCGGCGCATGGATGATGCCAGCCTTCATGTCATATCCCCCTGATGATCCGCTCATGCGGCGTAATCGTGCAGTCTGCCGCGCAGAAAAGCGAGAGGCGGCGCCTGACCGCTTTCGCAGGACAGGACATTGCCAATGAAAATATCGTGGTCGCCGCTGGTGTGGACGTGATCGAGCGCACAGGCGAGCGTCGCAACAGCGCCCTTGAGCAGTGGCAACCCGTGGGCGTCGGGCTGATAGTCAATGCCCGCGAAACGATCCTCGGCGGGCCTCGCGAAGCGCCAGGCGAGATCCGACTGCCCCGCGGCGAGCAAATTGACCGCAAAACGCCCGCTCTGGCGGATCGCAGCGCCCGTCGCGCTTTTGGCCTTGATGCAGACGAGCACCTGACAGGGCTGGCGCGATACAGAGGTGAAGCTGTTGGCGGTCAGGCCAGTGGGGCCGCCCTCGCCCAGGCTGGTGACGATCGTGACGCCCGTGAGGAAGCAACCCATCGACGCGCGAAAGGCGACGGGATCGACGATTTCGGCGGAATGGCTCATGTCCCGACCCAACCGCTGCGGGCCACAGGCGCAGGCAGGTCAACCTGAATGGCGGTGACCATCTTATGCAAATGCAAGGCGCTCATTCCCTCAATCATTTTGACATTTTTGAGCATGAAGGGGCGCTAATCAATGCCTGAGCGCGCGAGATAGGCCTCCGTTCAATGAATGGAGCTTTTCCGGATCATCCGAATTGACGGACAGGCAACCTGCGCGCTTCTCTGCAAAGAAGACGACAAAAGAGGCGGGCTGATGTTACGCCCCAGTCTCCGCTTCCCGCTCTTGGGCGGCCGCGGCGTCCTTGGCTGCGGCTTTTTTCGCGATCAAACCCTTGGGGCCGCGCCCGATGTGGCAAAGGGCGGCGAGCCGGGCGTTCTTGGTCTGCAGGACCAGCCAGTCGTCAAGATAGACGCAATAGTAGATTCTGAGGGATTGCGAACGCTTTTCAATCACCTCAAACATGCGGCCTCCAAACATACGCAACAAACTCAGACCCGACCATTTTCCACAAAATGATCCGCCCTTGAACTGCTTTTCGAGCGCATTTCACATCTTCGTGCCGTCTGCGGCGGTGATATTGTGCGGATGGACAGTGGTGATCCCGGCGTGCGATCCGGCAGGTCGCCCCCTCCCCCGCGCTTCCTGGCAGGGCGTCCCGCCTGCGGCGCCACCCAAAAAAATTCGGTGATCCGCTTCGGAGACTGCAACGTAATTGGCCCGAAGCGTCCTCCCGCTTCTTCCCTAGCGCCCGGCCCTCTCCGAGAGGCCGGGCTTTTTTCTTTTAAAAGTCATGGTCAAGTCGTGCTTGCGCCTGGCGCCTCTGTGAGAACGCAAGTCCAGGCGGAGACACCGAACCAACCCTATGACGAGGACCGCCAAAATTAACGCCTGACCAATGATCCAGATCTGAATTGAGCCGTAAAGCACGAAAACGCTTTCTTCGGACCAGCCCCTTTGGGGCGGAGGGCCGGACAAACCAGGGGGTGGCGATGCCGAACCGGATACTGCTCTCCGAAATTGGCGGCGAACGACTTCTCGTTTGTTGCTCAAAATGTGGTTTGGTCTCAAATTTGAGCGTTAATGTCTTGATGGGTAGTTATGGCGACTTGCCCTTGGGAGCCTTGAAAGCGGAGTTGGCCCGAAAACGATCATGCGCCAACGGGGAAAAGATCAACAGCGAATGTGAAGCATTCCTGCAAATCACCACGGTCACTTCTGCTGGAAATATATCAGCAGAACAACCCGTGCTTGCAGGCGCGACTGCGTGCTAGATATTTGGCCCCAGAACCTGCCCATCAACCCGGGATATCCTTCCCGCTCCTCCCGAAACAAACCTTGCGTTCTGAACAGTCATTTTAATAGATCGAGACATGGTCGCTGCTTTCTGAGACCATCGCCCCACAGGAATCGAGAGGATTGGCCGCCAGTCTATGCGTCGGTCCTTGATCGCGGGTGATGAAGGGGCTGGAAGGTGATGAAGCCAAGCCAAAGTTCGCCAACACCATCGGGTTCTCGAACGCCAGATCCACATAATGAGAATCTGCAGCGCGCCACTGCGCTTCACCAGCAGGGACAGTTGCCAGAAGCAGGCGCGTTGTATCGCGACATCCTGAAAAGCGACCCTAATTGTTTTGACGCCCTCCATATGTTGGCGGTGCTCACATTCCAAAGTGGAAATGTGGAAGACGCCAACGCGTTATTTTTGAAAGCCAAGGGGTTAAATCCAGGTGATGCGTCCATCCATTTCAACTATGGCGTCATGCTGCAAAAATTGAATAAGAGCCAGGAAGCCTTACTACAGTTCAAAACGACGATTTCCATAAATCCAGGGCACCCGGAGGCGCATCAAAACTCCGCGATCATCTTAAGGGGCATGAAGAGGCTTGAAGAAGCGATCGAAAGCCATAGAAGCGCAATTTCATTACGACCAAATTATGCGAATGCTCATTTCACCTGTGGAGAGACCCTGCAAACAATGAATCGTTTTGAAGAGGCTGTCTCCAGCTATGATGAAGCTATTGCGCTCAAGCCTGAATATGCTGAAGCCTATCATAACCGGGGCATCGCCCTGAGAGAGTTGGGGCGCTTTCAGGATTCATTGTTGAGTTCTGTCCAAGCCATAAAAATAAAGCCAGATCATCTCGACGCTTACAGCAATTTTTTGTTCACCTCCAACTTCATCCAAAATTTCTCTCCTCGTTCACGGTTGGAGAAAGCCCGTCAATTCGGAATCCAGGCTTCTAAGGGTGTGGAAGAGAAAACGATTTTTTCCGGGCTCAACGCACCTGGAATGAAAAAGAGGATCGGTTTTGTTTCGGGCGACTTCAAGAATCACCCTGTAGGGTATTTTACGATCAGCCTCTTCGAAAACATTGATCGATCCAAATTCGAAATTTATGCTTACAGCAACAATGCATACGAAGACAGCCTGACTTTGCGCCTGAAGAAATCCGTCAGCAGATATCAAGACATAACGAATCAAACTGACATCGATGCCGCAAGATTGATTCATCGCGACGGCATTCATATATTGATCGATCTGTCCGGCCATACGGCGCTAAATCGACTGCCCTTGTTCGCCCGGAAGCAAGCCCCGATCCAAGCCTCATGGCTTGGCTATTGTGGAACAACAGGCATCGCGCAAATTGATTACATGATTGGCGACCAGCATGTCATTCCTCCCGGTGAGGAGCATCATTTCACAGAAAAAATCAAACGCTTGCCGGGTTCCTATTTTTGTTTCTCGCAACCAGATGAGGACATGGAAGTTCAATGCCTTCCTGCCCTGGATAATGGATATGTCACCTTCGGGAGCTTCAACAATCATCTCAAGCTCACTCCTGAGGTCATCCAACTCTGGGCAAAAATTTTAATGGCGATAGAGCATGCCCGAATATTTCTTAAATCGGCGCAATTCGACGATCCAAGCGTAAAAAATCACCTTCGGGAAACGTTCGCTTCTTTGGGAATATCCCAAGATCGCCTCTTGTTTGAGGGCAAGACAGATCGCACGAGATATTTTGAAGCATATAACAAAATCGATATAGCCTTGGATCCATTTCCCTATCCGGGCGCCACCACAAGCATGGAGGCGATGTGGATGGGCGTTCCTGTCCTTACGAAAAAGGGCGACAGTTTCCTATCCCATAATGGCGAAACAATCGCCGTCAATGCTGGTCAATCCGAGTGGGTGGCCCAGAATGCGAATGATTATCTCGATAAAGCCATCCGCTTTTCATCAGATCTCATGGCCTTGGCGCAGCTCCGCTCAAAGCTGAGACATCAAGTCCTGACGTCGCCAATCTATGCTGCCGATCAGTTTGCCCGCAACTTTGAGATAGCCCTATCCGAAATGTGGGCTGACTACATCGCCGCAGGGGCGTCAGAACTCTGAGACCAACAGGACCTTTCAGGCATATCCTGGCTTCTCCATCGCTTACTCGCGATCCACCAGCGTGGCTCATCATCTCCAATCGAATGCGCGTGCACGGGAGGCCCGACTGCATCAGACCGGTGGTCCCCAAAAAAGAAGCTTGCCGAGGACCAAAGCCTGGCTGCATGATTGAGTCTGGCGAAGAGAGGCGCGGAAAGCGCAGGTTCAAACAAAAACGGGCAAACCGTGATCAAGCGGAATGGGGAAGGCGATGTTCAAAAACGTGGCGATCGGTTGGATTGCGGGCGCGCTCTCCCTCTCACACGCGCTGGCTGCAGAAAGCCCCGAAGATTTTTATCGTGGCAAGCATTTGCAGTTGCGAGTCGGATTTCCCCCAGGCTCAGGATACGATCTCGCCGGACGTCTGGTAGCCCGGCACATCGGCCAACATATTCCCGGAAATCCGACCGTTGTCGTGCAAAATGTCGTGGGCGCCGGCAGCCTGAGCCTCGCAAATCAGATGTACAGAACCGCGCCGCGTGATGGAACCGCTCTTGCGCTTGTATCCAATGCTGTCGCCGCAACGCCCCTGCTCTCACCGGGGACGGCGCAGTTTGACCCGCGTCAGTTCAAATGGATTGGCAGCAATGCGCCAGAGATCGACGTCGTAGTCGTGTCCGGACAATCACCGCATCGAACCATCAAGGATCTGCAAAGCCAGACCGCGATCGTGGGCGCGTCCGGACTGGGCGGCGCCATATTCGATCTTCCACAAATATCGAATGCACTGCTCGGCACGAAGTTTCAGATCATCGCAGGTTATGACGGCGCTGCAAAAATTTTCCTCGCGATTCAGCGTGGCGAATTGCAAGGCCTTGCCGGCATTGGCTGGTCTAGCGTCAAAGCCAGTCAGATGAATGAGGTGAAGAGTGGACAGTTGCGAGTCATCGCTCAGTTCGGCTGGAAAAAACACCCGGAGCTTCCAGATGTTCCCCTTTTCGACAAACCGGAGAACGAAACTGATCTTCAGGCTGTTCGGTTCATGTATGCGCGCATGCAATATGGCAGACCCTTCCTCATGCCGCCCGACACCGCGCTGGAAAGGGTGCAGGCCATACGGCAAGCTTTTGCGGCCACGATGAAGGACGCGGGACTTCGTGCTGAGGCTGAGCGGTTCGAATTTGAAATCGACCCCATCACTGGCGAAGAACTGGACGACTTAACGCAAGAACTGATGGCGACCCCGCCTGCAGCCGTTGCGCGCCTGCGCGCCATTCTTGACCCCTCCGCACAAGTGAAATGAACGCCGAACAAAGGTTCGTGCCGAACTCTCGGGAGGGCGGCCCTGAATGTGTCGGCTCAAATATCTGCTGATAAGCCGGAGATAGACGTCGGTTGCGCGCGGGCAGGAACTGCGATCACTGCCAGAAGCAATATGAAGGGCATGACGCCAGCGGGTTTCATTTTTGCCTGTCTCCGCAATTAAGCTGATATATAAGTTGGCCTCCAAACTATGTCAAAAACCTTCCGGAGAATATCACGGTCTGAGCCCCCCAATCGCAAAGAAGTCGCTCTGAAATCTTGGCGTCATTCAAAGACGACATGGACATGACGCCGTTTGACGATAAATGGACGGCGCCGTTATCCTGCCGCCGGGGCATGCCTTTGCAGGGCCGCATCAGGCAAATCGGTGAGCCAGTTGAGATTTGAAAATATGGACCCAAAATTGAAGCCTGAAGCTCATGACCTCTTTCCGACGCCGCTTTGGTCCGTGGACCTGCCCCCGGCGGATGCGGGCCCCCTGAATGTCAAGCTCAAGAGTGAGATTGAACATATCATCGCGCCGCGACCGAAAGTGCCGAGCGGCAGCAACTGGCAGACCCCCCAGGATCTGCACAGACGTCCGGCCTTCGCGGAATTCGTCAGGTTTGTCGAGATGGCCTGCGCCAGCGTCGCTGAGGATCTGCAGGTCGCGCAATATCCGATGATCATCACGGGCTGCTGGGCCAACATCAACCCTCCCGGCAGCTATCACCCCACCCACAATCATCCAAACAATTATCTGAGCGGCGTCTACTACGTCGATGTGCCGGCGGTTGGATCCCACCTCATCCTGCAGGATCCCCGTCCTGGCGTGATCATGCCGCGCGCCAAACTTGGCCGTTTCACGGCCAATGTCGCCGTCGCGCCAGTCAAAGCCGGGCGCATGGTGCTCTTTCCATCCTGGCTCCGACACCACGTGCCCTCCAATGAGGGTTCGACGGAACGCATCAGCATCGCCTTCAATCTGATGTTCGCGAATTTCGCAGAGACGATCTCAGCCCCCATGTGGCGACCGAGCGCCGGCAATAGTGACGCCAGCGATGGAACGCCCTGACGAAGTCATTTTTGTGAGGTTCAGGCGCTGGACGCCAGGACGTCACCCCAGGCATCGAAGCTATGAAGGTTGTTCATAGGCGGTTTGCTTGCAGTCCTGACCACAGGTGAATTCAAGAACGAAAACTCCAGATTTGTTGAACCTGAGATAAATTGACGCCCCTGCCCTCACCCTGCCCCATATGCATTCTTCACGGACTCAAAAACTTCGAGATCCCGCTCAAGCAGATGATCCACCGCCCTGCTCTCCCTGAGCAGGGCGGCGAGGGGAGGAACGCGAGGGAAATCCGGGGTGGTGGTGAGGGTCTGCGGATCAATCCCGAGCCAGCCGGCGACCGCCTGCGCAAAATAAACCGGATCCTTACGCAGGCCCACGACAGCGCATGAGGCGAGCACGTCAAGGGCCGCGCCAATGGCGCCGCCAGTGGCCATGTCATCCGGATTTGACGTCGTCAGTTGGCGCACCAGAGGATCGGTGAAAAGTCCGGCCACGCTGGATGGCATGTCCATGAGGTGATGGCGCAACTGTCGTTCACTCGTCGGCATCGCCACCGCATAGGCGATGGCGGGTGCGAAGCGTGCGGCGTCGCGCGGGCCCAGATATCTGGGCGCGGCGTCGCCCAGAAGCGACAGCACGAGCAGGCGCTCGGCGAGTTCCTCGTAGGGATCCTGCAGCATGATGGCCGTCTCGAAGCCATCCTCAATCCAATAGGAGAAACTGCGATAGGAAATGCGGCCGCTCAGATAGACCGAGCGAATCCCGTTCAGCAACAACATCTGTGTGACGGTCTCACGGCCAAATTGCTCCAGACCTTTCTGGAAATACTGCGCCTTGTCGCGAAAATTCTCATCGAATCGCCAGAGCGGGAAGAGATGCGTCTCCAACCGCAGGATTTTCTTCTCGATCTGAAGGGGTTGCGGCCGACGGTAGATCAGAAGGTCCGTTTCCTGCTCGATGATCGTGAGATCCTGCAGATCAGCCAGATCTGGAACCAGCTCCGTCCCTATGTTGAAGCCGCATCGGCCTGTTTCGTGGCGCCCCGCATCGACCAGCGCCTGTCGGTCCTCATTTGCGCTGCATGTGAAGACATCCACGCCTCCTGACACCAGGCGCACCGTGGGGACGCCGGAGAAACCGTCGGGAACCACATAGGCTGTGATGCGATGGCCTTCGTCATGTTCGATGCTGAAGAGCATACGGGATTTCGTCCTTCGACATCAGGCCATATGGTTGCGGATCATGCTGGCAAGCCCGAGCAGGCTTCCCCATGTCGCCAGAGTTCCCAATAGGGTCAGGAGGACATTCAGGGTGCGACGGGGATAGGCTGCATCCTCGGGCAAGCTCGGCTGAACAAATGCTTTGAGATACATCGCCTTGCGTTCGGCGTTCACACGCGCGGCCTCCAGCGCGATGACCGCTCCGTCATAGAGCCGCTCCGCCACCTGCTTTTCAAGGTCAAGCTCGGCGAAACGGGTCATCAGGCGCGACAGGGTGGGCTCCGCCATTTGCGCGGCGCCCGTGCTGTTGGTGACCTTCGCCTCGAGTTCAGCGACCTGCGCCTTCGCTGCATTGATGCGCGCACGCAAGGCCTGCATCTGGGGAGCCTGTTCGGAGACGGATCTGAGCTGCGCGTTATAATCCTGCTGAAGCTTCAGCAGCGCTCCTCTGCTGTCCGTCAGCAATTGACCAATGCCGTCGGCGGTTCTCTGTACGGTGAGCAGCCCCTCTTCATTGCGCGCCGTCTCCAGTTGAAGGCGCGCCTTGGCGAGGCGGTCTTTTGCGCGAGTCAGTTCGGTTTCGGCCGTCGCGAGCGCGTCACGGTTCATGCGGTCATTGAGTTCATTGATCAGGTCTTCACTGATCTTGAGCGCCGCACGGCTGATGGAGAGGGCGTCGTCGGGATGGAAGGCGCGGACTTTGACCTCGACGATGCCAGCCGGCATCTTGATCGACGTCTCCACCATGGCGTTCCAATAGCGCACAAGCTTTTCAATGGGTTTGCTTGTGTTGAAACGCGCCCACCAGTCGATCTCGGGGTCCGAATATTTCGCCCTGATCCCGATTTCGCGGTCCAGCGCCTCGACGGCGGCGCGGGAGTTGAGGTGGTTCACGACGATCTGCGTGTCCTGGATGATGCTCACATCCGGAATGCCTGTCAGCGCGCCCAGCGTATCAAGCGGCGTCGGCTCTGCGCCCGCAACTGTGAATTTAAACTCAGCGACATATTGGTCGGAAGCCAGCAGACCAAAGTAAAGTGAGGCCCCCGCCGTCGGCAGCGCGACCATGAGGCAGAAGCTGATCCATGCGGCCGCCCGAAAGAGCCGGTCTCCACGCCGGGCCTGGAAGCCCCCTCCCTGCAGGCGCCGACGGCTGCGCATGGAGAACCGGGCGCGCCGCGCCGCGTCCGACAGCGCTTCCGACACCATGCGCGCGCGTTGTGCGGGAGGAATCGGCTGCAGGCTCCCGGGCTCTCGCTCCAAGCTCACGAATGCTCTCCAAGGCTCGAATGATCCGAAAATGGCGTCATCAATCACCTGTTCAGACGATTATAAGTCTCAATGGCGCGGTCGACGCTCTCGAACATCATCAACTGGCCATCGACCAGCACCGCACCGTGATCGCAATAGTCCTTGATGGTCTGCATGCTGTGGGAGACGATGATGAGGTCCGCGTTCTTGCGTCGTTCGTCAAAGGCGTGTTTGCAGCGCGCCTGAAACCGCGCGTCGCCAACCGCAGTGATTTCATCGACGAGATAGCAGTCAAATTCGATCGCCATGGACAGGCCGAAGGCCAGACGCGCCATCATGCCAGAGGAATATGTCTTGTAGGGTGCATCGATGTAATCGCCTAATTCGGAAAAATCTTCAACGAAATCAAGAACCCTTCCGATGCGCTCGCCATATGCGCGGGCGACGAACTTGATGTTTTCCCGCCCGGTCATGAGCGGATGAAAGCCGCCGCTGAATCCCAGCGGCCAGGACACCCGGACGGAACGCTGGACCTTGCCGGAGTTGGGGATCTCGGTCCCCGCGATCAGCCGCAGCAGGGTCGACTTGCCCGCGCCGTTCACGCCCATGAGCCCATAGGACCGGCCTGTCTGGAAAACCGCCGAGACATGGTCGAGAACTATCTTCGTCTGACCGCTGGCGGTGTAGAATTTGAACACTCTGTCCAGTTGAATCACATGCAACCCCTGATGTCCCGAAGGGCAGCTCACCGGGCGGCTGACGACCATGGTGTCCGATTTTGCTTGTTTACACGCAATCTTTTCAAAAATCTTCATCCAAAATGTCTCTGACGCCTTGGGGACGCGATCTGATCGGCCTATGAACGGGGCATGGATGTTCCAACCTAAGAGGCCGCTCATTATTCCTTTCGCCCGTATCGTCGCCAGCCTCAGGGCCAGTTTCGTTGTCAGACGATACTTCCGCGACGCCGTCAAAATGGCCAAGCTCAAGATTTCTTCCGCGGCTGCGCCATCGCTGGAGGACGGCGAGCCATTCCTGTCGTTCATTGTCCCAGTCTATAATACAAAACCTCGGTATCTCAGGGACTTGGTGGAATCCTTCCACCTCCAGTCCAATGCTGGCGCAGCATGTGAGCTCATCCTGAGCGACGACGGCTCGACGGCTTCGGGCACGATCAACTGGCTGGAGCGTCTCAAGGGGCAGGCGGGGATCCGGGTCTTGCGATCGAGCGAAAATGGCGGCATCGCCCGAGCCACCAATCGGGGCGTCGCCGCTGCGCGGGGAACCTGGATAGGCCTCCTCGATCATGACGATGCCCTTGCCCCCTATGCCGCCGCCCTCATCATCGACACCTTGCAGCGCAATGCAGACTGCCAGTTCCTTTATACGGATGAGATCATCGCCGATGGGCGGCTCCGCCCGGTCGACTGCTTCCTGAAGCCCGCCTTTGATCCGGTGCTCCTGTCTGGCGTGAACTATATCAACCACTTGTCGCTATATCGCCGGGACCGTCTGCTAGAAATCGGCGGTTTGCGAAGCGGCTTTGAGGGGTCTCAGGACTATGATCTCCTGTTGCGCTACACAGCGGGGCTCGACGAACGGACGATCCTGCATCTGCCATATCCGGCTTATCTCTGGCGGCGCGATGGGGCGAGTTATTCCGCGCGCTTTCTGAAACAAGCGACCGAGGCGGCGCGAAAGGCCCTCGGCGAACATTACGGAAGTGTGCAGGAGCCCGCGTCCGTGGGGGAGGCGAGGGTCGCCGATCTGCACCGGGTCAGGTTCGACAAGGCGCCGCAGGAATGGCCGCTGGTTTCGGTCCTCATTCCCAGCCGCGATCAACTGGCGCTTATCTCCCGGACGCTCGAGGGTCTGGTGACGGCGACAGATTATCCCACCCTTGAGATCATCGTCGTCGATAATGGATCGACTGACCAGAACGTGCTGGATCTCTATGCGCATCATGCGCAAACCAACCCCCGATTTCGCGTGCTGATGCAGCCCGAACCCTTCAACTTCTCCCGCTCCGTCAACCGGGGACTGGAGATTGCGACGGGCTCCATGATCCTTCTTCTTAACAATGACGTCGAGATCACACACCCCGACTGGTTGACGGAGATGGTGTCCTGCATGGCCTATAGCCATGCGGGAGTCGTCGGCGCGCGGCTTCTATACCCCGACATGAGGCTCCAGCATGCCGGGGTGATCGTAGGTTTTAGTCACCTTGCCGGACACTGGTTCGTTGGTGAACACGCCGATCATCCCGGACCCATGGGCCGCCTGCGCGTGCGCCAGCGTTTTTCCGCCGTGACGGGCGCCTGCATGCTGATTTCCCGGCCGTGCCTGCGGGCTGTAGGGACTTTTGACGAAGAGGCTTTCGCCATCGCCTATAATGACATCGATTACTGCCTGAGGGCCCTCGAAGCCGGTTATCAGGTGATCTGGACGCCCTTTGCGACGCTGATTCATCACGAGTCAGCGTCAAGGGGAAGCGACGTTGCGCCTGACAAGATCGAACGTTTCCGCCGCGAACAGGCCACTCTGCAAAAACGCCACAAAACAGATGTCTTTGAAGATCGCGCCATCAATCCATGGTTTTCTAAGGATCGGTCAAACCCTGTCATTTCGAAATTGACAGAACTGCCGGACGCGCGTTAACCGGGTTTGAAACGGATGAGGCGAGCATGCTCAACCATGAAACTGAACGTCACCCTCGTCCCGTTTCACGACATTGAAGTCACGCAAAGCGGATTGACCGCCCGCAGCCGTTCCCCCTGGCTGGCGCTGGATTTCAAGAAGGCTCCGCCCTGCGGCCGCTGGATCCGAATCGCCTATCGCGCGAGCTATCTTGACCATCTGATCCGTCCGCTCATCAAATTCGAAACGGAGAATGGTTGGGAATGGGACGTGATGTCGGCGCCGCTGTTCGGGCGGACATCCTGGATCGGACGCGTCCCTGACAAAGCTACACGTATTTTGATCTCCCCCGTCGATCGCACTGGCCCTTTCGGGTTCGAAATCGAAACAGTCGAGACGGTCTCGCGCCTCAGGCTCCTGCCGCGCGCCTTCCGGCATGATCGCAAGACAGCCCTGATGGCGGTTGGCGCCCGGCTCATCAACGCCCGGCAGGAGACGCGGCAGGCCCTACGGTTCGCCCGCGGCGGAGTCCATTTGGGCGACTATGAGCGGTGGCGATCAGAGCGCATGCGTCCCTTTGATCCTGCGGGTCTCGACGCGCCGCGCCATGCGCCGGAGCGAGCGCCGCATATTCGCTTCCTCATGGCGCCGAGTGAAGCGCCTCTCACGCTGCAGACGCCTCTCGTCGCGCGTTTGCTTGCGCAGGAGGGGGAAGGCTGGTCGATTGGCGCGCCCAGTGTCGACTTTGTGGACGAAGCCACGCGTTCGGCTCTTGCGTCACGTCTGTTTGTATCCTCTGAGGCGATTATTGACGATCTCGCCGCTGATGATCTCGTGGCGCGGTTTGATCCCAGCGTCACGTTAGTCGATCACGCCTTGCCGGTGATCGCGGAAACAGCCTCTCGCGAGCCTGAGGCCGCATGTTTTTATGCCGATGAGGAGCGGGCGAGCGCCGAAGGCGCATTGTCGCCGGTGCTGAAGCCTGATTGGAGCGCTGATTTTGAAGCTGGGCTGGGCTATCTTGGCCGCCCCGTTTTTTGGCGGGTCGATAAAGTCAGACGGATGGGGGCTTTCACGCTCGATCAATTCGACACAAGCGAATGGCGCCGTCGCGCGCTTGAAGGGGCGAGGCACGCACAGGTCCATCATATCCGTCGAATCCTCGCGACTTGCCCAGCGCGGCCGGAAACCGTCTCCAGCCCAACCATTGCCGTCGCTGCGGCGTCTCCATCCGTTTCCATCATCATTCCGACAAAGAACCAACTCCCCCTGTTGAAGGCTTGCCTGAACGGGCTACGTTTTGAGACTGGATATCCAATCATCGAAATTCTCATCGTAGACAACGGCAGCGACGCGTCCGTTCAGGCATATTACGCGACCCTGCGCGATGATCCGCGCATCAGGATCATGCCTATGCCTGGCCGCTTCAATTTCTCCGCCATGTGCAACGCCGCCGCTGCGCAAGCAAAAGGCGAATGTCTGGTCTTTCTCAACAACGATATGTCCGTGGTGAGCCCGGACTGGCTTGGCGTGCTCGCCGCGCTCGTCATGCGCCCTGACGTTGGCGCGGCAGGCGCGCGCTTGCTCTTTCCGGACGGGGCCCTACAGCATGCGGGCGTCGTTGTCGGGATGGGTGGATACGCCGACCATGTCAGCCATGGCGCGCCCGGCGATCATGTCGGCTATCTCGGGCGGCTAGGCGTCGTTCATGAGGTCGGCGCCGTCACAGGGGCCTGCATAGCAGTCGAGGCGCGGAAATTCCACGCAGTCGAAGGTTTTGACGCCGAGCGTTTTCCGGTAGAGTTAAATGACATCGACCTTTGTCTGCGTCTGGCGCGCGCAGGCTGGAGAACCATCATGAGCCCGCAATCGGTCCTCATTCATCATCAATCGGCGACGCGGGGGTTCTCATTTCGGCCCTTCGAGCGCTATGGCCTTGAGCGGGGACACTTCCGCAACCTGTGGGCGGACGTCATTCGCGACGACCCTTTCTTCCATCCCGCCCTGTCCCTGTTCTCGCCGGAACCTGCGCTCGATGGCTGAGGATAAAGAAGCCTTTGGCGGCGAGCGTTTCAATGCGAGCGTGCTTTCGCGGTGCGAAGGCACCGCGATCAACTGGCTAGTGGCGCGTCTGCCGGGCTGGGTCACGCCCGATTTGCTGACCGCTTTCGGCCTCTTCGGCGCCTTCGTCACACTTGTCGGCTACGCGCTTTGCGCCGTCTCACCGCAATTTTTGTGGCTCGCTTCCGCGGGTCTCGTCATGCACTGGTTCGGCGACTCTCTCGATGGAAGCCTTGCCAGACATCGACGGATCGAGCGGCCGCGATATGGGTTCTTTCTGGACCAGAATATCGACGTCATCGGCAATATGTTGATCGTCGGCGGCATGGCTGCCTCGCCATACATCAGGTTCGAACCAGCGGCCCTCGCTTTGTTCGGCTATCAGGCTCTCACCATCTATGTGCTTGTGCGCCTCAATATCGATGGCGTCTTTCAGGTCAGCCTGCTGGGCTCAGGCCCGACAGAAATGCGGGCGCTCATCATTCTCATGAATATGTTGATCCTGACATTTGGCGCCCCGGTCTGGACGCTGTTTGGCGTTTCCTTCGCATGGTGCGACCTGACCTTGGGGCTTTTCGGCCTCGGCATGCTCGTCGCATTTTGCTTTCTGCTGCGGGCTGATTCAGCGCAGTTGCGTCTTGAGGACGAT
Organism: Beijerinckiaceae bacterium; assembly: GCA_947453205.1. Lineage (GTDB taxonomy): Bacteria > Pseudomonadota > Alphaproteobacteria > Rhizobiales > Beijerinckiaceae > Terripilifer. The sequence goes on along the minus strand of CANGFT010000008.1, from coordinate 46,414 downwards.
CTGGCGCGCTCAAGCGTCGATGACGCCGACTACGACGATGTGAAGGCGGCCTGAGCGGATCATTTGAGCTCACGCATCAGGCGTATCTGTTTCTTGCGGAAGAACGGGGCATAAAGGCTGTGCGCCCAGCCAAAAGCCGTCATGAGGAGGGATGGGGTCAGCATGAAGCGGCCTGCCTCGGCATCGCGGATGATCCGCTCCGCGACGCGGTTTGCTGACAACACGCCGCCCCCGGCGGCAAGGAGCCGCGTGATGGGCGGTCGCGTCAGGTTCTCTTGCGCAAGCTGCGGCGTGTCCGTGTCCGGGGGGAAGGCGACGCTTACTGAAACGCCCTGCGGCTCCAGTTCAACACGCAGCACTTCGCCAAGCGCCCGAACAGCAAATTTTCCGGGCGCATAGGCCGAATAGCCGGCGATGCCGACAAAGGCCGCGCCAGAGGCGATCATCGTGATCTTGCCTGCGCCCTGGCCCGCCATGACGCGCGCCGCAGGGGACACCAGATTGAGCGTCCCGAAATAATTTGTCTCCATCTGACGGCGATGGCTTTCACGCGAGAGCGTTTCAAAAAGACCCGGCTCCACCATGCCTGCGGCGGTGATCAGCCAATCGACGCCGCCTGTCGCATTGACAATCTCCATTATGGCGGCTTCGCAAGCCTGCGCGTCTTCAACATCAAGTCGTCTGATCGCGACGCTGGATCCGGTGGATTCTTCGATTGAGCGGCGCGCATCCTGGAGGCGCGCTTCATCTCTCGCCAGAAGCGTCACATGATGGCCGCGCATGGACAGGATGCGCGCGCATTCAAGCCCGATCCCGCTTGATCCGCCGGAGATGACGGCGGTTTTCTGGAGCCTGGCTGACGTCATGTGATCTCCTCGATCCGATCATCGAGAAAATACCACTGATCTAGATTGGCGAGAATGATCGGCTCAATGCGCGCGTTGAGGACGCGCACATCCTCAAGCAAACCGCCGCCGTCATCGGGCAGGGTGAAGGGCTCCGTGATATGTAGGCGGAAGCGGCAGTTCGCCATACGCTCGCAATGCGCGATCACGATATGCGCCCCGGTTCTGCGGGCGAGCCTTGCCGCTATCGCCAGATTTCCCTTGTCATGTGGCCGCCTGCCGAACAGGGGCGCCATGAGCCGCCCCGCCCGCGCCTCATCGCAGGCGATCGACACAAGACCATTGTTCCCCAGTCTGGAAAGGGCTTCCCGCAACCCCCGCACGTCCGGCGTCAGCAAACTGAAGCCTGCTTCCTTTCGGACATTCTCGATGATCCGGCTTTGCGCCGCGCTCGCAGGCGGTTCATAGAAAGTGGCGACCGGAAGATGGTTCCTGACGAGGGCCGGACCGAATATCTCCCAGTTTCCGGTGTGCAGGTGAATGGACAACATAGGCGCTGCGCCGAGCAGTTTCTGCATGGGGCCATGACCGATCATCTCGACGCGTCCTTGCTCCGCAATGCGGTTGATCAGGGAGCATTCAGCCATGTGACGACCGACATTGTCGAGAAAGCGCCATGTCATGGCGTTGATCTCATGACTGCTGAGTTCTGGACGATGGCGCTTCAGGTTGCGCGCTGCGCCAGCGATGATGTTCGGGCGATTAAGCCGGACGTTGGCGCGCACCAGCATTCCCCCAAGCGCGGAGGCCATCTCGACTGGCGCATGGCGAAGCAGTCGATGCATGGTGAGATGATAGAAATCAATCAGCGCGCTCATGACCCGCGCAGGCTCCTGCGCGGCGTTACGGTTACGGGCAGTCCGCCATTGGGCCGCAGCGTCAGGCGGCAGATTGGCTCAACCCTGTAGCCGGGCCGCGGCGTCACGCGGAAACGCTGCATCAGGCTGGCGAGGCAAAGCACCGATTCATCCTGCCCGAAGTTCAATCCTGCGCAAATGCGCGGCCCTACCGAAAAGGGAATGAAGGCGAAGGGATTGTATTTCGCCCCATTGGCGAACCGCTCAGGTCGGAAATGATTGGGCTTCTCCCACAGGTCGGCAGCCCGGTGCAAAAGCCAGGGCGCGATCATGACAAGGGATCCGGCTTCAACATCGACATGGGCGATCCTGTCCGCCTCGCGCGTTTGCCGCGGCAGGAGGGGAACGGGCGGATAGAGCCGCAGGGTTTCGAGGATCACCGAGCGGCACCAATCGAGGTGCTGCACATCCTCCATGGCGACTGCGCGGTCGCCGCAGATGGCGTCGATTTCCTCCAGAAGCCTGCGTTCCGCCCAGGGCGCATTAGCGAGAAGATAAAAGGCCCAGGTCAGCGTCGTCGCTGTCGTCTCGTGCCCCGCCATGAAAATTGTCGCCGCTTCATTGCGGAGCGCTGTGACGTCGAGATCGCTGGCGTCGCGCGCGTTGCGGGCGATGAGAAGGCTGACCATCGAGGCCGCATCGCCCTCGCCGCGCAGATGCGTCTCGATGACATCATCAATGACCTCATGGACATTTGCGACGGCCTCACGCATGGCGCGGCTACGGCGCAGCGGCCAGCCCTCATCGGCGCCAAGAAAATAACCCAGATTGAAGTTGTCGACGCCCTTCTGATAGGCGGTGAAGCCCTGAATCACCTGTTGCGCCGCATCTGCGCCAAGGTTCTTTCCGAAGACCGCCTTGGCGATGATCAGTGCGGTGAGATGGGCCATCTCGGCCGTCAGTTCGAACTCCGTCTGCGCCGGAAGATCGGCCCAGCGGGTGAGGGTGGCTTTGGCGGCCAGCTCCATCGTGCCGGCGAATTCGGGCAGACGCCTCTTGTGGATGATGTCCGCCACGAGCGGCCTGCGTCTTTTCCAGGTGTCGCCATCGCTGATGAAGAGCCCATCGCCCAGCAGCATCTCCAGCGCGCGCCGCATCTGCGGGCTCTTGCGCTCGAAATTGGCGTGACGCGTGACCATCACATATTTGATATGTTCGGGTGTGTTTACGAAGATGACCTGCCTGCGCAGGATTCGGTAGGAATCCACGCAAGCGCGATAGTGGTCTTCGATCCAGTTCCCGATCAGGCTATGGCGCGCGCCAAGCAAGACCTTGAGAAATCCGGGGGACTCGGCGCGTGGCTTGGGATGGGCGGCGATAAAATAATCCGCGCCCCTTTCCTCGATCACATCAGCGGGTTCGTAGAGGCCCAGATACATGAAACGGTCCGCGTCATGGCGCAGGTGTCGCCGGGAAGACCGCCGTGGATACCATAGCTGGGCGAACCGTGCACCCTCTGGCGAAACAGCGCGTCACTCCCGCGTCTTTTCAGTCACTGCAGGGTGGGTCTTGACGTAGAAGGCTGCAAGGCCAAGCCCGGCCAGCAGCAAGCCGCCAATGATCGGGAAGCTGGCGGCCAGCCCTGCGACGCTCGCGGCTGCGCCCATGGAGATGGGGGTGACCGAGGCCGCCACGCGGTTAGCCGTGGTGCGCAAGGCTGCTCCGCGGGCCAGATAGCCGGGGCCCGAGGCGTCGGCGAGAATCGAGAGCATGAGCGGCTGTGAGATGCCCATGCAGACGCCCCGAAGCGCCGCCGCGCACATCAATAGGAAAACCGAGTCGAGCGCAGGGGTGATGGAGACGAAAATGATGGACCCCATGGCTGTCCAGATCAGCACCCACAGCGGGTTCATCAGGCGCGTGACCTCTGCGACCCAAAGCGAGCTTGCGGCGGCGAGCGCGGAGGAAACCGTGATGAGGATGCCGATCTGCGTGGCGGGAAGCCCGATGGAGGCAAGCCATACAGGATAAAATGAATCCTGGATGGAGCTCGCGGCGATGCGCATGATCGTGATGATCAGGACGATCTTCATCGCAGGCTCGCAAGCCAGAGCGAAGGCGTCACGGTAATCAGAGACGCGGGGCGTCAGGTCGCTCCATTCGAGCTTGCGTCGCTCCGTCGCGGGCATATCGGCGGAATGGGGAATGAACATGGTCGATAGGGCGACGCCCGCCGCCCAGAGCGAGAGGACGCCGAAAGCCCCCCAGACCCCAACCATATCCCACGCAACCCCCGCCACAGGCGGTCCAACGAAGCTGCCTATGCGCAGCGAAAAAGCGAACCGTCCCGCATAGGTCTGGCTATGGGCCAGCACGCGGCCAAAATAGGCCTGCGCGCCAATCCAGCTCATCGAGGAGCCATAGCCGTTCAGCATCTGAAGGACGATGATGGCAGGAATCCAGGCGACCGCCGGGAACAGGATGAGCATGAGCGCGCTGGTCAGGGAGCTCGCCATCATAAGATGGCGCGCGCCCACCCGGTCCATCAAGGCGCCCCCGTGAATGGCTAAGAGAAAGGGAAGAATGTGGCGGGCGCCCAGCACCAGCCCGATGCCGGCCGTTGTGATTCCGTCATTGGCGAGCCACAGGGGCAGCACGACGGACGCAACATCGGCGAGACTGTTTGAGAAAAGCCCCGTCGCGTAAATGGGAATTTGGGTTCTCAGGGGCGCTGCGCCGGGGGCATTCATCTTCACGTCGCGCTTTTTCTCCCCTCGGTCCTTTAGCCGCCCGACTTGTCATCACGTCCAAGGATGGCCCGCAGCGGTCGCTTGCGCAATAGCTATTTGAGGCTCCGCCGCGCGGGCTGGGGCCAAGGATCTTCTGGGTTGCCCAGCTTTCTGCGCCTTCCGCTCGCCCGATAGTCCGGGTTCTCTCAGGCGGGGCTTGGGGGAGGGTTCTTGACCCTGACCTTGACCCACCCCGGCCTCTGAGGCGACGGCGCTGAAGATCGCGCCCGGATCGAGGCCATGGGAAGCGCCCCTGGATTGCGCCTCGCGACCCGAAGTTCCGCCCCCGGCAACCTGCTCCAGGGGTCGACGCTCATCTACTCCCTATAAGCGGCTGCGCCCGCGATCCAAATTCATTATCCCCGCCCGGCGACGGTCCAGGGAGCCTCACGACCCTGCGGTCGGCTCTGCAATTTTTCCTGATAGCGTGCGATTTCAGCTTTCAGCACACGGCTGTAAAGACTATTCGGCCCGCTTCTTTCAATGGAGCGGGCAAGCGACGCCTGCAAGCGCTCCATTGGGTTGGGAAGGGATGAAGACGCGCTGTAGGACTTTTCCATGATCAACACACCCGGTACGCACGATCCCGATCGCTAAATCTAAGGCCAAATTTCTTAAGGAGAGATTTGCGGGCATGAAGTTGGACGAAGATTCAGGCGATTGTCAGCTTTTTCCAAGGCGCAGGCCAGATCCTATGTGGGAACGGGGGTGATGGCGCCTTAGTCTCCCCGCCATGGAGGAGGTGAGAGATCAGCGATTTTTGCGCGGCGCAAGCAGTTCGAGCCGCCGACAGGCGCCGCGCGCCGCGCATAAAAGGGGGCGAGCCGATAGCACGCGTGGACCCGACACAACCCGAGGTGGTGAGGTCCGTCACCCCCAAAACTATTGACAAGGCTGGGTTAAATCGATGAAGTCGGCAACGATTATAAAGAGCTTTTGGGAGCGAAAGCAGGGAGGAGCGAAGCATGTCGCGGCGATGGTCGACTGCTGACAACGCGGGGGCAGGCGAAGCTCAATTTTGCTTCAGGCGCGCTTTCTTTGTTTTTCTCGCCTGCTTTTCGCTGTTGATGACGATAGCGCAATCTGCGCGCGCACAAAGTGATTTCTACACGGGAAAAACCATCACGGTCGTGGTCGGCTTCAGCGCGGGCACTGGCTATGACATCTATGCGCGACTTTTCGCCAGATATCTGCCGCGTCACCTTGAGGGACGGCCTACGGTCGTCACGCAGAACATGCCGGGCGCCGGCAGCTTCACCGCAGCGAGCCATCTCTACAACACGGCGCCTCGCGATGGGACTGTCCTGGGGATGATCGACCAGGCGTCTCCTCTGAGCCAAACTCTCGGCACACCCGGCTTTCGGGCGGATGTGTCGCGATTCAACTGGATCGGCCGCCTGACCGGCAACGCCGCCGTGCTCTTCGCCAGAAGCAACGCGGGCTTCTCGGACATGCGTGAGACCTTCGGCAGAGAGATGATCATCTCCGCCAACGGCCAGAACTCACGCATCATGACGGCAGTGATGAAGAACTTGCTTGGCCTGAAACTGCGCATCCTCACGGGTTACCAGAGTTCAGCCGAAAGCCAACTCGCCCTTCAGCGCAGCGAAGTTGAGGCCATGACCCTTCCGTGGTCGGTCCTGCGTTCTGAGCGGCCGAGTTGGCTGGCGGAGAAATATGTGACTTTGTTGATGCAGATGGGCGCTGAATCCCATCCTGAATTGACAGCAGTGCCGCTCGTCACCTCGCTGGCGCGCAATGCCGAGGAAGAAAAAGTCCTTACATTGGTCTCCAACGATTCGCGTGTTGGCAGGTCCGTGATGGCGCCGCCTGGACTTGCCCCCGATCGGCTTGCGAAATTGCGGAGGGCCTTCATGGACGCCATAGGCGATCCAGACCTGCTGGAGGAAGCCAGACGCACCGGCCTTGACATCGCGCCAATGGATGGCGCCGCCTTGCAAGACATGATCCGCGCCTCGGTGCAGGTCGATCCATCGGTCGCCGCTCGCGTCAAAGCGATCATCGACCTCAACCAATAGCGGAAACATAAAATGACCTATGACGGCCTGCGGACATTCATCGCCGAATGTGATCGGCTCGGAGAGATCAAGCGCATCGACGGGGCGCATTGGGATGTCGAGATCGGCGCCCTGAGCGAGGTGACGTCGGAGCTCATTCCCGAGCCACCAGCGTTGCTGTTCGATCGCATCGCCGATTATCCCGCCGGTTTTCGCGTGCTGTCGCTGCCCGTGGTCTCGCGTGTGCGCACGGCGCTGGCGCTGCGGCTGCCGACCGAGTTGCCGCGCATGGAGCTTGTGCGTCGCGCATCCCGTCTTTTGAAATCGCAGCCGAAGATTCCACCGCAAGAGGTCGAGACGGGGCCCGTGATGCAAAATGTCATGCGGGGGGCGGAGGTCGATCTCACGAGGTTCCCGGCATTGAAGTCGCACCGTCACGATGGTGGACGCTATATTGGAACGGGCTGCACGGTCAGCGTTCGCGACATGGGAACCGGCTATGTCAATATGGGCACATATCGTCTGCAGCTCCACGAGCGCGATCTGCTTGGCCTTTGGCAAAGTCCGGGACAGCAGGGCCGTCAGATCGCTGAACAATACTGGAAAGAGGGCAAGGCCTGTCCGGTTGCGCTGACCTTTGGCGGCGACCCCCTGGTGATGATGACCTCCTATACGAAATTCCCGTGGGGCGTTTCAGAGCTTGACGTCGCAGGCGGCATTCTCAAGACGCCCCTTTCCGTCATTCGCGGACCTCTCACCGGCTTGCCCATTCCCGCCCATGCGGAGATCGCCGCAGAGGGCGAGATTCCTCCGCCCTCGGAGGAGGCGCGCGCTGAAGGTCCGTTCGGAGAATGGCCTGGCTATTATTCCGGCGGCACGCTTGGCACAGGCGAAAACCAGCCGGTCATCCGCATCAAGGCGGTCTATTTCCGCAACGATCCAATTCTTCTCAATATGTCGCCGCAATGGCCGGGCGCTCCCCATCAGGGGCCGCGCATTTCAAGCGGCAACCTTTGGGACCAGCTCGAGTCCGTCGGCGTGCCGGGAATTGTGGGCGTTTATGTGCACAATTCCTTCCTGACGGTCATCGCCATTGAACAGAAATATGCAGGCCATGCCCGCCAGACCGCCATGGCCGCCATGGGCTGTTCGGCCATCGCGCGGCTTAACCGCTATGTGGTCATCGTCGATGAGGATATCGACCCCTCGAATCTTCAGGAAGTCGTTTGGGCCATGACGTCGCGCGTCGACCCCATCCGCGATATTCAGTTCGTCGATGATTGCTGGTCAAGCCCGCTGGATCCCCGGATGCCGCCGCATAAGAAAGCCAAAGGCCCCTATACCATGTCGCGCGCAATCTATTACGCGGTGCGCCCCTGGGAATGGCGCGAATCTTTCCCCAAAGTCATTCGGATCGACAAGGCTGACCGCGAGATGATCCTTGAGAAATATGGTTCATCCCTGCCGTTCCCCAAGATGTGAGCCCTGCGGGGGCGCATGCCGGGCGCCCCCTCCAGCGGCTTAGTTGAACGGCCCGAGATAGACCTCGCCGTCAAAATCGCTGGGCTCGCCGACGACGGTCTCCGGCCAGACGTCATTATCGATGACGGGTCTTTGATCCCGCGGTCTTGGGCGACCGTCCCAGCCGATCTGCTCCATCGAATAATAAAGCTGAATCGCATGACCGTCGGGGTCGATGGCGAAGGCGCTATAGGCGACGCCAGGGAATAGTTCAGGCGGCAATTTGCGGATCATCACGCCCTGCTCCTGCAGGAACGTCACGGCTGCGCGCAGCTGCGCATAATCGCCCAGCTGGAAGCCGAAGGAGAACAGCGTCGAATGTGCGCTGAGCCCAAGCTCCGCGCGCAAGGCCATGGGATAGATGGCGAGTGAATGATGCTCGGTGTTCGCGCGCAGGAACACGCATCGATGACCGCGGAAGTTGATCTCTTCCGTCACACGCAGGCCCATCGTCTGGTGATAAAAGGCTGTGGCGCCCTCGACATCCTCCGCGAAGATCCTCGCCGGGCCAACCCTGTTGATCTTGAACGGTCGACCAAGCAGGACGCCGCCGACATCATATTTCTCCTCCAGAGGCTCCTTGAAGCGATGCCCCGTGAGAATGTCGACCTTGGCGGCGAAGCCTTCTTCGACCTCGGCGAATTCCGAGCGGTGCGGCAAGTCCGGCGAGGCGTGATAGTCCTTCCTATGCATGCCTTTCGGCTTGCTCAGGCCATCCCAGCCGATCTGTTCGATGCCATAATAGATCTCGTTGGTGTGACCCTCGGGATCGACAGGATAGGAATGCCAGTTCGATCCGGGATTGTCGCGGCCGGCGCGGGCGATGCGAAAGCCCTGATCCTTGAGCCAGGCGCCCCCATCCACCACCTCGCGCAGACTGCCGACTTGCCAGGTGATCTGATTGATCGTGAGGTGGGCAGGCGCGTGCTTAAGCAATACGCGACGCACCCGCCGAGGGAAGATGACGAAGGAATGGTGATCGCCGCCATGACGCAGGAAATAGCCGAAACCGGACCCGTGTTTGCCCAGCTCCTCCGGCGGCAACCGCGCGCCAAAATCAATGGGATCGGCGACCTTGAGTCCTAGAAGGCGGCAGTAGAAATCGCGACAGGCCTCGATGTCGTCCACATCAATGCCGAAATGGCCGAGGCGGCGGATCTTGAATGGGCGCTCAAGCATCACGCCCCCCACGTTAAAGCCTGCGCCTGCTTTTTCCTGTGTCATGAAATTCACTCGCCTGTCATGATTTCTTGTAAGGCCCCAATTGCTGCACAGCCCAGTCCACGAATTGGGTGTCGACGACCTGCGCAAGATCCACCGGGTTCTCCAGCATCTTGAGCTCCCCGAAAATATCAAGGTCGAAGCGCAGGCTCGTCATGTCCATACGCCCGTCAGGATCGCAATAAGCCATGATGAAGGACTTATAGATCTGCGGATCCTTGAAGGGTCCATATTTGACGAGAATGTCGATGATGGCGTCGCCTTTGGCGCCGACGAAGTGGCCCTGCGCATCCAGCGCGTCATTATGGTCACGGACGCCGCGCAGGAAAGCGCGCATGAACCGGCGACCTTGCTCAGCCTGCTCCTTGATGAATTTGCCTCCATAGAGCGTGACTGCGACCTGATGGGAGGGGATGAGCTCCCAGCTCTCGATCAGAAGTCTGGCGACCCCGCGCTTGATGGCGAGCGTTCCCGCAGGATCGGGAGGGGCAGCGAAATCGATGGCGCCCGTCTCGAGCGCCGTCACCTGCTGGGGAAAGCTCATCGAGACTTCCTGAACGTCCTGCATGGTGAAGCCGGCTTTTTTGAAAAGCGTATGGAAGATCGATGTAGAGGAGCTTCCCGGCGCGCCATTCGCGTATTTGAGGCCCTTGAGATCAGCGATTGTCTTGACCCGCCCGGACTCCATCAACTCCTTGCGGACGAGGATATGCACGCTGCTGCGGTTGACCACATTCTTGCTCTTGTCGGAGACCATGCGGATGTCCATGCCGCGCGCCACGCCGTTATAGAGCCCCGCCGAAGGTCCGCCTGCCGCCACCTGCAAGTCGCCGGAAGCCATGGGTGCGATCATGCGCGCGGCGGAGTCGAAGGGGATGATTTCAACGTCGAGCCCTTCGTCCCTGAAGTAGCCCCGGGCATGGGCGACGAAATAGCCCACATCGGTCGCCGCATTGGGGACCCCAAGCCTGACCTTGGCGAGTCCCTGGGCGATGGCGGGGGCCGCGAGCAAGGCTCCCGCGCTGGCGCCCGTGGCGATGGCCTGGCGACGTGTCAGCAATTCCGCCTCCCTGTTTTCATCTAATTTTATTAGCCGCCCAAGAACAGCACGGGCAAAGGATGATGTAAACATCCCGCCCGGGACGCATTTATGAGCGTTAACGGGCCGGTCGATAGGGCCCCACCTTGCGCAGGGCCTCCTCTAGGAGGCTCTGGTCCACCGCCTTCTCAAGGCTCACCTCGCCCTCGATCAGACCTTCCGCCTTGAAGATCTGCAGGTCCTCCGCAAGGCTGGGCATATGAAGCTTCGCGTCCGGATGGGAGAAGCCAAGCCTGAAGGTGCGATAGAACTCCGGGGACTGCGAGGGGCCGAAACGGGTGAGCACCTGGATGAGATCATCGCTCCCCTGCCCCGTGAGGCGGCCATCCTGCAACGCCGTGTTCAGGTCCCGCACGCTGCGCAGATAGGCCTGCAGAAACCCCACGCCAGCCGCGCGATTGTCGCGGATGAAGCGGCCGGAATAGAAGAGCACGGCGATCTGGTGCTCGGGATAGACGTCATAATCCTCAATGACACGTTGGACGAGGCCCGTCTGCAAGGCCTGCGAAACGCCGGGCTCCAGCGGCACCGCCGCGTCGAGCGCCTTGTTGGTGAAGGCGGCGGTCATCTGCGGGACCGCGAGAAAGACGGAATCGACATCTTTGATGGTGAGGCCCCCGCGCGCCAGCATCTTGGTCATGATGGTCATGGAGGCTGACCCCGGCGCGGGACTGGCCACCTTCATGCCCCTGAGATCGGCGAGGGCCCTGTATCGCCCGCTCTCGATCAGATCCTTGCGCACGACCAGCGACTGTGTGCCAAGGCCTGGAACGGTCTGCGTCTTGTCCGCCACGATCTTCATGTCGATGCCGCGGGCGATCGCGTTGAAGAAGCCTGCCGAGACGCCGCCTGCGGAGATCTGCAATTCCCCGCTGCCGAGCGGCGCCATCATGCGGGCGGCGGAATCGAATTTGACGATCTCCAGATCGACGCCTTCCTTCGCGAAATAGCCACGCTCGACCCCCGACCAGAAGACGACATCGGCCGATGCGCCGACCACGCCCATGCGCACTTTGACGGGTTCTGCGGCGCAAGCGCCGAAGGTCGTGAGCAGCCCGATGAGAAGAGGCGCACAGCGCAGCATGGAACGCTCCAGCAAACAGGATCAGGCCGGGAAGAAGCGCGACAGCCAGTCACGCAGAAGGTTTTCCGCTGCCGTTTCCTTATCACCCAGGAGGAAGTGGTCCATCCCCGCGAAGAGGTGAAGTTCCGTTGGCTGTCCAGCGTGCTTGAAAAGCTCGATCGACTGCTCGGTCGGCGTGACGGAATCGACCGCCGGATGCAAGAGAAGCAACGGGCGAGGCGCGATCTTTGCAACGACGTCGATGGCGCGGAAATCATACATGCTCTGCGCAGTCTCGGCCGTGAACATCTGATGGGAGCCGCGATTGACCTTGTGCCTCAGGCCCTCGGGAATGGGCACGATGTCGAAGCGCGGGACCATGAGCGGCTTTCCCGTTTGAAGGCGATGCCGCTTCCCTTCCTCCAGCATGGCGATGAAACGATCCCAGGCTTCCGGCGTCGGGTGCTGTTTGCGGAATTTGCTGACCCCGTCGCCCCACCCGCCGACGGAAATCGCCGCTGCAAGACGCGTGTCGACGCCCGCCGTATAGATGGTCACAGCGCCGCCAAAGCTTGACCCCATGCAGCCAATGCGCGAGGCGTCGACATTGGGATGGGCGGACAGGAAAGTGATGGCGTTGCGTGTGTCGGAGACCTGATCGAGGCAGAGCACATGTTGCGGCTCGCCCTCGCTTTCCCCGCACCCCCGCATGTCGAAACGCAGGGCGACATAGCCCAGCCGGTTCAGGAAGCGGCAGGGATCAGAACAGCGCACCGAATCCTTGTTGCTGCCAAATCCATGCAGGACCATCATGGCGGGATATTCCCGTGCGGGATCGAATTCGTCCGGAAAAGACAGAATCGCCGACAGGTTCAGGCCATCTGACGGAAATGTCAGCTTCTGCTCGTTCATCGTTTCCCCGCCTGATTTTAAACTTGCGCCAGGACGCTGATGACAAATTGCAGCATTCAACCTTCGCTTGCAAGCGGGACAGGGCCCTGCCCCGCTCAAGCCTCATTCTTCGATGAGTTTTTTGTAGAGGTCGATGACATGGCGCGGCGTCTTCGCAGCGCGCTGAATGACCGCCAGCACCTCGTCACCCGTGATCGGGTCAATCACGAAATTCATTTTCTGGGCATCCGCAAGCAGCGCTGGATCTCTCGCCGCCTCTTCAAAGGCCTTCTTGAGGGCAGCCGCGCGATCCCTGGGGATATTGGCAGGCGCCGCGACAGGCAGCGCCATTTCGAAGGGCATTTCGGCGAATTCAAGCAGGGCCCGCATCTCCGGCGTTTTGCTCAGCTCGCGCGCAAGCGGCACATCCGGCAAAGAGGGCAGGCGCGTGCTGCGCCCGGTCTGAAGCAAAGGCGTAAGCCCGCCTTTTTCCCAGATGTCTCGCATATTGTTGGCGAAGAAGCTGACGTCGGCAAACTGCCCGTCCACTTCGTTACGCTGTTGGGCAAGGTTGATGTCGGCGGCGCCGGGATAGCCGCGGACGATCTCGTATTTAAGCCCCAGCGCATGCTGTGCGACAATCGCGATGGTCAGATTGGTGGATCCGGATCGGTTGGAGCCGATGCGCAGCTTCACGCCTTCCCTGAGATCCTCGATCCTCTTTACGGGATGCGACGCATTGATGGCGAGGATATAGGAATCCGTCGCATAGGCTGACATGGAGCCGATCCATGTGATCTTGAGCGGATCGAAGCGCACTGTGGGATCGCCAGTCAGCGCAAGCTGCGGCAGGCCTCTCTGCAGGGTTCCGATTGTTAAGCCGTCACCATCGCTGACGCCAAATCGATTGGCGAGACCGATGCCGCCAGCCGAAGGCTGATTCTGCACGACGATGCTTGGTTTGCCCGGGATATATTGGCCCATGTGGCGCGCAAACAGACGCGCGCCCGAGTCATAGTAACCACCGCTTGAGAAGGGCACGATGAAGTTGATCGTCTTGCCCGCGTAAAACTGCTCCACAGTTTGCGCCTGAGCGCCGGATGTTGCTGCGAGCGCCACGAGGGCGAAAAGACCAATCGCTTTTGCGTTCATGACTTCCCCCAGAGCGTCATATCGACGACTGATTCCACTGCCTCATCGAACCCCGGGCCTTGGGGCTCCAAGTTTGTCAACGTGTCTTATCATAAAGCGCCTTGATGGATGTCGGCCAGCGCGGTTCCCTTGAACGCGGTCTGCCCGCCATCGACACGAATGTCCGTGCCCGTGACGAAGGAGGCTTCGTCAGAAGCGAGGAATGCAGCGACCGAAGCCACTTCCTCGACCGTGCCCGTGCGCCCCAGCACCTGGCCGACGCCGCGGACCCGGTTGGAATTTTCGCGTGTGCCGAACCTGCGCAGCGACCGGGCCGTGTCAATGGGGCCAGGCGAGATCGTGTTGGCTCGAATGTTATGGGGGCCGTAGTCAATCGCGAGCACACGCGTGAAATGCATCAACCCGGCTTTTGTCGAGCAATAGGCAGAACGGCCGGGCAGCCCGAAATGTCCATGACTTGAAGCGATGTTCACAACCACGCCTCCGCCAGCGGCCCTGATGTGCCCCATTGTATGTTTGCACATCAGGAAAACGCCGGTGAAATTGACATCTATGGCTTCACGCCAGGCGGCGGTGGACAGCGTCTCGACATTGCCGTCAGGAGACGCCGTCGCTGATGCGTTGACCAGAGTTGTGATCTTGCCGAAGGCCTCGACCGCGACACGCGATGCGTTCTCGCAGTCTGCTTCTTTCGAGACATCCACCTGAACGGCGATCGCTGCGCCGCCTGCCTGCCGGATGGCCTGTGCGACAGCCTCCGCTTTCTCAAGCGAGATATCGCAGACGGCCACCGACGCTCCCTCAGACGCGAAGCGCATGGCGATTGCGCCCCCGATCTCGCCGCCGCCGCCAGCCACAACCGCAACGCGGCCATTCAGCAGTTTCCTGTCCATCAATATGATCCTCCCCGACCTTACGGCCCTCGTTGAACCGAGTTTCAGACTTCTGGAAGTGGCCGTCAAGGGATCGTCTCTACCGCAGTGACGCCCTTTCCTCTGCCTTTAGCCTGCAGCGAACACGAGGATGGAATGAGGACGCGCGAACGTCCCAAGACTCAATCCGCATGGGCGCCGCAATAAAACGCGCGATCCTGATTCATCACTGCCCAGGCATGATGCGACCTTAAAGGGCGCCCGGAACTTCTTTGGCGACAGCCTGAAATAGAAAGTCAAGACCTACTAATCAGCCAAAAAGGGCTTTGCGCGCTCCGCCAGTCGAAGATCGATTGATGTCGTGATGTCGACGAAACGCTGAATGTCGACGCCAAGCACCGGCGCCACGTCCACATTAAGACGATTCGCGTCCTGCAAGAATTCTGGATCGTTCATGGTGGCTGCGAATGCGCTGCGCAAAATGGCCACCCTGTCGGCAGGCACGCCCGGGGGTGTCGCGAAGGGTCGTCCCAGGCGATTGCCAGAGACGACGAAATTCACGATCTTACGCTCATCTTCCCCTTTCACCATGTCTTCGACCGCGGGAACCCCGGGGAGATCAACGGCCTTCGGATTTATCTGCGCGAGGATCACGATTTTTCCCTGCTCAAGCCATTCCCGGTTGGACGTCTTCCATCCCGACCATGTATTGGCATGCGCATCCACCTCTCTGCGCTCCATGGCGAGGCTCATTTGCGTCACCCCCTGATAGCCCGTGATGATCTTGAAGCGCGTGCCAATAAATTCGTTGAGAAGCTTTGGGAACGCATATGCGATGGCGCCAGGGCTTGAGGCGGCGACGACCACTTCCGTCTTCTGGGCTTCTTCAATCGTCAACACACCCCGCTCCCGCCAGGCCCCGATGGTCTGGATGCTCGGCGTGACAGCGCCAAGCCAGGAGAATTTTCTGGCGTCAAACTGAACGCCCTTTCCACCCACAACCTGCAAGGCGGGCATTGTGTTGGCGACTGCCCCAAAGGTTGATCCATCTTTTGGGGCCACATTGTAAAGCCAGTTCGCCATCACGAGACCGCCAGCACCGGTCATGTTCTGGGCCACAAGAACAGGGTTCCCCTCGATATGTTTCCCCATATGCCTTGAGAGAAGCCTTGCATGGACATCATAGGCGCCGCCAGCGCCAAGGCCGATCACAACATTGATTTTTCCCCCAGTGTAAAAACCGGAATTGGTTTGCGCATGAGCAAGAGAGCCCGAGATGAAAAGAAACAAAAGGCAAATGGATATTTGCGAAATCATTGCAACGCCATTGAGAGCCACGATCATGCTTCCCCCTTTTGTTGATGCGCGAAGTCAGGAACTGCGGGACGCGGAAATTCCGCCGTCAACCCTTATTGATGTACCGCTGATATAGGAGGCTGCGCCTGAAGCCAGAAAGGTGACGACATTCGCCACCTCTTCCACATACGCCGCCCTGCCAGCGGGGAATTTCGCCTGAAGCTGGGGCCAAAGGCTTTCGTCGCCCAACTGCCGTTTAGCCCTCTGTTTGACATGGGCGAGATGTCGATCAGAATTCGTAGGTCCGGGATCTACCGAAACCACCCTGACCCCATGGCGCATGCTCTCCCCGCCAAGGCATTGCGTAAACATGTCGAGCGCTGCATTCGCCATGCAGCCGGCGATATAATTATAGTTGGCGCGTTTGCCTGCAGCGCCCACGATATTGATGATGACGCCATTCCGACGTTTGCACATATTTGGATAAATCATCCGGGACAGATCGACATAACCATAGACCTTGAGATCCCAGGCATTGCGCCACGTCTCGGGATCAAGATCCTCCAGGCCGCCAAGTGGAATGTCGCCGGCGTTGTTCACGAGTATGTCAACATCTCCGCACGCTGCGCCAAGCCGAGCCACTTCACTCCTCACCGACAAATCCACAGCGTGAATATGGGCTTCGGCTCCATGATCGCGTAAAAGCGTCGCCGCGTTTGCTTCAAGTCTTTTTGAGTCCCTTGCTGCAAGGTGCAGGCGGCAACCCGCCTGAGCCATGGCGATGGCTATGGCGGCGCCGATCCCGCGCGAAGCGCCCGTGATAAGAACCGACTTACCCTTCAAATCCCGAGTCATCCTGCTGTTCCCTCCCATCCATCTTGCTGCTGATGTCGCACTCATGAGGCGAGATGACGGTCAAAAAACGCTAGGGTGCGTTGACGCGCGGTTAGAGAGGCGGATTCGCTATAGCCCTTGCCGACACCGTCAAATCCATGCCCGGCCTCATAGGTGAAGAAGTCCATTCCTGAACACCTCACCCTCACGGTTTCGATATCAGCAATGGGGATGAGGTGGTCCTGTTCGCCAAAATGCAGCTCTGTTGGACAATGCGGCGGCTCATCCAGCCAATCGACGATGTCCTTTCCATAATAACAACTCGCTGCGTGGAACGGCAGGCGGTTCGCGCAGCGCCACGCCATGGAGCCGCCGACGCAAAATCCGAGAACGCCAATCTTTCCAGCGTCTGCGACCGCAGCCATCGCCGCTTCGGCATCCGTCACGACCTGCTCCCACGACAGTCCCTTGCGCAAGCCCCCCGCAGCCTGACGACCATTCAGTGAATGATCAAACAGCGCGTCCCGCTGCTGCCGGTCATAGAAGAAAGGCGCGATGGCCACATAGCCAAGCCCTGCATAATGACGACATACTGATTTTATGTAATCTCCAACCCCATAGGCGTCCTGGCAAACGACGATGGCGGCTTTAGGGGGACTGTTGGGCTTCGCGACATAGGCTGAAAAAATATGCCCGTCAGCGGCGGTCAGGCGCACGAGCTGCGAGGAATCGGATTTATCTTCTGTCTTCAATGGAGCCTCCACCATTTGGCGCTCATCAAGGCGCTCTCGCTTTTCACCGGCCCCTGAAGACCGGCTTGCGTTTTTCCATGAACGCGGTCCGTCCTTCACGGAAATCTTCACTTGCAAAGCCATCCTTGATGAGGCTTTCACACAGCGCCATGTTCTGGTCCGCCACCTCCTTCATGGCCTCCTTGACCATCAGCTTGCCGGCTTTGACGCTTATTGGCGCATTTTCAGCGATGAGCGCACAGATCTCCCGAACGCGCGTCTCAAGCATGGCGAATGGCACGACCTCATTGATGAGCCCAATATCCTTTGCTTCCTGGGCGGTGAAGCGCCGCGCGGTGAAGATCATCTCCATCGTCCGGGATGGGCCGACAAGGTCGACCACTCGTTTGACGCCGGGAAAATTATAGACAAGCCCCAGTCGTGCAGCAGGAATGCCAAAGAGTGCGTCATCAGATGCTATCCGCAAATCGCACTTGAGGGCCGTGCCAAGCCCATTGCCGAGGCACATGCCCTGAATCATGGCGATGAGCGGCTTGCTGGTCGCCTCGAAACTAAGATCGAGCTCTGTTCCAATCTTCTGATATTCCTGCGCCTGTTCTGGCGTCGCTCGTTTGTCCTTGAATTCTGATATGTCAGAACCCGATACGAAAGCCTTATCGCCGGCGCCTCGCAGAACCATGACCCGAATCTCTGGGTCACTTTCGAATTGCTTTAGTATTTTGATCAATGCGATCCGCATCGCAAGATTCACGGCGTTCCTGCGCGCCGGGTTGTTGAAGGTTATCCAGCCTACGCCATCGCGTTTTTCACCGATCATCTGATCGGTTTCGAGCTCGACGAAACTTCCTTTAGAACCCGTTGTCTGCGATACAGCCATTGTGCGGACGCTTTCATTTGGTTGGTTTGGTGAGGACGAGGCGTCGTCCCGGTCAATCAGCCTTCAAGGCTCCACCGACTGCCTGGCTTGCGCGTTGAATCACATCTGAAGACGCGCTGTAGAGACGTTGGATCAGTCTTTCGAGCTCAACGCCCGAGACCAACTCGATTTCAATCTTGAGGCGATCAGCTTCCTCAAGCAACTCCGGATCAACCAGGGAGGCGGCGAAAGCGGCCCTCAGTGTTTCAAGCGTGGCGATCGGAATTCCCGGTGGCGCAGCGATGGGACGTGCAAAGGTCTGCGGAGCGAAGATAAGCTCCAGGGCGTCCCGATCCATCTTGCTGGTTGCAAGATCAAGAACCAGAGGCACATCCATATGGTCAGGGTGTTTCTTGAGACCAAGTTGAACGAGAACATTGAGCTTCTGAGCTTTTAAATAGCCGCCCTTCTCCATGGCGGACCAGCTCCACGACCCGAAGCCTTCGACCTCGCCGCGCTCCATGGCCATAATGACCTCGGCGCTGCCGGGATAACCGGAGACAATTCGAAACCGGGCGCCGAGAATATGGTTCATGGCGGAGGGATAGACATTCGCCTGAGAACCTGGACCAGTCCCGCCAATGATCAACTCCCGCTGCATGACGTCGTAAATCGTCTTCACAGGAGACGAGCGCCATGAGACAGCGGCGCCGACGACATTGACCGTGCTCCCGATCCAACCAAATTTCAGGGGATCGAAGAGATCACGACCTTCGCCAAAAAGGGGCAGAATGGGCAGAGTGCGCGAGAGGGCGCCAATCTCCGTTCCATCCCTGGCCGCCCGATGATAGAGATAGGCGGCAGCCGTCAGTCCGCCACCGCCGGGCATATTGCGGACAATGATCGCGGGAGCGCCGGGAATGTGTCGTCCCATATGCCGTGCGAGCAGACGTGCGGCGAGATCGTAACTCCCAGCAGCGCTGGACCCTACGACGATCGTGATTGTCCGACCCGAAAAGAACTCCTGCGCCCCCGCCCCACAGATGGGGGACGCCACGAAGGCGACGGCCCATGAAAGTCCTGCAAGAGCGTTGCGCATTGGCGTTCTCATGACGGCTATTCGATCGCAGCGCTTGCGCGCAGGTCTGCGATTTCAGTTTGCGTGAAACCGAATTCGCCAAGCACCTCATCGGTATGTTCTGCGAATTTCGGCGTGCGCCGCGTCAGCGTGCTTGGCGTCCTGCTGAGACTGAAGGGCTGTCTTGGCAGGCGAATCTCTTTT
This sequence comes from Beijerinckiaceae bacterium, assembly GCA_947453205.1. Classification (GTDB taxonomy): domain Bacteria; phylum Pseudomonadota; class Alphaproteobacteria; order Rhizobiales; family Beijerinckiaceae; genus Terripilifer. The sequence goes on along the minus strand of CANGFT010000008.1, from coordinate 27,066 downwards.
CCACTCTCTCCGATCACGCTTTGCGTCAGTCCCAGATGCTGCGCCTGAGGGTCGTCATAGGCTTGTTTGATATCGTAGATCGGCCCGCAGGGCACATCGGCTTGCTGAAAAATCTCCAGCAGCGTGGCGGTGGAGTGCTGGATCGTGAAGTCCTGAACGATGCTGTTGATCTCTTTACGACGTTTTCTCCGCACTTCGCGTGTTGCATAATCGGGATGTTTGATCAGATCCTCGCGGCCAATCGCCTTGCACACGCGTCCCCACATTGCAGGCGGGGGCGCGACGTTGATATATCCGTCACTGGTCTTGTAGGCGTTCGTCGGGACGCCCGTGGGGTGCTCATTCCCGACCTGCTTTCCGACAATTCCGTCGGCAACATATCGCGCCGCCTGAATATCAAGAAAGAACATCATGCTTTCGATCAACGAGGTTTGCATCCATTGGCCCTGGCCGGATTTCTCACGCTCATAAAGAGCTGTCATGATGCCAAGCGCAGCATAGACGCCGGTGCAGATGTCAACGATCGGTATGCCAACCCGCAGCGGCCCGTCGCCCGGCACGCCATTGACTGACATAAGGCCGCTCATGCCTTGAATGATCTGATCGACGCCCACCCTGTCCTTATAGGGGCCGTCCTGCCCGAACGCCGAAATGCTGCTGAGGATGATTCGGGGATTGATCTTCTGCAAAGTCTCGTAATCAAAGCCAAGACGATGTTTGATGTCAGGGCGGAAATTCTCAACGACAATGTCCGCCTTTTTGACAAGCCGGTGAAAGGCGGCGCGGCCCTCCTGCGTTTTCATATTGATGGCGATGCTGCGTTTATTGCGATGTTTATTCTGGAAATCGCCTTCCTGGCGCCCAGCGAAATCTGGCGGGTCGCCCGGACGATCAACCTTTATGACATTGGCGCCCCAGTCGGCGAGCTGACGCACACAGACAGGCCCGGCTCGCATATGAGTCAGATCGAGCACGACAAGGCCAGCAAGCGCCTCTGAGGCAGGCTGCGGATTCAGCATCGGAGACTCCTAGAAAAGCTTGTAAATGTGACGAGCGATGACGGTTCGCATGATCTCCACAGGGCCTCCGGTGATCATATAGCTGCGCGAACGGCGCCATAGCTGTTCGATCGGCATTTCCTTTGAAAGACCCATCGCGCCATGGAATTGAAGGCAGCGGTCAGCGGCTTCGAAGCCGAGCTCCGTGCAGTAGAGCTTCGCCATATAGGGTTCATGACGCGCTGCGATCCCCTTATCGAGCCGCCAGGCCGTTCGATACACAAGCAGCTGCGCGAGCTGATGCTTCATGTAGAGATCGGTCATGGTGAATTGTGCGGCCTGTCGGTCAGCGACTGGACGGCCGAAGGTCACCCTTTGCTGGGTATGGGAGGCAATCATCTCCAGACACCGCTGGGCCACCCCAAGACCATGACAGGCCTGATGAATACGGTTGGTGTTGATGAAACCCTGCGCATGTTTCATTCCGTCGCCTTCTTCGCCCACACGATTAGCGACGGGCACCCTGACGTCGTCGAACGCAATCTCGAAAGTAACGTCTCCCATCATATGTTCGGTGCGCCCGGTGATGGTGATGCCGGGCGTGTCCGCGTCCACAAGGAAGACGCTCAAACCACCACGGGATCCCTTTTCCTTATCGGTCACCGCGACGACCTGATAGAAGGTCGCGGCATCCGCGAATGGGATCCATATTTTGTAGCCGTTGATGATGTAGTGATCGCCATCGCGCACGGCGCTGGTCCGCATCATCCCGGGATCGCTGCCTGCGCCGGGCTCAGATTGCGCAAGGGTCGACTTCTTTTCGCCTCGCAGGACCGGGAAGAGATAGCGCTCCTTCATCTCGGGACTCAGCCGGAAGAGAATGGGGCTGACGGAAGGTCCAAAAATCTGGTGAGACCGTGAGGGAAGCGCAACTGTGCGCGACACCTCTTCCCAAAAGCCTGCAAGCTCCAGGACGCTGAGGCCTTGTCCGCCGTATTCCTTCGGCGTGGTCAACAGCCACAGGCCCAGATCTTTGGTTTTCCGGGTCAGCGCTTCGCGATATTCAGGCTTCAGCGATGGTCCCTCGATTGTCTTCATCTCGATGGGTATGAGTTCTTCATCGACAAACCGCTTCACTGTGTCTTTTAAAAGCTTGACCTCTTCTGGCAATTCGAAATCCATTGTCCGCTCCTTTGATTTGAGATCAGCGCTTCTTGCGGCCAGCGGCCCAAATGCCGCCGTCAATGCGTATGGACGCGCCTGAAATGTTCGAGGCGAGGTCGGAGGCGAGGAACGCCACCATCGAGGCGACCTCCTCGACGGTCCCTGACCGCCCGGATGGATAATCCTTCATGATGTCTGGCCAGCGTTCAGGATCGCCAAACCGCTGCACAGCGCGTTCGATCAGATGGGACTTATGCCGGTCCGACATGGTGGGGCCAGGGTTCACCGCATTGACGCGGACCCCATATTCCACAGCCTCGCCGCCAAGCACATGGGTGAACATGTTCAAAGCCGCATTGCCCATGCAGCCCGCGATATAGGCGGGATTGGGCACTTCGGCGGCGACCCCCACGATATTAATGACATTGCCGCTTCTGCGTTGATACATCTGCGGCAGGATGATGCGCGTCAGGTCGATATAGCCGAAGACCTTCGACTCCCAGCCGCGTCGCCAGGCCATGCTGTCGATATCTGTGAGACGCCCGGTCGGAATGTCTCCAGCATTGTTCACGAGCACATCGACATCGCGACATTTTTGCCCGAGTTTTTCGACTTCCTGGGGATTGTTCATTTCATGGGCATGGACGTTGACTTTCACGCCATATTTGTCGTGAAGCTCCTTCGCCACCACGGTGAGGCTGTCGAGCCTGCGTGCGGAGATGTGGAGTTCGCATCCCTCCGCAGCCATGACTTCGGCTATCGCGCGGCCTATTCCGCGCGTGGCCCCGGTTATGAGAACGGTTCGACCTTCCAGCTTCAGATCCATGCGGTTCAAACCTCAAGTGAAAATTGCTGCATTACTGGATGATGGTCTTGGCGGTCGCCTTGACCGTTGCGGAGGATGCAAGAACATTCTCAATGATGACCTGCAATTTATCTCCGAACACGGGCGCCACTTCGATCCGAGCTTTCTCTGCGGTCGCTAGAAAATCAGGATCCTTGACCATCCTTTCATAAGCGACGCGCATGGCCTGCAGCCTGTCCTTCGGAACGTCGGGCGTCATGGCGAGGGGTTTGCCGATTTGATCGCCGGCGAGGACGAGATTGACGAGAGCCCTGTCGTCAGCGGACTTCGCAAGCTCACTTATTGATGGCGCGGCGAGGTCGGCAGCCTTCGGGTCGCTCTGGAGCACGACGTCGATCGTCCCGTCGTTTGGCCATGTGGGATACATTGACTTCCAACTCGACCATGAGTTGACGACAGCGTCGACTTCGCCGCGCTGCAATGCGATGATCATTTCATTCGTGCCCTGGTATCCCGTGACGATCTTCAGGTTCAGGCCGACCACCTTGTTGGCGAGAAAGGGATATGTGTAGGTGATCGCCCCCGGCGTTGAGGCGGCCACGCTAATCGTCCGGTTCTTGAGATCGTTGATGCTGCGAACATTCGCGCTTCCGCGAACCGCGAGCGTGATCGGGCTGGTGCTGAGGGTTCCAAGCCAAGCGAAACGCTCGGCATGATACTGCACGCCTTCGCCGCCAACCGCCTGCAGGGCAATCAGCGTGTTCGGAAACATGCCGAGATTGGTTCCGTCTTTAGGGGAGACATTGTAGAGCTGGTTGGCCATCCTCAAACCGCCGGCGCCAATGACATTCTGCGGCACCATGGTTGGATTGCCCGGAATATATGCGGCGATGAAGCGGGCGATGAGTCTGGCCTCCAGATCATAGCCGCCGCCAACATTGACTCCGATCAATATATTGAGGCGTTTATCCCGGTAGAAATCCGCAACTGCGTCTCCCGTTTGCGCGTGACCGTCGCTTGCAGCAAAGATAGCCCCCAATAGAGCAAGGAGGCTTCTGCAACCTGATACAGCGACACCGGCCATCTCATGCCCCTCCCCCTGCTTTCGCGCCGCTTATGTGCGTGGCGTCGTCTTGCGGCCCCTTCGGGTCCGTTTGTTATTATTTTTCACGTTGCAGGATAGCTTTGGTTCAGGAGTCTTGAAAAACCAATTTTTTGCAATAGAGTATTTTACAAATTAAAATAATGGAGGCCCTGTTCATGCGCAGTCTGGAGGAGATGGAGGCCCTGCGCCATGTGCTCAGTCGGCAGAGTTTCGTTCTGGCGGCGCGAGAACTGAAGACGTCGCCCGCCTCGATCACGCGGCGCATCGCTTCCCTTGAGGAGAGGCTCGGCGTCAAACTCGTCAACCGCAACACCCGCCGGGTCAACGCCACCGAGGCCGGCAAGAGATATCTGGCGCTTGCCCAACGCGTCATCGACGATGTCAGCCGCGAAGAGCTTTTGATCAGCCGCATGGGTCAGGAGACTGACGGGCACCTGAAGGTTCTCGTCTCCAAATCCTTTGGCAATCTTCACATGGGAAGCGCGGTGGGCGAATTCATGCTCAGATATCCCGGCATTGAAGCCTCCGTCATCGTCAGCGACGCGACCTTGTCCTCGCTTGATCCGATAGATGGCGGCTTTGATCTTGCGATCCGCCTTGGCGAGCCAAAGGCGTCAGGGCTTTTCGCGCGGTCGCTGGGGGAGGCGAGATGGATCGTCTGCGCTTCGCCATCCTATTTGACGCTTGCGGGCACGCCCCTGCTCCCCGGCGACCTGAATGCGCATAGATGCATCAGGCATGAAATGTATATGCCAAAATCCTGGGACTTCAGCAGAGGCGCCGAGAAGGCTTCTGTCCAGATCAAAGGTCAGGTCAGCACCAACAGCGTGATCATCGCAAGGGATCTGGCGATGGCCGGTCAGGGCGTCGCCTTGATTCCGACCTATTGCCTCAAGGACGAGCTCGCCTCGGGAAGCCTGCAACAGGTGCTTCCCGAATGGCGCTTGCCAAGTCAGACGATCCGCGCCCTTTACCCTCACAGTCGCTTGCAGGCGCGGAAGGTCAAAGTTTTCGTGGATTTCATGCAGAAGCGGTTCAGGACATCGCTTTGAACAAGAGCGCGAGCCTCTACTCGCCCATGGACTTCTTCACGACGTCAAGCACTTCGCTTGGGGTTGCGTAGAGATCGTCGATCACCTTCTGCAAAGCGGCGCCGGTGACTTCCTCGACGTCGAGGCCCTGTTTTTGTGCGTCTGCCAGAAATTCGGCGTCCTTCAACATCGCCGAAAAGCCCGTGCGCAATTCCGCCATACGCTCCGCTGGTGTCGCTGGCGGCGCAAAGAGCGGCCACGCGAGCATGGCGTCCGATTCCAGAAACTCGATCGCCTTGCGGTCCCGTTCGTTTTTGGCGAAGTCCGCAGCGAGGGGGACATCTGGCAGATCGCTGGCCCTCGTGAGGCCGAATTGGGTGAGCAGCGTCAATTTGCGTTCGGCGAGCCAGTCAGGCAGGCGCGTTTTCGCTGTGCCCCAGGCGAGGCCACATTGGCCGCCGACTTCCTTGCGCTCCATCGCCAGGCGAATTTCGTTGCTGCCGGGATAGCCAGTGACGACCTTGAACTTCGTGCCGATGAGCTCATTCAGCAGTTTCGGATAGGTCAGCGTTCGCGATCCAGGGCCAGACGCGCCGACGATCACTTCAGTGGTCATAGCATCCTGCATGGTCTTGACCGGCGACTCATGCCAGACCGCGCAGATGCTTGGCTCAACGCTGCGCCCCCCGATCCACTGCAGCTTACGTGCGTCATATTTGGCCTGCGCGCCCAGCAAAGGCTCGATCACCGCGCCCCCCGCCACAATGCCGATCCTCGTGCCATCCTGCGGCTGAGCGCCATAGAGATTGGTCGCCGCGACGACGCTTCCCGCCCCCGGCATATTGCTGACGACGACCTGGGGATTGCCCGGCAGATGGCGGCTGTAGTGGCGCGAATAGAGCCGCGCCGTCATGTCATAACCGCCGCCGACGCTGAAGCCGACGATGATCGTCAGGGTCTTGCCCTGATAGAAGTCCGCTGCGTTGGCCTTGGCCCCGATGCAACCTGCGATGCAAACGGCGGTCAGGGCCGCCAGCCAATGTTTCGTCGCTGTCATGTCAGCCTCGGGGTGCGAATGTCATCAGTTGAGCCAGATCTTCCAGGTTTTCGGCGCGCTCGATGGTCCAGATCGCATCGACCAGAGCGTCGACAGAGGCGCGCGGCATCGCTTTCTCAGCCATCTCCCGGAACTTTGCCTCCAGCGTGGCGTCGCTCTGCTCTTCGACCAGGGCCTCACATTGCCTGCGCAAAACCCTGCCGTCCATTGTGTGGATTTCGCTATTCCCTCCGCGCCCGCGCGGGGGCAACAGAGGATCTGCGTGCACTTCGATCCGCTCGATCAAGGCCACGATCTCCGGATCCGTAAAATGCGCGGGATCGGCGGAGTCCGGACCAAAGCCGCGGTGCTTTATGGCGAAGGCGTTTGCGTAATAGGCGCTATGGTCCGCGGTTTCTGCGTTGCGCGGATATTTCTTCGCGATCGCGGTCGTATGCCGCGCCTCGCGTGCGCTCGCTCCTATGATGACCCGCTTGATGTCCGACGGCTTGAGGTCATGCTCCCTGACGATGGCGATCGTCGCGAAGACATGGCCGTGGGTGCTGCCGTTCACGCAGAGCGTCTTGTGTCGGGTGTCACGGATCTTCCAATCCGAGAAATCTGTGAGCGCCGCGAGGTCCATGTCCCCGCCCATGACGCTGCGCTGATAGCCCCCTTCGCCCTCGATGACGCGCAGGGGCCCGGTCAGCCCGTGTTTCGCGAGGGTGCAGGCCAGAATGGCGTCGCGTGTGATGGCTCCAAACCGCAGGTTCTTCGCCATAGAGTTCTCCTCGCCGTCTGCGTCGAGAATCCCAAGGGGGATGCCGCGACTGGTGCAGATGGCGATGGCGTGGGCGGCCTGTTCGGGGTTCAGCCCCATGAGCCGCGCGATGGCCGGCGGCATATTGATCCCGCCACGCGCATCCGTCGACCAGCCGTGTCGGTCATAGGCCGATGCGCCGCCGCGCGCGGAAAGGATGACCCGAGCGCCGATTTCGTAGGAAACAACGAGGGCGGTGAGAAAATCCGCTCCCGAACGGCGTTGCGCTTGCGATACAGCAAAGAGGGCCGGTATGGCCTCTTCATTATGATTGCCGCCGCCAATATCATTATATTCAAGAAAGCGGAGCATGAAGCAATTCACGAGCGTTGCGCTGCTGGCGCCGGTCCTGACGCCGCTGCCGAAAATGGTCGACTCGGGCGGGCCGCCAAGCGCCATCGCCGTCGCCTCGCAGGCGGCGCGGCCGGGGGCGCTGTAGCCGCCGATGGCGCAGCCGAGCCCATCCAGCAGATTGCGTTTGGCGTGATGCACAACGTCCGTGGGAAGATCCGTGAAAGACAGACTGAGAGCATGAGCAGCGATCTGCATGGCGGCGCTGGCCGCATACTGATGATCGAGATCCCGCCACACGCGGCGCTGTTCCGCACTCATCAGCTTCGCCGTTTTCTCTCTTGAAATCTTATCCGCCGCAGGTGGATGCCGATGCGAAGGACGTTATAGGCGATCTGTTGAGCGCGCAAGTTACGCTGTCAAGCCGATCATAATGCGCTTGCGGTTGTGATGCTCTGCAGCGCATGATGTTTTCACGGAAGCGTTGATTGCAAGGGGACGTCCGTGGATCGTCAGATACATCTTGGCATCTTCACCCTGGGGACCGGCAACCATACGGCGGGCTGGCGATATCCGGGCGCAGACGACAGTTTCACCGACCTTTCCGTGAACCAGCGGATCGCCGCGACTGCCGAACGGGGATTGTTCGACCTCATGTTCGTCGGCGATGGTCTGTCGGCCAACCTCGCATCACACCCATCTTACACCGTGCGGCTTGAGCCAGTCACCATGTTGGCGGCCCTGGCCATGACGACGGCGCACATCGGCCTTGGCGCCACGATGTCGACGACCTACAGCGACCCCTACACTGTCGCCAGAGCATTCGCGTCTCTCGATCATATCAGCAATGGACGCGCAGCCTGGAACGCCGTCACCACTGCGGCTGCGGCGTCAGGGGGCAATTTCGGAAAGGTCCATCCCGATCATGACACACGCTATGAACGGGCCGAGGAGTTCATCGAGGTCGTGCGGGGGCTTTGGGATTGCTGGGATGATGATGCGGTCATTCGCGACCGTAAGACAGGCCGCTATCTGGATGTCTCCCGCATCAGGGCGCTCAATCATGTGGGCAAACATTTTTCCGTGCGCGGCCCCCTCAACATGGGGCGATGCCCTCAAGGGCAGCCGGTCATATTACAGGCGGGCGGCTCCGACCCGGGGCATGCACTGGCCGCCAGAAGCGCCGATGTCGTCTTTTCGGTTGTGCAGGACTTCGATGAAGCAAAGAGCGCCTATGCCAGCCTCAAGGAGCGCGTGCGACGATTCGGCCGAGATCCGGACAAAGTGAGCATCCTTCCCGGCGTCATGCCGATCATCGGCGACACGGATGCTCATGCCTTTGAAATTCTCAACACGCTGCAGGGTTATCTCGATTCCAGCGAAGGTCTGGCGCTTCTCTCCGCACGTCTTGGCGTCGACATATCACGACACCCTTTGGATGGCCCCATCCCAGAGCTTTCCCTCCCCGACACATCGCATGGCTTTGCAAAAGCGATGCTGTCGAAAGCGCGGCGCGACAATATGACCCTGCGGGATCTATATAATCTGACGGCTGCTGCGAGGGGCCATTGGGTGTTGTGCGGGTCAGCCAAAACAGTCGCGGACACGCTGGAGAAATGGTTCGTGGAACGCGCCGCTGATGGCTTCAACATCATGCCGGCGTATTTTCCAGAAGCCTTGAATGATTTTGTCGATCAAGTCGTTCCCGAGCTGCAAAGGCGGGGCGTCTATCGCAAAGCCTATTCCGGGATGACCTTGCGCGATCACCTCGGACTTGCTCGCCCAGACCTGCGTTCCTGACGGCAGGTCCGGCGTTGGGCCTTACTGGCTCAATATCGCCCGCAGCTTGGCGATCGCGGCGGGGGATGTCTGAACGATCTGGCGAGTCAGGGCGTCGAGGTCTTCCCCTGACACTGGGTTGATCTCAAGCCCTGCGCGTTCCGCTTCCTTGCGCAAGTCAGGATTTGTCATGGCTTGCGCATAAGCAGAGCGCAGAGCGGCGATGCGGTCCGCCGGCACGCCAGGGGGCAGGAGGAGCGGTCTGCCGAAATCCTGACGCGCAACCATCAATGCAAACGCCTGCCGATCGACTTCATCCGCAGGCGTGGGGAAGAGGGGGATATCTGTGAGGTCGGGATGCTGCTTTACGCCGAATTGGGCCAGAATCCTGAGCTTACCCGACTTGATGTCCGCCATGTTGCGCGTCTTCGCGCTGATCCACCCGAGCGCCGCCTGTCCGTGCAGCTCCCCGCGTTCGGTCGCGACATCGATCTGCGCTGTGCCCTCGTAACCTGAGACGATCTTGAATTTCGTTCCCGACAAAGCGTTCAGTACGGCCGGAACATCATATATTGCGACGCCAGGAGCGGTGGCGCCGACGATGGTCTCCAATTTAAACAGATCCTCCACCGTTTTCGCCGGGGCATTGTCCGACAGGAGAATGATCTGGGTTTCCGGCGCATTGCTGCCGATCCAGCTGAACTTTGTGGCGTCAAAACGCGCCTGATCTGGCGTCAATTGCGGCGCTGTCGGCATGCCGTTGCTGACGAGGCCGATGACCGTGCCGTCTTTCGGGGCCGTATTATAGAGCTGATTGGCGAGTATCAGGCTTCCGGCGCCGGGCACGGACTGGACCACGATGGCGGGGTTGCCCGGAATATAACGCGACAGATAGGGGGCGACGATTCTCCCAGCCAGATCATATCCAGAACCCGGCGCCGAGCCGATGCGCAAGAAAACCTGCTTGCCACGATAGAAATCAGCGACGGCGTCCTGCGCGGAGGCCATCGGCGTCCAGAAGAGAGCGGCTAAGGCGATCAATCCCCGGATCATGATCTTTGCTCCCATCGTCACAGGCGCTCAAGCTGCGCCGTCGTCGCCAGAGGATTTGGTTCATCCATCTTCAAACGCAAGTCGGGTCCATCAATGGGGCCATGGAGGCGGACTGAAACGCCGCTCAGGTCCGATGGTGGCCGAGCCGCTATCCAGGCGACCGCCCAGGCGATCTCCTCTGTCGTTCTGGGCTTGCGGCGAGCCAGCATGGCCTGTTGATCCTTGGCAGACATGGAGTCGAAAATCTCGCGGATGCGCGCTCCAGGCTCGGTGAGCACGAATCCCGGCTGAATGGCGTTCACCGCGATGCCTGCGACAGCCACATCCTGCGATAGCTGATTGGTCAGGCCGATGATGCCCGCCTTGGCCGAAACATAAGCAAGTCGAGCCGCCGAGGTGGTTTTGCCCGTGAACCCGCGAATGGATCCCGTCGCAAAATTAATGATCGCGCCGCCGCCGTTCTTGCGCATATGCGGCACGGCTTCGCGGCACATCAGGAACGTGCCCCGCAGATTGCTGGCGATGACCCCATCCCAGATCTCATCGGTCATCTCTTCGATGTCTTCAATGATCGCGGAGCCGCTTCCGCCTGCCACATTGGCCAGAATGTCGATCCGACCGAAGGCGCCGATCGCCTGTTCCATGAGGCTTGCGACAGAACGGGATTGGCCGACGTCAATGGCGCAAGCCATGACATGGCCGCCGTTTTCTTCAAGCGTGAGTGCGGCGCGTCTGACCTTATCTTCCTGAATGTCGGCCATGACGACCCGCGCGCCTTCCGCCAGCAGGCGGCTGGCGACCGCGAAACCTATGCCCTGTGCGGCGCCCGAGACGATGGCGACGCGTCCTTCGTGGCGCTTCATGATGGATCCCCCTTTGAGTTCGGCGGTTTCTCGACCCACGGATGCCCGTCCAGCTCTGAATCATTGTAGCGGCGCACCGATTCCAGATGCTGGTCGAAATCTTCGCGCACGAAGGAGTTGGAGACGCCGATCATGAGGCGCCGCACACCATATTTAAGTCCGCTCACGCGGCCCGTCGGCCCCATGCTCAGCGTGGCGGATTGGCTGAAATTGAAGATATGTTTCAGCCACGGCGCGGCGCCTGGCGCCTTTTCCATGAATTCATAGTGTCGGCCGAGATAAGGCGAGGAGAGAAACTTCTCGGAGCCCCCGTCGGGCGGCGTGAATTTGTCACGCCATAGGGCGATATGGCGCCCGATGCTGGCAAACAGGGGCGCCTCCTCGAGCCTTGCGCTGAAGCCCGTGGCGCAAAGCACATAATCGGCGCGATGCTCTCCATTGGGCGTCACCACCACGACTTCGGCGCCCTCCATGCGCGCGGACATCGGAGGCGATGAGAAATGGATATGGAAATCGGACCGCTTATCCACCCGGTTCAGGGCTCGAATGGGCGGCGGGGACGGATTGCGCTGAACTTCTCTGGCGAGTTTCCAGCGCTGGTCGTCGTCAAGGTCTGCATAGGTGTTCAGGAAGCCTGACCAATCTGTCCAGCGAATGAGGCTCAGCCGGGGAATATGCGGACGGCGCACCAGCATGTGAACCTCGCGGCAACCCGATTCAAGCGCAGTCCCGGCATTGTCGAAAGCCGATGCGCCTGCGCCGATGACGATGACGCGCTTGCCCTTCAACGCCGCGAAGTCGACATCGTCATAAACATGGCCATAGGCGCCGCGCGGCAAGCCCTGTGCTATGGCGTCGGGAATTGTCGTGCCTCCTGTCGACAGGGGGCCGGAGGCGAGGACGATTCGTCTGGCGTAGATCGCGGTGTTCTTACCCGACGTCATGGCGTCGAGGCGGAACATCCCATCTTCGCGTTCGATCAGGTGAACCTTTGTGTCGTTCTGAACCGGCAGTTCAAGGAGCCTGCGCATCCATGCCAGATAGGACGACCATTCGTCGCAAGTGATCCGCTTCAAGGCCTGATAGGCCTCGGCCCCGAAACGTGCTTCGAAATAGGCGCGATAGGTGAGGTTCGGATAGCCAAGCTCCGCGCCGGTGACGGATTTGCGGGTTCGAAGGTCCGGCATGCGGGCATAGGTCTGCCACGGGCCTTCCATGCCAGCGGGGTTTTCATCCAGCACGATGGAATTAAGGATCTTCTCCCGCTTCAGCGCAAAGGCCGCGCATAAACCGCTATGTCCGCCGCCGATCACGACGACGTCGTAGACATGCGCGCCATCGGGGCGCTTCACCGGCCTGAACCATGGCTTTAGGGGATAGTCCAGAATTTCAAGATCCCGGCGCACCGCTGCCTCAAGCTCGCCCAGCGATCGCGCCAGTTGCGGCCGCGCCTCCAATTCCACCCCTGGCGTCGCATGAACCAGATCAAGATCACTCATTCTTATGTTCCTAATGCAGCGACGAACCGCCGGATACGTCAAGACAGGCGCCCGTGATATGGCTCGCCTTGTCCGAAATCAGGAATGCGATGGCGTTGGCGACGTCGCGCGCGCTGGTCCGAGATCCCAGGGGAGGCAGGCGCTCCCCGCCTTTTTGCAGATCCGGGTGCCATCTCGATTCAGCGCTGCCCGGTGCAATGGAATTGACCCTGATTCCATAGGGACCGACTTCCTGACAGATGGACCGGGTGAAGCCGATGACCGCCGCCTTTGCTGCGGTGTAGGTGCTCATCTTCGCTGATCCACGCAGGCCCATGCCTGACGCCAGATTGATGATGACGCCGTTTCGCTTTTCGATCATGCCCGGCAGCACTGCATGACAGCAGTTGAGAACGCCATAAAGATTGGGCTTCAAAACGAGATCCCAATCTTCAGGGGGCATTTCGTGAAAAGGCCGCCGTGGCATCTGCAGATAATTGGTGCCGCCCGCAATGTTCACCAGCGCGTCGATCTGTCCGTGGGTTTCCGTCACCCAACGGACAAAACGCCGGACATCCCCGAGGTCGGTCACATCAAGCCTTGCGCCGGTGACTGGCGCGCCCGGGAAGGCCTCAAGAACCTCGCGCAGGTTAGTCTCATTGATTTCGCCAAGGACGATCGTCCAACCATCGTCGAGCAGCAAATGAGCGGCTTCGCGGGCGAACCAGCTCGCGCCTCCCGTCAGGACAGCGACAGGCATCTATCCCTCCTCCCTATAGCCCTGGTCGCGCTGACGGCGACCTTGGAGCGCAAGGCTAACCAGCTTTGCCGCCGCTTGCAATTATTTAATGGGCGCTGGACAGGCGGTGGCGCTTATGATGCAATCGCACGAATGACGGTCGGGCATGCGCAGACATGCCAAAGTCAGAGGGGAGGAAATCATGCGCCACTTGCGCCGTCTTCTTTTAATGGCTGGCGTCGTTATGAGTGCAGGCGCTGCAAAGGCCGACGCCGTCGCTGATTTCTATAAGGGAAAGACGGTCTTTCTCCAGATTGGCTCTGTTCCCGGCGGGGTTTACGACATTGTCGGACGCATGGTGGCCCGTCATATCGCCACGCATATTCCCGGCGGCCCCAAGGTGGTGCCGCAAAATGTCCCGGGTGGGGGGAGCCTGCTTCTGGCGAACCAGTTCGGCGCCATAACGCCCCGAGACGGCACGGTGCTGGGCGTTTTCAACAATGGCATGCCGACCACGCCTTTGCTCGACCCTAGCGCCGCACGATTCGATGCGCGCAAATTCAATTTCATCGGCAGCACGAGCCGTGAGGCGCATATTCTGGTTGTCTGGAGCTCGGCGCCGGTCAAGACATTCGAGGAGCTTTTTGAAAAAGAGGTGATCCTGGGCGCTACCTCTCCTGGCGCGGCGCCGTTTGATTTCCCCATCCTCACGAACGCCCTGGCCGGCACCAAGTTCAAGATCGTCCCTGGCTATCCCGGTGGGCCGGAAACGCAGCTCGCCATGCGTCGAGGAGAAATCCACGGGAATGGCGGCCTTGCGCTCGGCTCCTATAAGACCGATTATCAGGACGCCGTCTCTCACAACGAGATCCGCATTCTCGGCGCCTTCGGCATGCGGCGGCACCCGGAATTGAAAGATGTGCCGCTGTTTCCAACAGGGAAATCCCCAGAAGAGCGCCAACTTTTCGAACTCATGTATGCACGGCAGGATTACGGCCGCCCCTTCGTAATGCCTGAGGGCGTTCCGCAGGAGCGTCTGGCCGCGATGCGGGCCGCGTTTGAGAAGACCATGAAGGATCCCGAGTTTCTGGCGGAAGCCCAACGCGCCAATGCGGATATCGATCCGGTGAGTTGGCGGGAGATGACGGAGTTGACCGCGCGCCTTTATGCGACCTCCCCAGAAACAATCAGCCGCATGCGCTCCATCATCAACGCCACGAAATAGCCCAGGAAAAACTTATGCTGACTGTCGCTCAAGCCATCGCCAAGACTCTCGCCGCCTATGGAACCGAGAAATTCTTCTGTTTGTGTGGGGGCGATCATGATCTGTGGTACGCGCTTGAGGACGAAGGCATAGAGATCATCAATTGCCGGACCGAAAACGCCGCCGTCTATATGGCGGACGGCTACGCGCGCATGACCGGGAAGCCAGGTTTCGTCTATGGACAACGGGGCCCCGGCGTCGCCAATCTTGCCGGAGCGCTCGCCGACCCGCTTTGGGCAAGGAGCCCGGTCATCTCCCTCACCTCCGCGATCCACCTCAGCTCCCGTGATCGTTTCGAATATCAGGATGTGGATGGCCTCCCGCTCCATGCTGGCGTGACGAAATGGAACAAAACCCTGTCAGCGCCGAACCGTGCCGCGGCCATGGTGCGGGCCGCGATCCGCGCCGCGCTCTCGCCCTCACCCGGACCAGTGCACCTCGAAATTCCCTCGGACATGTTCCATCTTGAGTCCGGCGAAGACATTTATCGCGAAGAGGACATCGACACCGTCAACTCGTTTCGTCCAGCTCCCGATATGGAGAAGCTTTCCGCCATTATTGAGGGACTGCTCAGGGCTGAACGTCCCCTGATCGTCGCCGGCAAGGGCGTCGTGATTTCGCAGGCCTGGGATGAATTGACAGGCCTGGCGGAAGCGCTCTCCATCCCCGTTGCGACCTCCCTTGGCGGAAAGGGCTCCATTGATGAGATGAACGATCTGGCTATGGGCGTCATAGGCCGCAACTCACGCAAGATCGGAAACGACAGCGTCAGAGACTGTGACGCGGTGCTCGCCATCGGGACACGCCTTGGCGGATTGGCGACCCATAAGTGGTCGCTTCCATTTGACCAGAAGACTCTCTTCCATATTGACGTGGACCCGGAGATCATCGGACGCAATTATAAAACCAGCATCAGCCTGGTCGCAGACGCAAAGCTGGCGCTGGGCGCGGCGGTTCGGATTGTGGCTGAACGAAAGCTCGCCCGCAGCCAGACGGGATGGGCCGCTCACATGGCCGGGAGGTTGGCGGAGTGGCGCGGACATGCGGCCCGCTTGCATGAGACGCAGAAGGTCGAAGGCATCCATCAGGCCGAGGTCATAGCGGCGGCGCGGCGTGTGCTTGGCCCCAATGACGTGATCGGGGCTGATACCGGCGCCCATGGCGGCTGGGTCGGCGCGCTGTTCCCCGTCGCGGCGGGCAAGACCATGATTCGGGCTAATGGTTCGCTGGGCTGGGTGTTCCCCGGCGCGCTGGGCGCCGCTTTGGGCGCTCCCGACCGACGCGTTGTCGCCATCACGGGCGACGGCGGCATGCTCTATCACATAGCCGAATTCGAGACGGCGCTCCGGTGCAACATACCGGCGGTCGTCGTCGTGCTGAACAATGCTTGTCTGGCGTCAGAATATCAGACGCAGAAGCGTCATCAGCGCACTGTGACTTCGGTTCTGGATTATCGCGATGTCGATTTCGCCGCCGTGGCTCGTTCCTTCGGGGCCTTTGGCGTGCGGGTGACGCAATCAAAGGATATCGAGCAGGCCCTGCGCGACGCCATCGCTGACGGCGGCCCTGCGCTTGTCGATGTCGTGGTCAGCCGCGAGGCGCAGTCGCCGTCCGCCAATCGTGACAAAACGCGTCTGGTTTGAGAGGTTCATATGTATTCATGTCAATTCGCCTGGCCCGGCGGCGCCCATATCGCCGTCGTCTTCAACATGTCCTGGGAGACCTGGGAGAAATCGCTCGGCACGCCTTCGAACAACCAGAAAGCGCATGAGCGCGTGCCGCCCCACGCCAAATACCAGCGTGGCATGCGCTGGATCTACGAACATGCCTATGGCGAGACAGGGGGCATGCAACGGCTGCTCGATCTGTGGCGACGGCACAATATCCGCACGAGTTGCTACGCGGATGGCCATACGGTCTCGCTGTTTCCAGATCTTGCGCAGCAGGTTGCGGCGGAAGGGCATGAGTTTCTCGTGCAGGGGTGGAATCACAACTATTTCTGGGACATGACCGTAGATGAACAGATACGGTCCCTTAAAATGACAAAAGATGCGTTTGACGCCCTTGGGATCAAGGCGACGGGTTTCTCAAGCCCTGGTGGACATGTGACCGCCGAGACGTTTCCAATCTGTGCGGATCTCGGTTTTGACTATGTCTGCGGCTTGCGCAACGCGGATGTGCCCTTCATCATCCCCTGCAATGGCCGCAAGTTGGTCGGTCAAACGAGTTACGCTCTGACCGATTTTGGCAATTACTCCATTTCAGATGCAAGCCCTCGCGACATCATCGGCATGTGGAAGGACGCCTTTGACGCCATGTATGACGAGGGCAAGCGCGGCCATCCTAAATTCCTCGCCTATGGAACACATCCCATTCTGTCGCATGCTTTCCGCACCCGGCCACTTGAGGAGCTTATAGACTATGTGAAATCCCGTGAGGGGGTGTGGATCACCACGCGCGGCGAAATCACGCGTTGGATGCTTGAGAATTATCCCGATCATGATCTCTCGAAATTCTATCCCGAAGCGGTCGCATCGGATCGGCATTATGGGCTGGGGATAGGACTTGGCGGCGAGGAGGCGGTGCGGGAGGCGCTCAGCTTCCGCCGTGAATAAATTGGGCGGATTGGCTCCGGTCTCTTTTACTTGGGGGTGTGATGTATAAAGCTGATTTCCAATGGCCCGGCGGCGCCTTCATTGCGGTCGTCTTCAACATGTCCTGGGAGATTCCCGAACATGCCGTGGGCGCCAGGCCCAAAGCGAAATACAAGCGCGCCATGCGCCCCATTTACGAGGCGGCCTTCGCCGACACCGGGGGCATGCAGCGGCTTGTCGACTTATGGGATCGCCATCAGATCCGCACAAGTTGTTATGTTGATGGACTTACGGTGACCCTGTTCCCTGAACTCGCGCGATCCATCCGGGCGAAAGGCCATGAATTCATCGTGCAGGGCTGGACGCATGAGTTCCTGCACGACCTTACTGTTGAGGAACAGGCGGAGGCCATCGCCAAAACCAACAAAGCTATCCTTGAGGTGACAGGCGAGAGGTCGTACGGCTTCTCAAGCGCGGGCGGGCATTTGACGGCGGAGACATTCTCGATCCTTGCCGAACAGGGCTTCACCTATTCCTGCGGATTGCGCAACGCCGAGGTTCCTTTCATCATTCCAGTCAATGGAAAAAAGCTCGTGGGCATGACGAGCTATGCGGTCTCCGATACGCCCGCCGCTCGGCAGACCCTGACGCCGCGCGAAGTCTGCGAGCAGTGGAAGGATTATTTCGATTGTCTTTATGATGAGGGAAAGAGAGGCTTTCCAAAGATGCTGGCCTATGGATCGCATCCCCATTACGCCAACGGACACCGGGTTCGCCCCCTCGAAGACCTGATTGGATATGTGAAGGGTCGCGATAAAGTCTGGATCACGACGCGCGGGGAGATCGCTGCTTATATGCTGAAGCATTATCCCGGCCATGACCTGTCCGCCTTTTATCCCGAGGCCGTCAATTCTGATCGCCTCTATGGGCTGGGCCTTGGCATTGGAGGGCAGGAGGCGGTGGACAAGGCCCGCTCCTATCGCGAGGATTGAAACGCCGTCACAGAGCGTCTATCGCCGCGCGTTCATCTGCGGTCATCATCCATCCTGCGGCCGTGACATTGGCTTCGACCTGCTCGGGCCGTGTCGCGCCGGCGATGACGCTGCCAACGACCGGGTTCGCCAGCAGCCAACCCACAGCCAATTCCAGAATTGTGCGCCCGCGTGATTGGGCATAGGCGGTCAACCTGTCGAGCCGCTCCCAATTGGCCTGCGTGAAAAACTGCCCGGCGTAATCGCGTTCCGCCCGCTGCATGCGCGATCCCGGCGGAAGCGCAGCATGGGCGGCGTATTTTCCCGTCAGCATTCCGCTGGCGAGGGGATAGTAGGGAAGGATGCCGACGCCGCAGGCGCGCGCGGCTGGCAACAGTTCGCGCTCCGCATTTCGGTTGAGCGCGCTATATTCATCCTCGCAGGCGATGAAACGGTTGAGGCCATGATGTTTGGCCGCCCAATGAGCCTCCACATTCCGCCATGGCTCAAAATGCGACGTTCCGGCGTAGCGAATCTTGCCCTGCCTCACGAGATCGTCAAGCGCACGCAACGTCTCCTCGATCGGCGTGCGCGGATCTGGATCGTGCATCATGTAAAGGTCGATCCAGTCCGTCTTGAGCCGTTTGAGAGACGCCTCGCAAGCTTCGATGACATAGCGTCGCGATCCGCCCATCTTGCGTCCGGCATCGTCCATCCGTTTGCCAAACTTCGTGATGAGGACGATGTCCTTTCGATTGGCGCCAAGGATGTCGCCCATCAGACGTTCGCAGCCGCCGCGGCCGCCATAGACGTCGGCGCAATCGAACAGGGTGACGCCAAGATCCAGCGCCCGATGCACGAGGGCGCGAGACTGCTCAAGGTCGAGCAGTCGCCCGATGTTGTTGCAGCCAAGGCCGACTGCGGACACGCGCAGTCCAGAGGTTCCGATATTCCGTTCCTGCATGGGGCATCCTCTCCCTTTGGGCGTCAGTGTCTGCGCTTTCGGCGCGCCAGACAAGCCCTGTCCGCCCCCGCTTCCATCGCGCCCCCGTTCATGCGAAAGTCCGAAAAAATCGGGAGGATATGCATGAAGCTCGTCGCAGCGTTCGGATTAGCATTCGCCGCCGCCTGTCTGCCCGCGCAGGCGCAGGATTCGGTTGCGGATTTTTATCGCGGCAAGCAGATTCAGCTGCGGGTCGGGGCTGCGGCCGGGTCCGGCTACGACATATCGGCGCGGCTGGCGGCCGCCTATATCGGCAAATATATCCCGGGAAACCCCTCGATCATCGTTCAGAACGTCCCCGGGGCGGGCAGCCTGACGCTCACGAACCAGCTCTACAACACAGCCCCGCGTGATGGCTCTGTTCTGGGCGCGATCACGAACGGCATGCCCACAGCGCCCATGCTGAGCCCGGAGAACGCGCGGTTTGACGCATCGAAATTCGGCTGGATCGGCAGTTCGGCGCCCGAAGCCATTACGGTCATGACCTGGCATACGTCCGGCATTGATTCCATCCGCGATCTCTATGAAAAAGAGGTCGTCGTCGGCGCTGTCGCGCATGGCACCGCCACAATGGACAATCCCCTCGCGGCGAACGCTTTTCTTGGCACCAAATTCAAGATTGTGGCGGGCTATGAGGGCACCACGCATATCGATCTCGCGATGGAGCGAGGCGAGGTCATGGGGCACGCGGGCATCGGCCTGGTGACGATCAAGGCGCGCAACCAGCAGTGGCTTGCCGAGAAAAAGATCAAGATCATCGCCCAGTATGGGTTCCGGCCACATCCCGACCTGAAAGATGTCCCGCTCCTTGAAATGCCCAAGGATGAGAGCGCGAAACAGGCCATGACCGTCATCATCGCGCGGCAGGAGTTCGGTCGCCCCTTGCTCACGCCGCCCGGCGTTCCCGCTGAACGCCTGACGGCGCTGCGCCGCGCCTTTGACGAGGCCATGAAAGATCCGGATTTGTTGCGGGACGCCGCGCGTCAGACGCTGGACATCAACCCTGTGTCCGGCGAGGAGCTTGACCGCCTCAGCGCCCGGATCGCTGCGACGCCGCCCGACGTCGCCGCCCGCTTGCGGCAGGTGCTTGACCCCGCAGCTTCGGGGAAATGAAGCCTTCGCTCCCTATTCCCAGAGACGGTGCAGGCTCGCCTTTTCGCGTATGGTCTTGATCTCGACGACGGCGGTGCGCCCCGCCTCGACGCTGGCGATCGCCTCCGCGAGCGTCTTGGCCAGGACTGATGGCTCTTCGACCTTGAAGGCGCGCGCCCCGAGCGCCATCGCAACGCTGGCTATGTCCACGCCTTCCGCGAAGCGCGCCGTCGCGAGTTTCTGACTTTTGCCGCCGTCATGATCGACATAGGCCCGGTTGTTCTTGACGATGATGAGCACCGGCAGGCGTCCGCGGATCGATGTCTCGATATCCATGGCTGTTTCATTGAACGCTTCCTCGCCAATGACCGCGCAGACGATTTTTGTCGGCTCCGCCGCCTTGGCGCCGATCGCGGCGCCGATTGACCAGCCCATGGCGCTTTGAACGCCAAAGCCAAGGAACGAGCGCGGCGTGATCGCGGGATAGTGCTGGCATGTGGTGCCGCGCACGGAGCCCGCATCATGCAGCATGATACTGCGGTCGCGCGGGAGAAGTCGGGCGAGCTCCCGGGTCACGCGAAACGGGTTGACCGGCGTCTGCTCGGACGTCAGCAGCGGCGCGCAGACGGTGTTCCATCTGTCGCGCAGGGCGGCGACGCGCGCCCGCGTTTGCGCCATGCCAGGACGCGTCGCCTTGCGCGCGCGGACCGCTTCAAGAAGCTGCGACAGCACGAGTTTGGCGTCGCCAAGGATCGGCGCATCGGCGATGTGGTGCTTGTTGATCTCGCCGGGATCGACATCGACCTGGATGTGACGCGAACCAATCGGGCGCGGGCCCCGGGTCGCATGTTTCTTGAAGCCGCAGCCAAGGGTCAGGATCACGTCGGCTTCCTGAGCCAGAACCGTGGCTGGCAACGAGCCATATTGCGCGCGTGCGAAGCCCCCGATTCCAAGAGCCAGCTCATGGTCCTCGGGAAAGGCGCTCTTGCCGTTCAACGTCGTCGCGACAGGGAGGGCGAGCGCCTCCGCAAGGGCGATGAGTTCGGGGGTCGCTTCAGAAAAAAGCACACCGGCGCCTGCATAGACGAAGGGTCGCTCTGAACGCAGAAGCATATCAGCAGCCGCAGCCACAGCGGCGGGATCGCCTGCGGCGCGGACGCGTGGACGCTGCCCAACCGCCTCGTAGGTGAAGTCATGGATGAGCTTTGACGATATGTCATAGGGCATGCCGATCACGACCGGTCCCGGTCTGCCGGTGGTCAGATGCATGAAAGCGCGCCGCAGCAAGGGCCCTGCCTGCTCGGGTTCTTCGATGACCGCAACCCATTTGCTGACGGGGCCGAAGAGCGCACGGAAGGGAATTTCCTTGGTGTCGCCGGTTGGCATGTCGCTGCGGTTGTTATGCCCGGCGATGAACAGGACCGGCACGGAATCGCCCCAACTGTTGACGAGCCCCCCCATGGCGTTGGCGGCCGCGGGGCCTGCGTCCGAGAAAACCACCGCCGGCCTGCCGCTTGCTCTGGCGAAGCCGTCACAGATATCGAAGGCGACCCGCTCCTGCCGCGCATAGATCACATTCACCTCGTCGTGCTCGGCGAGGGCGTCGGCGACATGCCCGATGGATTGTCCCGTGATCCCCGCAGCAAAGCGGACGCCTTCACAGACCAGCGAATGGCAGATGGCTTCAGCGACCTTCATGATTCCTCCGGATTCGTTTTGGCGAGTCTGCCTCGGATGTCCCAGCTTCGTCAAAGACGAAGCTTGAGCGGAAGGATCGTCGGGCGCTTTTCTTGAGCGGCTGTGCAATTCAAAGACCGCCCTCCCGGCCAAGCTTCTCGTCGCGGCGAGGACCAACCGGGCTCGTTCAGCCCTTGCGCCGTCAACCCGGATCACTTTGAGGGGATCGTGCCTGACGCTTTTTTAGGCGCACGAAGGCTTGCATGGCGGTTAGCGCAGCGCCCCGCCGATCCACCGGCCGCGCCAGTCAGGCGTCGACCGTCAAAGCGCTCTTGTGCGCATTGATCGAAGCGCTCTAGGCCACGCCGGACGTCTGCCTGCGGGCGAGCGCCTCTTCAATGGCGCGGGCCAGCGCTTTTTTCTCGAAGGGTTTTTGCAGCACAGGCGCATTTTCATAGCGTCCGAAGGCGACGTCTCCATAGGCGGTGCAGAAGACGAAGGGCGTGCCTTGCGAGAGCAGCACATCCGCGACCCGGTAAGTGAGTTCGCCGCCAAGGTTCACATCCAGCACCGCAACATCGAACCCGCCAGCCTCCGCCTTCGCCAGAGCCTCCCGCAAGTAAGAGGCGACGCCGACCACTTCATAACCCAGCCTTGGCAGCGCCTGCTCAAGCCCCATGGCGATGAACGGTTCGTCCTCGACCACAAGGACACGTTTGGCGTGTTTTGCTCCGTTCTGTCTCGACATCGCCCACTCCAGACGGCTTCAGCCTTGCAGTCGCATCATAAATGTCCCGCGGCTGCAGATAGGGCGGCGCGGGGCCCCGAAAAGGGCGGGGGGGATGAATGATGATTGTGGTCGAGCCGGTCCTGGCGCCCGATGCCGCCAGAAAAAGTGTCGTCATGAACAGTAATTGCTTCAACTAAACCAGACAAACATGGTCAAAGCTAAAATTTGTCATCTATTAATGGTGATAACTTATCCTGTGTCTTGCATCTTCGCAGGCAAGCGATTCACCATGGCCATGCAAGGACCATCAAGGGCGCGTTGCGCCTGTCATGGTCCAACATCTTACTCAGGCGACCATAGCCGGCGCAATTCATAACACTGTTTAAAGCTTAACCCTCCGGCGAAACGATGGACAGAGATCCATGACAGAGCATCAGGAAAAAGCGAGCATACTCGTCGTTGAGGACGAGATCGTGGTCTCGATGCTCATCGCGGACATCCTGAGCGATAGCGGACTGAATGTAGCCGGTCCCTTCAGGTCAAATCGCGACTCCCTTGATTTTTTGACATACGAGCGCCCTGACGCGGCTGTTCTTGATTTTAACATCGCTGATGGCGATAGCGGCCCAGTCGCACAAAGACTGCGTGAACTGGGAATTCCTTTTATCGTCGCAAGCGCCTTTCCAAAGGAAATAGCCACCGGACCGGCAGCCAAAGCGTTACGCTGGATCACCAAACCATTCAGCGAGACGGATTTGACTGAGGGGGTTTGCGCCTGTCTCTTCAGCACGCAATTAAAAACTTAATTTAAAGAATGCTTGCGACTATAGACAGAAACGGTTAGCAACTTATATACACATCCGCGTTAAACGGCATTCATCCCTCAAAATGGAAGAGTTAAATGGCACGCCCCACTGTTGAACAGGATTCAAAGGTTTTCATCGCCACTCTGCGCAAACTCGGCTCTTCCGCCGGAAATGGCGCGCTTCGCCTGACGCTTGGCTGGAGCGAAACCCGTTACTGGAAGGTTCATGCCACTCTTTTTGCTGCAGAAAAGATTGTGAAGGGCCGTGGCCGCGGCGGCTCGGTCACCATCATCTGAGCAGTCCCGCGCGATCAATTTCATGTGATCGCGAACAATTCAAAGCCGGGATCAGCAATCAGGACGCACTTTTCCTCATGGGGGTTCGTCCTGTTTTCCATGGTTAGATCCATTCCCCTTCATCAAAACACATAAAGCATGGGCGCGCTCGCCCGTGGGGGCGGGTCTTTGCCCGAAGCGCCGATCGGGCGTTATGTTCAGGGGATCATTCGCTGATGCAAGCATCGCCCGTGGCGCCCGCCCTTAAAATTGATCGTCTGAGCAAAAACTTTCTTGGCCGCACGGTCGTCGACGACCTCTCCTTCTCCATCGCCCCCGGCGAGATTGTCGGCCTTGTTGGATTGAACGGCGCGGGCAAGACCACAACCATCAATATGATCCTTGGTGTGCTCGAACCGACTTGCGGCAGCGTCGTCATCGACGGCATCGATCTCGCAAGGAACCGTGAAGCCGCGCTCGCACGCGTGAATTTCTCCGCGGTCTACGCGCCGCTGCCGGGCAATCTTACGGTTGTGCAGAACCTGCGGGTCTTCGGCATGATCTATGATGCGCCGGACCTGACCGCGCGCATCAATGAACTCATCGAGATCTTTGATCTTGTCCGTTACCGCAACACCCGCTGCGGCCTCTTGTCCTCAGGCGAGCAGACGCGCGTAAGTCTCGCAAAGGCGCTGCTCAACAAACCAAGGCTCTTGCTGCTGGACGAGCCTACGGCCTCCATCGACCCCTCGACCGCCGATACGATCCGCAATCATATTCGGGACTATGCGCAGCGTGAGCGGGGCGCAGTCTTATGGACCAGTCATAATATGTATGAGGTCGAAGCGGTCTGCACGCGCATGATGCTTTTGTCGCGCGGGCGCATCCTGATCGAAGGGGATCCCCGCACATTGCCGGGCGAGCATGGCATGGCCTCGCTTGAAGACCTGTTCATCAATCTTTCGCGCGGCCATGACGATGGAGCAAAGCCATGAACATGCGTCGCATCGGGGCGATCATGCTGCGGCAGATCTATCTCCTGCGCGGCAGTCCGACGCGGGTTCTGCCGCTTTTCGCCTGGATCGCCATTGACGTGATGCTCTGGGGCTTCATCACCCGCTATCTCAACACAATCGCCTCACCGGGCTTTGATTTCGTGCCGGCCATGCTGGGCGCGGTGTTGCTGTGGGACTTTCTGTCGCGCGTCATGCAGGGCGTCACCATGGCCTTCTTCGAAGATGTCTGGTCCCGCAACCTGCTGGCGATCTTCGCTTCGCCGCTCTCGCGGGCGGAATATGTCACGGGCCTCGTGCTCACGGGCATATGCACGAGCGTGCTCGGGCTTGCGGTGATGATCGCGCTTGCGAGCCTCGCCTTCGGGCTTTCTTTCCTGTCTTACGGCATGGCGATCATTCCGGGACTGCTGGTGCTCTTCATCTTTGGCGTCGCGCTGGGCGTCGCTGGCAGCGCCATGGTGCTGCGCCTTGGCCCGGCGGCTGAATGGCTCATCTGGCCCCTGCCCGCCGTTCTCTCGCCTTTCGCCAGCGTGTTCTATCCCGTCGCCTCGCTGCCCGGCTGGATGCAGCCGCTCGCCTACGCCCTGCCTCCATCTTATGTCTTCGAGACCCTGCGCGCGGTCACGCAGGGCGGGCAGGCCGATCATATGGCGCTGGGTCAGGCGCTCGGGCTCTCGCTGCTCTATTTGGCGGCTGCCGCGGCTTTCTTCGCCCATGTGCATGGCGTCTGCGTCAGGAACGGGTTGATCGCGCGCTATAGCGCTGAATCCGTCACCTGACGCTTGCGCAAAGGTTGCGAATTGGCAAGCGGCCCGCAGTCAGTTAAAGCCGTCACGACGATTAGGGAGACCATCATGGATCAAGAGCTTCTCGACCGCCTCACCATCAGGCAACTCGTGGATAATTGGGTCGTCTGGCGCGACGCGGGCCACTGGGACCGTTTTCGCACGGTCTGGCATGACGATGGCGTGATGCAGGCCACCTGGACGCAGGGCACGGCGGACGAGTTCATCGCCATGAGCAAGGAAGGCTGGGCCAAGGGCGTCTCCATCCTGCATTTCCTCGGCGGCAATTCGATTGATCTGGCGGGCGACCGCGCCATCTCCCAGACCAAGATGACCATCAGCCAGCGCGCGAAGGTCCATGACGTGCTGGTGGACGTCGTCTGCACCGGGCGCTTCTATGATTTCATCGAACGCCGCAACGGCAAATGGGGCTTCGTGCTGCGCCAACCCATCTATGAAAAGGACCGCATGGATCCGGTGGATCCCGCGAGCAAGGTGGAGCTCGACCAGACCCTGCTCATGAGTTTCCCCGAGGGCTATCGTCATCTCGCTTATCTCCAGTCGAAGATCGGCTACAAGATCAAGATGGATATGCCCGGGCTCAAGGGGTCGGCTGTGGAGGCGCTCTACAAGCGCGGCGCAGACTGGCTGGCGGGCGGGGCTCTGTGAAGCCTCGGGCAGCCCGAAACAACCCCTGACGACCGGCCGGACACCATTGGCGCTCCGGCCTTTTTCTTGCCCGCAGGACAAATGAAAAGGGCCGCCGCATCGCTGCGACGGCCCCGGTTTGCACTCCCTCGATCAGGCGCTCGGCATATGTTCCTTCCAGAACGGCCAGGCGTCGCCCAGGAAAGAGCCGGGCCACGGGATGGCGAGCAGCCAGTCGAACAGGAAGTAGATGAAGATCGTCATGAAGATCGCCATCGGAAGCGTGATGCTCCAGGGCTCCTTCGCTTCGGTCCGCATGAAGGCGATGATGAAGATCGGAACGGTCGGGATGAGACCGATCAGCGCCATCGAGATCAGGAAGCCCACCATCCATCCAAAGAAGATCACGCCACGCAGGAAGATCGTCGTGGGTGAGAGATGGGTGATGTTGCTGCCGATGTCCATGTGCATCTTTTCTTCGGTTTCGCCCTTGGCCGCCGCCGCAGCGGAGCGAGCCTTGTGGAGATCCCCCTTGAAGACATCGTTGAGAAGGGAGAGCGTTGCGAAGAGCAAGGCTCCCGTGCCCACGATGGTCGGGATGATCCTGGCGTAGAAGTTCCAGGTCAGGGCCTCGGCCATCATCACGAGGAAGATGACGATCATGAAGGCCGGGAACAACTGGTTCCATGCGAACTTGGGCGCGTGGAAGTCAGAGAGCATGCCCTTCAATCCGCCATGCGCCTTCACGTCCTGCAGGAAGGGACGCAGAAGCGATAGGAGCGCCATGACGAACATCACGACCACGAGCGGACGCCACATCCACGACACGCCATAGCGCTGGATGGAGATGAACATGTAACGCTCAAGAATGCCGCCGAGAATGAAGCCCAGCACCAGCGGCGGACGCGGCCACTTGAAGTGCTTCATCGCCCAGGCGAAGACGCCGAAGAACAGCAGCGAATAGAGATCGCCCCACTGACGCTTGCCCTCGAAGGCGCCGATATAGACCATGCAGAGCACGACCGGCAGAATGAGGGAGTAGC
>CANGFT010000007.1 GCA_947453205.1 Beijerinckiaceae bacterium | reverse complement strand
GCGCGCTTCGTGCGCTTCTGCGACGCCTTCAACATTCCCATCGTCACCTTCGTCGATGTGCCGGGCTTCCTGCCGGGCACGGCGCAGGAATATGGCGGGCTCATCAAGCATGGCGCCAAGCTGCTCTTCGCCTATGCGGAGGCGACAGTGCCTAAGATCACCATCATCACGCGCAAGGCCTTCGGCGGCGCCTATGACGTGATGGCCTCAAAGCATCTGCGCGGCGATTTCAACTATGCCTGGCCCTCCGCGCAGATCGCGGTCATGGGCGCGAAGGGCGCGGTCGAGATCATCTTCCGCGCCGACATCGGCGACGCCGAAAAGATCGCCGAGCGCACGAAGGAATATGAGGAGCGGTTCCTCTCGCCCTTCGTGGCGGCCGAGCGCGGTTATATCGACGAAGTCATCATGCCCCATTCCACCCGCCGCCGCATCGCGCGCGCGCTGGCGCTGCTGCGCCACAAGGATCTCGAAAATCCCTGGAAGAAGCACGACAACATTCCGCTCTAAGCTGACGCTCGGTCACCACCAGTAGCGGCGATAGACGCGCGGACCCCAGTAGACGCGCGGGCGATGATAGTAGCGGGGTCGATCGACATAGCGCGGCCCGAAATAGCGTCGATGATAACGGGGGTGGCGCCGCACGACCACGACCCTTCGCCGGGGCCAGTAGCGGCGGCGATAATAGACCCGCGCCTTCTCCACGCGGGCCTGTTGCGCGTCGTTCTCGCTCAGCACCGCATCCTCCGGCGCCGTTGCGAGGGGCGGGAGCGAAGGCTGCGCCAGCGTCATGGCTGCGGCGGATTCATGCGCCAGCGCCAGTCCTGCGGCGGCGCCGATGAAAGTTGTCAGGAAACCTCGTCTGTCCATATCGCCCATCCCCCGATTTGAGGAGCGCCGCCCCCATTCGGGGGAGCGGCTAAGGCGACAACGCGGATCGTGACGATTTGATCCAGCGTCAGGCCAGCGGCGGCAGGTTCGCTTCGATCTCGTCGCGATGCGCCTCAAGGCGCGCGGGAAGCCGCAGGCCAGTCCCCAGCGCGTCTGGCGTCTCGTCCACCAGAAAGCCCGGCCCATCCGTCGCGACCTCCAGCAGCACGCCGGAGGGCTCGCGCGCATAGATCGAGCGGAAATAGGTGCGGTCCCTTTGTTCGGTGGGGGTCAGACCCGCCTTGCGCAGGGCGCTCGCCATGGCGGCCTGCGTCTTGTCGTCGGCGGCCCGGAAGGCGATGTGATGCACGCTGCCCGCTCCCTGCTGCGCCGGCTCGGCCTGCGGCGCCTTCAGGACGTCGATGAGCCGTCCGGGGCCCGCCTCGCCGGGGGCTGAAAAGCGCAGGCGCAGGAAGCCGCGATGGGTCGCCCGCGCGCACTCGCGCCAGCCCAGAACGTCCTCCAGCACATTGGCGGTGGCGTCGCAGTCCTCCACCAGCAGGGTGACGACCGCGAGGCCCCGGATCGCCTGTTCCTCGCCGATGAAGGCGGTGACATGGCCGGGCAGGGTCTCCGCCCAGTCCTGTTCGATCAGCTCCAGCGCGAGGCCGTCAGGATCATGGAAGGTCAGGGCGTCGTCTGCGCCGGGGGCTATGGCCACATAAACGTCTTCCTCGGTGAGGCGGCGCACCCATTCATGGGCGGCGCCCTTGGGGATCGCGAAGGAGAGCGCCACCGCCTCGCCAGAGCCAGGCGAACCGGGCGCTGCGGCGGGCCATTCGAAGAACGTGATGATCGAGCCCGGCTTGCCCGTGGCGTCGCCGAAATAAAGGTGCCAGCAGGAGGGATCGTCGAAATTCACCGTGCGTTTGACGAGCCGCAGCCCGAGCACGCGCTCGTAGAAGTCGCGGGTGCGCGCGGCGTCAGAGCAGATGGCGGTCACATGATGCAGGCCGGGGGATGCGGGCATTTCAGTCTCCTGTCGCGCCGCACATAGCGCGAAAACGCGGCGAAGGCATCCCGCGCCGATTAACCATTTCCCTTGGGGACTCGCTTAACCCTACCTTGCGTTCACCTTGCGGATTCACATCCCGGCAAGATTCTCGGAGTCATTGTGTCCTCACGAAAGCGCGGGTTGCGCGCAGGAAGTGACGAACTGGAGAGCCGCCATGTTCAACGAAGGCAAGAGCGAAGTCGCGATGGATCTGGGCCTTGAGGCCATTCGGGCGCTGAAGGCCCGCGGCGCGGTCTGGGACTGCGACATCGAGCTCGTGCGCCGCGGCGTTCTGGCTGGCCGTCCCGTGACCCGCGAGGAGGCGGACGCCCTGTTCGACGTGGAGCGCGCCAATATCGAGAAATGCCAGGCCTGGACCTGCTTCCTCGTCGAGGCCATCACCGACCATATCGTCTGGGAATCGCGCCCCACCGGCGTCGTGACCGAGGATCAGGCCGAGTGGCTGCTCGACCATGTGGACCGCGCCGCCAGCCTCAACGGCCTCGCCGCCCTCGTGAACGTGCTCGCCGAGGCCCCGAAAGTCCCGCTCTGGCTGGTCTCCGCCGCCCGCGCCCGCGCCGCCCGTGGCTGGCCCGGCGTCGCCGAGGCGCTGGCGGAGGCCGCCTCCGCCGCCGCCTGAAGCTCATCCTTAGACCAATGGACGCGGCCCCCGCGCTCCCCTAAACAACTCGGGTCAAACAACCATCAGCGCGGCGCGGAGCCGCGCAGGCCCGGGTCCGGATGTTCAAGAAAATACTGATCGCCAACCGTGGCGAAATCGCCTGCCGCGTCATCAAGACCGCCCGGCGCATGGGAATCGCCACCGTCGCCGTCTATTCGGACGCCGACCGCGACGCGCTCCATGTGGAGATGGCCGACGAGGCCGTGCACATCGGCCCCCCCGCAGCAGCCGAATCCTATCTCGTCATCGAGCGCATCGTGGAGGCCTGTAAGCAGACGGGCGCCGAGGCTGTGCATCCGGGCTACGGCTTTTTGTCCGAGCGCGAAGCCTTCGCCAGGGCGCTGGCGGAGGCGGGCATCGTCTTCATCGGACCCAATCCCCACGCCATCGCCGCCATGGGCGACAAGATCGAATCCAAGAAATTCGCCAATGCAGCGAAAGTCTCGACCGTGCCGGGCTTTCTTGGCGTGATCGAGGACGCCGACCATGCCGTGCGCATCTCCGACGAGATCGGCTATCCCGTCATGCTCAAGGCCTCGGCCGGGGGCGGGGGCAAGGGCATGCGCATCGCCTGGAGCCGCGACGAGGTGGCGGAAGGCTTCACCCGCGCCCAGTCGGAAGCGCGCTCCTCCTTCGGCGATGACCGCGTCTTCGTGGAGAAGTTCATCGTCAATCCCCGGCACATCGAAATTCAGGTGCTCGGCGACAAACATGGCAATGTGATTTATCTCGGCGAGCGCGAATGCTCCATCCAGCGCCGCAACCAGAAGGTCATCGAAGAAGCGCCGTCGCCCCTGCTCGATGACGAGACGCGCCGCAAGATGGGCGAACAGGCCGTCGCCCTCGCCAGGGCCGTGAATTACGACAGCGCGGGCACGGTGGAGTTTGTGGCCGGGCAGGACCGCAGTTTTTATTTCCTTGAGATGAACACGCGCCTGCAGGTCGAGCATCCCGTCACCGAACTCATCACCGGCGTCGATCTCGTGGAGCAGATGATCCGCGTCGCCGCTGGCGAGACGCTCTCGATCAAGCAGAGCGATGTGCATTTGCGGGGCTGGGCGGTGGAGAGCCGCATCTATGCGGAAGATCCCACGCGCAACTTCCTGCCCTCCACGGGTCGCCTCGTGACCTATCGTCCGCCTGCCGAAGGCCATCATGACGGCGTCACCGTGCGCAACGACACCGGCGTTTTCGAAGGCGGCGAAATCTCGATCTATTACGATCCCATGATCGCCAAGCTCGTCACCCATGCGGGCGACCGCCTCACCGCCATCGAGGCGCAGGGCAGGGCGCTTGATGAATTCGTGATCGAGGGCATCCGCCACAACATTCCCTTCCTGTCGTCGCTCATGCAGCATGAACGCTGGCGCGAGGGACGGCTCTCCACGGGCTTCATCGCGGAGGAATATCCCGATGGTTTCTCGCCGCTCCATGTGGAGGGTGAGAACGCCCATGTGATGGCCGCCATCGCCGCCGCCGCCGACCATGTGATGAACGAGCGCAAGCGCCAGATCAGCGGGCAGATGCAGACGCAGCGCCCCGTCAGCTTCGAGCGCGCGCGCACGGTCATGCTGGGTGCCGCCTCTTTCGAGGTGATGCTTGACGAGGCCGATGGCGCGCTGCTCGTGCGTTTTGAAGACGACAGCGCCCATGCCCACCATCTCGTCTCCGACTGGGCGCCCGGCCAATTAGTCTGGCGCGGAACGGTGGACGGAGAGCCCGTCGCCTGTCAGGTCTCGCCCATCCTCAACGGCCTCGAACTCTCCTGGCGCGGCGCACGCACGCCCGCGCGCGTCTATACGCGCCGCGAGGCGGAGCTCGCCAGATTGATGCCTGAGAAGAAGGCGGCCGACACCTCAAAGAAACTGCTCTGCCCCATGCCCGGCCTCGTGAAGGCCATGCTGGTGGCCGTGGGGCAGGAGGTGAAGGCTGGCGAGCCGCTCTGCATGGTCGAGGCCATGAAGATGGAGAATGTGCTGCGCGCCGAACGCGACGTCACCGTGACGAAGATTCACGCGCACGAAGGCGACAGCATGGCGGTGGATGCGGTGATCATGGAGTTTGCTTGAGGCGGCGGCAGTCGCAAATCTCGACTGCCGACTGCCGACTGCCGACTGCCGACTGCCGAATGCCTAATGCCATTAACGCGCCTCGCTCATGCCCCGCACGCGCTTGATGACCTCGGGCGAGCTGGCGTAGGCGCGCTTCACCACCTCGGCGATCTCTTCGCCGCTGACGTGCTGGACCTCCATGTTGCGCTTGGCGGCCTCCGCGTTGAAGTCGGGGTCGCGCATCATCTCGGCGAAGGCGACCTGCAAGGCCTTCACCCTGTCCGCAGGCAGGCCCGGCGGGGCGATGAAGGGGCGGCCTGCGAGTTGCGGCGCGAGCAGGAGCTCCGCCGCCGCGCGGTCCTCGGGCTTGTCGAGGAAATCGAAGATCAGGGGAACGTCAGGCAGTTCAGGATGCTTCTTCAAAGCGAGCTGCACGAGGAGATTCACCTTCTTCTGCGCGAGCCATTCGGGCTTCGTCGTTTTGAACGTCGACCAGAACAGGGCGGGGTAGCCCTCGATCTCCCCGCGCTCCAGCGCGAGCATGGATTGGCCCGCGCCCGCATAGCCCGTGATGAGCTTGATTTTCGCGCCCGTGAAATCGCCGAGCGCATAAGCATAATTCGCGCTGATCGAGCCGATCACGCCCGCCATGATCGTTTCGCGCTGGCGCAGGTCCGCCATGGTCTTCGTCGGCGAGGCATGCCAGGTGAAGGCGAGCGCGACCTCGCTGTTGGCGGAGCCGATGTAGCTGAGTTTCGTCGCGTCGAACTGCTCGCCGCCGGGCGTGACGAGGGGCTGGAAAGGAACGGTGTTCTGCACCTGCGCGATCACGCTTCCATCCTTCGGCGCGATCCGCGCGAGATGATTGGTCGCGATGATTCCGCCCGCGCCCACCATCTGCTTCACGATGAAATTCGGCCGTCCTGGAATGTGCTTGCCATAATGGTTCGCGACGAGCCGCGCATAGGCGTCATAACCGCTGCCGACCTCCGAGCCCACGAGCATCTCGATGGTGCGGCCCTTGTAGAAGGCCTCGACCGATTGCGCCTGCGCAGACGCGGCGCCCATCACGCTTATGATGACCCCAGCCGCCACGCGGCCCGCAAAGGCAGACGCCATTTTCCCCTCCCGTATTTTGCGACGAGGCTAACAGGGCCGCCGCCGCGCCGCAACAAGGGGGTGCTACAGATATCTTCGCAAGGCCGCGATGATCCGATCGGGCTCCGTGCCAGGCGGCAGGAAGCCGATGTATTTTCCCTCGCGGTCGATGAGAAAGATCGCGCTCGTATGGTCGATGGAATAATCATCGCCTCGCGCATTCGGCGCCTTTGCGAACCAGATTTTATAATCGAGCGCGAGCTTGCCGATGGCGGCGATCTTGCCCGTAAGACCAATCCAGCGCGGATCGAAAGACTCAAGATAATCGCCGAGGCGCTCGCGCGTGTCGCGCTCTGGGTCAAGGGTGATGAAGATGGGCTGGACGCCCACCGCCGCCTCGCCAAGTCCCTGCAACGCCAGGGTGATGGACAGGACATCCGCAGGGCAGACATCCGGGCAATGGGTATAGCCGAAATAAAGCAGCGCAAGCTTGCCATGAAACTGCGCGTCGGAGCGCGTCACGCCATGTTGGTCTACGAGCGCGAAAGGCCCGCCCACGGGCTCCTTGCCCCACATCAGCGCATCCATCATCGCCCCGGGCGAGCGCATCTCCTGCGCGCCTGCCGCAGACGCGGCGGCGAGCAGGAGAGCGAGCCGGCTTGCGCGCAGCAGCCTCACGCGCCGAAGGTCAGGCGCGCGCCGGTGGTCGAGAGCAGCAGCTTTTCGGGCATGATCTTCTGCACGGCGTCGATGAAGTTCTGCCCGCTGCAATGCATGGGAATGATGACGTCCGGGTTCACCGTCTTCAGCTGCCCCACGACGTCTCTTAGATAGGCGTCAGGCGCCGGGCCGAGATGGAAGCCGCCGACGAGCGCGTGAATTTTCTCCACGCCCGAAACCTCGCGCGCCGTCGCGACGGTGTTGAGGATGCCCGCATGGCCGCAGGAGGTGACGACCACGAGGCCCTTGTCCGCGATGTTGAAGCAGGTCGCATGTTCGTGCAGGTGCTCGTCGGGCACGATCTTGCCCTGCAATTCGGCGGGCGTGTAATGGGCGGCGTTGCAGCCGAGCCCGTCCTTCATGGCGAATTCGACGCTGGTGTTCGGCAGCACCTTCTCGTTGGTGGTGCGCTTGATCGGCCCCGTGGTGAAGGCGTGGCCGGCGACCACGACAGGCGCCTCCGTCAGGATGGTCGCGACCTGCCGGGCGACGAGCGCGCGCCGGTCAAGGGCGCCGAAATCGGCGAAAGAGCCGGGCGCGCCGCTCCAGCGATGGCAGAAATTATCTTCGCCGCCGGTGTAGAGCCGCACATTATCGGGCAGGGCGGAACGGTATTTGTCCAGAAAGCCGATGAGGCCCCCGAAATGATCGTAATGGCCGTGGCTCACCACGAGCGCGTCGATCTTCCTGATGTCGACGCCGAGCAGTTCGATGTTGTTGAGAAGGCCCTGCGACGTATATCCGAAGTCCACCATCAGGGTGCGCGATTCCTCGGCGCGCTGGGACTCAAGATAAAGTGAAAGGCCCCATTCGTTGTGCAGCGCGCGGCGATAGTCGGCGCCGGAGGGCGGACGCTCGCTCTTCACACCTGCGACGGTCGCAGGGCGGTAGAAGACGTTTGCAGCCCCGTCCATGAGGACGCGGATCGACAGCCGGTCGACGGTCGGGATCTGGATTGGCGCGGCAAGGGCTGGCTCCACGCACATGAAGGCGGCGGCGGCGCTGGAGGCCTTCAGGAATTGGCGGCGGTCGAATAGTTTGGTCATGACAATGTCCCCGGTTGCAGGCGCAGCATTCCACAAGCCACGACGGGTTTCAATGTCAAGCTTATGTATTTTTGCTGCGCCTTTACATCCGCCTGCGCCTGCGCCATCCAGCCTCATCGCCGGAGTTCACCATGCCCCTTTATTTCGCCTATGGCGCCAACCTCGATGTCGCTGCCATGGCGCAGCGGTGTCCGCGCTCGCGCGTGCTGGGCCTCGCGCGGCTGGCGCGCCATCGCGTCGCCCTGATGAAGGAAGGTTACGCGACGGTGGTGGCGGACCCCTCGGCCATGGTCCACGGCCTGCTCTTCGATCTCGCCTTCGCCGACGTGCCCGCGCTCGATCGTTACGAGGAGGTCGGCAGCGGCCTCTACCAGAAGATCACGCAGCCTGTTTTGCGCGCGTCAGGCGGCTCCGTGCGCGCGCTGGTCTATGTGGGCCGGGGAGGGGAGGCGCGGGGCGCTGCGCCTGCGCCCGGCTATCTGGAGGCGGTGATCGCGGCGGCCGAGAATGTCGGTCTGCCTGCCGGTCATATCGCCTTCTTGCGCAGCCTCGCCCCGGGCGCGGCGCAAGCCATGCGGCCTGAGCCCGCGCTCGCGCCGCGCGGGAGGGCGATCAAATATGCGGGCAAGCCCCTCTGGTCGGAGGAGACGCCATGAGCGAGCGGCGCAGCGTCAGGGTGTTTGTGTCAGGCCGGGTGCAGGGCGTGGGCTTCCGCCATTTCGTCGCCCACGAGGCCTCCCGCCGTCCCGTCGACGGCCATGTGCGCAATCTCGGGGATGGGCGCGTGGAGGCGGTCTTCAGCGGCGCCCCGGACGACGTCGCCGCCCTCTGCGAAGCCTGCGCGCGCGGCCCCTATGCGGCGCGGGTGGACGGCATGCAGATCGTGGAGGCGGATGCTTTGGCGCCCGGCGGCGGGTTCTGCGTGCTGCGGGAGGCTTAGGCCGTCTCCCCGAACACCCCTTCAAACTCCCGCCGCAGGATCGCATCCACTTCAGGCATGGTCACGGGCA
Source organism: Beijerinckiaceae bacterium (assembly GCA_947453205.1). Taxonomy (GTDB): domain Bacteria; phylum Pseudomonadota; class Alphaproteobacteria; order Rhizobiales; family Beijerinckiaceae; genus Terripilifer. The sequence goes on along the minus strand of CANGFT010000007.1, from coordinate 103,389 downwards.
GGCCGAGGTCGACGAGGCTGGTGACGCCGTAGTGGGCCTGCGCGATGCCGCAGGGCACGATGCCGCTGAAATGGGAGAGGTCGGGCTCCACATTCAGCGAAACGCCGTGGAAGGTCACCCAGCGGCGCAGGCGGATGCCCAGCGCCGCGATCTTGTCCTCGGCCATGGCGCCGTCCAGCCCGCGCGCCCTGTCAGGCCGCGCCACCCAGACGCCCACGCGGTCGTCCCGCCGCTCGCCCTTCACATTGAAGGCGGCGAGCGCAGCGATGACCCAGGCCTCCAGCGCGCAGACGAAGGCGCGCACGTCCTGTTTGCGCCGCCGCAGGTCCAGCATCACATAGGCGATGCGCTGGCCGGGGCCGTGATAGGTATATTGTCCGCCGCGCCCGGCCTCATGGACAGGGAATCGCGGCTGGAGCAGATCCTGCGCCCTGGCGGAGGTTCCGGCGGTGTAGAGGGGCGGGTGCTCGATCAGCCAGACAAGTTCGCTGGCCTCGCCCCGCGCGATGGCCTCGACCCGCTCCTCCATGACCCGCAGGGCCTCCTCATAGCCGGTCAGCCCCGGCGTGATGCGCCATTCCACCGGGTTTCCGGGGCTTGTGGGCAGAAGGCTGGCGCTCGAGGCGCGGGTGGGGGCGGGGCGGTCTTGCACGGGCGGGCTCACGGTCTGTTCAGCTTGTTCTACACCAGATGGCGCGGAAACAGGAAAAGCGTCGCTGCGGCCTTGTCAGGGCGGTATCGATTTGTTAGTCACCCGCCTGCCGGTGTTGGGTTCGCCCAGCATCCCCTGAGCGGTCGTGGCGGAATTGGTAGACGCGCTAGCTTGAGGTGCTAGTTCTTTAACCGGAGTGGAGGTTCGAGTCCTCTCGACCGCACCATCAATAAAGCCCCGTAAGCACGCTTACGGGGCTTTATTTTTGCGATGAGAAGGCGCCCATGGCCGACGCCGTGCTGATCCGGGTCAAGAGCTGGGCCAAGGCCCTCAAGCGCGATGTCGTGGCCCTCTGGCTGGCGGCCCGCGACGCCCGGACGCCCCTATGCGCCAAACTGCTCGCTGGCGCGGTTGCCGCCTATGCCCTGTCGCCCATCGACCTCATTCCCGATTTCATTCCAATCCTTGGCTATCTTGACGATCTCGTGATCGTTCCGCTGGGGGTTGTGCTGGCGGTGAAGCTGATCCCGACCGCCCTGATGGCCGAGTTTCGGGCGAAAGCCGCGGCCCGCGAAGGCCGGCCAGTCAGCTTCGTCGCGGCTGCGGCCATAGGCGCGGTCTGGGTCTTGATGGCTGGCGGCCTTTTTATGTTGGTCTGGTGATTGGGAGGGCGTCGCTTTCTCGTTTTTGATTGTTAAGCTATAGATCGAATCGATGATTTAACGATTGGGCTGAGCGTAATGGCGGTTCCGGATTATCAGTCGTGCATGAGGCCGTTGCTCCAGTTTTGCGCCGCTGGCGGCGAAAAAAGCATCGTCGAGGCTGCGCAATTCATTGCAACCCACTTTCATTTGTCGCCAGAAGACCTCTCGGAACAGATCCCCAGCGGCTAGCAGACGCTTTTGGGCAATCGTGTTCATTGGGCGCGCACTTATCTGGACAAGGCGGGCGCGCTTCAAAGAACCAGGCGGGCGCATTTTTCGATAACAGCGCGCGGCCTTGCGTTGCTGGCCCAAAACCCTGAGCGTGTTGACGCCCGTATCCTGCGGCAATTTCCTGAATTTGTCGCTTTTCAATCGCCGCGAGGAGAGCGAGCAGGCGGCAGGGCCGCATTGGAGATTGCGCAGCCAATCCCTGACTATTCAGTGCGAACCCCTGAAGAGACTTTGCAGGCCTCTGCTGATGCGATTACCGAAGCGCTTCGTGGCCAATTACTCGAGCGGATTCGGGAACTTTCGCCATCGTTTTTCGAGCGTCTTGTCGTCGATCTCATTGTCGCCATGGGCTATGGCGGCTCTCGCGACAGCGTCGTGCAACGTCTTGGGAAAAGTGGTGACGAAGGGATAGACGGCGTCGTGAATGAAGACCCTTTGGGGCTTGATGTCGTCTATATCCAAGCCAAACGATACGCGGCTGACAATTCCATCGGGCGAGAACGAATCCAGCAATTTGCGGGCGCACTTGTGGGGCAGGGCGCATCCAAGGGGGTTTTCGTGACGACCAGTTCATTCTCGCGCGGCGCCTTCGAATATGCCCAGCGCGTCCCCCAGCGCATCATCCTGATCGACGGCGCCGAATTGACCCGTCTGATGATCCGCTATGGCGTCGGCGTGAGAACCGAGCGCACCATCGAACTGCGACGTATTGATCTAGATTACTTCGAGGACGTGGACGCCTGAAGTCCGCTCACCCCGCCCCCGCCAGCCGCTTCACCAGCCGGTACAGAAACATCTTGCCGTCGAAGAGCTGCTGCACGCCCACCTGCTCGTTCAGGCCGTGGACGCCGCTCTTGCCCTCCTCGGAGAAGATGCCGGACACGCCATAGGCGGGGATGCCATGTTTGCGCAGCCAGCGGCTGTCGGTATAGCCCCCGGATTGTGTGGGGATCACCGGCACGCCCGGCCATATCTCGCCCGCGATCTCCTCCACCGCGCTGATGACCTGCGGCGAGAGGGGCGAGGCCGGGCTTTCGACGACCGTGCCCAGCGCGATGACGGCGATGCGCGGGTCGGCGACGACCTTCTTCAGGGTCTCCTCGACGGCGGCGGGATCCTCATCGGGCAGCAGGCGGCAGTTGACGGTCGCCCGCGCGGTCTGGGCGAGGGCGTTTTCCGCATGGCCCGCCTCCAGCATCGTGGCGACGCAGGTGGTGCGGATCTGCGTGTTGTAGCTCGTGCGGCTGGTCAGGGGCGCGATCACCTCCGGCCTGTTGTCGCCCGCCGCCAGCGCGGCGTAGGCGGCCTTGATCTGCGGCGATTCGAGGCGCGTGACGATGTTGAGCCAGGCTGACGTCACCGGGTTCAGCCGTGCGGGAAAGTCGAAATCGGCGAGGCGCACCAGCCCTTCGGCGAGTTTTGTGATGGCGTTGTCGCGGCGCGGCTGGGCGCTGTGGCCGCCGGGGTCTTTCACCTCGAGGCGAAAGCTGCGGTAGACCTTTTCGGCGAGCTGGACATTGGCGCTGACCGGCTTGCCCTCGCGCATGGTCCCGCCGCCGCCCTCGTTGAGGGCGAATTCCGCGTCGATGAGGGCGCGGTGGTTCTCCAGCAGCCAGCGGGCGCCGTCATGGGGGGAGTCCGCCTGCTCCTCGTCGGCGGTCAGGGCGAGGATGATGTCGCGCTCAGGCGCCGCGCCCTCCGCCCGCAGGCGGATGAGGGTGGCGACGAAGATCGCGGCCATGGCCTTGTCGTCGATGGCGCCGCGCGCGCGGAAAAAGCCGTCGGTCTCCTGCAGGGTGAAGGGGTCGAAGGCCCAGTCCTCGCGCCGCGCCTCCACCACATCCAGATGGGCCAGCAGCAGCAGGGGCTTTTTGGCGCCTGTGCCACGCAGCCGCGCCACCAGATTGCCCTTGCGCGGGCCGGAGGAGAGCACCGCGACATCCCCTGCAGGAAAGCCAGAAGCGAGGAAGCGGTCGCCCATGGCCCGCGCTGCGGCCAGCGTGTCGCCGGAGGACTCGGTCGTGTTGATCTCGACCAGCTCCTTGTAGATGGCGCGGAACAGCGCCTCGTCGGGATGGCCGGATCTTTGCGCCTGGGCTGGCGCGCCAAGCGCGAGGCTGGCGAGGAAGGCTGTGAGGCAGAGACGGGAAAAGCGCATGGGAGCCGCCGCAAGGTCATCTCCGGACAGAGTAGACCTTGCGGAAGGCCTGTAAACGCTTTTCAGCTTCCCGGCTTGCGGTTCAGGAAGGCCGCCAGCGCGCCCGTCTCGGCCTTGGCGCCCGCGTGGTCGGCGGCCATGCGCTCGTAGAACTTCGCCACCGCCGCGAAGAGCTCGGAGGCGGCTTCGTCAGCGGCCACGAATTCCGAAATTTCCTGCATCTCCGCCACCCAGCGATAGGCCTTGGAATACATGGCGGGGATCTGGCGCTCGAACCAGGGGGTGAGCTGGGGCTGGCTTGCGGCGAGTTCATCGCGCAGGTCGTGGTCGGCGCCCGCCCGCACGGCGGCGAGCATCATGGCAGAGCCCAGGGCCGTCAGCCCCTTGGTGATTCCGCCGTAGCACATCTTCAGCGCCGAGGCCGCGCCGACGTCGCCCTCCATGACGCGGATGTCGAGCCCATGGGCGCGCAGGGCCGCCATGGCCGGGGCTTTGGCGCCGGAGCAATAGATGGCCGGCGTGTAGCCCTCCTTGGGCGGCCCGCCGATGATGCCGCCATCGACGAAGGGCGCGCCCGTGGGCGCGATCACTTGGGCGATGATGCGGGCGGTGTCGGGGTTCACGGCGTTGAGGTCCGCGAAGACGGGCTTGCGGCCGACGGTGCGCAGATGCGGCGCCATGCGCTCGGCGAAAGCCAGGGCGTCGCCGGGCGGGACAATGGAGAGGATGAAGTCGGCCTGCGCCATGTCCGGGTCGGTGGCGGGCCGCATGCCCGCCTCGCGGGCGCGCGCGGCGCTCTCGGCGCTGCGTCCCTCCAGCGAGGTGATGACCTCCGCGCCGCCCTTCGACAGCGCCGCGCCCACGCCCGCGCCCATGGTTCCCTGCGCAACAACCGCTACGGTGATTGACATGACTGCTCTCCTGATGACGCCGCGATGCTATCAGGCGTGGGTGCTGTGTCCATCGCCGCAGCTTCGGCGGCGGTTGCGGCGGGGGGCGCCGCGGCGCATTCTGCGGGCTCCGATTCGCGGCGAGGCTAAGATGGTCCTCAGTTTACCCGACATGGCGGCGCTGGGCTTCTTCATCGTCGCATGGCTCAGCTATGACATGGCTGTGCGCAAGGGCCTGAAGCGCCGCGATGGCCTCAACCATTCCATGGACCAGTACCGAACCCGCTGGATGGAGGAGATGTCCCGCCGCGACGTGCGCATGGTCGATTCCTCGATCATGGCGAGCCTGCAGAATGGCGCGGCCTTCTTCACCTCGACCTCGCTGATCGCCATCGGCGGCGCCGCCACCATGCTGCGCGCCACTGACGACATGCTGAAGATCTTCGCCGAGGCCTCGATGGGGCTGGTGGCCGATCGCGTGCTCTGGGAGCTGAAGATCGTCGGCCTGCTCATCATCTTCGGCTACGCCTTCTTCAAATTCGCCTGGGCCTATCGGCTGTTCAATTTCACCGCGATCCTGATCGGCGCGACGCCCGCGCGCGCCGACCCTGACGCCGCCGCGCGCGAGGCCATGGTGCGCCGCGCGGCGCGCATGAACATCGCTGCCGGCTCGCATTTCACGCGCGGCCAGCGCGCCCTGTTCTTCGCGCTCGCCTATTTCGGCTGGTTCCTCGGCCCCTACGCCTTCATGGCCACGACGCTGGCCGTGATCGGCGTGATGACGGCGCGGCAGTTCAATTCCGATGCGCGGCGGGCGCTGGAGGATGGGGAAGGGTAGGGGCGTTCGCTTGAGCTTTGCCTATTGACGCGCGGGTCGAGCGATACTAATCTAAATTCATCACCCACCTGCGGCTTGCCGCAGGCTCAAAGGCCGCAAAGGAGAAATCCTGAGCGGCCTTTGCTTTTCCAAGGGGCTGACGATTTCGCCAGAGCCAAACTGGCAAACTCGGTTCTATCTTCCGATGGCGTCGCCTCAGGATGGCGAAGGCGCATACCTGCCCCCCGCTTGACGCGCGCCCCTCATCCGCGCATGTCGGGGACATGAGTCAGGAACCTGAGATGTCATCTGAAAAGCCCCCCGCCAAGGCGCCCAAAAGCCCCAAGCCCGTCGACAGGCCCGAGCGCCTCCCCCTCGAGGAGACGATCCTGCGGCTTTGCGCCGCGCGCGGCGCGGAAAAGTCGATCTGCCCGACCGACGCCGCCAAGGCCTTCGCGCAGGCGCGCGGCGAGGATGATCTGGGCTGGCGGAACTGGCTGACGCAGGTGCGCTCCACGGCGGTGGGCATGGCCCGGCAGGGCAGGCTCATCATCTACCGCAAGGGCAAGCCTGCGGACCCCGACGATTTCCGTGGCGTCTACCGTCTGGGCCTGCCGCGGAGCGAGTAGGTCTCAGCGATCCCACTCCGGCGAAAACCCCGGCTTCACCAGACGCCCGTCATGACGCGCCAGCGCTGCGATCGCGCGCATGTCTTCGTCTGGCAGGGTGAAGCCGAAGATGTCGAGATTGTCGCGTTGGCGCCCTGCGTTCGCGGACTTTGGAATGGCGGCGACGCCTTGCTGGACATGCCAGCGCAGCACGATCTGCGAGACCGTCTTGCCGTGCTTTCTGGCGATGGCTGCGATGGCCTCGTCCTCGGTCATGCGGCCCTGGCCCAGCGGGCAGTAGGACACGAAGACGACGCCATGCCTGCGGCAGGCCTCGATCACTTTCGCCTGGCTCAGGCGCGGGTGATATTCGCACTGGTTCGTCGCGATCGTCTCGCCATGGGCGCCGGCGAGCCGCACCGCATCCTCCAGCATTTCGACCGGAAAATTCGCCACGCCGATGCTGCGCGCATAGCCGCGCCGTTTGGCGTCGCATAAGGCCTCGATGGAGGCGGCGAGAGGAATGGCGCGGTTGGGCCAGTGGATCAACAGAAGATCGACCTGATCGAGCTTCAGCCGCTCGAGGCTCGCCTGCGCCGAAGCCTGGAGATCGCCCCTGGCGATGTCGCTCGTCCAGACCTTCGTGGTGATGAAAACCTCGTCGCGCTTCACGCCGCTGGCGCGCAGGCCCGCGCCCACCTCCGCCTCGTTCTCATACATGGCGGCGGTGTCGAGATGGCGATAGCCGAGCGACAGCGCGGCGCTGATGGAGTCGACGGCGCTGGGACCGCTGAGGCGGAACGTGCCAAGCCCGAGGGCGGGAATCTGCGCGCCGCCGTTCAGGGGCAGGCGCGTCACGGCGGCGGCGAGATCGGTCATCGTTTGGCCTCAGGTCAGGGGAAGCAGGAGAATGCTCTTCGCGACGGGCCGTTGCAGAACGGCCTCATACCAGCGCGCCACATGCGGGCGCTCCTTGCGCTCCATGGGCAGGTGCAGATAGCGGTGGACGCCCGGCGCCAGCGCACATTCGGCCATGGTGAAGGCGTCGCCGCCGAGCCATGGGCTGCGGGCGAGCGCCTCCTCCAGAATGTCCATGGCGCGCTCCACCTTGGCGCAGGCGTCGTTGAATTCGTCCTGCGGCACGCCGCCGGGCTGGCGCACGAGGTTCCAGAAGACCTTCGTCAGCATGGGGTTGTGGCTCGTCTGCTGCCAGTCCATCCAGCGGTCCGCCTGCGCGCGGGCGCGCGGATCGACAGGCCAGAGCGCGCCCGCGCCATATTTGGCGGCGAGATAGCGCAGGATGACATTGGACTCCCAGAGCACGAAGCCATCGTCCTCAAGCGTGGGCACGACGGAATTGGGGTTCATCGCCATATATTCGGGGCTCTTCACCACGCCGAACTGCATGCCCGCGTCGACGCGCTCATAGGGCAGGCCAAGCTCCCCAAGGCAGAAAAGCGCTTTCTGCACATTCAGCGAATTGGTTCGTCCCCAGAGCTTGAGCATCTTCGTTCCCCCTGATGCGCGGCGGCGCGTCGAGAGCCTACATCAAAGCTCAGGCCTTCTCCACCTTGCGCCGCGCGTAGCGCGTGAGGTTGGCTGGCAGGGCGTTGGCGTCATTGGCCCATGCCAGAAGGTCCGCCTCACCCACGGCTGCGCCTTCCTGAAAGGCGTGGTCTTCCTGTTTGTCGAGGGCCTGGCGGAACAATATGGCGCCCTGCGCAGCTTCCCCCACGAGGCGGCCGAAGCCCGCGCTCATCATGCGCATGCCGTCGGTGTATTGGTCGAGGTTGGCGTAGCGCGCCATGGCCTCGAACAGGCCGAAGCAATAGCCGAAGACGAAGGCGTCGGCGGCGACGTCCACGGGCCCAAGCTCGCCGGCCTCCATCTGCACGCCCAGAAGCGATGAGCCGATGTTGGCGAGGGTGTCGATGCGGTTCATGCTGTCAGGGTTCATGAGGGCGGCTCTTCGGGTTGCGCCCTCTCTATAGCCCGGACGAGGCTTCAACGCATCTCCTGCTTGCGCGCGCGCGTTTTGTCGGGCTTGAGGTTGATGACGTTCACCACCTGCCGAGCCATGGGTTCGACCACCGTCAGATCCTGCCCGGTCATGAAATATTTGTAGCCCTGATAGGCCGGAATGATCTTCACGACGGCGGCTGGCAGATTGCGCAGGGGTGCGCCGTCGGGCACGGCGAGGCCGACGAGGACAGCCGTGCTGCGGGGCGGGCGATCCTTGCCGATGGCTTCAGCGATGGTGGCGCGCTGCGCGGCGGTCAGGCCGCTTTCGAGGGGCGGCGCGGCGCCCTCGCGCGGGGGCTTCAGCATGGGGTCGGGCGCCCCGAGGGAGACGCCCGCGCCCGCGCTGCCGCCCACTTCAATCTGCGCTATCGCGGGCGAAAGGGAGGCGAGGCTCAAGGCGAGCGCAAGGCCCGGATGAATGCGCATGCTGCTCTCCCGCAAAGCCGTCCTGAAATCAGAACGGCGGCAGGCTCAGCGAAGTTCCAGCGCTTTTGACCGGGAGGTCGCGGGGCTTGTCCGCCTCCGGCGCGCCGATGAAGGCGAGCCATTGCTTGTGGTCGCCCTTGAAGGCGTTGCGGTCGACATTGCCGACGATGCCGGGAATCCTGGCGTCCGACTGGAACTGCCAGAAATGCCAGTTGCGCGAGCCATATCTCACATGGGGCGAATATTTCGTCGAGCGGATCCAGATCGGATAATCTTCAAGCTCGTTCGGGCTCAGGATGTGCTCATAGAAATCCACGGTCGTGTAGATGACCGGCTTCTTGCCGTAGTGGCGCTCCATGGCGCGCAGCATTTCGCGTATTTCCGCCACTGCGGGGCCGCGCTCAAGACGGCGCTTGCACTTCTTGGATTCCGGCGTCGCCTCGACGTCGAGCACCGGGGGCAGGGCGTCGCGCTCGTTGGGGACGACATTGATGAAATGCCGCATCTCTTCATGCCACGGCCTGCACCAATAGACGAAATGATAGGCGCCGCGCGCGAGGCCTGCGGCCTTGGCGTCTCTCCAGTTCTGCTGGAATTTCTCGTCGATGTGGTCGCCGCCCTCGGTCGCCTTGATATAGGCGAACTGCACGCCGCTCGCCTTCACCTGCGTCCAGTCGATGTCGCCCTGATATTTGGAGACGTCGATGCCGTGGATCGGGAAATCATGCGGGAAGGGGCCGGTGAAGGCGCTGTTTGGCGGATGGACAGCGTTACGGGCCGATTGGATCGACCCGGTCGTATCGGTGAAGGGGATGGAGGAGCCGCAGCCAGCCAACGTCAGGGCCGAGAGAACGGCGACGAGGGGCGACTTCCAACGCTGGGGCACATGACGCAAACTAAACATGCAATCAATTTTATTGCGCATCTCCAAACGCTTCGTTAACGCGGCTCACGCGAGCCCAAACCAGAGGGTTGCGATCCCCAGAAATGCGAAATTCCCCACCACATCGGTCACTGTCGTGACGAAGGCGCCGGATGACACGGCGGGATCATAGCCGAGCTTCTCCAGCGTCAGCGGCACCATGATGCCGCCAAGGGCGCCTGCGACGAGATTGGTGATCATGGCGAGGCAGATCACGACGCCCAGCCCCGGGCTTGAGAACCACAGCGCGGCGCCGATGCCCGTGAGGATGCCGAAAGCCACGCCATTGAGCAGGCCGACCGACACTTCGCGCATGGCGACGCGCAGGGCGTTGCTGGAGGAGAGTTCGCGTGTGGCCAGCGCCCGCACGGCCACCGTCATGGTCTGGGTCGCCGCATTGCCGCCCTGGCTCGCCACGATGGGCACCAGCACCGCCAGCGCCACCATCTTCTCAAGCTCGCCCGCAAACAGGCCGAGCACGGAAGAGGCCATGAAGGCCGTCAACATGTTCACGAAGAGCCAGGTGAAACGGCTGCGCGTGATCCACAGCACCGAGGACGACAGCTCTTCGCCCGCGCGCACGCCGCCGAGCGCCTTGATGTCCTCCTCGGCCTCCTCCTCGATGACGTCCACGATGTCGTCGATGGTGATGACGCCGACGAGACGCCCGGTTCCTTCGGTCACTGGCGCAGAGATGAGGTTGTAGCGTTCGAAGACGCGCGCGACCTCCTCCTGATCCTCGCGCACATCGACCGAGCGGCGCTCCTGCATGAGTTCATCGAGCCGGGCCGAGCGGCGCGCGCGCACGAGTTGGTCGAGGAAGACGTTGCCCAGAAGGTGATGCGAGGGATCGACGACGAAGACTTCGAAGAAGGAGTCGGGCAGATCCTCGTCGGCTGCGTCGTGGATATGGTCGAGGGTCTGGCCTGCGGTCCAGAAGGGCGGGGCGGTGAGCAGGGTCGTCTGCATGAGACGACCGGCGGAATATTCCGGATAGTCCAGCGAGCGTTGCAGCGCCGCGCGGTCGACCGGCGACATGGCCTCGAGAATCTCGGCCTGCTCCTCCAGGTCGAGGTCCTCGAGAATGGCGACGGCGTCGTCGCTCTCGAGGTCGCGCATGCCTTCGGCCACGGTTTCCGGCGGCAGCTCCTCGAGAATGTCCTCGCGGACGCTGTCATCGACCTCGGTCAGGGCGGCGAAGTCGAATTCTCGCCCCATAAGCGCGATAAGACGCGTGCGGTCATCGTGGTCGAGCGCCTCGATCAGGGCGCCCAGATCGGCCTCATGGAGGTCGCCGGCGAGCTCAAGCAGGGCCTTGGCGTCGCCGCGCGCGATGGTCTGCGCCACCGCCTCCACGAAGGGACGGCGGATCTCGCCTTCCTCGTCATAGAGGCCGGGGGGATCGGGCGTCGGATCTGCTGCGGCGGCGTCGGTCATGGCGCTCCGTTCAGGCGCGAGGGACTTGTGCTACTTACGTGTGCGGTCCGGCGCTGGCAATCGCCCGGTCGGCGCCCAGAAACAAGGATGAGATGGATGGGTTTTCGGGTGCTTTTGCGAATGGCTGCGCTTGTGGGCCTATGCGCGCCTGCCCTTTCGGCGCTGGCGCAAGAGGCTCCTGCGCAGGCTTCGCCCCCCTGTGCGCGGCCCGATGCGCTGGGCGTTTCGCGCGTGCTGGAGGTGAATCCAAAGGGCGGGTTGAAGGTCGGCCTCAAATCTTATCCACAGACTTTGGCGCTGGAGCCGGGCGAAGTCGTCCTCACCTTCGACGACGGCCCGCTGCCCGCCACGACCGGGCCGATTCTGAAGGCGCTCGACGACGAATGCGTGAAGGCGACCTTTTTCCTGATCGGGCGCAACGCTGAGGCCCATCCCGCCTTCGTCGCCCGTGAGCGCGCGCGCGGCCACACGGTCGCCCACCACACCTACAGCCATCCCTTCATCACCATGCGCGGCCTTGGCGAAGCCGAGGCGAAGGCCGACATCGAGCAGGGCTTCGCCGCCGATGACCGCGCCGCCTTCGGACAGGCCGGCCCCGCGCCCCGCACGCCCTTCTTCCGCTATCCCGGCTTCGCCGATACGCCCGAGCTCAACGCCTGGTTCGCGCGCCGCGACGTCGCCATTTTCGGTGCGGACCTCTGGGCCTCGGACTGGCTCGACATGAGCCCGCAGAAGACCCTGGAGCTTTTGCTGGGGCGGCTCGATCAGGCGGGCAAGGGGATCGTCCTGCTGCACGACACGCGGCCCCAGACCGCGAAGATGCTGCCGGATCTCCTGCGCGCCCTGAAGGCGCGCGGCTACCGGATCGTCCATATGGTCCCGGCGAAGGATGACGCGCCGACGCCCCTCGCCAAGGCGGGGCCGGGCTGGACCTCCGAGGCCGAGGCCAGCATCGCCAAGGTCTGGCCGAAGATCCTGGCGGAGAAGCGCCGTCTTGCGAAGGCCGCCCATGCCCCCGGCGGCTGACGTTCCATCCTTGCTTGATCTGGGCCACAATGGCGCCATGGAGCAGGCGAAACAGGCGGCCGAGGCCCGGATCTATCACCGCACGATCATGGCGATCGCGGCGCTGGTGTTCGTTATCGGCGTCGGCGAGACCCTCTATGGATTCTTCCTCGACTCGCGCTTCCTCGTCCGCGACGGGATGGAGTGGACTTACGATGTCCTGATCTACGCCACAGCCGCCGCAGCGTTCGGCCGGGGCCTGCGGGCCGAGCGGCTTGCGGGTTTCGCGCTTGCGCTCGTTCTGCTGGGCGCGGGCGTCGTCACGATCTGGCAGATCTGGCGCACCTTCGTGGAGCCTCCGGAGGTCGAGCCTTTCGCCATCACGGTGGCGGGGCTGCTCATCATCGCCGAGGCCTGGGTGCTTGTGGCCTTGCTCTGGCGGTTTCGCCGCTCCCATCATCCGGTCATCGAGGCCACATGGCTGTCGGCGCGCAACGACGCGGTCACTTCGACGCTCTACGCCCTCATCATGATGGCCGCGCGGTCCGAACCGATGGTCTGGCCGCAGATGGTTGTGGACTCCATCTCGGCTATTCTATGCCTGCACGCGAGCAGCCAGATCCTCCGTGATCTGTTGCGCGCCGAGGCGCGCGGACCCGGCGAGGAGGCTGGCCGCGCCATGGACGAAGAGGGGGAAAGAGCATGACGAAGATCGCGCTTGTGACGGGCGGCGGCTCTGGCATCGGCCGCATGGCGGCGCTGGCGCTGGCGGGCGCGGGCTTCACGCTCGTGCTGGCCGGGCGCAGGCCTGATCCGCTGGAGGCGGTGGCGGCTGAGATCGCGGCGCAGGGCGGCGCAGCGTTCGCAGTTCCCTGCGACGTCGCTGAGGAGCCGCAGGTCGCCGCGCTCTTCGCCACCATCGAGGAGACCTATGGGCGGCTCGATCTGCTCTTCAACAATGCGGGTCTGTTCTCGCCGCCGGGCTTGCTGGAGGATGTGGAGGTCGCCCGCTGGAAGGCGGTGGTCGACGTCAACCTCAACGGCGCCTTTTACTGCACGCAGCACGCCTTCCGCATCATGAAGCGGCAGAGCCCGATGGGCGGGCGCATCATCAACAACGGCTCGATCTCAGCTCATGCGCCGCGCCCCAACTCCGCCGCCTATACGGCGACGAAACACGCCATGACCGGCCTCACGAAATCGGCGGCGCTCGATGGCCGCAAATATGACATCGCGGTGGGCCAGATCGACATCGGCAACGCCGAGACCGACATGACCGGCCGCATGCGCGCAGGCGTTCCGCAGGCCAATGGAACGATCGAGCCGGAGCCGCTGATGGACCTCAGGCATGTGGGGGACGCGCTGGTCTATATGGCCAACCTGCCGCTCGACGCCAATGTGCAGTTCATGACGGTGATGGCGACGAAGATGCCCTTTGTCGGGCGTGGGTGATTGGCTGCGCGGGGCAGTCGGCAGTCGGCAGTCGGCGTTCGGGAATTGGGTTGAGCGGCGAGTCTGGTCTTGACAACAAACGTCTGATTTAAAAATCCGACTGCCGACTGCCGACTGCCTACCCCCCCGCCTTCTCATACTGCGAAACCCCCGCCACATAAGTCGCCTGCACGGCGCGATCATCCCCGAGCGTCATCTGGATGAACAGGGCCTCGTGGATGTCTTTCGCAAAGCCCATGCGGTAGGCGATCAGCGGCGTCGACTTCATGTCGAGCACAACGAGATCGGCCTCCATGCCCGGCGCGATGGAGCCCACCTTGTCCTCGATATACATGGCCTGCGCGCCGCCGCGCGTGGCGAGGTAAAAAGCGTTGCCTGCGGTGAGCCGGTGCTGATGGACCATGCCGGCCTTGTAAGCCTCGGCCATCGTCATCAGCATCGAATAGGATGTGCCGCCGCCGATGTCAGTGCCCAGCCCCACGCGCAGCCGCCGGTCGGCGCGTTTGGCGCGCGACAGATTGAAGGCGCCGCTGCCGATGAAGGCATTCGAGGTCGGGCAATGGGAGATGGCCGAGCCCGTGCGGTGCATGCAGCACATCTCGTCTTCGTCCAGATGCACGCCATGGGCGAAGACCGCGCGCGGCCCGCAAAGGCCCGCGTGGTCGTAGACGTCCGTATAATTTTTGCGCGCGGGAAAGAGGTCGCGCACCCAGGCGATCTCGTCGAGATTCTCCGACACATGGGTCTGCATGTAGCAGTCCGGATGTTCGCGCCAGAGCGCGCCTGCGGCGGCGAGCTGTTCGTCGGTGCTGGTCGGGGCGAAGCGCGGCGTGATGGCGTACATCAGCCGCCCGCGCCCATGCCAGCGCCCGATCAGCGCCCTCGAATCGTCGTAGGAGCTTTGCACGGTGTCGAGCAGATAGGCTGGCGCATTGCGGTCCATCATCACCTTGCCTGCGGCCATGCGCAGGTTCAGCCGCTCCGCCTCCTCAAAGAGCGCGTCGACCGACTGGGGGAAGACCGTGCCGTAGACGCAGCTCGTGGTGACCCCGTTGCGCAGGGACTCCCGCAGAAAGATCTTCGCCACGGCGCGGGCATGGTCCTTGTCGCGGAAGGCGCCCTCGGCGGGGAAGGTGTAGGTCTCCAGCCAGTCGAGCAGCTGCGCGCCGAAGGAGGCGATGACCGGCGCCTGCGGAAAATGCACGTGGGTGTCGAGGAAGCCTGCGGAGATCAGGGCGTCCGGGCCCACATGGCGCACCGGCAGGTCCGGCGGCAGTTGCGGGAGAAGCCGGTCGGCCGGGCCGAAATGGGTGATGAGCCCGCCCCCCATCGCCACGATGGCGTCGGATTCGTAGACCATCGCGGCCTCCAATCCCTCGATGAAGGGGTCGGCGCGGAAGGTCAGCGCGGGGCCGCGCAGGGCGTGGGTGGGCGTGGGCAGGGTCATCTGGGCGTCCTTTGCGGGCGCACAGTTCCACGGACGCCGCGTCAAGTTCAAGCACGCTGTTGTGAAAAGCGCCCCTCTGGCCGCTTGCGCCAGCCAGCGCGCCCGTTACAAGGCGTTTATGCCGTTACACCTCATCAAGCTCTGCGTCGGGGCGGACTCGATCCGCGACATGGAGGAGTGGATCGCCCTGACGCTCGCCCAGAAGCGCGCCGCCGGGCGCCCGCCTGAACAGTTCCACACGACCCGCTCCCTGCCCAAGCGCGCCGAGGAGGTGCTGGACGGCGGCTCGCTCTACTGGGTCATCAAGGGCCAGATCGCCGCGCGCCAGCTCGTGCGTGCGCTGCGCCCGGTCACGGACGCCGCGGGAATCGCCCGCTGCCACATCGTGCTGGAGCCGACGCTGGTGCAGGTCATGCCGCGCCCGCAGCGGCCCTTTCAGGGCTGGCGCTACCTCGCCGACCATGAGGCGCCCGAGGATTTGACCGAAGGCGCGGGCGCCCTGGCCGAAATGCCCGAGGAATTGCGCCGGGAGCTGCGCGAGCTCGGCCTGCTCTGAACCCGCCCCGCGTTGCCAAGCGACCGCCGGGGAGGCATGCTGGCGCCGATTGGCGGAGGGGTGTCATGAAATCTTTGCAGGCTGGCTTATCGATCCTGGCGCTTGGCGGCCTCGTCCTGAGCGGTCCGGCCCTAAGGGGTCCCGCCCTTGCGGCTGAGGATTTCTACAAGGACAAGACCGTCAACATCATCGTCGGCTTCACGCCGGGCGGCGGCTATGACGCCTATGGCCGCCAGCTCGCGCGGTTCATGGGCGAGCATATCCCCGGCAAGCCCACGCTCATCGTGCAGAACATGCCAGGCGCCGGCAGCCTGCAGGCCGTGCGCGCGCTTGACGCCACCCAGCCCAAGGACGGCACGGTGATGGTGATCTTCAACCCCGGCCTCATCGTCCAGTCCGTGGTGCAGCCGGACAAGGTGCCGGTGGATTTCCGCAAATATGTCTTCGTCGGCGTCGTCACGCCCGATTTCCGCGTTTGCTACGGCTATGGGCCGCAGGGCGTGAAGTCATGGGAGGACATGATGTCCCGCAAGGAGTTCATCCTCGGCGCGACCGGCAAGGGCTCCGGCAACTATGTCAATGGCGCGACCATGCGCGAGGTCTTCAACGCGCCTGTGAAGCAGATCCTCGGCTTTCCCGGCAGCAACGAACTGCGCCTTGCGGTGGAGCGGGGCGAGCTTGATGGGGACTGCGGCTCCTTCAACAGCATTCCCCCCAACTGGCTCACCGAGCGCAAGGTCCATCCCTTCGTGCGATTCACCCGCGACAAGGAAGGGGACATGCCCGACAGCGCGCGGTTCATTGATGACTTCACCACCAGCCCCGAGCAGCGGGAGATTCTGGCGGCGGTCAATGCGGAGGATGAGGTGGGCCGTCCCTTCATCGTCTCGCGGGACATTCCCGCCGAGCGGCTCGCCATCCTGCGCAAGGCCTTCGATTCGCTGATGAAGGATCCGGCCTTCAAGGCAGACATGGCCAAGCAGAACCTGCCGGTCCATCCCATCAACGGGCCGGATTCAGACCAGATCCTCGCGCGCATGCTCAAGACCCCGCGCGAAATCGCCGACAAGGCCCGCAAGATCTTCGACTAGGCGCGGCGCTTGCGGTTTTCCCTCGCGGGCACGATGTAGGATCAAGTCTCCATGGAGCCGCGAATCCCTTGACCAGCGACGGCAAGCCGAGGGCCGTATCCCGATCCGCCGAGGGCTCGACCGAGGTCGAGGCCTTCCTGCGCGCGGCCGCCGCCGCTCCCGCCGCAGCGGGCAAGCGCGGGCGGCTGATTTTCGCCCTCGACGCCACCATGAGCCGCCAGCCCACCTGGGATCTCGCCCAGTCGCTGCAGGGCCGCATGTTCGAGGCGGCGGGGGCTTTGGGCGGGCTGGATGTGCAGCTTGTCTATTTCCGGGGCCTCGGAGAATGCCGGGCCTCCCGTTTCATCGCTGATGGCGCAGGCCTCGCGGCCCTCATGGCGAAGATCTCCGTGCGCGGCGGCGCGACCCAGATCGCCCGCGTCCTCGAACATGTGCGCGACGAGGCCCGCCGCGCCCCGGTCGGCGCGTTGATCTATGTTGGCGACGCCATGGAGGAGCATGTCGACCAGCTCTGCGTGCTCGCCGGCGAGCTTGGCCTTCTGGGCGTCAAGGCCTTCATGTTTCATGAGGGCGCTGATCCTGCGGCCGGGCGCGCCTTTCGTGAGATCGCCCGGCTCACCGGCGGAGCCTATGCCGCCTTCGACCAATCGGCGCCCGGACGGTTGGCGGCGCTTCTTGCGGCGGCGGCGGCCTATGCGGCGGGCGGGACGAGGGCGCTCGAGTCGCTCGCGCAGGACAGGGGCGGGGAGGCCGCGCTTTTGTTGGCGCAGATGCGTCAGGGGAGGGCGCCTTGATCGTGCAGCTAGTGGTGGTCGTCAGTGTCCTGATCATTCTGTGGTACGCCAGCGACGCGTTCACGAAAGCCAATCCGGCGAAGCTCGCGAAATATGTGAAATCGTTGGGCGGTTACGCGCTGATGGCGGCGGCGGCGTTCATGATGCTGCGCGGACAGGTGGAGGCGGCGGTCGCGGTCGGGGGCTTCGGCCTCTATCTGCTGGGCTTCGCCAATCCGCCCGCCTTTGCGCGCATGTTCGGCAAGATCGGCGGCGCGCCGGGCGGCGATCAGGTCTCGCGGGTCCGCTCCGCCATGATCGAGATGGAGCTGCGCCACGACAGCGGGGCCATGGATGGCGCGGTTCTGGCGGGGGCTTTCACCGGAAGGCGGCTCGATGAGCTCACCCGCCCGCAATGCGAGGAATTGCTCGCCCAGTGCCGCCGCGACGATCCTGATGGGGCGCGGCTGCTAGAGGCTTATCTCGACCGCCGCTTTCCCGGCTGGCGTCCGGCAGGCGAGGCTCACGGCGACGCGGGGAGCGGGGGGCGCAGCGGCCGCGTCGCGACCCGCATGACTGAGGATGAAGCTTATGAGATCCTGGGGCTTGCGAAGGGCGCCTCGGCCGAAGAGATCACGCGGGCGCATCGCACCCTCATGAAGAAACTGCATCCCGACTACGGGGGGCCTACGGCGCTGGCCGCCAAGGTCAACGAAGCCAAGGCTGTCCTGATGAGCAGACATGGGTAACTCCGGCACTCTCACGCATACGCACTTGCGCAAACGACACTTTGGAAAAACAGCAGGCAGGCGGAAGGGTTCCCTGCCTAATTCTTGGTGGTGAAGCAGGAGAAGCCCGACCTTTTGAGCGACTTGCAGGCCTCTTCCGCCTTGGTTTCGGTCAGGCCTGCGAAGCGGGCGCGATAGAGCGTTCCCGAGCCTGTCTTGACCTTTTCCGTGAAGGGGGTGGCGCTTGAGAGGGACGGCGCCTTGCCGCGCGCCTTCGCCAGGAGATCGTTGGCCTTGGCCATCTCGTCGCTGGCGCCGATCTGGATCATCATGCCGCTGGCGGCTGCGGTGGGGCGGGCAGGTTCGGCCTTGGCGGCGACCTTGGCGGGCGCGGGCTTGGCGGATTCCGCCCTGGCGGCCTGCGCCGCCTGCTTTTCGGCGGCGCGCATCTGGGCTTTGGTCTGGGCCGGGGCGGGCGCAGCGGCGACCTTGAGGGGCGCTTCCGACGCTTTTGGCGGGATGGAGGCGGTGCGGTCCTCGGCGGGCCGCGCCTTTTCGACGATGGGCGCTGCGACCGCAGCCACCGGGGCGGGCTTCGCATCGGCGTCGGCGACCATGGACCGGCCCGGCGAGGCGTCGTCGAGGTGGTCCTCGATCAGCCCGGCCATGATCTTGTCGCGGCCTGCGGCGGTCTTGCCGCCCAGCACCACCGAGAAGATGCGGCGATTGCCGCGCTTGACCGAGCTCAGCAGGTTGAAGCCGGAGGCGTTGGTGTAGCCGGTCTTGATGCCGTCCATGCCCTCGACGCGGCCCAGGAGCCGGTTGTGGTTGCCCATGGTCGAGCCGCGGAAGGTGAACTGATGGGTCGAGAAATAGGCGTAGTAGCGGGGGAAGCGCTCCTGAATGGCGCGCCCGAGGGTGATGAGGTCGCGCGCGGTGGTCACCTGCGCGGAATTGGGCAGGCCGGAGGCGTTGGCGTAATGGGTGCGGCTCATGCCGAGGCTCTGGGCCTTGGCGGTCATCATCTGGGCGAAGCGCTCCTCGGTGCCGCCCACGGCCTCGGCGATGGCGGCGGCGATGTCGTTGGCGGATTTCGTCACAACAGCCTTGATCGCGTCCTCGACCGTGATGGTGGAGCCCGGACGCAGCCCAAGCTTGGAGGGGGCCATCGAGGCCGCATGGCTCGAAATCTGGATCTCGTCGTCGAGGGAGAAGCGCCCCTTCTCAAGTTGCTCGAAGAGCATGTAGAGGGTCATCACCTTGGTGACGGAGGCGGGATGGCGCAGTTCGTTCTCGCGGTCGGCGTAGAGGACGCGTCCGGTGTTGGCGTCCACCACCATGGCCGAGAAGGGGGGCGTATAGCCTATGCCCGCCTGGGGACGCTTGTGATTTTTGCGGTTGCGGGCCTCGGCGGAGCTCGTATCCAGAACCAGGCCCGTGATGGCGATCCCGCTGAGGATCAAGGCTGACAGGAGGCGCCCGCGAAAGGCGGCGGCTGAAACCATCGACATACTCAAACCTCAACCCAAAGCGACTAACCCGACGCCGTTACCTGAACGCCACACATCCTGAGACTAGCGGGCCGTGGTTACGCAGGGGTTAATGGGTTGATCGCAATCGCGATTATTTCGAAATCGACGTCGCATGCCGCAAGTGCGAACAAGGCGCTTGACATTTTTGTGCAGTGCACATAAATGAGCGTCAGGGCGCTCGTGAGGGGCGCTGCGCGCAAATGCGAAGGTGTCTCATGTTCAAGAATGTGGACGATTTTCAGAAGTTCAGCAAAGAGCAGTTCGAAGCCGTGACGTCGGTCAGCAGCGCCTGGTCCAAGGGCGTCCAGCAGATCGCCGCCGAGGCCACCGACTACAGCAAGAAGAGCTTCGAAGCCTCTTCCGGCATGGTTGAGAAGCTCATGGGCGTGAAGTCGGTCGAAAAGGCCATCGAGCTGCAGACCGAATTCGCCAAGCAGAGCTACGAGTCCTTCGTGGCGCAGAGCACGAAGTTCGGCGAACTCTTCACCAACCTCGCCAAGGACAGCTTCAAGCCGGTCGAGGAAGCTTTCGCCAAGGCTCAGGCTGCCGCGAAGTAATCCATATATTCCATGATGTTACGAGACCCGGCCTTTGCGCCGGGTCTTTTTTTGCCCATTTTCTGGCTGGGGATCCCGATGTTTCCCCGCAAATGCGGCGGCGCCCACTGGCGAACCGGCGCCGTCGTCAATAAATTAGGGCTTCGGCGCGTCTGCCAGGCTGGCGCTCGCGGATATGCGAAAGGATGCGTCATCGCCGGTTGCGTGTTCTGGCGAGCGGCCTATCTTGAACGGACGGCACAGGAAGAGCGGACGTGGAAATCTCATTTTCGGCGCGGACGGACCTGAACAGGGGCGGGCCCCATGGGCAAGCGTCCGGCATGGTTTTTGCTGCTCGTGAACCGCGCAGGGGCGGGGATTCGCCGGGCTCCGGAAACAGCACCGGAACCGCCGTCATCACCCGCACGCGCACCCAGACGAAGCGGCCGAGCATGTATCGGGTGCTTCTGCTGAACGACGACTACACGCCGCAGGAGTTCGTGGTGACTGTGTTGCGCAGGTTTTTCAGCAAGGGCGTGGAGGAGGCGCGGCGCATCATGCTCCATGTCCACCAGCACGGCGTCGGCGAATGCGGCGTCTTCACCTATGAGGTGGCGGAGACCAAGGTCACGCAGGTCATGGACTACGCCCGCAAGCACCAGCATCCCCTGCAGTGCATCATGGAGAAAAAGTGAGCATCCAGACAGTTCTGCATATTTCGAGGGCGCCGCAGATCATTGGTTGCCCTCGCCGCCCCGGACGGTATCATCCCGGTGGAGTTAGTGAGTGAAGCGGTTGGGAGAGAGCCGCTTGAGTACTGCCAGCCGCAGGGCGGACGGCGATCGGGGCTTGCGCCCTGGCGCTCCCGGCCTTTGCAATGAAACCTCGAACGCAAAGGGTGAGAGCTGCGATGCCGTCCTTCTCTCGTAATCTGGAACAGTCTCTCCATCGCGCTCTGGCCGTGGCCAATGAGCGGCGCCACGAATACGCCACGCTTGAGCACCTCCTGCTCAGCCTGCTCGACGACACCGACGCCTCGGCCGTCATGCGCGCCTGTTCGGTGGATGTCGACGCGCTGAAGAAGAACCTCGTTGAATATATCGAGACCGAGCTTGAAAACCTCGTCACCGACGGCCGCGAGGACGCCAAGCCGACCGCTGGTTTCCAGCGCGTCATTCAGCGCGCGGTGATCCATGTGCAGTCCTCGGGCCGCGAGGAGGTCACAGGCGCCAATGTGCTCGTCGCCATCTTCGCCGAGCGCGAAAGCCATGCCGCCTATTTCCTGCAGGAGCAGGACATGACCCGTTATGACGCGGTCAACTACATCAGCCACGGCATCGCCAAGCGGCCGGGCATGAGCGATTCCAGCAAATCGCCGCGCGGCGTCGAGGAGGAGCCCGAGCAGCGCGAGACCCGCGACCAGCGTGAGTCCGCCGCCGATGGGACGAAGAAGAAGGACAGCGCCCTCGACGCCTATTGCGTCAACCTGAACAAAAAGGCGCGCGACGGCCGCATCGATCCCTTGATCGGGCGCGAGGCCGAGGTCATGCGCACCATTCAGGTGCTCTGCCGCCGCCAGAAGAACAATCCGCTGCTCGTCGGCGATCCCGGCGTCGGCAAGACCGCCATCGCCGAGGGCCTCGCGCGCAAGATCATCAAGTCCGAGGTGCCGGAAGTTCTGGCGCAGGCGACGGTCTTCTCCCTCGACATGGGCTCGCTGCTCGCGGGCACCCGCTATCGCGGCGACTTCGAGGAGCGCCTCAAGCAGGTCATGAAGGAGATCGAGCAGCACAAGAACGCGATCCTCTTCATTGACGAGATCCATACTGTGATCGGCGCCGGCGCGACCTCCGGCGGCGCCATGGACGCCTCCAATCTGCTCAAGCCCGCGCTCGCGCAGGGCGTGCTGCGCTGCATCGGCTCGACCACCTACAAGGAATACCGCCAGTATTTCGAGAAGGACCGCGCCCTCGTGCGCCGCTTCCAGAAGATCGACGTCAACGAGCCCTCGATCCCTGACGCCGTGGAGATCATGAAGGGGCTGAAGCCCTATTTCGAGGAGTTCCACAAGATCCGCTACACCAATGAAGCGGTGAAGGCGGCGGTGGAGCTGTCGGCCCGCTACATCCACGACCGCAAGCTCCCCGACAAGGCCATCGACGTCATCGACGAGACCGGCGCCTCGCAGATGCTGCTGCCCGAAAGCCGCCGCAAGAAGACCATCGGCATCAAGGAGATCGAGGCGACCATCGCCACCATGGCGCGCATCCCGCCCAAGACGGTGTCGAAGGACGACGCGGAGGTGCTGGAGCATCTCGAGACCACCCTGCGCCGCGTCGTCTATGGTCAGGACAAGGCCATCAGCTCGCTCACCTCCGCGATCAAGCTGGCGCGCGCGGGCCTGCGCGATGGCGACAAGCCCATCGGCAGCTATCTCTTCTCCGGCCCCACGGGCGTCGGCAAGACGGAGGTCGCCAAGCAGTTGTCGCTGGCGCTCGGCGTCGAGCTGATCCGCTTCGACATGTCCGAATATATGGAGCGCCACACGGTCTCGCGCCTTCTCGGAGCCCCTCCCGGCTATGTGGGCTTCGATCAGGGCGGCTTGCTGACCGACGCCATCGACCAGCATCCCCATTGCGTGCTGCTGCTCGACGAAATCGAGAAGGCCCATCCTGACCTGTTCAACATCCTTCTGCAGGTCATGGACCACGGCAAGCTGACCGATCACACGGGCAAGCAGATCGACTTCCGCAACGTCATCCTCATCATGACGACCAATGCGGGCGCCTCCGATCTCGCCAAGTCCGCTTTCGGCTTCACGCGCACCAAGCGCGAGGGGGACGACACCGAGGCGATCAACAAGCTCTTCGCCCCCGAGTTCCGCAACCGTCTCGACGCCGTCGTGAGCTTCGGCCATCTGCCGACCGAGGTCATCCGCAAGGTCGTCGACAAGTTCATCATGCAGCTTGAGGCGCAGCTCGCCGACCGCGCTGTGACGATCGAGTTGACGGAAGACGCGCGCGCCTGGCTGATTGAGCATGGCTACGATCAGGCCATGGGCGCCCGTCCCATGGCCCGCATCATCCAGCAGACCATCAAGACGCCGCTCGCCGACGAGGTGCTGTTCGGCCGCCTGAAGACCGGCGGAACCGTGCGCGTCGTGGTCAAGGAGGAAGAGGGCAAGAAGTCGCTCGGCTTCGAATTCCCGGAGGGTCCGGTCCTGCCGCGTCCCGACAAGGAAGTGGTGGAATCCACCAAGAAGCGCGTGCGGCCCGAGCCTGAAGTGCGCCGCGCCAAGGCGAAGGGGCCGGGCAAATCCGCGCCCCCCAGCGACGCTGGCGAGCCCAAGGGCAAGGGCGGCGGGCGCACTGTGCCCAAGGTGCCCCTCAAGAACTGAAGATCACAAGGCCGGACCTCGCGTCCGGCCTTTCTTCTTTCAGCGGTCTTCGCGATGGATCATCGCGTCGAAATCGCCCGCGATGAACTTTTCGATGTTGAAGCCCATCTGCTCCATGCTGTCTTCGGGATAGGTGTCGTAGAAGCCGCCGAGATGCGGGGTGATGATGAGGTTGGGCGCATCCCAGAGCGGATCATCCGGGGGCAGGGGCTCCTTGTGCACCGTGTCGAGCGCGGCGCCGCCCAGATGCCCCGATGTCAGCCCGCGATGGAGCGCATGCTCGTCGATCACCCCGCCGCGCGCGATGTTGACGATATAGGCGCCCTTCTTCATGGCGTTGATGACGCCGTCGTCGATGATGCGCCGCGTCGACTCCTCCAGCGGAATCAGCAGCACGAGGAAGTCGAGATCCGCGACCGCCCTGGCGAGATCATCGCGCCCGCGCCATTCATCGAATGCCGCGATGGGGCGCGGGGTCCGGGAAATGCCGATGACGTGCATCTGCAAGCCCTTCAGGCGCGGCGCCAGCGCCTCCGCGATCAGGCCGACGCCGAGGATGCCGACCTTGCGTCCCGTCAGGGTCTTCGAGCGGAAGCGGTCCCATTTGTGCTGGTCATGGGCGCGCACGGAGCGCGGAAAATCGCGCGCCATCGAGAGCATGTGCAGGATCGCGATCTCCGACAGTGGCGGGCCATGGATGCCGCGCGTCGAGGTGACGATGACGCTTTTGTCGAGGCCTGCCTGATCGGTGATTCCATCGACGCCCGTGCCGAAGGCGTGCACCCATTTCAGACGCTTCGCCCTGGGGAAGATGTCGCGCTTCACCTCGACCCCGAAGGTCATGAAGATGTCGGCCTCGCCGATGGCCTCCTCCGCCTCATCAATGGTCGCCACCGTCCTGATGGGGAGGTCCGGGAAGCGCGCCGCGATCAGCTTTTCGTAGACGAAGCGGACGGGATGCGGCCAGGTCATGAGGATCAGGATATGGGGTTTGGTCATGTCGCTCTCGGTTCACGGGTCGGCGCACACTAGCGCGTTTTGGCGCCGGCGGCATATGGCCCGGCCTCCCTTTCCCCGCGCGCGCATGTTAGCCTCGCGGCAATGCCCGCAGCCGCTTGATCCTGCGGGCGGGGGAGGACGCCTCATGTGGATGAAAGCCATCGCGCCCATGGCCGCGCTCCTGTTTCTCGCGCCCTTCGAGGCGCGGGCGCAGGACGCCTATGCGGGCAAGACCCTCACGCTCTCCACCCATACCGGGCCGGGCGGGGGCTATGACACGCTCATCCGCCTCTATTCCCGCCATGTGGCCAGGCATCTGCCGGGCAAGCCGAGCGTGGTCGTGGTCAACCAGCCCGGCGCGGGCGGGCTCACGGCCTTCAACCACGCGGGCAAGGTCGCCCCGCAGGATGGAACCTTCATCACGCTGGTGGGGCAGGGGCTCATGGTGCATGAGCCCACGGGCCAGCCGGGCATGCAGCTTTCGCTCGCCGCCTTCAAATGGCTCGGCAATTTCTCGCAGGCGCCCAATGTGACGGTGGTCTGGTCGAGTTCGAAGGCGCGCACGCTCGACGACGCCCGCCGCATGGAGGTCGTGTTGGGCTCGACGGGCGCAGGCTCGCCCGACGCCCAGATCCCCACCGTCTACAACGCGCTGCTCGGCACGAAATTCAAGGTCGTCTTCGGCTATGAGGGCGGGGGCGCGCTCAACCTCGCCATGGAGCGCGGCGAGATCGAGGGGCGCGGCACCAACACCTGGGGCAGCTATAAGGCGACGCTGCCCGGCCCCATGGCCGCAGGCAAGCTCGTGCCGCTGATCCAGATCGGCCTCAAGAAGGACCGCGACCTGCCCGACGCCCCGCTCTTCCTCGATGTCGTCAAGGGCGATGCCGAGCGCGAGGCGGTGGCCCGGTTCCTGTCGCTCACCACAGCCGTCAGCCGCCCGCTGGCCGCGCCCCCCGGCGCGCCGGAGGACCGCGTGGCGCTGCTGCGCAGGGCCTTCGACGCAACCATGAAGGACGCGGAATTTCTGGCCGAAGCCGAACGCCTCTCCGTCGACATCGACCCCATGACCGGCGCCGAGGTGCAGGAAGCCGTCCGCCAGATTCTGGCGACCCCGAAAGACGTCATCGCCCGCACGCAGGCGGCGCTGGAGGGCAAGGCGCGGTAGGCTGCCGTTGACGCCTCCCCCCGCGCGGCTTAAGCCCGTTTGACCGGAGATTCCTTGGGCCATGAGCGACATCATCTGCGAAAAGCGCGGCGCTGCGGGCTTTGTGCTGCTCAACCGGCCGCAGGCGCTCAATGCGCTGAACCACGAGATGGTGCGGGGCCTCGACGCGGCTTTGGCGCGCTGGGCGGATGATCCTTCGGTCGCGCGCGTCGTCATCTGCGGCGCTGGCGGGCGGGCCTTTTGCGCGGGCGGCGACATTCGCCTGATGCATGAGCTGGGCACGGCGGGGCGCTTCGCCGAACAGCTTGATTTCTATCGCGAGGAATATCGCCTCAACCAGCGCATCGCCCGCTATCCCAAACCCTATGTCGCCCTGCTCGACGGCTATGTCATGGGCGGGGGCGTCGGCGTTTCGATCCATGGCTCCCACCGCATCGCCGGGGACAGGCTCGTCTTCGCCATGCCCGAGGTCGCCATCGGCTTCTTTCCGGACGTCGGCGCGACCCATTTCCTGCCGCGCCTGCCGGGCGCCACGGGCGCCTATCTCGGCGTCACCGGCGCGCGGCTCGGGGCGGGGGATGCGGTGGAGCTGGGGCTCGCCACCTCCTACGTCCCCTCCGCCCGCTTCGACGACCTCGCCCGCGCCCTCGAGGCCCCCGGCGACGCTGACGCCATCATCGCAAGCTTCGCGGCGCCGGCGCCCGCCGGAACGCTTGGGCCCCATCGGGCGCTGATCGCCGAGGCCTTCGGGCCCTGCGGGGTCGCCCATCTCTTGCTGGCGCTGGAGAAGGCTGTGGCGGAAGGCTCAGCCTTCGCGGCGCAGACTCTGGCCTTGCTAAGGGCGAAATCACCGACCAGTGTGGCCATCGGCCTGCGCCAGATGGCGGAAGGCCGCGGCATGGAGATCGAGGCCTGCCTGCGGATCGAGTTCCGCATCGTCTCCCGCATCTGCAAGATGGCGGATTTCTATGAAGGTGTGCGCGCGGTGATCATCGACAAGGACAACAAGCCCCGCTGGAGCCCCGCCGGGCTCGACGAGGTGGACGCCGCAAGCGTCGACGCCTGTTTCGCCCCCCTCGGCGCCGATGACCTCACATTCG
This sequence comes from Beijerinckiaceae bacterium, assembly GCA_947453205.1. GTDB lineage: Bacteria > Pseudomonadota > Alphaproteobacteria > Rhizobiales > Beijerinckiaceae > Terripilifer. Next base: position 76,738 of record CANGFT010000007.1, on the reverse strand, counting down.
CCGGGGACGCGCCATGATGCGGCTCGGCCGCGCCAGAGGGCGCGACGATCATTCCGAATCCATCGACATCGGCCCCAATTCGCAGCAGCGGCAGGCCGACCGCTGGAGCCTCCTGCTGGTCGTCTTCATGCGGGTGGTGGCGGTGCTCTGGCTGTTTCAGGGCCTCATGCACTGGAAGATCATCCTCGCCCCCGAGGTCGCGCCCCTCGACGCCCTGCCGGGGCCAGTGGCCGCCGCGATCGTCTTTTTTGCGGTCGCTGATCTTCTGGCGGCGGTGGGCCTGTGGCTTGCGGCGGCCTGGGGCGGGGTGCTCTGGCTCTTCTCAGCCTGCGCCGGGATCATCATCTCCCTTTTCCTGCCGGACTTTCAGGCGGGCGGGCTCCTGATGGCGCTCGTCAGCCTCTGCCTGATCGTCGTCTATTTCATCCTCACCTGGAACGCTGCGCAGGAGCGGGATTAGGCGCTCTTTACGCTTCATTCACCATGGCCCCGAATTTTCCGGCCTATCGTTAAAATCGCCTGCGGCGCGTTCAGGTTTGTTCACCATGTCAGCGCAATGTGGCCTCCGTATCGAGGCATATGGTGAGGACAAGGTTACACATGCTGGCGACAGAGTTTGACGGCGGACGGATCGAAGCGGTGCGCCCCGCCTATCTTCAGGCGTTGACCCTGGTGGAGCGGCTGCATCGGCGCCTGCTCGATGTGGTGAAGGACGCCCTGGAGCGTCGGGGCGCTGAAGACATCACGCCCGTTCAGGCGTTGCTGCTCTACAACATCGCGGACGAGGAAGTGACGGCGGGCGAGCTGCGCACGCGCGGCTACTATCTCGGCGCCAATGTCTCCCACAACGTCAAGAAACTGGTCGAGGCGGGCTACCTCCAGCACGCCCGCGCGGATGAGGATCGGCGCAACGTGCGCATCAGCCTGACGCAGAAGGGCCGGGAGGCGCACGCCATCGTCGCAGGCCTCTATGAGAAGCACATCATCACGGTCGAGCGAATCGGCGGCGTCTCCTGCGACGAGTTTTCGGTCCTGAATCAGTCGCTCGCGCGGCTGGAGCGCTTCTGGACCGACCAGATCAGGTATCGGCTTTGATGGTCTGCGCCTCCCCAGCGTCGCTTCTTTGCAACAGTGGCCCGGGGAAGGCGCTGGTCAGCCGCCCATTATGGCGCGGCGCCACAAAACAGCCTGACTGTTCGTTCCTATCTGGGGGCGCACATGTTAGGTTGAAGCTTGAGGCCGGAGCTCGATTCCGGACGAGAGCACTGCAGAATCCGCAGGTTCCGGCGTCCCTCGCCATGGGCCTGCGAAATCGCCTTCAGCGGCTGTGCGATTGGAGCGGTCAGTGAACACGACGAAACATATTCTTTCCCGGCGCCTCTTCGCGCAGGGGTTCGGCGCCACGAGCCTTTCGGCCCTGCTGGTCGGACTGAACGGGAGCGCGGCTTTCGCCGCCCCGATCGACGGCTTTGCGGCTCAGGCCGAATGGGAGCAGAAATACGACGCGGATGCGGCGCTGCAGGTCAAGCGCACCGTGACCCCGCTGCTCTCGCAGCAGACCGTGGCCATGACCGAGGCCGCCATCCAGCAATATCGCGAGCTGCTTGCGCGCGGCGGCTGGCAGGGCGTGCCTGCGGGCCAGACCCTCAAGCTCGGCTCCAATGGCGCCGTGGTCGTGGCTTTGCGCAGGCGCCTGATGGTGACGGGCGACCTCGACGAGGCCGTCGGCGTCTCCCCGGTCTTCGATTCCTATGTGCAGGCCGCCGTGCGCCGCTTCCAGGCGCGCCATGGCATCAACGCCACGGGCGTCGTCGCAGCGCAGACCTTCCAGGCCCTCAACGTGCCCGCGCAGGACCGCCTGCGCCAGCTTGAGCTCAATCTGGTGCGCCTGCGCAGCTTCTCCGCCAATCTCGGCCCGCGCTTCATCACCATGAACATTCCGGCCGCCGCCGTTGAGACGGTGGAGGGCGGCATGGTCTTCAGCCATCACGCTGCGGGCGTCGGCAAGATCGACCGCCAGTCGCCGGTCATGCAGGCCAAGGTGGTGGAGATCAACTTCAACCCCTTCTGGACCGTGCCTGTCTCGATCATCCGCAAGGATCTGATCCCCAAGATGCAGGCGGACCCGAACTACCTCTCCGACAACAAGATCCGCGTGATCGACAAGGCGGGCAACGAAGTCCCGCCCTCGGCCGTCAACTGGAACTCCATGGATGCGGTGAACTATCGCTTCCGTCAGGATCCCGGCGCGGACGTCAATTCGCTCGGCGTGGTGCGGGTGAACATCCCCAACCCCCATGGCGTCTATATGCACGACACCCCCGCCAAGGGCGTCTTCGGCGACGACTATCGCTTCGTCTCCTCGGGCTGCGTGCGCGTGCAGAACATCCGCGATTATGTCGCCTGGATCCTCAAGGACACCCCCGGCTGGGACCGCGACCATATCGACGAGGCCATCCGCTCCGGCGCGCGCCTTGACGCGCGTCCCGTCGCGCCCGTTCCGGTCCACTGGGTCTATGTGACCGCCTGGGCCAATGACGGGATCGTGCAGTTCCGCGAGGACATCTATCAGCGCGACGGCTTCGGCTCGACGGTGGCTTCGCTCCAGCCCGCGCTCCAGCCGGTCGAGGCGCCGAATCGTGATCCGCGCGCAGGCGCGGTCCAGAAGAGCGGCTTGCTCGACCCCATGGGCGACGACTGAGCGCGCTCTGATCCCGATCCTGCAGGCCCGGCCCCAAGCCGGGCCTTTTTCATGTGCGGCGAAGGCGGGCAGGGGCCACGCGCCGCCTTCCACCATGGCGAGCGCCATGCTAAGGGCAGGGGGATTCAAGGGCAGGCCTTCTACATCTTGTGATGGCTTGGGCCAGTCCATTCCTCGCCAGCGCCTCACGCGCCGCCCTATGGCGGCAGAACCCACCGGGGTTGACATGACATCCAACAGCTTCTTCGCCGCCTCGCTCGCCCAGTCCGATCCCGAAATCGCCCGCTCCATCGAGCTCGAGCTTGGCCGCCAGCGTGACGAAATCGAGCTGATCGCCTCGGAAAACATCGTCTCGCGCGCCGTCCTCGAAGCGCAGGGTTCGGTGATGACGAACAAATATGCGGAGGGCTATCCGGGTCGGCGCTATTATGGCGGCTGCCAGTTCGTGGACATCGCCGAGAAGCTCGCGATCGACCGCGCCACAGAGCTTTTCGGCTGCAAATTCGCCAATGTGCAGCCCAATTCCGGCAGCCAGGCGAATCAGGCGGTGTTTCTGGCCTGCCTGAAGCCCGGCGACACCTTCATGGGGCTTGATCTGGCCGCCGGCGGCCATCTGACCCACGGCTCTGCGGTCAACATGTCCGGCAAGTGGTTCAAGCCTGTCAGCTACGGCGTCTCGCCTGACACCCAGCGCATCGACATGGATGACGTTGAGCGCCTCGCCCATGAGCACAAGCCCCGGCTCATCATCGCGGGCGGCTCGGCCTATGCGCGGCTCTGGGATTTCCCCCGCTTCCGCCAGATCGCCGACGCCGTGGGCGCGGTGTTCCTGGTGGATATGGCCCATTTCGCCGGGCTCGTGGCGGGCGGCGCCCATCCCTCGCCCTTCCCCCACGCCCATGTGGTGACGACGACCACCCACAAGACCCTGCGCGGCCCGCGCGGCGGCCTGATCCTCACGGACGACGAGGACATGGCCAAGAAGATCAATTCGGCGATCTTCCCCGGCCTCCAGGGCGGCCCGCTCATGCATGTCATCGCCGCCAAGGCGGTCGCCTTCGGCGAGGCGCTGCGGCCGGAGTTCAAGGCCTACGCCCGGCAGATCGTCGACAACGCCAAGGCGCTCGCCGAGGCGGTGAAGGCTGGCGGCTTCGACATCGTGACCGGCGGCACCGACAATCACCTGATGCTCGTCGATCTGCGCGCCAGGAAGCTGACCGGCAAGGCGGCTGAGGCGGCTCTGGGCCGCGCCCACATCACCTGCAACAAGAACGGCATCCCCTTCGATCCCGAAAAGCCCTTTGTGACCTCCGGCATCCGCCTTGGCACGCCCGCCGCCACCTCGCGGGGCTTTGGCGTCGCCGAATTCACCGAAGTCGGCGCCCTCGTGGTCGAGACGCTCGACGGGCTTGCCAAGAATGGCGAGGCGGGCAACGGCGCCGTGGAGGCCTCGGTGCTCGCCCGCGTCAGCGCCCTGACGCAGCGTTTTCCGATCTATTGATGAAGCCCCGGTCGGGGAGGATCTGATCCATGCGTTGCCCCTATTGCGGCAGTCTGGAGACCCAGGTGAAGGACTCGCGCCCCACAGAGGACGCGTCGTCCATCCGGCGGCGGCGCGTCTGTCCTGATTGCGGCGGGCGCTTCACCACCTTCGAGCGCGTGCAGCTGCGCGAGCTGATGGTGCTGAAGAAGTCCGGCCGCCGCGTGCCCTTTGACCGCGAGAAGCTCATGCGCTCCATCGACATCGCGCTGCGCAAGCGCAGCGTCGATTCCGAGCGGGTCGAGCGCATGGTCAATGGCGTCGTGCGCCAGCTCGAAAGCCAGGGCGACCCGGAGGTGACGAGCGACCGCATCGGCGAGCTTGTCATGGAGGGGTTGCGGCTGCTCGACGGCGTCGCCTATGTGCGTTTCGCCTCGGTCTACCGCAACTTCCGCGAGGCGCGGGATTTCGGCGCCATTGTGGATGAACTGGCGGGGGATGAGGCCGAGCCCGAGCCCGCAGCGAAGCCCAGGCAGCGGCGTGAGCCCGCTCCGGGAGGCGCATGAGTTCACGTTTCGACATCGACGTCGCGCCTGACGAGGCGACGGACGCCCGCTTCATGACCGCGGCCATCTCCTATGGCAGGCGCGGGCTTGGGCTCACGGCGCCCAATCCAGCCGTCGGCTGCGTCATCGTCCGGGACGGCGTCATCGTGGCGCGCGGCGCGACCATGCCGGGCGGTCGCCCCCATGCCGAGACCGAAGCGATCCGCGAGGCGGGCGAGCGGGCCAGGGGCGCGACGCTCTATGTGAGCCTCGAACCTTGCAGCCACTACGGCGTCACCGCCCCCTGCGCCGACGCCATCGTGACGGCGGGCCTCGCCCGCGTGGTCTCGGCTCTGGAGGATCCTGACGTGCGGGTGGCCGGGCGCGGCCACGCCAAGATCGTGGAGGCGGGCATCGGCCTGCGCACGGGCGTCGGCGTGCTGGAGGCGCGGCGCGGCAATCTCGGCCATATCATGCGCATCACCGAAGGGCGCCCCATGGTGACCGTGAAGCTGGCGCAGACCCTCGACGGCTTCGCCGCAGGCGGCGCGCATGATCCCCGCTTGATGATAACTGGCGCCCCCGCCAATGGCCGCGTGCAGGTCATGCGCGCCATGCACGATGCGATCATGGTGGGCGTGGGCACGGTGCTGGCGGACGATCCGCTGCTCACGGTGCGCCTCCCCGGTCTGGCGAACCGCAAGCCCCTGCGCATCGTCCTCGACAGCCGCCTGCGCACGCCCCTGTCCTCGCGCCTCGTCGCCACCGCCGGGGACCATGGGGTGCTCGTGATCTGCGCGGAGGATGCGCCCGTATCGGCTCAGGCGGCGCTTGAGGCTTCGGGCGTCGAGGTTTTGCGCGTGGCGCGTGACGCCTCAGGCCGCCTCGATCCGCTCGCCGCCCTCAAGGCGCTGGGCAAGCGCGGGATCACCCGCGTTCTGAGCGAGGGCGGCCCCACGCTGGCGAGCGAACTCATCCTGCGCGGGCTCGCTGACGAGGTTGCGCTCTTCACCGCGCCAAAACCATTCGGCGGGCAGGGCGTGCCCGCGCTCAGCGCCGAGGCGCGCCGCGCCCTCGACGGGGATGCGAAGTTTCGATTGATCGAAGAAGGCCGCGTCGGCGCAGACCGCTTCCGCCATCTTGAAAGGGTGTTTTGATGTTCACCGGTCTTGTCTCCGATGTCGGCCGCGTCCTTTCGATCGAGGATCGCGGGGAGCTCAAGCGCATCCGCATCGAGACCGCCTATGACCCCGCGACCATCGCCATGGGCGCCTCCATCGCCTGCTCCGGCCCCTGCCTGACGGCGGTTGATTTCGGCACGCGCGAGGGCCGCCACTGGTTCGAGGTCGACGCCGCCGCCGAGACTTTGGCCCGCACGACGGTGGGGCGCTGGCAGGTGGGCTCGCGCATCAATCTGGAGCGTTCGCTCACCCTGGGCGCCGAGCTTGGCGGCCATATCGTCACCGGCCATGTGGACGGCCTCGGCCATATCGTCGAGCGCCGGGATTTCGACGGCATGGCCCATTTCGACATCCGCGCGCCGCATGATCTCGCCAAATTCATCGCCGAGAAGGGCTCCATCAGCCTTGATGGAACCTCGCTGACGGTGAACAGCGTCAAGGGCGACGTCTTCTCGATCCTCCTGATCCCCCACACGCTGGCCGTCACCACCTGGGGCGAGCGCAAGACGGGCGACGACCTGAACCTCGAAGTCGACCTGATGGCCCGCTATGCGGCGCGGCTGCTGGAGGCGAAGGGGTAGGGCAGGGCTGAAGCATTTCGCCCAACCCTGCTGCTTCCCCGGGCGCTTGTCGGGCTGACATGACGCCCTGCAACACAATCTTGGCAATGATGCAGGCTCGCGCTAAACTGATCGGCGACTGAATCGCTGATCGGATTTCCCATGCCCATTCCCAGCGCCGCGCCATGCGCCTGACGCCCTCAGGTGACGCCCTTTTTTACGGCGACAATCTCGATGTGCTGCGCAACCACATCGAGGATGAGAGCGTCGATCTGATCTATCTCGATCCGCCCTTCAATTCGAACGCCAATTACAACGTGCTTTTCAAGTCGCCTGACGGGCGGCAGAGCCAGTCGCAGATCGAGGCTTTCGAGGACACATGGCATTGGACCGATGCGGCGGAGGAGGCCTTTGACGATGTGATGCGCTCGGGCCATTCAGACGCCGCCGAAATGCTGCGGGCCATGCGCGCCATGCTCAAAGAAAACGACATGATGGCCTATCTCGCCATGATGGCGGTGCGCTTGATCGAATTGCATCGGGTGTTGAAGCCGACGGGCTCGCTTTATCTGCACTGCGACCCCACGGCGAGCCATTATTTGAAGCTGCTGTTGGATGCGGTGTTTGGGGTTGCAAACTATAGAAGCGAAATCATTTGGAAACGCACCCATGCGCATGGCAATGCATCAACGAGATTTGGTAATGTGACCGACACCATTCTGTCCTATTCAAAATCTAGGCAATACACTTGGAACAAGGTTTATCGGGAGCTTAGCGATAGCGATACTGAAAAGAAATTTAAGCAGATAGATGCCGATGGTCGAAGGTGGCAGTCGGTAAGCCTGAGAAACCCATCCGTAAGACCTAATCTTCAATATCCATTTAAGGCGAGTAATGGCGTCACTTACAGACCGCATCCGAATGGCTGGTCCTGCGGCCTAGAGCGCATGAAGAAATATGATAGCGAAGGGCGCCTGCACTTTCCAGCATCTCCCAATGGCGCCTTGCGACTTAAAATGTATGCTGACGAAAGTCCGGGCGAATTAATTCAATCGCTTTGGGATGACATCGCACCAATAAGCGCACAAGCCGCCGAACGCCTCGGCTATCCCACCCAAAAGCCCGTCGCCTTATTGGAGCGCATTTTAAAAGCCTCCTCCAATGAGGGCGATGTGGTGCTTGATCCCTTCTGCGGCTGCGGCACCACCATTCATGCGGCTGAAAAACTGAACCGCCAGTGGATCGGCATCGACGTGACGCATCTGGCCATCGGCCTCATCCGCGACCGCCTGCGCGATGCTTTCCCGCAGGCCACATTCGATGTCTATGGCGTGCCCCGCGACCTCGCCGCCGCCCGCGAGCTCGCCAGCGCCGACAAGCACGAATTCCAGCTCTGGACCCTCTCCCTCATCAACGCCCAGCCCTACAAGGGCGGGCGCAAGGGCGCCGATGGCGGGGTCGACGGCTATATCTGGTTCCAGCCCGATGGCCGGAACCACGAAAAGGCCGTGGTCTCCGTCAAGGGCGGCGAGCATGTGGATGTGAAGATGATCCGCGACCTCATCGCCACCGTGGACCGGGAGAAGGCGAAGGTCGGCGTCTTCGTCACCCTGACCGAGCCCACCCGCCCCATGAAGACGGAGGCCGCCGCCGCAGGCTTCTACGACAGCCCCAACCACGGCCGCTTCCCGAAAATCCAGATCCTCACCATCGCCGACCTCTTCGCCCAGCAAAAACCCCTGCTGCCCTGGATCGCGCCCTCCTCGAAACGCGCGAAGCGGGAGCAGGGGGCGGAGCGGCAGTTGGGGATGGAGCTTTAGGGGGGAGCCGGGTCGGTTTACCCTATCGACAGGTATAATACTTAGTGTTATGATTTTGGAGGTCTTGGCGCAATGCGCATCTTTAAGACCAAGCCATTCGCCCGATTTTCTGGCGATGAAGGAATTTCAGACGGCGAGCTTTGCGCCGCCGTGCAGCGCGCAGAGAAAGGCCTGATTGACGCCGATCTTGGCGGCGGCGTCATCAAGCAACGGGTGGCTCGGGAAGGGCAGGGCAAATCTCGGGGTTTCCGCACCATCATCTTGTTTCGACATGCCGATAAAGCGTTCTTTGCCTATGGCTTCGCCAAGAGCGACAGGGGGAACATCAACCGGGACGAGTTGAAGGCCTATCGCAAGCTTGCCGGGATATTGCTCGGTCTGGATGGGAGGGCGCTTGAGGCGGCGATCAGGAATGGAACCATCACGGAGATCACAGGCCATGGCTAAACAGTATCGCAGCGATGCTCTTGCCGCCGTGCATGAGACCGCCGCCGGGCTCGCCGAAGCCGGGGTTCTCGACAAGCGGACCATGAAGGCCTTTGATGAACTGTGCCTGACGCCGGTCGAGCCGCTGTCGCCCCAGGAGATCCGCGCGATCCGCGCGCGGGAGAATGCGAGTCAGGCGGTCTTCGCCCGCTATCTCAACGTGACCACCGGGCTCGTGAGCCAGTGGGAGCGCGGCGAGAAGCACCCGCGCGGCGCTTCGTTGAAATTGCTGACGCTCGTCGCCCGCAAGGGGCTGCAAGCGGTGGCTTGAAGTGGGGCGCGAGGCCTTCGATCATTGGCGCTTTTACAACGGCGCTCCCGATCAGCATGCGCAGACCCCCACCCCGTCATCGCCTCGCGAGCGACAGCGCCAGCCGCGCCGCCCTTGCGCTGGGCGTGTCGCCATCTTCAAGGCGCATCAGGCCGTCCAGCCGGGCGAGCGCCTGCGTCTGCGCCGCGCGGGCCGGCCCCTCGGGCAGCAGGGCCGCCACGGCCGCCGCCAGCGCCTGCGGGGAGGCCGCCTCCTGCAGGAGCTCAGGGACCACATTCTCGCCGAGGATCAGATTGGGCAGCACCACCGAGGGCGCGGTGGCGAGGGCGCGGACGATGGTCTCCTCGATCTTCGAGACCCGATAGGCCACCACCATGGGTACGCCCGAAAGCGCCAGCTCCAGCGAGACCGTGCCCGAGGCCGCCAGCGCCGCCCGCGCCCGGCGGAAGGCGGCGAGCTTTTCGGCCTCGCCCAGAACCACGCGCGGGGGCCTCGCCCATTGCGCGACGCCTGCCCGCACCTCCGCCTCAAGATGGGTCACGGCGGGCAGGACGAAATCGACCGGCCCGGCCAGCGCCTCGATCTTCGCCGCCGTCTCGCCGAAAAGGGCCAGCAGCCGCGCGATCTCCGAGCGCCGCGAGCCCGGCAGCAGGAGCACGGTGGGGGGCGTTGCGGCGCGGGCCTGCGCCTCCGCGACGCCGGGCCTGAGATCACCGAGCCGCTCGATCAGGGGATGGCCCACATAGGTCGTGGGCGGGCCGCCGAGGCGGGCGTGAACCTCCGGCTCGAAGGGCAGCAGGGCCAGCACATGATCCACATAGCCGCGCATCTTGCGCGCCCTGCCGGGGCGCCAGGCCCAGACCGTGGGGCTGACATAATCGACGATGGGCAGATGGGGCAGGCGGGTCCGCACGCGCCGCGCCACGCGATGGGTGAAGTCGGGACTGTCGATGATGACCAGCACATCCGGCGGATCGGCGATCACCGCCTCCGCCGTCTCGCGAATGCGCCGCAACAGGGTCGGCAGGCGGGCGATGACCGGCAGAAAGCCCATGACGGCGATGTCGGATTGGGGAAAGAGGCTCTTCAGCCCCTCCCGCTCCATGGCCTCGCCGCCGACGCCGCGCAGGCGCAGCTCGCCGCCCGCAGCCTCCCGCAGCGCGCGCATGAGCTTGTAGCCAAGCTCATCGCCGGATTTTTCGCCCGCGACCAGAAAGATGTCGCGCGGCGCGTCGCCTCTCAAGCCGCGCTGTCCTTGGCCTCGCGCGGGGTCAGGACCGAGCGGTCGGCGGATTCGCGGATGAAGTCGAGGATCTCATGCACCTGCGGATGGGCGGCGAACTCGCCCGCCACATCTTCGACGCGCTCCTTCAAGGTGCCTTCCGCGGCGAAGAGCAGCCGATAGGCCCGGCGCAGGTCGTGGATGGACTCGCGCGAGAAGCCCCGCCGCTTGAGGCCCACGAGGTTGAGGCCCGCCAGATAGGCGCGGTTGCCCATGGCCATGCCATAGGGGATCACATCATTTTCGACGGCGGCCAGCCCGCCGATGAAGGCATGGGCGCCGACGCGCACGAACTGATGCAGCGCTGAACCGCCGCCCATGATGACGTAATCGCCGACGCGCGTATGGCCCGCGATCATCACATTGTTGGAGAAGATCACGTGGTCGCCCACATGGCAGTCATGGGCCACATGGCTGTTGGCGAGGAAGGTGCAGCCCTTGCCCACGACAGTCTTGAGCCCGCCGCCTTCCGTGCCCGGATTCATGGTCACGCCTTCGCGGATCAGGCAGTCGGCGCCGATCTCCAGCACGGAGGCCTCGCCATGGAACTTCAGATCCTGCGGCTGATGGCCGATGGAGGCGAAGGGGAAGATGCGGGTGCGGGCGCCGACGGTGGTGCGGCCATGCAGGGCCACATGGGAGACGAGCTCCACGCCATCGCCCAGAACCACATCGGGGCCGATATGGCAGAAGGGGCCGATGGCGACGCCCTCGCCGAGCCGCGCGCCCTCCTCGACGACCGCGAGGGGATGGATCCCGACCTTGGTGATGCGGAAGTCGCCCATCAGGAGGCCGCCGCATCATCGCTGACGAGCATGGCGCTGACCTCGGCCTCGCAGACCGTGACGCCATCCACCTTCGCCACGCCCTTGTACCACCACATGTTGCGGCGCTGGTTGGTGCGGGTCATGTGGTATTCCACGCGGTCGCCGGGCACCACGGGCTTGCGGAACTTGGCGTTGTTGATGGTCATGAAGTAGACGAGCTTCGGCTTCTTGATGATGCCGGAATTGACGCAGAGCGCCCCCGCCGTCTGCGCCATGCCCTCGATCAGCAGCACGCCCGGCATGACCGGCATTTCCGGGAAATGGCCCTGGAATTGCGGCTCGTTGAAGGTGACGTTCTTGATGCCGACGCAGCTCTCGTCGCCCACGCAATTGATGATGCGGTCGACGAGCAGGAAGGGATAGCGATGGGGCAGCGACTTCAGAAGCTGCAGAATATCGACTGTTTCCAGCGATTTGGTGGCCGTCTCGTTCATCATCATTCCCTGGTCGCGTCTCGGGCGAAGCCCTGATGGTGGTGGGTCGGATCAGCTGGCGCCGGCGCCTGGATCCTTTTTGACAAATTTCTGCAGGAGGACAACCGCTTTCAGCCAATCGCGCATGGGAACCGCGGGGGAGCCGCCCATTTTCTGGCCGGGCGGAATGTCCGCCATCACGCCCGATTGCGCGGCGACCTGCGCGCCCATGCCGATCCTGATATGGCCGGCGAGGCCGACCTGGCCGCCCAGCACGACGAAATCCTCAAGGGTGGTCGAGCCCGCGATCCCCACCTGCGAGACGATCACGCAATGCCGGCCGATGGTGACGTTGTGGGCGATCTGCACGAGGTTGTCGATCTTCGTGCCCTCGCCGATCACCGTGTCGCGGTTGGCGCCCCGGTCGATGGTGGAGTTGGCGCCGATCTCGACATCCTGCTGGATGATGACGCGGCCGATCTGCGGGGCTTTGAGGTGGCCTCTGGGGCCCATGGCGAAGCCGAACCCGTCCTGGCCGATGCGCACGCCCGGATGCAGGATCACGCGGTCGCCGATCAGCGCATGCTGAATGGTGGCGCCTGCGCCCACCGAGCAATCGCGGCCGATGCGCACATCCGGCCCGATCACCGCATGGGGGCCGATCACCGTGCCCGCGCCCACCGCCGCGCGCGGTCCCACGACCGCGCCGGGGTCTACGATGACGCCGGGCTCGAGCCTGGCCTCGGGATGGACGAAGGACATGGGAGAGACGCCGCTGGCGCCGAAGAAGGAGCCGGGACGCATGGCCTCGGGAAAGAGCCAGCCGACGAATCTGGCGAAGGCGCGGTAGGGGTCCGGGGTCACCAGCGCGACCACGCCCTCGGGGACGCGGGCGGCGTAACGCTCGGCGATGAAGACCGCGCTGGCGCGGGTTCCCGCGAGCTGCCCGGCATATTTCGCATTGTCGAGGAAGGTCACATCCCCGGGGCCCGCCGCATCGAGCGGCCCGACGCCGGTGATGGCGATGGAGAGGTCGGAGCCCTCGGGCGCCCGCGCGCCGATCTCGGCGACGATCTGGGCGAGGGTAGGGGTCTGCGCCCGGCGGAAGAAGACAGGTTCGGTCATACGCGCTCTAACTTGCAGACATGAAAAAGGGGCTCAATGCGAGCCCCTTCATCGACGCCCGAGGGCGATAAGTCAAACTCACGCTCAGAAGGCGCCGCCGCCCGAGAAGCGGAAGGCCTGCCCGACGTCCGTCTTGGCTTTCGACAGGACGAAGGCGTAGTCGAAGCGGATCGGGCCGAGCGGAGAGGCCCAGAGGATGGAGGCGCCGACCGAGGAGCGGATGAGCGCTTTCCTTGCATTTTCATCCAAGGTGATGCAGCCAGCCTGACGATATTTGGGCGTCGTGAGGGGACTGTTGCCAGGCATGGCGGCGCAGGAGGTGCCTACGGGATAGCCAGCCAGGGTCGGGAAGTAGGTGTTGCCCTCATAGCCAAACAGCGTGCCCGCATCAGCGAAGAGCGCGCCCTTCAGGCCGAGATCCTTGGGCATGCCAAACAGCGGGAACTGCAATTCGACGGAGCCGCCGACATAGTTGGTGCCGCCGAGCGAATTGAGGTGCGTCGGCAGGCCCGCGGACACGTCGCGTGGGCCAATGCCGCCCGGCGCGAAGCCGCGCACGAGGCTGGGGCCGAGGTTGAAGTTGTCGGACATGCGAAGCTTCTCGCCGCCAAAGCCGGTGACATTGCCAGCCTGACCCTTCACGAAGCCGACGACATCATCCCAGACGGGATAGAAGTAACGAACTTCGCCGGTCGTGCGGACAAACCGGGCGTCGCCGCCGGCGCCAGCCACATCCTGCTTGAACTCAGCGTACATACCCTCAGTGGGGTTCCTGGGATTGTCGAGGGTGTTGTAGCTGAGCGAATAGCCGATCTGGGACACGATGCGTGAGCCAGCCGCCTCCTTGACGGCCAGAGAGGCTTCGCCATTGCTCAAGCAACTGTAGGTGGCGTCCGGAAGAGTGGCGTTGGCCATGCCATTGCCCGGATAATTTGGATTTACATATCCGGCGGTTCCGGGGGTGGTCCCTATGATCGGGTCCGTACAATCATTGTATGGCCGCGATGGCGTGTTCGGGATGATGACCTTCGACTGATACAGCGAGTAACGCGGCGAGAAGCTGATCTCATCCGTCACCGGCACGCCCAGACGCAGGGTGCCGCCCACCGTCGAGCTGTCATAGACCGAATAAAGGCTGTTGATGCTCCGCTTTGCGAAGAGATCGAAGCCCGCCGCGAGGCGGTAGTCCATGAAATAGGGCTCGGTGAAGGAGAAGTCGACGCCGCGCGTGCGCTGGCCGCCGGTCACCGCGATGCGGGCGAACTGGCCGCGGCCGAGCAGGTTGGACTCGCTCACCGCCAGTTCGGCGATCACGCCGTCCACCGTGGAATAGCCGCCCGAGACCGAGAACGACCCGGTCGACTGATCCTCGACCTCCACATTCAGCACGATGCGGTCAGGCGCGGAGCCCGGCTCGTTGGTGATGCGGACCTTCTTGAAGAAGCCAAGCCCGTTCAGGCGCTTCTCAGCCCTGTCGACGAGCACGCGATTATAGGCGTCGCCCTCGCCGAGCGGGAATTCGCGGCGGATGACGTAATCGCGGGTGCGGGTGTTGCCGCGCACATTGATGCGCTCGACATAGACGCGCGGGCCTTCCTCCACCACGAAGGAGAGGGTGATGAGGCCCGTGGCCGGATCGCGCTCGCCGCGCGGGCGGGCGGAGGAGAAGGCGTAGCCCTTGCGCGCCACTTCGCGCGTCATGGCCTCCACGGACTTGTCCACGAGGTCGCCGTTATAGACATCGCCCACAGCCAGCTTGACGGTGCTGGCGAGCACCTTGCGGTCGAGATCGGGAATCTGCGTCTCGACGTTGATGGCGCCGACGCGATACTGGCGCCCTTCGTCGACGGTCACGACGACGTCATAGCCCTTGCCATCCGCATTATAGCGAATGTCTGAGCCGACGATCCGGAAATCCGCATAGCCGTTCTTGAGGTAGAAGCGGCGGACCAGCTCCTGGTCGGAGGCGATCTTGTCGGGATCATAGACGTCGGTCGTCTTGAAGAACGACAGCCAGTTCATCTCCGTGGTCTGCATGAGGTTGCGCAGGCGCGAGGAGGAGAAGGTTTCGTTGCCGCGGAACTCGATCGAACGGATGCCGGTCTTGCCGCCTTCATTGACGTTGAAGACCACGTCCACGCGGCCATTGGGCAGATCGACGGTGCGCGCGGTCACGGTGGCGTCGGAGCGTCCGCCCCGGCGATAGAGGTCGAGGATGCGCTCGATGTCGGCCTGCACAGTCGAGGGATTGTAGGCGCCGCGCGACTTCGACTGGATCTCGGAGGAGATGACCTCGCTCTTCAACTTGCTGTTGCCCTCGAAGGCGACGCGGTTGATGAGCTGGTTCTCGGTGACGTAGACGACGATCTTGCCGCCGGCCCGCTCGGTGCGGACGGAGGAGAAGAGGCCCGTAGCATACAGCGCCTTCACTGCCTCGTTGACGCGCGCCGGGTCGGTGCCGCCGAAATAGTTGCGGATGGTCTCGGCGTCGACGCGCTGGCTGCCGCGCACTTCGACCGACTGGGCGTAGGCCCCCGTCACGAAACAAGAAGCTGCGGAAACAAGAGCCGTCGTGAGAACGAGCCGTTTCATGGATGCCCTGATTGAGTGCATATGGAACACGGTCCCCGTCAAAAACGTTGTCACGGGCGCAGCCCGCATCCAAAGGCGAATCTGGACTCGAAGATCCCGACACTGCCGCCAAGCTAGGTTTCTACAGAGTTTGGACGGCTGTGCAAATGCAGATTCACCTCGTTGACTAATATTTAACCTGCGCGTGGCTCCAAAGCCACTTTCAGGTCATGTCGCAACTTTCTGTAATTGCGGCATATTTTTGTAGGACGCGGACTTTTTAGCCGCGCAGAAGCTTCCAGGTGTCGTTGAACGTGGTAAACAACATGAGAACGCCCACGAACAAAAACCCCAGCCGGAACGCATATTCCTGCGCTCTTTCGCTTATCGGCCGACCTCTCAGGGCCTCGAAGGCCTGAAACAGCAGATGTCCGCCGTCCAGCAGGGGAATGGGCAGCAGGTTGAGCAGGCCCACGGAGACGGAGAGCAGCGCCGCAAGGTTCATGAGCGCGGCGAAGCCGAAGGCCGCCACCTTGCCGGCGACATAGCCGGTGCCGATGGGCCCGGACACCTGATCCATGGATTCCGTCCCCATGATGAGCCCGGCGATGAAGCTGGCGGTGCGCTCGACGACGTACCAGGTCTCTCGCCCTCCCTGCGCCACAGCCTCCAGCGGACCAAAATGTTTGGTCCGCCAGTCCTCCGGCTTGGCCGAGCCCATGAGGCCGATCAGGCCGACCCGGTTCTTGCCGAAGGGGGTGTCGATGACCCGCAGCTTGGGCGTGACAGTGAGCGCGATCTCCTTGCCGCCGCGCTCCACGACGAAATCGAGGGGAACCTCCGCCGAGGCCTGCGCGATGCGCTGCATGTCGCCCCAGCTCTCGATGGGCTTGCCGTTGATGGTGAGGATGAGGTCGCCCGGCTTGAACCCGGCCGCCTCCGCCGCCTCGCCCGGCCGCAGGGCCTCGACGCGGGGCGTCAGCACGCCCTGTCCCGCGAAAAAGGCGACGCCTGCAAAGATGACCACCGCGAGGATGAAATTGGCGACGGGCCCGGCTGCGACGATGAGGGCGCGCTTCCAGGCGGGCTGGGTGAAGAAGCTGATGCGCCTCTCCTCGTCCGACAGGCCGGTTGCGTCGGCGTCGGCGGAGGCCGCGTTGGCGTCGCCGTGGAATTTCACATAGCCGCCAAGAGGGACCAGCGCGAGCCGCCAGCGGGTGCCGTGGCGGTCGACGCGCGCCCAGAGTTCAGGGCCGAAGCCCATCGAAAAGACGTCCGCCTTCACTCCGCACCAGCGCCCGACCATGAAATGGCCAAGCTCATGGAAAAAGATGATGATGCCAAGCACCAGCAGGAAGGGCCAGACATAGCCTGCGAAGGACCAGAGATTGGAAAACAGGGACATTTCGCCTCCGGGGCCGGTCCGGCCCGATGATCCTCACATCAGCAGCGCTTCACGCGTCCGCTGTCTTGTCACGCTGTCGATGGCCAGCGCATCGCTGACTGTGGCGGGATCGCCATCATCGCCCCGGCGCACCGCGTCCTCGCAAATCGCCTCGACGAGGCTGGCGATCTGGTGGAAGCTGATGCGCCCCTCAAGAAAGGCCTCCACCGCGATTTCATTGGCTGCGTTGAGGACGGTCGGCAGGCTGCCGCCCGCCTTCAGGCAATCCATCGCCACCCTTAGCGCAGGGAAACGGCTGAAATCAGGCCGCTCGAAGGTGAGCGAGCCGATGGCCGCCAGATCCAGCCGGGGGGAGCGCGTCCCGACCCGGTCGGGCCAGGCGAGGCAATGGGCGATGGGGGTGCGCATGTCCGGCATGGCCATGCCCGCAGTCACCGATCCATCGGCGAAGGTCACGAGGCCGTGGACGATGGACTGGGGATGGATGAGCACATCCAGCTTTCCGGCGTCAATGGCAAAAATATGATATGCTTCAATGAGTTCAAGGCCTTTGTTCATAAGGCTTGCAGAGTCGATCGTCACCTTCCGGCCCATGGACCAGTTGGGATGGGCGAGCGCCTGGCCGGGCGTCGCCGCGGCGATAGCCTCCGCCGTCCAGGTGCGGAAGGGGCCGCCGGAGGCGGTCAGGATCATCTGGTCGATGGTCGAGGGGTCGGCGCCGCCCAGCGCCTGAAAGATGGCGTTGTGTTCGGAGTCCATGGGCAGAAGCCGCGCGCCCGCCCGCGCCGCCGTGCGCATGAAGGGCCCGCCCGCGCAGACCAGACATTCCTTGTTGGCGAGGGCTATGGTGCGGCCGGCCTCCAGCGCCGCATGGGTCGGCTCGACCCCCGCCGCCCCGGCGATGGCGCCCACGACCAGATCGCAATCATGAAGCGCCGCCTCCAGCACGGCCTGCGGCCCGGCGCCGCTGCGGATGCCCGTGCCAGCCAGCGCCTCGCGCAGGGCCTCGCCGCCCGCCGGGTCGGCGAGCGCCGCGAAGGAGGCCTTGAGGGCGATGGCCGTTTTCGCGAGGGCCTGCGCATCCTGCCCGCCCGCCACCGAGGCGACCTCGAAAGCGCCCTCGGGCGCATGGGCGATCACATCCGCCGTGGATCTGCCGATGGACCCGGTCGCGCCAAGCAGAACCAGCCTGCGGGCGCTGCCGGGCAGGGCGGCCGGTTGGTCGATGCGAAAGGCCGAGGGTTCTGAAATGGTCATGAGCAACACATAGGAGTTCGGAGCGTTATTACCATCGCAGCAGGCCTATGGCTACGAAACCCGGCCCGGCCGATTTCATCCATCCCACCAGAGCCGCAAAGGCGGCGGCGGCGATGAAGCCGTCGAGGCGGTCCATGAAGCCGCCATGGCCGGGAATGAGTTTGCTGGAATCCTTCACGCCGAAGCGGCGCTTGATCCAGGATTCGAAAAAGTCCCCGGCCTGCGCCACGACGCCGGCGAGCAGGCCCAGCACGAAGAGGGGGCTGAGCGCGGCTGCCTCCGCCCCGGGCGTGAGGACGGCGCACAGAAGGCCCAGCAATCCGCCGCTGCAGACGCCGACCAGAAAGCCCGCCCAGGTCTTGGAGGGCGACAGCCGCGGCCAGAGCTTGGGGCCGCCGATGAGACGTCCGCCGAAATAGGCCATGATGTCCGTGCCCCAGACCACCGCGAAGAGCCAGAGGATCGCCTCCATCCCGTCGATGCGGGAGAGCACCCGCAGCAGGGTGACCGAAATCACCACCGAGGCAGCGTAGACGAGGCCGGCGCCCGCCCAGATCCGCTTGGCCGGTCCCCCGAGCCAGGCGAGGCCGAAGGCGCCGACCGCCACAAGGCCAAGGGCGCTGGCGACATGGGCGCTGCGCAAGAGCGCGACCGAGACGACCAGCGCAGCCGCTCCGCCCAGAAAGCGCGCCATGAACCGGGGGGCGTCGATCAGGGTCTGCCATTCCCAGTGGAGCGCCAGCGCGCAGGCGAGCCAGAACAGAATGAAGACGTCCCCGCCGAGCCAGAGCGCGCCAAGGGCGGCGGCGATCATCACCACGCTTGAGGCGGCGCGGGGGCCAAGGTCGCTGGACAATCGGGCCTGCGGCGCCGAAGCGGCTCCCCCGCCGGGGCGCTGTTCGCTCATGAGCCGGTCTTCTCGGCCTCGACCCGCAGCCCGCCGAAGCGACGCTCGCGTCCGGCGTAGATGTCGAGCGCGGACTCGAAGGCGGCGCGGTCGAAATCAGGCCAGTGGAGCGGCAGGAAGACGAATTCCGCATAGGCGGACTGCCATAGCAGGAAGTTCGACAGGCGCTGCTCGCCAGAGGTGCGGATGATGAGGTCGGGGTCGGGCATGTCGGCGGTGGCCAGCTCTGCGCGGATCGCCTCGGCGTCGATGGCCGCAGGGTCGATCTCGCCTGCGGCTGCGCGCATGGCCAGGCGCCGCGCGGCCTCGGCGATCTCCTGACGCCCGCCATAATTGAAGGCGATGACGAGGGTGAGGCGATCGTTGCCGCGCGTCAGGGCCTCGGCCTCCTCGAGCAGCATCACGATTTCCGGATCGACCCTGTCGGAGGAGCCGATCACCCGCACCCGCACGCCGTTGGTGTGGAGGTCGGCGAGATCGTTGCGGATGAAGCGCTTCAACAGGCCCATCAGGAAGCTGACCTCCTGCGGGGGACGGCTCCAGTTCTCCGCGGAGAAACTGTAGATGGTCAGAAAGGAGATGCCGATTTCAAGGGCGGCGCGCACCGACCGGCGCACGGCCTCCACGCCGCGCCTGTGGCCCTCCATGCGCGGCAGGCCGCGCGCGCTCGCCCAGCGGCCATTGCCATCCATGATGATGCCGACATGGCGCGGCAAGGCCCGGCTCCAGCCGACGGCGGGCGGAATTGCGGTCACTGTTTCGACCTTGTCATGCATGTCCGCTCGCACTTCCGGGCAATCGCTGACGTAAACCTACACCTGCATTATTTCTTTTTCTTTCGCCGCGAGGACCTGATCGACTTCGGCGATGGCCTGATCGGTCGCCTTCTGGACGTCGCCGGCCTGACGCTTCTCGTCGTCCTCGCCGATGGCCTTATCCTTCAGCAGTTTCTTCAGGATGTCGATGCCGTCGCGGCGCACGTGGCGGACGGCGACGCGCGCCTCCTCGGCATATTTGTGCGCGACCTTCACCAGCTCCTTGCGGCGCTGCTCGTTGAGTTCGGGAATGCGGATGCGCAGGGTCTGGCCTTCGGTCGTGGGGCTGAGGCCGAGGTTGGAGTCGCGGATGGCGCGCTCGACGGCGCCCACCATGGCCCTGTCCCAGACCTGAACCGAGATGAGGCGGGGCTCGGGCACCGAG
This sequence comes from Beijerinckiaceae bacterium, assembly GCA_947453205.1. GTDB lineage: Bacteria > Pseudomonadota > Alphaproteobacteria > Rhizobiales > Beijerinckiaceae > Terripilifer. Next base: position 56,707 of record CANGFT010000007.1, on the reverse strand, counting down.
ACCGTGGCGACCTGGGTGATTGGCGTATGCTGCCCATAGGCGTCGACCTGCACGGGATCAAGCAGGCTCGCGGTGGCGCGGCCGGTGCGCAGGCCGTTGAGATCGTGGCGCAGCGAGGCGATGGAGCCCTGCATGCGGCGCTTGATGTCGGCGAGGTCGAAGGTGCTGCTCATGGGATGGATCCTGCTATGGCTGCGGACGCTGACGCTCGTTTATGGCGTCACGATGGTGAAGCGTCCACGGCCCTCGAGGGCCGCCGTGATGGCGCCGGCCTCCTGAATGGAGAAGACAATTATCGGAATTCGGTTGTCGCGGGCAAGAGCGAAGGCGGCGGTGTCCATGACTTCGATGTTGCGGGCGATGGCCTCGTCATGGGTCAGGCGCTCGTAGCGCGTGGCGGCGGGGTCTTTCTTGGGGTCGGCGGTGTAGACGCCATCGACCTGCGTCGCCTTCAGAATGGCGTCGCAGGAAAGCTCCGCCCCGCGCAGGGCCGCGCCCGTGTCGGTGGTGAAGAAGGGATTGCCCGTGCCGCCGGCCAGCACGGTGACGCGCCCCTTGCCGAGGTGGTTCAGCGCGGCCTGGCGCGAATAGGGCTGGCAGACGAAGGGCATGGGCACCGCCGAGAGGGCGCGGGCGGACTGGCCCTCCTTCTCGATGGCGTGCTCCAGAGCCAGACCGTTCATCACCGTGGCCAGCATGCCGATGGAATCGGCGCGGGCCCGGTCGATGCCCTTGTCCGCGCCCTGAATGCCCCGGAAAAAGTTGCCGCCGCCGACGACCACCGCAATCTCGACGCCAAGGGCGGCGGAGGCGGCGAGATCCTGGGCGACCCGCTTCAAGGTCGGCTCATGCAAGCCATGGGTGAGCGGCCCCATGAGGGCCTCGCCCGAAAGCTTGACGACGACGCGTTTCCATAAGCAGGACATGGCGACCCCGACCCACACATAACGATCCAGCCCGACTGGTGAACATCAGGCGATTGCGCACCCGCCAAACCTGGTTGATGGTCTATCGTGATTCGAAAATGTAGGCCAGAGGATGGCCGGTCTCGGCTAATTTCGGGTTCAGATCTATGATTTTAAAAGAAAAAATCTTCCACAATCCCGGAAAAGCCTTTCGCATCCGCCAACCCGGCGCGGAAGCCGTCCAGCATGGGCGAGGCCATGAAGATGGTTCAGGCGCTGCGCGCCCGACGCGGCGCTGCCCTGCAAAAGATCGGCGCCAGCGAAGGCGACAGGTCGGCTGGGGCTGCTCTGGTCATGGCGTGTGTGCAAGTCGTTCAGGCGACCTCGGGGCAGGGCGAGTTTCGGACCCCGGCCATAATTCTTGATCCAGCTTTGACCTTTTCCCCCCCTGAAGCTCCTTCTGGCGGCGTGTATGTCGTCGAGGGCTCGTGAAGCTGTCCCCTCGAAGGTCGCTGCGATGGATCTCGCCGCGCCAGCAGAGCCATGGATCAAATTTCACGCGCACCCTCGGGGGCAGGGCGCAACCTTGCTGGTGCAAATCCGGACTGATCCGCGCTGGATATAATGTTCCTATCTTGAAAAGATAGTTTTCTTAAAATTTTCCAGCGCCACTCTTTTGCAGGGCAAGTCAACCCATCAATGAAATTAACGTTAGTTAACAAAAATATTCAAAAACGAGTTCTGCGCCAAAGCCTTCCGGGCGGCGCATCTCTCCAAGACGACGGATAATTTCTTTATTTCAATAATTTAGATGCCGGGAATGTTCTCTTCGCAATGATCGATTGGCTTGAGCCCTGGAAACCCTTCTGAAATTAATCATTAAAATTAATCATTAAAATTAATGATTAATTAAAGTTTTCCATTAACCTGTCGTTAACCATTTTGCCTCGCAGCCCGGAAAGAGGGTGGTTAGGTAAATTTTCTTTCAGTGAGCCGGTGGAGTCCGCAATGCTATCCCTCAACACAAATGTGAACGCGATTTACGCATCGCAGGCGCTCGCCCAGAGCACCCGGAAAATCGAGAACCTCAACAAAATCATCAACCAAACCGCCGACGCAGAAACAGCGGTCGCTGTAACTCCCACATTCCTGACGGCAGCGATCAATGGGACGCAGTTTGCACAAACAAATCAGGTGCAAAATAAATTGCTGGTAGATGACGCTGATATCGCAATTAAAAAAATTGTGAGTTCTTTGAAAATAATGACTACGCTGTCGCCGGGCGATCCAGATCTGGAAGTTCAGCAATCCTATATTGCAGCAGAAATGGCTGCGGCGAATTACAATTCAATGAACCTGTTCAATAGTGATTTTAATCTTCAGGTTGGCCCAAATGCCAATGACAAATTTCAGGTTTCGCTGACTGAAATGCAGGATGTGCTTGATCAGGATCCTGAAAATCAGGCCGAAGTGAGCGCGTCCTTGTCCAAAGCGATGAATGCTCAAAGTAAAATTAATGGATACAAGAGTGTTCTCGGGTTTGTTGATGACAGACTGCAGGCGTCGCTGGTCCTCCTGAGAAATAACCGCGAAGCGATGGTGAAATCCGCGAATGATCAGGCGCGCGCCGATTTGGCCAAGCAGGGCTTCATCCAACAAGCCGCGCAATTGATGCTGGCTCAAGCCAATGTCTCAGCACAGGCGGTCATAGAGCTCATCAAGTCAGCGGCCATCGCGCCGGCATGAAGCCGTTTGCGGCTTTGCTCCCGACTTTCATGCCTTCCGATGGTCTTTCGGGTGTGTGGATGCGTTTCTGACCGCTTTTGGGGCGATTGCGTCCTTGGACGGCCAGCTTGCATGAAGCAGTCTGTTTTCGCCTGCCTATCCTGGCCGCCAACAAAAAGGGCCCCCTCGCGGGAGCCCTTTGATTTTGTTTTGAGAGCCGCTCAGCGCTTGCCGATGGGCAGGTAATCGCGGCGCGCTTCGCCGGTGTAGAGCTGGCGCGGGCGGCCGATCTTCTGGTGGGGATCGCCGATCATTTCCGTCCACTGGGCGATCCAGCCAACCGTGCGGGCCACGGCGAAGAGCGCCGTGAACATGGTCGTGGGGAAGCCCATGGCCTTCAGGGTGATGCCTGAATAGAAGTCCACGTTCGGATAGAGCTGACGGTCGATGAAATACTGGTCGTGCAGCGCGATGCGCTCCAGCTCCATCGCCACGTCGAGCAGCGGATCGTCCTTGATGCCAAGCTCCGCCAGAACCTCATGGCAGGTCTTGTGCATGATCTTCGCGCGCGGATCGAAGTTCTTGTAGACGCGATGGCCAAAGCCCATCAGGCGGAACGGATCGTTCTTGTCCTTGGCGCGGGCGATGAACTCGGGGATGCGGTCGACGGTGCCGATCTCCATGAGCATGCGCAGGCAGATTTCGTTGGCGCCGCCATGGGCGGGCCCCCACAGGGCGGCGATGCCGGCGGCGATGCAGGCGAAGGGATTCGCGCCCGTCGAGCCCGCGAGGCGGACGGTCGAGGTCGAAGCGTTCTGCTCGTGGTCGGCGTGCAGGGTGAAGATGCGGTCGAGCGCGCGGGCCAGAACCGGGTTCACCTTGTATTCTTCGCAGGGCACGGCGAAGCACATGCGCAGGAAGTTCGAGGCGTAGTCGAGATCGTTCTTCGGGTAAACGAAGGGCTGGCCGATGTTGTATTTATAGGCCATGGCCGCCAGCGTCGGCATCTTCGCGATCATGCGATGGGAGGCGACCATGCGCTGGACGGGATCGTTGATGTCCGTGGAGTCATGATAGAAGGCGGCGAGGGCGCCGACGGCGCCGACCAGGACGGCCATGGGATGGGCGTCGCGGCGGAAGCCCTGGAAGAAGCGCGTCATCTGGTCATGGACCATGGTGTGGCGCGTGACGGTCTGGTCGAATTTCGCCTTCTCGGCGGGGGTGGGGAGCTCCCCATGCAGCAGCAGGTAGCAGGTCTCGAGGAAGTCGCCGTGGTCGGCGAGCTGCTCGATGGGATAGCCGCGATGCAGCAGAACGCCTTCGTCGCCGTCGATATAGGTGATCTTCGACTCGCAGGCGGCCGTAGACAGGAAGCCCGGATCGAAAGTGAAGCAGCCCGTGGCGTTATAGAGCTTGCCGATGTCGATGACGTCCGGGCCGATCGTGCCTGACTTGACGGGCATCTCCACGCTGACGTCGCCGATTTTGAAGTTTCCGCTTTTCGCACTCATTTGGTGTGCCTTTATGCTTGCATCGCAACACGCGCCCGGTGGACCACGCAGGTGGCCACAGAGCCCCCGGCGGTTATTGCGCTGCGGAAAAAGCTATCGCATCGGCGCGCGTCGTTCAAGCAGATGCAGGCTAAACTTTGGCCAAACATGAAGTTCGGTTAACCATCAGGCTTTCCGGGGCGTGTGGGGCCTGATTGGCCATGGCGGTTGCGCAACCCCCGGTAGATCGGCTTAATGCGCGCAAATGCGGGGAGAGCGCCCCCGCTGCTCTGGAGGAAGACATGACGGATCAAACGATCACCCGCCGCGCCCTGCTGCAAACCGCCGCCGCCTCGGCCATTTTCGCGCCTGCCGTCGCCCGTGCGGCCGCGACGAAGGTGACTTTGGGCATCGTCAACACGGTGAGCGACGCGCCCTATTTCATCGCCGACGCCCGGGGCTACTTCAGGGATGAGGGGCTGGATGTGGACATCGCCTCCTTCCCCTCGGGCGCCAAGATGATCGCATCCTTGTCCACCGGCGATCTCGATGTGAGCGGCGGCGCGGTCTCGGCGGGGCTCTACAACGCCAATGAGCGCGAAATCGCCATCAAGATCGTGGCCGACAAGGCGCGCAACGGGCCCGGCTACGGGTTCCAGTCCCTGCTGGTGCGGGCCGATCTCGTGGATTCCGGCGCCTTCAAGTCTCTGGCTGACCTCAAGGGGCGCAAGATCTCCATCCCCGCCACCGGCAGCGCTGGCGAACAGTCCACCCTCAACGAGGCCTGCAAGAAGGCGGGAATCGCTTTTGAGGATGTGGAGCGGGTCTATATCTCGACCGCCGACATGGTGGCGGCCATGGCGAACAAGGCCATCGACGCGACCTTCGTCGCCGAACCCCTCGTCTCCATCGCCGAAAAGCGCAACATCGCCCGGCGATTCATGACCATTGACGAGATCTACCCCAACCAGCAGGCGGCGGTGACCACCTTTGGCGCAGTCTTCGTCAAGAAGCGCGAGGCGGCTGAGGCCTTCATGCGCGCCTATCTGCGCGCGCTCCATGTCTATAACGACGCGCTCAAGGGCGGGCGCATCGCGGGCAAGAACGCCGATGAGATCGTGGGGATCATCGCGAAATATTCGGGCGTCAAGGACGAGCCCTTGTTGAAGAACGTGATCCCCTCCGCCTGCGATCCCGATGGCATGCCCAATCTGGAAGGCCTGCAACGCGACCTCGCCTTCGTCCAGAAACTTGATCTCGTGGACAAGAAGCTGACCGCCGAACAGGTCATCGACCTGTCTTTCCTCAGGGCGGCTCAGGCCAAGGTCGGCATGTACAAGCGGTCCGAATAGGGCAGGAGGGAGCGCCGCTTAGCAGCGGCGGCGCTCGTCCCCGTCAGATCTGGTCGCGGATGCGCCCGAGGCTTTCCTCGCGGCCCAGCACCTGCAGAACATCGAAGATGCCCGGCGAGGTCGACCTGCCCGTCAGAGCGGCGCGCAGGGGCTGGGCGACCTGTCCCAGCTTCGCGCCGCTCTCCTGCGCATAGGCGCGCACGGCGGCTTCGGCCTCCGCAGCCGTGAAGGCGGCGAGCGCCTCAAGCCGGGGCAGCATGGCCGCCAGATGCTCCCTGCCGCCCCTGGCCAGGATGTCGGCGGCCTTCTCGTCCATGGCGAGCGGACGCTGATCGAATAAAAAGCGAGCGCCATCAGCTAGTTCGACAAGTGTCTTCGCGCGCTCTTTGAGCCCATTCATGGCCGCCAGAAGCTTGCCCTTCATGGCCTCGTCGAGCTTCGGACCATAGGTTTCGCCCTGCGGCAGATAGGGCAGGGTCGCCACCAGCGCGTCCGTCAGATCGGCGTCGGAGGCCGCGCGCATATAATGGCCGTTCATATTCTCGAGCTTGGCGTAATCGAAGCGCGCCGGCGAGCGGCCGATATGGCCGAGGTCGAAGGCCGCGATCATCTCCTGCGTCGAGAAGAATTCCTGATCGCCATGGCTCCAGCCCAGCCGCACCAGATAGTTGCGCAGGGCGGCGGGCAGGTAGCCCATGGCCCGGTAGGCGTCGACGCCCAGCGCCCCGTGGCGTTTGGAGAGCTTCGCGCCGTCCGCCCCATGGATGAGCGGGATATGGGACATGACCGGCACGCTCCAGCCCAGCGCCTGATAGATATGAGTCTGGCGGGCGGCGTTGGTCAGATGGTCGTCCCCCCTGATGATATGGGTCACGCCCATGTCGTGGTCGTCCACCACCACGGCCAGCATATAGGTGGGGTTGCCGTCCGAGCGCAGCAGGACGAGGTCGTCGAGGTCCTTGTTCGGAAAGACGACGCGGCCCTGCACCTGATCCTCGATCACGGTTTCGCCGGTCTGGGGCGCCTTCAGGCGGATGACGGGCTTGAGGCCGCGCGCCTCGGCCTCCGCCGCTTCGGCGTCGCCCAGATCGCGCCAGCGCCCGTCATAGCGGGGCGGCAGCTTGAGGGCGCGGGCCTTCTCGCGCATCTCCTCCAGCTCCTGCTGGGTTGCGTAGCAGCGATAGGCCATGCCGCTGGCCAGAAGCTGTCCGGCGACCTCGCGGTGACGTTCGACGCGGGAATATTGATAGACGACCTCCCCGTCCCAATCGAGGCCAAGCCACTTCATGCCCTCGATGATTGCGTCGATGGCCTCCGTCGTGGAGCGCTCGCGGTCGGTGTCCTCGATTCGCAGCAGCATCTTGCCGCCGAAGCGATGCGCGTAGAGCCAGTTGAACAGCGCCGTGCGCGCCCCGCCGATATGCAGGAATCCGGTGGGGGAGGGTGCGAAGCGGGTGACGACGGGTGCGGACATCAGGATTCCTTCGGAGGCTGCGGCCCGCGCTCTTACCACGGCGCCGCCCCCTCGGAAATGGCCTGCGGGCGTCTCAAACCCGGTTGTAGACGTCGTCGAAACGAACGATGTCGTCTTCGCCCAGATAGGATCCGGTCTGCACCTCGATCAGCTCGAGGTCGATCTTGCCGGGGTTTGCCAGCCGGTGGACCGCGCCCATGGGCAGGAAGATCGACTCGTTCTCGTGCAGGGCCTTGACCTCGCCGTTGATCGTGACCTCCGCGCTGCCGCGCACGACGACCCAATGTTCGGCCCGATGGAAATGCTTCTGCGAGGACAGGCGTCCATTGGGGCGCACGACGATGCGCTTGACCTGATGGCGGTCGCCAAGGTCGATGGTCTGGTAATAGCCCCAGGGCCGGTAGATGCGGGTGTGCTCCAAAGCTTCCTTGCGGCCCCGGGCGTTCAGCTCGGCGACGAGATCCTTGACCTTGTGGGCCTGCGCGGCGTCGAGCACCAGCGTGGCGTCCGCGGTCGTCACCACGATGACGTCGCTGACGCCCACGACCGCGGTCAGTCGTTCGGGCGAGCGCACCATCACATTGCGGGCGCCCATGATGACGCCGTCGCCAAGGATGCAGTTGCCGTCTGCGTCCCGCAGCGACAGATCCTGGACGGTCGACCATGTGCCGACATCCGACCAGCCGATGTCCGCAGGGAGCACGACCGCGCGCCTGGTATGCTCCATCACCGCATAGTCGATGGAGGTGCGGGGCGAGCCCGTGAGCGCCTCAAGATCGAGAACCCGGAATTGCAGGTCGAGCTTCGAGGCTGCGACAGCCTGCGCCGCCGCCTGTGCGATGGCCGGTTCGAAGGCTGCAAGCTCCTCGCGCATGATGTCGGCGCGGAACAGGAAATTGCCGGAATTCCACAGATAGCCGTCGGCTATATAGGCCCTCGCCGTTTCCTCGGCGGGCTTTTCGACGAAGGCGCGCACCTGGCGAAGGCTGGGGATCTTCTCCAGCGTTTCGCCGGGCTGGATGTAGCCATAGCCGGTGGCGGGATGATCGGGCGTTATGCCGAGGGTGACGATATGGCCCTCGGCGGCGGCCCTGGCGCCATCGGCGCAGAGCGCGGCCAGCACCTCGGGTTGGCGCACCATATGGTCGGCCGCGAAGACGCCCACGATGGTCTGAGGCCCATGCTGAAGCGCAAGCTCGGCGGCGACCGCAACCGCCGCGGCTGAATCCCGGCGGATGGGCTCCAGAACAATCTCCGCTTCCTTGCCGATCTGCGCCAGCTGCTCGGCCACGAGGAAGCGATATTCACGGTTGGTCAGGATGATCGGGCGCTCGAAGATGGGCGCGGAAAGGCACAGGACCGTGCGCTGGAAGGTGGAGAGCGTGTCCAGCAGGGGAATGAATTGCTTGGGCAGGCTTTCCCGCGATTCCGGCCACATGCGGGTTCCCGACCCGCCGCACATGATGATGGGAAGAATTTGATGCATCTGGCCTCACCGCCGATCGAACCCGCCCACCCTAGCAGATGGGCGGTTGGATCAAAACTCAGCCTTCCGGGGGGCTTTCAGGGCCAATTCGGTCCAGCGGCGCGGGGCCTTCCCGCGCCGCGCAAGGCTTCGCGCCCTCAGTATTTGAACGAGGTGACCTCGCCTTTCTGCGCGCCCGTGGCGGCGATGCAGATGGGGGAGCGATAGAGCGGGGCCAGGAACTTCACGCCGGGCATCTCCTCGCGCAGCTTCAGGAACAGGGGCTCAAGGCCGAGGTCAAGCCATGTGCCGAAGCTGGCGTCGTGATGGGCGGGCAGGAAGAGCTTGGGCTTGAAAAGCTCGATGAGCGGCCAGGTGTCGGCGATCTGCCGTTCGGCGACCGCATGGGGCTGGTAGGCGACGATGGCGAGATCGACGGGGCCGATCCTTTTGGCGAGCTCCCGATCGCCCTCAGTCACCGGCCCGGCGCTGCCCACCATCACGGCCTTCCAGCCGCCGGGGAAGGTGATGGCGAAGGCGAGGGTGCCCTTGTCGATGATGTCCGGATCGTTGCTGCCGAGCGAGCGCACATAGGCGGTGAGGGTCTTCTCCTCGGGCGTATCGGGGCGGGTGTCGACCGCATAGACCTGCCCCAGCGCGGCCTGCAGGCCGTCCTGAATGGTGCTGTGGCGGGCGAGCGCGATGTCGATGGTGGCGTCGCCGAATTTGAGCTGGTCGCCGTCTTTGGCGACGACCGTCTGCTCCTTGGGCACGCCAAGCCGGATGGCCTCCTTGACTGTGATCTCCGAGCCGACGATGGGCGCTCTGGTCTGCTTCGCCACAGGTCCGACGTCGGAGATATGGTCGAAATGGGCGTGGGAGACGAAGACGGCGTCCGCCCGGTTCACCTGCTCGGCCTTGAAGCCGACATCATGGCTGCGCGCCTTGCGGTTGAAATAGGCGTCGAAGAGATAGACCTTGCCCTTGTAGGCGAATTCGTAATTGGCGTTGGCGAGCCAGCGGATCGCGACCGTGTCGGAATCGGGCGCGGGGACGGGGCCCCCGATCACGGCGGGCTTATAGCCCTCGCAGGCGGCCTCGATGGCGAGGGCAGGGGCAGCGGCGAGCAACAAGGGCAGCGCAGCGGCGCAGAAAAGCGCGCGTTTGGTTGGCCGTTTGGTTGGCATGGATCCCTCCCCGATCATTATCGGGACAGGATGGCCGTGATTGGCGGGCTGCGCAAGGCGGACTTTTGGGCGGCTTGCAGCCGCCGCCCTGCGGATTCAGGTGCGCAGGCTCTGGCTTCAGCCCCCAGAGCCCGGCGGATCGGCAGGCGCCGCGCCAAAGAGGTCCGGCTCCAGGCTTTGCTCCTGCGCCATCGCGGGAAACTTCTGCTTTTTGCCGGCGCGCTTTGCGGGAGGCGCCTCAGAAGCGTCGGGGGGGCGGATCGGGGTCCGTTGCTGCTGCTCCCAGGCTCGCCGTTTCCGCTCGACCTCCATGAGCGGGCGCAGCATGCGCGCCAGCTCCGCGCCGGGCTGACGGTCATTCAGGGTCGACATCTCCCGAATGAAGTCAGCCACATCGTTCGGAACCCGGAAACAGATCTGAACCATCCCCGGCGCTTTCGGCCTTCCCCGCATCGCCATTTTTTCACACTTATCCAAATGATTTTGATAGCAAATAATATTATTCAAGTTTTTCTGAATTGAAATAACTTTTTAAAAAATTAAATAAATTTATTTAAATTTATAAAACTCATAAATTCAGCACCAGCATTCCCCAGTTTTCTCAGGCCTCGTTCCTCATCACGCCCTGCTCACGGGATTGTCATTTTTCGCGGGTGGGCGCAGATTGAGCGTGGAGCGAACACGCTTTGTTGCAATCGTCGGCCTTGCGTCGTCGGCGACGATCAATCCTGGGAGGGAACCATGAAGCTGGGGTGGGCGACAGCCCTGTTGATGGTGGGCGCTATTGGCGCTCAGGCGGCGGAAGATCAGGCTTTTGGGCCTGCCGAGCTCAATCCCGTTCAGGCTGAGGGGCGGCGCCTTTTCCAGCAGTCCTGCGGCGTCTGCCATACCAAGCCGCTGATCACTGCGGCGCTTTTTGGGCCGCAACTGTCGAAATCGACCGTCGAGGGCGCTAACGAGGCGCAGGCGAAGACCCAGATCGCCAATGGGTCTGCGAACATGCCCGGCTTCAAATATAATTATACAGCGGCGCAGATCGACGCCATCGTCGACTATCTGAAGCTGCTCCCGCCGCCGCCTGCGCCTTCCGCTCATGCCCCCGCGTCCGCCGCCGCGCATTCTGCGCCGTCCGGCGCTCCCGCCACCAACGCTCGCTGACAGGAGGCGACAATGAAGCTGATTTCTTTCCTGCGCGGGGCCACAGCTCTCAGCACAGCGTTTGGCGCGGCGTTTCTGGCCTCAACCAGCGCCTTCGCCGCCGATTCCATGCTCTGGGGGGCGGTCAAATCTCCAACTGGCGAGAAGATGGGCGGCGTCACGATTTCGGCGAAGGCCGAAGGGTCCACCATCACAACCTCCGTCTTTTCCGACGAGGCGGGCGAATATGTCTTCCCGCCGCTTCCCGCCGGAAAATACAATGTCTGGGCGCAGGCGGTGACGTTCGACACGGCCAGGGCGTCCGTCGATCTTTCCGCCAACCGGGCGCAAAATTTCGACATGAAGCCGCTCGCCGACTGGGTGCGTCAGCTTCCTGGCGATGAGCTGCTCGCCGCTCTTCCCGACGCCACTCCGGAAGACAAGCGCCTGAAGAACATCGTGCGAGGAAATTGCACGGGCTGCCATACGGCCAGCTATCCGTTGCAGCACAAGTTTGACGAAGCAGGATGGTTCGCCATCCTCAACCTGATGAAGCAGGTCAATGTGCTGGGCGTTCATGTGCCCGAGCGCGAGCTCAACGGGAATATTGAGCGAAACCAGAAGGAGCTCGCCGCCTATCTTGCGAGAGCGCGGGGACCGGGTGAAAGCTCGATGAAGTTCGACCTGCGCCCGCGCCCCTCCGGGGAAGCCGCGCGCGTCGTGTTCCGCGAATATGACGTGCCGCTGCCCGAGGGGTCGGGCCTGCCTTATAAATACCTGCCCCACAATGGCTCGGACTGGTCGCTTGGCACGCCTTCGGGCATGAACCGCGCCAATGGCGTGCACGACGCCCAGCTCGATCTTGACGGCAACATCTGGTGGACGCAGGCGCTTCCCACTCATACCGAAACCGTCGCCCGCACGGATGCCAAGACCGGCGAGACCAAGACCTTCACCATGAAGGAGTCCAACGGCTTCGCCAGCAATTCCCACGGCATCATCCGCGACGCCCAGGGCTATCTTTGGTTCAACTCGCGCCCCTCGGCCGCGCGTGGCCAGAGGCAGGGGCTGGTGAAGATCGATCCAAAGACGCAGTCGCTGGTGAAATATGTCCCGCCGGAGTCCATGTCCTATACGGCAGGCTCGCTCGACTTCGACGGCAAGGGCCAGATCTGGGTCACAAGTCCCGATGGGGCGCTGCGGTTTGATCCGGTGGCGGAGAAGTTCACGGAGTTCAAATCCGTCACTTATAAGAACGCCCATGGCACGATCAATGTCTATGGCGTCGCCTCCGACCGCGATGGCAATGGCTGGTGGGCCGGCATGTCGCAGGACTTCATCGAGAAGGGCGACGTGTCCACTGGCAAGACCACGGAGTTGAAATTGCCGCCGGTCGAAAAGGAGATGCAGTGGCTGACGGCTGAAGACAAGGAATATTACAAGAGCTACAAGCCCGTCGACTTCAACTCGCCGTTCCCCTGGGCGCAGGGCCCGCGTCGCATGGGGACGGACAAGAACGCTGATGTGCTTTGGGTGGCGAACTCCTTTGGCGGCAACTATGCCCGCATCGACACCAAGACCTCCGAGGTCAAGCTGATCGAACTGCCGAAGCCTGAATCGCAGCAGCCCTATCATATCGCCGTGGATAACAGCCATGCGGCCTGGACCAATCTCTGGGCGACCGATCAGGTCACGAAATACGATCCGGCTGCGGGCAAATGGACCTTCTATGATCTGCCCTCACGCGGCACGGAGACCCGCTACATCTCCATCCTTGAGAAGGAGGGGCAACCCATGCAGGTCGTCATTCCCTATTCGCGCTTGCGTAAGATCGCCGTCATGTCGCCCCGCAGCGAGGCGGATGTCGCAAAGTTGAAGGCGGCTGCGAAGTAGAACAGGGCCGGGGGGCGCAAAGCCCCCCGCCAGCCCTCATTTCCCCATCGTCGCCGACAGCATTTCTTCGGAGGTGGCGGTGTATTTCACCAGATCTTCCGGCGAGATGAAATTCTCTGTGAGGCGAGCGAGCGCATCTGTGATCGGCGCGATGTCGGGTCGCGTCGCCACATCCCTGTGGGTCGGGAAATAACCGGCCCCCGCCAGAATGGTCTGGCCCTCTCTGGACAGGATGAAGTCGACCAGAAGCATGGCCGCGTGGGGATGGCGGATGCCCTTGGGCACGATCATCGTCCCAACCGTGGAGGCGACCGGATTCATCAGGATGGAGCTCGTGGGCGCGCCCTTGGCCTGACTGATGAGCGGATGATGGGCGAATATGTTGAGCCCGAGGCCGACTTCCCCGGCGATCACACGGTCCACGAGGCTGCGCGCGCTTGAGCCGCTGAGGCCCGCGACCCTCTGGTCCGCGAGTTTGCGCAGATAGTCCTGCGTGCGCTCGTCGCCCCAGTTCTTGCGCAGATTGGTGACGAAGAGATCGGCGCCGCTGGCGCTTCCTGCGTGCCAGGCGAGGCGGCCCTTCCAGCGGGGATCGAGCAGGTCTTCATAAGTCTTCGGCGCCTCCGCAAGCGGCGTCAGCCTGGTGTTGTAGGCGGCGCCGAAGAAGCTGCGGCGGGTGGGCGTCCAGAGGTTGTTGGGGTCGTGATAGGCTGCGGGAATGTCGGCGAGGGCGGGAGTGGCGTAGGGCTGGGCGAGGCCGGCCTGAATGACGGATTCGCCAACCCCCGTGCCCTCCACCACATCGGCCATCACCTTGCCGGCCCTGGCTTCAGCCGAGAGCTTGGTGAAGATGCCCGACGACTCTGCGCGCCAATAGGTCAGCTTGATGAAGGGATATTTCTTCATGAAGGCTTCGGACACCGGCCGCAAAGCCTGATTGACGATCATGGCGGAGTAGAAGACGAGTTCGCCTTCACCGCGCGCCCCCTCGATCAGGACGTGCTGCCGGTCCGGCCCGGCATAGGTCAGTGGGTTCTCCACCGCTGCGGCTTGCGTGCTGGCGGCGCCGATGACGAAGGCCACGGACAGGATGAGGGCGGTGATCGGTCTGGCTCTCTTTCGCACCCTGTCCTCCGATGGTTTTTTATCTGCGATGGTTTTTTACCCGCCGCTTGTTGCCTTGGGGCGACGGGTGTTGCAAATTAAAGACATAGCATTCTGCGCTTGTCACGCTCTGCGGGGTCATCCGGGCGCGGACCTTAAAAAGACCGTCAGGGAGGCGCAGAATGAGCGAGGCGACCGCAGGTCCGCGTTACGGGATTGATCCCTATCTCGATTGGGTCAATGCCGAGGGCATGCCTGTCATCGAAGGCGATTACGCCATTGATCTCTTCGCTGTCGAGACCGGGCCCTGGGCCCGCGTGGGAACGAATGGCGCCGCCGTGCATCTCAAGGGGCGGGGCGATTTCTGCAACATGTTCCTTTTTGAAATCGCGCCGGGCGGCTCGAGCGCGCCGATGCGGCATCTTTATGAAGATTTATATTATGTCCTCGAGGGCCACGGCAGCACCCAGATCGAATTGCCGGACGGCTCAAAGCGCAGCTTTGAATGGTCCCCGAAGGCCATGTTCTCCATTCCCATGAACATGCCCCATCGGCATTTCAACGCCGATGGCCGCGAGCGCGCCTTGATCGTCACCACGACCAACATGCCGCTCATCATGAACACCTTCCACAACGAGGCCTTCATCTTCGACAATCCCTTCAGCTTTCAGGAGCGCGCGGGCAAGGAAAGCTATTATTCGGGCGAAGGCGACTTCATTCCCATTCGTCCGGGCAATCATCTGTGGGAGACGAATTTCGTTCCGGACATGGCCAGCATCAAACTGCATGAATATGCGGACCGGGGCGGCGGTTCGAGCAACATCAAATTCGTCCTCGCCGATGGAATCATGTCCGGCCACATGTCGGAAATGCCGGTCGGCACCTACAAGAAAGCCCATAGGCACGGACCCGGCACCCATGTGATCTGCGTCACCGGCCATGGCTATTCGCTGTTGTGGTATGACGGCGACAAGGATTACACGCGCATCGAATGGCGTCATGGCGTGGTGTTTCCGCCGTGCCAGAGCCAGATCCATCAGCATTTCAACACAAGCCACGAGCCGGCCCGTTACCTCGCCATGGGCATCGGCAATGTGCGCTATCCCTTCACGACGCAAAAACGCCAGACGATGATCGGCGAGAAGGGCAAGAAGCAGCGCTCATCCATGAGCATCAAGGAAGGCGGGAACCAGATCGAGTTCGAGGATCAGGATCCGCGCATCCATGCCGAATGGCTCGACGAGATGCGCAAGGCGGGAATTGAGCCGCGCATGGACGCTTTGGGCAAGAAGCTTGAGGTCGGCGGCCTTTAGCCGCCGCCGGTCCCTTCACTTCTTCGGCTCTGTCGTCACGTCCTTCATGCCCCAGCCGAGCATCTCGATCTCGTTGGCTCCCAGCTTGAAGTCGAAGCCTTCCATTTTCTTCTTGAGGTCGTCCGCCTCGGCCTTGCCCTCGTCGGAGGTCGGCTCGACCTTGAAGCGCACCCAGCCGTCGGCGATGGCGCCCAGCACCGTGGCGGTGATCCGCACCCCGTTGCGCGAGGTCACGGTGAGGGTGCGCGCGTCCGGGGCTGGCGCGCCTTCCTGCTTGCGCACATCCTGGAAGGAGATGGGATCGACCATGAAGGAGAGGCGCATCACCTTGGAGGTGTCGGCTTCCCTGTCCTCGGGGACATTGGCGAGCTTGATGTCCTCGCCCTTCTTGGGGGAGGCGGCCTGAATCTCGTCCAGCCCGCCGCCATTGATCCTGAGCTCGGCGAGGGCGTCGCGGTTGAGATTGGTCAGGTTGATCTCGAACCAGGCCGTGTGGGGCGCAGGCACCCGCAGATCGCCGCGCGCCACCCAGGTCTGCGGCTGATCGGGCAGGCGCAGATAGAGCCCGCCGCGCGCGCCGCCCACTGTGGCGTCGCGATTGCCGACGATGACGCTGGCCATGGTCGCACCCTTGGCGTCCCTGAGGGTCACGAGCCGGCCGACCGCATCCGGCGCCGCGCCGGGCTCTGCGAGGCCAAGATCGGCGTAGCGGGCGGGCGTCGCGGTCTTGGTCTCTTCATAGGCGAGCATGGCCACGCCCACGGCGAGGTCGCGGAAGAGGTCTCCCTTCACCGGATAGCTCGAGTCCTTCGCCACGAAACCATCGTCACGTTTTTCGACCGTGAAGGTCTTCTCATGGTCGCGGATGGTGACGCTGGCGACGTCGTTCAGTTTGCCAACCATATTGGGGAACACGGTCTCGCCGCGCTTGTCCGTGGCGAAACCCTGGGTCGAAGCGTGTTGACTGACGGCGGTGGCGAGGACCGCCGCAGCCGCCACGACAGCGAGAATGCCTGTTTGCTTGAGGTTCATGGCGCTCTCCAGTCAGGCGTCTTTGCGGGGCAGGGCGCGCTTCTTGCGGCGGAAGACGAGCAGCAGCATCGCCACGCCGATCAGCAAGGGAACGCCCGCCACATTGAGGGCGATGATCGTGTTCTTGAGGCTGTCCACATCGGTGCGCAGAGCGAACTGCGTGGCGCGCAGCTCCTCGCGGGTGGCGAGCAGGTCCGTGCGGAACTTGTTGATCATCTCCATCTGCTTGGGGGTCAGCACTTCGGAGGCCTGCTGGCCGCCGCGCCCGACTTCCTGAAGCTTCTGTTCGAGGTCTTTCAGCTTCTCCTGCAGCGCGAGCTCCTTGGCGCGGTAGCGTTCGTTCGCCTGCGCCTCGATCTCCTTGATGCGCTCGAAGGGACGCCAGGACACGCCGCGCCCGCGCAGATCCGCCAAAGCCACGCCGCCGGACATCTGCTCGATGGCGTTGACGATGAAATCGCCGTTGTTGGCGAAGGCCTGCGCGACCTCCGAGCCCAGCACATTGCGCCGCTGGACCCAGGTGCGGTCCATGAGGATGTCGGCGTCGCCCACGAGGATCACATTCGGCGGGCTGGTGTTTCTGGCGACATGCTCGCCCTCAGCCTCAAGCCCCTCGGGGCGCTTGGGATAGGCGCTTTCGATGGCGCCGGTCAGGCGGCCGGCGATGACCGGCGAAGAGGCGCCGCGCACGACCTTGACGAGCTGCAGGCGCAAATCCGCCTGCCGGTCCTTCATGTCCTCGACGGGCAGGGTGCCGCCCTTGGAGGAGGCGGTGACCAGAGGCCGCAGGCTCACGCCGGGCTTCGTCGTCTCGAAGGAGCCTGTCGTGGTGAAGACCATGGCCGCGAGCTGGGCGAGGATCGCGTCATCCTTGCGCAGGCCCTCGTCATGCACAGCGATCCAAGGCAGGTTGCTCATGGGGGTCGGGCGGCCGTTGATCATGCGCTCGGTCTGCAGGGCGAAGCCTGCGTCGGCCACAGCCCGCTTGGGGTCGTAGCCCACGCCCCAGGCCTCGAAGAGCGGCGCGAGATTGGAGGATGTGTCCGGCGGCGGGGCGCCGCGCGGGCCCATCTGGTTCTCGGCGGCGGGATCGACGAAGATCAGCGTGGCGCCGCCCTTCATCACCCACTGGTCGATCATGTAGAGGGTCTTTTCCTGCAGGCCCTGCGGATGCACGACCATGAGGACGCGGGTCTTCTCGGGCAGTTTGTCCGCGCCCGGCTCCAGCATCTTCACATCGAAGAACTGCTTCATCTGGACGAGAACCTGCTGCTCGCGGGTTCCAAGCTGCGGATTGCCCTGCAGGTTCATGCCGTCGAGGATGGCGACCACGGCCTTGCCCTGACGGTCGAGTTCGGCGACGAGGCGGGTGAGGTCATATTCCAGGAAGGCTTCGCGGTCGGGCGAGAAGGAGCCGATGGTCGCCTTGCCGGTCGTCGAATTGGTGGCGGCGAGCCCAAAGAAGAGCCGGTCGCCCGAGCCCGAGTTGATGGGCGCGACGCCGAAGGCGACCGCGCGGTCTTCTTCTTCGGAATAGGGCTTGGGGTCGATCACTTCGAGAATGATCTTGCCCTGCGAGCCCGCCACATAGGCGTTGAGCATGGCGCGCACGCGGGAGGCGAAAGCCGCGATCTGCGGGGCTTCGCGCGTCAGGCCCGACGACATGAAGAAGCGGAACCGCACCGGCTCCTGCATGGCGCCGATGAGTTTGCGGGTGCCATCGCTCAGCGAATAGAGCTTCTGCTGGGTGAGGTCGATCCGCGCGCCGCGCAGAAGCTGGGTTCCCAGCATGTTGACGCAGACGAAGGTGACCGCGCCCAGAAGGGCGGCGATGACGACGAGACGGCCGGTGGTGAATGTTCTGGCGTTCATGGGGCCCTCACGAAGCCTTGCGCGCGTCGAGGATCTGGACATTGAGCCAGAGCGCGAAGCTGATCAGGGAGGCGAAGAAGACAAGGGCGGAGGCCTCGAAGACGCCGTCCGTGATCCGCTGGAAATGGCCGATGAAGGACATGGCGGCGATGGCCTGCACGAGAGCGTCCGGCGCCCAGGGACGCACGGCCGAGAGCACGAGGTCGAAGCCCGCCATCACGAAGATGAAGCCGACGATCACCGCGCCGATGAAGGCCAGAACCTGATTTTTCGTGAGCGCCGAAATGCAGGCCGAGATCGCCAGAAAGGCGCCCGCCATCAGCCATGCGCCGATGTAGGAGGCGAGGATCACGCCATTGTCTGGGCTGCCGAGCACGTTCACCGTCACCCACAGAGGCATGGTGAGCGCGAGGGCGAGGCCCGCGAAGGCGAAGGCCGCCGCCCATTTGGCGACGACGAAGAGCCAGGGCTGCACCGGCAGGGTCATCAGCAGTTCGATCGTGCCAAGCCGCCGCTCTTCCGCCCAAAGCCGCATGCCGATGGCGGGCATGAGCACGAGGAAGAGCCAGGGCAGCCATGTGAAGAAGGAGGAGAGGTCAGCCTGCGCCCGGTCGAAGAAGCCGGAGACGAAGAAGGTCATGCCCGAGGACAGGGCCACGAAGACGACCAGAAACACCGCAGCGAGGGGGGTCGCGAAATAGGCCGAAAACTCGCGGCGGAAGATGGTGAGGAAGTTTGTCATCGCGATCAGACTCCCGCCTGTTCGAGCGTGATGTGACGGAAGGCGTCCTCGAGCCGGGTGGTCTTCACCATCTGGTGATCCTCGCCGTGGCGCTCGGGCGCGCGGGCCAGCAGTTCGGCGGGGGTCGCGTCGGCCAGCATCTTGCCGCGGGCGATGACGATGGCGCGCGTGCAGATGGCCTCGACCTCTTCAAGGATATGCGTCGAGACGATGATCGCCTTGCTGGGCGCGAGGGCGCGGATGAGCGTGCGCATCTCATGTTTCTGATTGGGGTCGAGACCATCGGTCGGCTCGTCGAGGATCAGCACGTCAGGGTCATGGACCAGGGCCATGGCGATGCCGACGCGCCGCTTGTAGCCCTTGGACAGGGCCTCGATGCGGCGGTTCCAGACCTCGGCGAGGTCGATGCTCTCCACGAGTTCGGCGAGGCGGTTGCTGGTCTGGCGGCTGGTGAGGCCGCGAAGGCTGGCCACAAAGCCCAGAAAATCGGCCACGGTCATGTCGGGATAGGCGGGGGCGCCCTCGGGCAGATAGCCAAGGTGGCGGCGCGCGGGGATCGGATCCAGACGCGTGTCATGGCCTGCGACGAAAGCCGCGCCGGACGTGGGCTCCAGAAAGCCCGCAATGATCTTCATCGTGGTGGATTTGCCTGCCCCGTTGGGCCCAAGAAAGCCCACAACCTCGCCGCGATCGACGGAAAACGAAATTCCATCCACCGCAGTGACCGGCCCGAAACGCATGATCAAAGCCCGTGTCTCCACGAGCGTATGCCCATTCGGCATGGGATTCTCCCTCCACTGGCTCGCTCGGGGCCCCAGCCCTTCGCCGGATGGTCCGGCGACGCGAGCCGTCTTCCATTACTGAAGATTGTGCTCAATTCAAGATTTTTGTCGGCCGAAACCAGCGTCGCCGCTGGCGCGCGGCGGCGCCAGCGGGGTCTCGCCGAGGCTTGGGCCTTGACCCGTCAGTTGATCTGATGGCCGGGAATGACCACTTCCTCGCCGATGCGCCGGATGTTTTCCACAGTCGGGATCATCTTGCAAAGGATAAGCTCAAGCCCAAGGTCGTGGTATCTGCGCAGCTGCGCATGGATCTGCTCCGGCGTGCCGATCAGTCCGGCCTTCAGCGGGGGCAGCATCCGCCGCTTCATCTTGCGCTCATCGGGCTCGGGATCGTATTTCATCACTTCTTCGAGAGTTCTGCGGATGCCGGTCTCCTCATCCTTCTCGACCGCGACGAAGGGGTTCATGCCGAAACGCACGGTCCGGCCCTCGCGCTCGGCGCGCTTGCGCATGTCCGTCACGGAGCTTTCGACGCCGCGCATGACGTCGTCGGCGTTCTCGGCGTCTTTGGGATAGTTGATGAACCACCAGTCGCAGGTCTTGGCGATGAAGTCGCGGCCTTCGTCGCCCGCGCTCACCGAGAAGATTTCGGGCGATTTGCCGTGGCCCGGCTTCAGGAGCAGGCGCGCGTTCTCATAGCGGAAGAAATCCCCTTCGTAGGAGAAGGTCTCGTTCTCCCATAGGCCGCGCATCACCTCGATGAATTCGGTGGCGCGCTTGTAGCGCTCTGCGCCATGCAGGATCGTGCCGCCGAACATCTTGAATTCTTCATCAAACCAGCCGTTGACGATGTTGAAGGCCATGCCGCCCTTGCACATGCGGTCGAGCGAGACCGCCATCTTGGCGGCGAGGACGGGATCGAGCAGGCCCGGATGAATGGCGACGAGGGCCCGCATCTGCTCGAGGCGCGCGCCGACTGCGCCCGCAAGGAGCCATGCCGAGAGGTCGCTGCCAAGGTGGCGTTCGGCGAAGAGGCAGATGTCGAAGCCCGCCCGGTCGGCGGCGACCACGAGATCGGTCGAATGATCGAGTTGCAGGTCCCGCGTGCCGGGGGGCAGGGGATTCAACGCCTCCGCATGGGCCTTGGCGACCTCGGCCGAGCCGACGGTGGCCATGGGAATGGGCGCGTAGAGGCCGAACAACATTGATGATTTCCTCGTCTTATCCTGGCGGGGGCCGGCCCCCGGTCTGGGGACCATCTTATGGCCGGGCCCGCCAAACACAAAACTTGATTGCGGGCGCGGTTTCCCAGGACCAGGGCCGCCCCGTCGCGGCCCTCGCCCGTGGGTCTCGCCCTCAGTAGGACTTGGGCAAGCCCAGCACGCCATGGCCGATATAGGCCAGGATGAGGTTGGTCGAGATGGGGGCGATGCGCTGGACGCGCGCTGACCGCCATTTGCGCTCGATGTCATATTCGCGCGCCACGGCGAAGCCGCCATGGGTCTGCATGCAGGCCTCGCCCGCATTCCACGCGGCTTCCGAGGACATGAGGCGCGACAGGTTCGCCTCCTCGCCGCAGGGCAGGCCCGCCTGGAATTTCGCCGCCGCCGTGCGCACCATGAGATCGGCCGCCCGCCATTCGGAATAGGCGCGGGCGATGGGGAACTGGATTCCCTGATTCTGGCCGATGGGCCGCCCGAAGACGACGCGCTCCTTGGCGTAGTTCGTGGCCTTCTCGATGAAATAGCGGGCGTCGCCAAGGGACTCGTGGGAGACGAGGATGCGCTCGGAGTTCATGCCTTCGAGAATGTGCTTGAAGCCCGAGCCCTCGACGCCGATGAGATTCTCCACGGGCACCCGCAGATTGTCATAGAAGACCTCGTTGGTCTGGTGCTTCACCATGGTCTCGATGGGGCGGATGGTCAGGCCCTTGCCGAGGGATTCGCGGATGTCGACCAGCAGCACGGACAAGCCATCCGTGCGGCGCTTGACCTGATCGACCGGCGTGGTGCGCACGAGCAGGGTCATCAGGTCGGAATGAAGCGCGCGCGAGGTCCAGATCTTCTGGCCATTGACGACGTAGTGGTCGCCGTCGCGCACCGCGCGGGTCTTGAGCTTGAGGGTGTCGGAGCCCGTGGTGGGCTCGGTCACGCCGAAGGACTGGTAGCGGACCTCCCCCGAGGCGATGCCGGGAAGGTAGCGCTTCTTCAGCTCATCCGAACCATAACGCACGAGCATGGCCATCATATACATCTGGGCATGGCAGGTGTTGCCCGAGCAGCCGGAGGCGTGGATCTCCTCCAGGATCACGCCGCCCGCGCGCAGCGGCAGGCCCGAGCCGCCGTAGGCCTCGGGGATCAGCGCCGAAAGGAAGCCCGCCTCGGTGAGCGCCGCCACGAATTCCTTCGCATAGGCGCCGGTGTCCTCCAGCTTGCGCCAGTATTCGCCGGGAAAGTTGCGGCAGATGGCGCGGACGGCTTCGCGGATTTCCGGAAAGTCGTTCCCGACCGGGACCATCGCAAGGCCTTCGCCGGCAAGATCAGCGTCATTCATATGAGGAGCTCCCCTTCATCATTTCTCTTTATACGCGTCATCAATTGGCCTGCTTCGCCGCCCGCAGCCGCGCGAGGGTTCCCCCCCGCATCACCGCGCCGGGCAGGGGGTGGCCGACGATGTCCTCAGCCAGAAGCGCGCAGTCAATGAGCGCGTCGAGGTCGACGCCTGTGGCGATTCCCATCTCCTCGCACATCAGAACGAAGTCCTCGGTGCAGATGTTGCCCGCCGCGCCTGCATGGCCCGCAAAGGGGCAGCCGCCAAGGCCCGCCACCGCCGCATCAAACCGCCGGATGCCCATCTCGAGGCCCGCATAGGCGTTGGCGAGGCCAAGGCCGCGCGTGTCATGCAGATGCAGGGAGAGTTCGATGTCCGGGTATTTCTCGCGCACGGCGCCCACCACACGCTTGATGGCGAGGGGCGTCGCCCAGGCCATGGTGTCGGCCAGCGACACATATTCGAGGCCGACGCCATTGGCCTCGGCCACCGCCAGGATTTCGCCGACGAGTTCGACCACCCGCTGAACGGGTATGTCGCCCTCGAAGTTGCAGCCGAAGGCCGCCATCATGCCGCCGCGCGTCACGGGCACGCCAAGCTCCTTGTAGCGTGCCGTCATGGCGTATTGCGACGCGATCTGCTCCTTGATCGTGCGGTTCTGGTTGCGCTTGAGGAAAGCGTCCGAGGCGCCGACCGTGATGGTGCCGGACACCTTGAGGCGCTGGGTCGCGAGGGCGCGCTCGAAGCCTTTGTCGTTCAGCCAGAGCCCCGTGTAAGTCACGCCCTCCGCAGGCGTGATGCCGCGCACGACATCTTCAGCGTCCGCCATGCCCGGCACGCGGCGCGGGTCGACGAAGGAGACGATCTGGATGTGTTTTAAACCCGTGGTTGAAAGCGCGTCGATCAGCTCGATCTTGCGGGCCGTCGCGATGGCGCCTTTTTCGAACTGGAATCCCTCGCGTGGGCCTTCCTCTACAATTCTGACCTCTGAGGGAAGATCGGTCACCGGCGTCGCCTCCTGAATTTTGCGTCAGCATGGCACAGCGGCCTGCGGGGGTTCAAGGGGGCCAATATGCGCGCGTGGCCGCAGGTGCAGCCTTGGGTTGCAGAGGCTGATGTTGACCTCAGCCATCGGGCGGGCCATGTTTTCCGCGAACCGGCGCCGACAAGCTGGTCTGCGGGATGGAGCATGGATGTCGATCCAGATTGCCGGATTGAAGAAAAGCTATGGCGATCAGCGGGCGGTCGATGGCGTGGACATCGAGGTCGCTGATGGCGGCATGCTCGTGCTGCTCGGCCCCTCCGGCTGCGGCAAGACGACGACCATGCGCTGCATCGCGGGCCTTGAGGAGCCGCATGAGGGCGAGATCCGGATCAAGGGCAAGCCGGTCTTCAGCCGCGCCTACAACATCAACGTCGCCGTGCATGAACGGCGCATCGGCATGGTCTTCCAATCTTACGCCATCTGGCCGCATATGACGGTGCAGGAGAATGTCGCCTATCCCCTCGACATGATGGGCACGCCGCGCGCGGAGAAAGAACAACGCGTGCGCGAGGCCCTGTCGCTCGTGGGGCTCGAGGGTTTCGGCGAACGGGGCGCAAGCTATCTCAGCGGCGGGCAGATGCAGCGCGTGGCGCTGGCGCGCAGCCTCGTCATGCGGCCTTCAGTGCTGCTGTTCGACGAACCCTTGAGCAATCTCGACGCGCGCTTGCGCGATCACCTGCGGGTGCAGCTGCGGGAGTTGCAGACCCGGTTCGGCATCACCAGCGTCTATGTGACGCATGACCAGCGCGAGGCGCTCGCCATCGCCGACGAAGTCGCCGTCATGCAGAAGGGCAAGGTCGTGCAGCGCGGCGATCCCGTCTCGATCTATCGACGGCCGCTCTCAAGCTCCATCGCGGATTTTCTTGGCTACAGCAATATTTTCGACGCCCATGCGCAGGGCGAAGGGCGCGTGGCGCTCGATGGACATGACACGGCGCTGGCAACGCTCGATCCCCTGCCGACAGACGGCGCCTTTTCCGTCTGCGTGCGTCCGGAAGACATCCATGTGCTGCCCGAGGGGGCGGCGGATGGCCCGGCGGGCGAGCGCATCGCAGGGGAGGTGACGCTCGTCAGCTTCATGGGCTCCTTCCATCAGTGCCGCATCCGCACCCCCAGCGGCGCGGTCTGGGAGGCCCATGCGCCTGCGGTCGGGCGACCGATCCGCCTTGGCGAGCGCGTTCAACTCATCCTGCCGCCTGCGGCGGTCCTGCTGGCGCCGCGCCGATGAGCAGGAGCCTTTTCCAGACCATCGGCGGCCTTGGATTGATGAGCCTGCTGCTCGCCATCCTCGTGGTGCTCGTGGTCGTGCCCTTCGGCATGTTGATCTATGCGTCGTTCCTCACGGCGGTTCCTTTTTCGGGCGAGCGCGACCTCGCTTTCACCCTCGCCAATTACGCCGACCTCTGGTCCGCCGATCTTGGCCGCGCCTGCGTCAACACCCTCATCGTCTCGCTGGGCGGATCGGCCATGGCCATGGCGATCGGCTGCAGTCTCGCCTGGCTGGCCGCGCGGACGGATGTGCCGGGAAAATCATTGGTGCATCTGGCGGGCGTGATGCCGCTCTTCATGTCGCTGCTCGTGGCGGCGGTGACCTGGTCGCTGCTGGGGTCGGGGCGGAGCGGCTATCTCAACCTCATCTTCGATTACATCGGTCTGCCCCTGCGCATCCAGATGCAGTCGCTGACCGGCATCACCTTCGTGCATGGGCTCTATTACGCGCCATATCCCTATATTTTCCTCTATAGCGCCCTGACGCTGGTCAACGCCGACATGGAGGAGGCCGCCGCCGTGCATGGCGGAACCATGGCGCGTAACCTGCGGCGCGTGACCTTTCCGCTGGTGAAGCCTGCGCTCATAGGCTCCTTTCTGCTTTGCGCCGTGCTGATGGCCGAGGATTTCCCGGTGCCGCAGATCCTCGGCGCGCCCGTGGGCATCGAGACGCTGTCGATCAGCATCTACAAACTCATGTCCGTGGTGCCGGCGAAGCCGACGCAGGCCGCGGCGGCGAGCATCCTGCTGACCGGCATCGTCTTTGTGCTGATCTTCTTTCAAAGGCTGGTGCTGGCGGGCCGCGATTATCGCACGCTCACCGGCAAGGGCGCGCAGGTGCGGCCCATCAGGCTCGGGCGCTGGCGCTGGGTGGCCTTCGGACTTGTGGGTTTCTACGCCTTTGTCGCGGTCGGCCTGCCGATGGCGGCTCTTCTGCAGGGCTCCCTGCGCAGCAATCTCTTCATTCGCGACGCCGCCGCGCTGTTCGACACATCGCAAATGAGCCTCGTCCATCTGAAGGCGGCGATCTTCAGCTCCGCCTTCCATGAAAGCCTTTACAACAGCGTCATCGCCGGCGTGACGACGGCGGCGCTGGGATCAGTGCTGTTCTTCACCCTGTCCTATGTGGTGAACCGCAGCACGCTTCCGGGCCGCCAGATGCTGGAATATCTCGCCATGACGCCTCTCGCGGTTCCCGCGCTGGTCATGGGCCTGGGGATTCTCTGGACCTGGGTGCGCGCGCCCTTGCCGGTCTATGGCACCATCGCCATCCTCGTCATCGCCTTCCTCACCCGCTTTCTGCCGCAGGGCTACCGCACGGTGTCCTCCAGCATCAGGCAGGTGCATGACGATCTCGAAAGCGCCGCCATGGTCGCGGGCGCCACGCGCCGGCGCGCCATCCAGACGATCACCATGCCGCTCGTGCGCGGCGGCGTGGTCGCCTCCGCCTTCCTCATGGTGGTGCTGGGCCTGCGCGAACTCACCGCGTCCTTGCTGCTCTACACCACGAAGACGCGCGTGCTCTCCATCGTCATCTACGAACAATATGTGAATGGAAACTGGGCTCAGGTCTCGGCCTTGAGCCTCATCTACACAAGCCTGCTCGTCATCCTGACGCTGGCGGGCCGCCGCTTTCTGCGGGCGCAACTCTAGGGGGAGACGATATGAGCGAGGCTGACATTCTGAAGATCGAGACCAGAGACAAGATCCGTCTTCTGACGCTCAACCGCCCCGACCGGCGCAACGCCCTCTCGCGCGACCTCTCGCAAGCCCTGCGCAAGGCGATCATCGCCGCCGATGTCGACAATGATGTGTCCGTGGTCGCGATCACGGGCGCTGGCAGCGCCTTTTGCGCGGGCGCCGACCTCAAGGATGCGCGCGCCACCGATGAATCCACGGGAACCTATCGCGGCCCCCTGCATGAGCCCGAGCGCAGCCTCTATGAGGTGATGATCGACTCGCGCAAGCCGCTCATCGCGCTTGTGAATGGTCCTGCGCTGGCGGGCGGCTGCGAACTGGCGCTAGCCTGCGACCTGCGGGTGGCCGCCGACAACGCCTTCTTCGGCGTGCCGGAGGCGCGGCGCGGCATGGGCGCGCATTTCGCCTCCGTGGTCCTGCCGACCATGGTGCCGCCCGGCATCGCCATGGAATGGCTCTATACGGGACGGCGCATCGGGCTTGAGGAGGCGGACCGCTGGGGTCTCGTCAACCGGATCGCGCCCGCCGATCAGTTGATGAGCGTCGGCATGGCGCTCGCGGCCGAAATCGCCCGTTCGGCGCCGCTGTCCCTGCAACGCATGAAGCTCACCTTCCGCAAGTCGCATGGCCTGCCGCTGCATGCGGGCATCAGGCTCGACGCCGGGCCTGACGTCTATCATTCGGAAGACCGCAAGGAGGGCGCGCGCGCCTTCCTCGAAAAGCGCGAGCCTGTGTGGCAGGGACGCTGAGTTCAAAGAGAATGACGGCAGGGCGGCGGATGGTTCGCCGCCCTGCGCCTTGATGAAGGAATGAAATTTTGTCGTCCGCGAAAACCGCCAACCTCGACGCCCTGTTCAAGCCCCGTTCCGTCGCCATCATCGGCGCCTCCGCCGCAGCAGGCAAACAGGGCTCCGCCGCGCTCGCCTATCTGCGTCAGGGCGGTTTTCCCGGCGCCATCCATCCCGTGAATCCGGCCGGCGGCGAGATCGACGGGCTGACATGCTACAAGCGCGTCAGCGACATTCCCGGCCCCGTCGACTGCGTGCTGACGGTCATTCCAGCCGCCGCGACGCTGGAGGCCATCCGCGAATGCGCCGCCAAGGGCGTGCGGGCGGCGGTCATCGGCGCCAATGGCTTCGCCGATTTGAACACGCCTGAAGGCCATGCGCGCGAAGACGCCTTGCGCGACATCGCCCGCGCCCACGGCATGCGCCTCGTCGGCCCCAACACCAATGGAATCTGGAACGCGTCGGACCGCCTGTCGCTTGGCTATAACACCTCCCACGGCGACCCCATGATCGCGGGTCCTGTGTCTGTCGTCGCCCATAGCGGGGCGCTCTTCAACTCCATCGCGCCGTGCCTGCGCCGTCATGGCGCCAGGCTGTCGAAATTCGTGCCGGTCGGCAATGAGGCCGATCTCGATATGCTCGATTTCTTCGAATATTTCATCGAAGACGAGGCGACCCGCGTCATTGGCCTCATCGTCGAAGGGCTCAGCGATGGCGAGCGGTTCCGCGCGCTGGCTGCGCGGTCGCGGGCGGCGGGCAAGCCTGTCGTGGCCCTCAAGCTCGGTCGATCCGAGGCGGGCGCAGGCTCGGCCCTCGCCCATTCCAGCCGGCTTGCGGGCAGCGCGCGCGCCTACGCCGCCCTGTTTGAGTCCTGCGGCGTCACCCAGGTCTCTTCCATCGAGGCGCTCGCAGGCGCGGCGGCTCTGCTCAGCGCGCCCCCGCCGCCCAGCGCCAGCGGCGACCGTGGGCTCGTGTGCATCACAACCTCGGGCGGCGGCGGATCCTTGCTCGCCGATCAGGCGGCGGATCGGGGCATCGCCCTCGCAGGCGCGCCCGATGGAACCTGGGGCGGCGAGACCGCGCGGGTCATTGAAGGCTTCAAAGGCGCAGGCCTCATCCGCAACCCCGTCGATGGCGGCAATCTCGCGGGATGGGCGAGGCTCGAGACGCTCCTGCACGCCATAGAGGCCGACGGCCACGACGGCCCGCTGGTCATGTTCTCCCATATGCTGCCGCAGGAGAGCGTCGACCGCACGGCGGCGGACTATCTCATCTCCCGGCGCCAGCGCACGGGACTGCCTCTGGTGGTCGTGGCGCCCGGCGGGCTGCGGCCGGCGATCGAGGCCCATTACCGCGACAATGGTGCGCTGGTCTTTGGCGACATCGCCTCCTGCTTCGACAGTCTCGACGCCTGGCGGCAGGAACGGGTATTCGAGGCGCGGGAATTCGAGGCGCGCGGCCCTGAGGGAATCTGCGAGCCTGTGGCTTCGGAGCCCGATCTGCAAGCGGCGGTCGAAGCCGCTTTGGGCGGGCTCGGCGCCGGGGCCTTTCTGTCGGAGCTCGAGAGCGCGAAGCTGCTGCGGATGGCGGGCGCGCCGATGGTGGAGACAAGGGTCGTGGCCTCGCAGGACGAGGCCATCGCAGCCGCCGGCGCCTGCGGCTTTCCGGTGGTGCTGAAGGGGCTCGCGCCGGGTGTCGCGCACAAGCATGACGCCGGGCTTGTGATGCTCGGCCTTTCCGATGAGGCGGCGCTGGGCGCGGCTTTCGCTGACCTTGCCCAGCGCATGGCGGGGCAGGGGACGATCATCCTGCAGCCCATGGCGCGCGGCCGGGCGGAGCTGATCCTCGGCTCAAGCCATGAGGAGGGCCTTGGCCATTTCCTGCTGCTGGGCCTTGGCGGGGTGAATGCGGAGCTGTTCAACTCCACCATTCTCATTCCCGCCTTTGTCGATGATGAGCGGCTGCGCGGCCTCGTGGCCGCGAGCGTTGCGGGCAGGCTGATCGCGCGGGTCGCGCCTGCCGACGGTCAGGCCGTGCTTGAGGGCGTCGTCCAGACGCTGCGGGCGCTGCGCGGTCTCCTCCAGCAATGCGGCGACCTCATCGGCTCCGTCGACATAAATCCCTTGCTTGTGACGCAGGCCGGGTGTCTGGCGGTCGACGCGCTCGTCATTCGTCGCTAGGGGGAGGGGGCTTTACCCCGAGGATCGCCTCGGTGTGAGAGCCCAGTTCCGGCGGCCGACTTTTAAATTCGGGGCGCCGCCCGTCGAAGCTCAGCGGGCTGCCCATGAGCCGCATGTCTGCGTCCGGCGCCTGCTGAAACATGTCGAGCGCCTGCGTCTGCGGATGGGCCAGCACCTGATCGACGCTTTGCAGGGGCGCGACGGGCACATCCACCTCGTCGAGCAAGGCGCAGAGTTCGGCGCGGGTGCGCGTTCCCACCATGGCCTGCACCGCCTCGTTCACCACGACGCGGTTGACGACGCGCGCCGGATTTGTGGCGAAACGCTCGTCCTCCATCCAGTCAGGACGGCCCAGCGCATGGGCGAGCTTGCGGAAGAGGTTGTCGTTGCCTGCGGCGATGACGAGGTCGCCGTCGCTCGCGTTGAAGACCTTGTAGGGCACGAGGCTCGGGTTTTCCGAGCCGCGGCGCGGCGGGGTCCGGCCCGTCGCCTGATAGCCCGCCGAGGCTGCGCCGATCCAGGAGAGAGCGGTTTCATAAAGCGAGGTGTCGACCTCGCAGCCCTCGCCCGTGGCGTTGCGGCGTTGCAGCGCGGCGAGGATGCCGATGACGGCCCACATGCCCGCGCCCTGATCGACAATGGAGACGCCCACGCGCACCGGCGGCTCGCCCTCGTTGCCGGTGACGCTCATGATGCCGCCGAAGGCCTGCATCAGGGGGTCGTAGCCCGGCCGGCCCGCGAGCGGACCCTTGGCCCCGAAGGCGCTGAGGTTGCAATAGATCAGGCGGGGATTGCGCGCCCGCAGGCTGGCGGCGTCAAGGTCCAGCGAGGCGAGGAGTCCCGCGCGCATGTTCTGCAGAACGATGTCCGCCTCCACCACAATGAAGTCGGCGAGCTTGCCGCGCTCTTGCGGATTCTTCAGATCGACGGCGCTGGAGCCCTTGTTGCGGTTGACCGACTGAAAGACCGTCGCCATGCCCTGCCAGAAGGGCGGTCCCCAGCCGCGGGCGTCATCGCCCCGATGGGGATTCTCGACCTTGAGGACGCGCGCGCCAAGGTCGGCCAGCACTTGCCCCGCGAATGGCGCCGCCACGCTGTGGCCGATCTCGACCACGGTCAATCCCGTCAGGGGCGCGTGGGCCGCGCTTGTTTCCGACTGCTCGCCCGATCCGGGTGTCATAGGCTTCCCCCTTTTGGGCATTGTTGCCAAGCCCGTCGTTTCTTGCAACTCTACAGGCAGAAAAACAATTCTGGAGGGAGCGAATATGCGATCAGCGCTGTTGCGAATGGCCCTTTGCGGCGTTCTGGCCTGCGCAGGCCCTGCGGCTTATGCACAGGCGCTGGTGATCGACGGCGAAGAGATCGCCGACGCCGCCCTCATGGCGAGCGCCAAAAAGGACGGTAAGGTCATCTATTACGGCACCTGGCCGCCCAACGCCGCAGCCGCCGTGCAGGCCGCCTTCAAGAAGACGACGGGCATCGAGGTCGAATATCTCCGGCTGACCACGCAGGCGCTTTATCCGCGCGTGACCGCCGAATTCGCCGCCAACAAGCTGCAAGCGGACTTCATCGACATGACCGACCTGATCCTGGTGCAGGATCTCGTGGACAAGGGCATTCTCAACACAGCCCACAAGACGCCGAGCTTCGAGCGCTTGTCGCCTGATCTGAAAGATCCCCAGGGGCGCTGGTATGCGCTCTATCGCCCGCCGAGCGCCATCACCGTCAACAAGGCGCTGATCGCCGACAAGGACATGCCAAAGACCTTCAAGGACGTGCTCAATCCAAAGCTCGCGGGCTCCATCGGCATGCCGACCATCGATGCTGGGGGCAGCTCCTTCGCGCTCTTCATGTTCCTGCGCGACACCGTGCAGGCGGACTACTGGACCAAGCTCGCGCCGCTCAAGCCGCGCGTCTATCCGTCCATCATCACGGCGGTCGGCGATGTCGCGCGCGGCGAGACGAAGGTCGTCATCGGCGGCATCGACCCCTCCTTCCAGCAGATCGAGGCAGGCGCTCCGCTCGACATCATCTTTGGAACGGAAGGCATTCCCTCCTTTCCCATCGGCGGGGGCGTCGCGACCAATGCGCCCCACGCCGCCGCGGCGAAGGTGTTCCTGAACTGGCTGACCAGCAAGGAGGGCAGCGCGGCGGTCGCCAAGGCTGGCTCCTATGGCATCCACCCCGATGCGCCGCCCGCCCAGGCGCTCGGCAAGAGCCTGCCGCCGAATGCGCAGGTGTGGAACATCAAACTGGCGGACTGGATGAGCAAGCGCGACAGCTACAGCAAGGAATGGCGAGACCTCTTCAGCGGCGGCAAATAAAAGGGGGGCGCCGATGGCGCATATATCACGGCGGGGATTGATTGCGGCGCTGGGCCTTTCGCTCGTCGCCGGGCAGGCGGGCGCGCAGTCGCCTGAAGCCTTCTTCAAGGGCAAGCAAGTCTCCCTCTATGTCTTTTCAGGCGCCGGCTCGACCTATGACGTCTATGGTCGGCTTCTGGCCCGTCATCTTGGCGATCACATACCGGGCAAGCCGACCGTCATCGTGCAGTATATGCAGGGCGCTGGCGGGCTGAAGCTGGTCGATTACATGAACCGCATCGCGCCCAAGGATGGAACCGCCATCGCCATGATCGGCCGTGGCCTCGCCTTCGAGCCGTTCCTTGGCAAGAACGAGGTGAACTTCGACCCATTGAAGCTCAACTGGCTCGGCAGCATGAACCGCGAGGTCACCGTCGCCCTGTCCTGGATGACATCGAAGGTGAAGACCTTCGATGACCTGACCAAAATCGAGCTGCTTGTGCCGGGCACCGGGGCGGGCGCGGACTCCGAGATCATGCCGCTGGCCTTCAACAATCTTGCAGGCACGCGGTTCAAGGTCATCAAGGGCTATCGCGAGACCACCGAAGCGTCTTTGCAGCTTGAGACGGGCGAGCTCGACGGCATCGCATACTGGTCGTGGAGTTCGGTGCTCGCGGCCCATCCCGATTGGCTGCGGGACAAGAAAATCAACATCCTCTTCAAGACCGGGCATAAGGAGTTGCCCGGCGCGCCACCTGATCTTCCCGTCATTCAGGATCTTGTCAAAAATCCGGGCGACCGAAAGGCTCTGGATTTCCTGCTGGCGCGCGAACCGTTGGGGCGGCCCCTCATAGCCCCTCCGGGCATGGCGGGCGACCGTGTGAAGCTGCTGCGCGACGCATTCGCCGCGACCATGACGGACCCTGCTTTTCTGGCCGAAGCCGAACGCACCAAGACCGAAGTCACCCTCGTCTCTGGCGAGGAAGTCGATTCCATCCTGAAGGAAGCCGCCAGCGCGCCCCCTGACGTGATCGAGCGGGTGAAGAAGATCCTTGATCGTTAGACTTGAAAGGAAGAAGGTCATGCGCGCCATCCATATCGTCTGCGCCGCTTTGCTGGCGTTTTCCGCAAACGCAGCATTTGCGCAGGTCAAAAGCGTGAATGCGCCTGACAATGATCCTGAGGGGCCGGCGACCGCCGCGCGCGCAGCCAGGGCCTATGACGCCACGAAAACTGAGGCGAAGGGATTGCAGCAGTTAGGCTGGCATGACCTTGCCGCCAGAACCGCCTATCAACCAACGATCAAGCAGCAGGGCAAGCGTTGGATCCTCTATGTCGGCCACCACGGCGGGCGCATGGTGAATCCGATGAATGGACAGCAGGAGGAGAACGGAACCTCCATTCTCGACGTCACTAATGTCCGCAAGCCAAGGCTGCTCTTCCACATTCCCGGCGACAAGGGCAAGGAGGCGCCTGGGCGCGAAACGGGCGGCGCGCAGATGGTGCGGGTCTGCGGTGGCGGGGAGCTCTCTGGCGCCGATCCCTCGAAGTTCTACATGCTGCGGACCTTCGGCGAGAGCGGCCAGCAGATCTGGGATGTGACGACGCCGGAGGCGCCCAAGCTCGTCTGGCGCATCGACGGCCTGCAAAGCACCCACAAGAACGATTGGGACTGCAAGAGCGGCGTCGCCTTGCTCGTCCATACGGGCGCGAGCGAAACCTGGAGGATCCAGCGCGTCACCCATGTCTATGATCTCTCAAACCCGGAGCAGCCCCGCAAGATCCGTGAGCTGAGCCTGCCCGAACATCTGCGCACGGCGGCTGATAAGGGCGGCCCGGCGGCCTTGCACGGGCCTATTCTTGGGCGCAATGGACTTGATCGGGTCTTCTTCGGCTATGGCACGAACAAGGATGGAGCCGCCGTCATTCTCGACAAGCAGAAGATGCTCAATGGCGGCGCCGAGGCGAGCGCGGACACCCTGAAGCAGATGGAGGTCGGCAGGCTCACGCTGCCGTCTTTCCTGGGGGCGCATACAGCTTTCCCGCTTTATGGGCTCAAGCCCGCGCGCTTCTCGCACGACAGCGTTGAGCAGGCGCGCAATTTCATGGTCGTGGTGAATGAAAACAACACAACGGCCTGCGGCGAAGCGCGGCAGATGGTTTATATCGCCGACGTCACCGATGAGAAGCGCCCGATGGGCGTCGCCTCCTATGAGCCCGATGAGCGGGCCGGGAGGTTCTGCGAACGCGGCGGCCGTTTCGGCGCGCATGCCAGCAATGAAAGCATGGCCCCAGCTTTCTATGGCCGGTTGATGTTCTTCTCATGGTTCAATGCGGGCGTGCGCATGCTTGACATGCGTGACCCCTATGCGCCCAAGGAGGTCGGCTATTTCATTCCCGCGCGCAATCGCAACACTGATTTTCGGTGCGACGATGAGAAGCAGCGGCGCGGCTGCGTGCCCGTGATCCAGATCAACAACGTCGAGGTTGATGAGCGCGGCTATGTCTATGCAGTGGACCGCGCCAACTCCGGCTTGTTCATCCTGTCGGTGACCGGCCCGGCGCGCAAGATCATGGGGCCGGTTGTGAAGTGATGGCGGCCCGACCCTCATGATGGCCGGGCGGCTTGGGTTGTTTCAAGGCGCTTTCGGTCGGTCGCCTCCAGCCGTTGCGAAGCTTGGCCGAGATGGGCGCGGACTGGGCAGCAAGCGCCATGGAAAGTCCGCTGACCAGGGCGTCGATCATCTGGGGCTGCTGATAGAAGCCGTTGATGGGCACGCGCGGCAGGCTCACGAGGCTATGGACGTCGCCTTGCGCAACGAGGCCGCGCCGCGTCGTGACCGCAGTTGCAAACCCTGCCAGACGCGCGCATTCGAACTCCCGCGTTTCGCAGCAATGCGGTGCCCCATAGGGATAGGCGAAATGATTGACCGCGACGCCAAGGCGTCCGCGAATTTCGTCACGCGCCTCGCTGATCTCCCGCATGGCGGCGCCTTCATCGAGCGCGGCGAGATTTGGATGCGTCATCGTATGCGCGCCGATGGTGCAGCCGGGCAGGGCGGCGATCTGGCGCAAGTCATTCCAGTCCATGCAGAGTTCGCGGGTCAGGGCGGCAAGGTTGAGCCTGGCCTGCGCCGCCAGCTCTGAAGCAAGGCTTGCGCGCACCGGTTCGCTGGCGCGCCAGAGAATGTCATGCAGCGTCCTCGCCGCGCGCTGTTTCTTCGATTGATCTGACGTGTCGAACCTGCGCAGGCCGTCTCCGGCGTTGATGATGAGGGCGCTCGCCGCATGGACCGCTTGTTCGATGACATGCCACCATGGCGCGGTGGTCCCCGAGGCGAAGCCCGTCGTCACATAGACGGTGAAAGGCGCTTCATGTCTTTGGAGGACTGGGGCCGCATGAATGAGGTTGTCCCGCCCGCCATCATCGAAGGTGAGCGCCGCGAATCGTCTGGAGCCGCCGCTCACGGCGAGCCGTTCGGGCACAGCGTCCATGGGCACGATGTCATAGTCCTGCGCCTTGAGGCTTAGCAGCACATGCTCAAGGGTCTCCGGCGTGATCTCCAGTCCTTTGTTGATGGCCAGCCGATCCTTGTGGTGGGGGGCGACATGATGAAACATCAGGATGACTCCGGCATGTTCCAGCCGTCTGCTCATCGTTTGAAAGATGGGCGGGCGACCAAGCAGGCTGAGGGTTGAGCCTATGGCTGCGATCCTCGCTTTGGCTTCGGCGTGGCGGATGATCTGTCTCATGGGGCGTCAATCGCTCTCTCATGACGCCTGACGTCGATGGCGACGATGAGCAAGGTCGCGACCGTCAGCATCACCGGATGGGCGGCGATTTCGACCTCAGTCATGCCCAGGATGAGGAGATAGGGCGTCATTAATCTTGTGAGCGAATTGGGATTGGCGAACCAGCGTCTGATCAATTCTGCGTGGAAGCAGACGAAGGGGATTGTTCCCACGAGGCCGACCGTCAGCAGCGATTGCAGCCAGGTGTTGTGAGCGCCAACGCTTGCATCCGGCTGCCCCCACCATTCACGGCTGAGCACTGTGTCGGCTGCGCCAAAGCCATGGCCGAGGATCGGCGCTTGAAGGATCTTGTCCCAGACGAAGCCCCACAGCTCCGTGCGCCCGGTCAAGGTCAGGATCTCGCTGGCGTCGCTGTTGCGGCTTGCGCCGTCGAGCAGCGACATCACATCTGGAACGTAACCCACGGCCACCGCCAACATCGCCGCCGCCGTCGTCGCGACGACACCGAGAGCCAAAGCTTTCGCCACCTGCGGGCGCGCCAGCAGCGGCAGGGCGAGGGTGATCAGCATCGCCCCGAGCGATGTGCGGCTTCGCGTCGCGATGATGATCGCGAAGGCTGTGGCGACGAGCACAAGCGCCGTGCGCTTCTTGCCATAGGCGAGGGCGAGCGGCAGGGTGAGGCATATGAAGGACGCCATTTCCTTGCCCAATATGTTGGGATGGCTGGAGACGCCCTGAAGCCTTGGCGCGTCGGCCTCGGTAAGGGTTGACAGCCATGCGACGTCCGGCATGACGATGCCGAAGGCGAGGTTCAGCGCCGCATAGAGCCCGAAGGAGATGACGACCGTGCGATAGACGGCCTCCTCGGAAAGTTCCGCCGCCGCTGCGCAGCAGAACATGATGGCGCCAAGAAACCCCAGAGCCCCGACGGCTGTATAGACTGCCGTCGGCGACCAAAGCGTTGAGGCTGCGCCGACGAGCCCATAGAGGCTGATGCACTGAATGGCTCGATCATTGAGCAGGTTTCTGTATCGAGGCAGGCGAGCCAGGCCGACCAGGCCCATGGCGGCCCAAAGCAGCAGCTTCAATCCATTCTGGGCGTTGATGGTGACCGCTTCATGCAGCTCCTGCCGTTGGAAGCAGATGTTGGGAACCACCAGCGCAAAGCCCAGCATAGCCGCAAGCGCCCATTGCCGACCCTTCATGGCGGATGCGAGGATCCAAAGGGCTGCGCCCGCCGCCAAGACCGCAAGCGGCGCAAGGTATCCTGCGGGGCCGATGAGCGAGAGGCACACAAGCCAGACGAAGGTGGTCAGGCCCGAGACGAAGATGATCGTCATCAGATCGGGCGGCCTTCCGCCGACGATGCTCCCCGTTTGTTCGCTCATGCCATGGCCCCCTGGCTTTCACGCGCTATCGGCTTGCGACCGCCATCGGGTCGATCATGACCTCGATGAGATCGCCAGGCAGGATTTGCGTGTCCTGATCGGCGACGATGGAGGTCTTCTCGCCATGCACCATCCGGTGGATTGTGATCTCCGGGGTGGCTGCGCGGCCCATCTGGGCTTTCAGGGTGCCGGCGTAGAGGAGCTTCTCGGCAAGCGCGCGCAGCTCGAGTTTGATCTTTTCGCGATCGACCGAGGCGGCTTCAATCGCCTTTTGCAGGTTCGCGGCACGCTCGGCCGCCATCTTGTCCAATTCGCGTCTGGCGGTCGCCCATTCGGTGTTGGCCGACGCCAGGCGTGAGCGGGTGTCGGTTTCGGTGGCCTTCATCATGGCCAGGCTGCGTCGCTCCTCGTCGCCCCGGTTGATCGCGGCCACCCCTTTCATCACATTGGCTGCGGTGCGCTCCATGGCCACCGTTTGATGTTTTGCGGCTTCGGTTTGTTGTTCGAGGCTGTTGGTCAGCGCCGCCACCTGCTCGCGCGCTTGCGCCACCTTCATGCGCTGGAATTCCTGCTGCTTCGTCCATTCCTGCATCCGTGTCGCAAGCGCATGGCGCTCGCCTCTTGCGATGTCTTCGAGCACCCCTGAAGCTGCGCCTTGCAGGTTGGGCG
Organism: Beijerinckiaceae bacterium; assembly: GCA_947453205.1. Taxonomy (GTDB): domain Bacteria; phylum Pseudomonadota; class Alphaproteobacteria; order Rhizobiales; family Beijerinckiaceae; genus Terripilifer. Next base: position 19,591 of record CANGFT010000007.1, on the reverse strand, counting down.
TTGCGAGCTCGAAGTCGCTTTTGTCCGCTGCCTCCGCGTGAGCGCTGGCCAGCCTTGCTTCGGCGCGGGCGAGGTCGAGCAATAGCGCCTGATGTCTGGCGCGCAGCTCAGGCGCCGCCATCAGGGGGTTCTCGGAGCGGAACCGCAGCGCGTCGAATCCGCCGGACAAGGCGATGGCGTGACGCACGGTGAGGCCCTTGCGGTATGCGGTGGCGCCCGGACGCGACACGTCGCCGCTGATGAAGAAGGGACGGTGCTCCGCGATCTCCACGGTCACCTGCGGGTTCTGCATGGCGCCCGCGCCTATGAGGGCGGCGCCGATGGAGCGGCGCAATTCGGCCAGCGAGAGGCCGGAGGCGGGAAGGCCGCCGACGAAGGGTATCGCCACATCGCCGTCAATGTTCACGGCGACGCGACGTTTGAATTCGGGCATTCCGAATATGTCGATTTCGACGATGTCGCCGGTGTCGAGCTTATAGGTTCCCTCGGCGGCGCAGGCCATCCATGGCGCGCATAAGGCCGTTGCGAGAAGGGCAAGACGCAAGCGGGATGGGGGGTGAGACGTCATTGCGAAAGCTCCGGTTTGGCGTCGAGGCGCCAGGTCTTGATGTGCCGCACCTGCAGATCGGCAGGAAAGCTCGTGGATGCGTCGGGGTCGCCCGGCCATTTGCCGCCGACCGCAAGGTTGACGATGAGATACATCGGCTTGTTCAGGGATTGCGGGGTCTGCGCTGTCGCCGTCACGGCGCCGTCGAAGGTCCAGATGATGCGCTCCGGTCCCCATTCCACGCCGAAGTCATGAAAGTCTTCGCTCAGGTCCGGCGTGGTGATGCGGAAGCCCTTTTCCTTCGGTTCGCCGCCGCCTTCCCGCCAGTGGATCGTCGCCCAATAGCCCCCGAGCCTATGTCCGTGGGCTTCCATGACGTCGATTTCCGGCGGCCATGATCTGTCGAGGGGGGCGAGCCAGAAGGCAGGCCACAGGCCCTGTCCCTTCGGCATTTTCGCGCGCATTTCGAAATAGCCATAGGTTTGTGAGAATGATTTGGCGGTCGTCAGCAAGCCCGAGGCGTAGGCGAGGCCCGCGCTGAAGCTGCGTGCGGCTTCCGGAATCGGGCGCGCGGTGATGACGAGGCCTTTGTCGAGGGAGAACGGCGCGAGGCTTGCGAGTTGCGGCGGGTCAATGCGGGCGTCCACATAGAATTGCCGCTCGCGATTGGTCGGGATCGTGCGGCCGCCCCAGGGCAGGCTCGGCTGCCAGACCCCCGAGCCTGATGTCCAGATGCGCAGCTCATGGAAGTCCTCGTTGAAGACCAGCGCGTCGTTAGGCGGCTTTGTATAGACCGGACGATCCTGCGCCATGGCGGCCGAGATCATCGCCCAGAGCGCAACCAAAAGACCCGTCATGAGCGCAAGGCAACGGCCCGTCCCAGCGCGCGTCAGCGCGCCTGCGACGCTGAGATGACCGAGTTGCAGAACCGCCAGCAAGGCGGTGACGCAGGCGCAGGCCCAGGCCTGCCCGTAAATGCCCCACGATCTTTCGCCCAGCCACATCGCGGGCGCCAGCAAAAGAACGGGAATGGCGAAGACAGCGAGCGCATCCCGCCAGGGGCGTTGCGACAGGCTGATGGAGACAGGCAGACCCCAGGCGACCATGGCGAGAGGAACGCCGCAGGTCGCCAGCGCCAGCGTCGTCGCCGTCGCCGCCTCATAGCGCGGGAAGAGGTGACTTATGACGAACTGAGCTGCAGGCGTTGCGGCAGCGACGCAGATGGCTGTGGTCAGCGCCAGCCTTGTGAGGTCGCTGGCGAGCATGGCGGCGCCAGAGGCCCGCCCCGCTGAGATCTGCGCGAGGATGCGGGGATAGCGCACCTGGCTGATGTTCGAGATCACGCCGACGCCGACCATCAGGAAACCGGCGCCAAAGGCGAAAAGCCCGAACTGCGCTTCGCTGGAGGACACCGCCCAGGAGATCCAGCGATTGGCGGAGATGAAAAGGAGCCAGGCCCCGTAGAAAGCAAAGAGGGGCAGGGATTGGCCGAGCAGGGCGCGCAGGCCTTCCGCGCCGCCGCTCGGCGGTCTCGCGACGAGGATCGCGACGGCGACATACCACAGCGCAAGGGCCGCGAAACATCCGGTGACGCCGCCGAGGCCAAGCCCCAGCAGGCGCGGCAGCGTCATGCCGAATTGCAGGACGATCGCCGCCAGCGTGAAATGGCCGATGCGCGCAGCGGCGCGATGAATGGAGACCGGGCCATTGCCAGCCATGAAGGCTGCGCCCGCAAGAACGGCGAGGCCGGTCGCGGCTATGGGCAATGACCCTGACCACCATGCGAAGGCCGCCGCCGCCGGCGCGCCAAGCCCCGCCATCATCAAGGCCATGCGCCAGCGCGCGCGCAAGATCGCCGCTGCATGATCGGCCCCGCGCGCTGCGGCGCGGTCTGCGAGTTGCGAGAGGCCGAGATCCGCCGCAGCCGTATATTGGAAGAGAGTGGAGAGCAGGGCGAAAGCGCCGAAGGCGACGGGGTCGAGCAGCATCGGGGCGAGCAGGGTCGCGCCTGCGCCCGCAAGCGTGAGCAAGGGGACGAGCGCGCTGAAGGCGAGCGGGCTCTCCATCCAGGCGATGGCCGGATGGCGCAGGGGCCCGCGATGCGGCTCCAGTCCTTCTTGCGTGGCCATCACGCCCGCCTCTCAGCCTGCGCGCGGCGGACTGTTTCGCGGGCCACATCGACCATTCGGGCGCCGATCGTCCCCCAGCCGAGATCCTCTCGCGCATGGGCGAGGGCGCGGGCTGAGCATGTTTCATAGAGTTGCGGAGACGCGATCAGCCGCCGGATCGCGTTGGCGAGGCTGGGCGCCGTCACCTCATCGCAGACAAGTCCTGTCTCCTCGTGTCGAACCTGTTCGGTGAGGCCGCCGACCGGGGTTGCGACCGTGGGCATGCCTGCCGCCGCCGCCGCCGCCGCGACGCCCGACTGGCTGGCCTCCACATAGGGCAGAACCATGATTTCGGCGTCGGCGAGCGCCGCGCCGATCTCGCCATCGTCGATCCATCGGTTGGTGAGGCGGACACCCTCCAGGCCCGCAAGCATTGGCGCATAGGGGGCGATGTCGCCGGAGCCCATGATGTCGAGGTCGACCTTGACGCCATCACGCCTGAGTTCGTGATAGGCCTCAAGCAACAGGCCGAGGCCTTTGTAAGCGAGGATCCGCCCGAAGAAGAGGAGACGCGGGTGCCGATCCCGCGGCAGCTTGCGCAGGCCTTGCGCGCCAAAGTCAAAGGAGCCGTGGGGGATGGTCCATAGGCGCTCGGCAGCTATGCCATGACGTTGCATGGCCTGACGGCGCACATGGTCGGTCAGCACCACGACCCCGTCAGCGGCGGCGATCTCATGGCGCATGGCGAGGCGCCGGAAGGGGTAGCTGTCGCCGGGATGGGGAGTGGCGTCATGCATCACCAGCACGAAGGGTGTCCCCATGCGCCGTAGCGCGGGCAAGACCGCCACATCCCAGATCGAGAGCATCGTGCAGATGACCACGTCGATCTGATTGTCTTTGACATAGGCTTCGAACTGACGGCCGATGCGTGCAATGCCTGCAAGGCCGCGCAGTGCGGCGAGCTTTCCGGTGATCGTGTCTTTGGCGCCTGCGAAGGTCTGGATTTCACAGAGCGGCGTGGCCATGGGCAGACTGCGGATGAGTTGCGCGAGCTCGCAATTCTCCACGGCTGAAACATGGGGTTCGACGCCATCGCAGGTTGCGGCCGCCCGCACCAGTTCAAAGGTGTATTTTGATCCGGCGCCGCCACGGCCCCAATGCCAGAAGAGCGCGCGCAGGGGCTCGTCCTTCAAGGCTGTGGCGCGTCCATTCCGCGCGGGCGATTGGCTTAAGGCGAGAGACGTCATGGCTGCTTTCCTGGCGTGAGGCTGCGACAGATTTCCGCCCACAGGCGCCTTGTCGCGATGAATGAGCGTCGCAGGAGACCGGGACGCGCGGCGGCGAAGATGCCGACCAGGGCCGCGAGCAACAGGGTTCCGAGCGAGGCGAGGGTGAGGTTGGGGAAGGCGGCGACGCGGGGCGCTTCTGCGCGGCCCACAACGTCGGCGTCTGGCTGGATCGCCCTTGTGCGGCCAAGCTGCGCCTTGAGTTTGGCGAGCGCATCGGTAAGCGCTGTTTCATCCGAGAGGGCCTCGCGCCGCAATTCGTCGAGGCGCAATTCGTCAAGGCGTCGGCGCACCAGTTCGCTGCGCGTGCTGGAGACCTCGTCGCGGAGCATGTCCTCGCGAGCCCGCCAGGTGGCGGCCTCCTGATCCGCCGCATGGACGATGCGTTGGGCTTCTTCATCGAGTTGCGACTGCAGGTTCATGGTTTCCGCCGCGAGATTGGCCGGTTTGGCTCTCGCTGCGGCATAGAGCTCCCGCGCTTTCTGGACCGATGGCGCAGAGAGCACTTCGGGGGCATTGAGCAGGACACCCAGTTTCTGCATGCGGGCGAGGCCTTCGAAACGCGCCTTGGCTTCGATGGCGCGCGCGCGCGATTGGGCGAGTTCGGCGCTGAGCGTGGTCAACTGATTGAGAAGCTCGGAGCCATCGCCCTTGTCGCTGATGCCCGTCTGCGCCATGAAGGCGCGCACCGCTTCAAGCGCATTCTGATGGCTTGCGCGCAGCAATTCCGCCCTCTGTTCGAGCCGGAGCCTGTGGGCGTCGAGGGCCTGCTGTTTGCGGCTGATCTGGTCGTCGATATAGGCGTCGATCAGCGCGTTGGCGATGGCGGCGGCGCGGTGTGCGTCGCGGTCCCAGATCGACACTTTTAACGTGTAGGCGCGCCGTTCGCGCACAACGGAAATGCGCTCGCGCAGGGTGGCGCGTATCCCCGCGACAATCGGCTCTTCAGGACGCGACCCTGTCAGGCTTGCCCGCATCCGCGTCAGCACCCCTGGGCCGGTGAAGGCGGGATCCCGCAAAAGGTTGGTGCGGGCGATCGCTTGATCGACGATGAGCGGCGAGGACATGCGGTCCATTTCTGACTGAATGGCGCCGTCATCCAGAATGCCCTGCTTGATTCCGGATTGCGCATCATCCTCTTCGGATGCGTGGAGGATGACGGAGGCTGAAGCCTCATAGCGCCTCGGCAGCACAGGCCAAATGATGAGCGCTGACGCGAGGACTGCGCCAAAACCCGCCATGAACCGGATGATGCGGGCACGTCGCGCAGGCCTGACATGGGTGTCGCGGACGCCCTCGCGCTGCGCCGCCCAAGAGGCCGATTTTGGCGCAGACAGTTTCGCAGGATCGTTCACGATGCGTCCTTTCAGGAGGCGGGTCAGGCTCTGGCCAGAGCGTAGAGCCGCTTGCGCATGGCGCCCGAGGCGAGGCGGAAGACGACATAGAGGCTGGTCGTGGCGGCGAATTCGTGGAGCCGCAGGAAGCCGAGCCTGTGGCACTCCCAGCGGAAGGCGACTTCCTTCATGCCGTAGCGCCAGCCGCCCCGTCGACCTTTCTGCGCCGTGCTGGAGCGCACGCGCACGAGGATTTTGGGAATGACATGAAAGCGGCAGCCTTCAAGCGCGAGCCGCACGAAAAGGTCATAATCCTCAAGCTGGCCGAATTTGCTGCGGTAGCCATCGACGTCCCGCAGCGCCGAGGCTTTCGCCAGAATGGTGGGATGCACGAGAATGTTTCGCCAGCGCAGGGCCGCCGTGACATGTTCGTGCGCCACGGGGGAGGCTTTGATCTGCGGCGCCCCGCCATCCTCGAAAAACTCTTCGCTCCAGGACGAAATCACGTCGGTCTGGGGGTTGGCGCGCGCATGGTTGAACTGGATCTCCAGCCGGTCAGGCTCGCATATGTCATCTGAGTCCATACGCATGATGTATTCGCCTGCGCAGGCCTTGAGCCCTGCGTTCATGGCTTCTGCGAGGCCTGATTGCTCGGGCAGGCGCAGCACCGTCATCTCTCCCACGCGCAGATCGCCGCCGTAGCGGCGGATGACCGTCTCCTGCTCAGGAGGGACCGGTCCGTCCACCACCAGAACGATCTGCTCGGGCGGGCGCGTCTGGGAAAACACGCTCTCCAGCGATGTCGCGAGATGGGACGCCTTTTCTCCGGCGTAAGTGGACATGAGCGTGCTGACGGTCGCCAATGTGGACCTCGCTTTGCCGTGTTTTTGGGGTTTAACGTGCGCCGGTGCGCGCAAGGACGACGCGCGGCGTGCGCAGCAGGATGGCGATGTCGCGCCAGAGGCTCTGCTCCCGGACATAGCGCGCGTCCAATGCGACGCGCTGTTCATAGGAGACGTCATTGCGCCCGCTGATCTGCCAAAGGCCCGTGATGCCCGGACGCACCGAGCGGTAAAGCTCCGCCTTGTCACCGTAATAGTGGAGCTCTGGCGCAGTGACAGGGCGGGGACCGACAAGGCTCATGTCGCCCATCAGCACATTGAAGAGCTGCGGGAGCTCATCAAGGCTGGTCCGCCGAAGAAGACGCCCGACAGCGGTGGCGCGCGGGTCGAAGGTGAGCTTGCGTGTGCTCTCCCATTCAGCGCGCGCCTGTGGATGGTAGGACAGATATTCCTCAAGGCATTCCGTCGCGCCTGGAATCATGGTGCTGAATTTCAGGCAATCAAAGGATTTGCCGTTTTTGCCGATCCGGGCGTGGCGATACAGGACTGGTCCGCCGCTGGTGGAGACGAGCGCCGCAATCAGAATGAACAAGGGCGATAGAACGATGATGGCGAGCGTCGCAAAGACAAGGTCCATGACCCGTTTGACCATGCAGCCCAGCAGTCTGCGCGGAACATCCGCCCGATCTGCGGGACAATAGTTCGCCGTTTGGCTTTGCATGCTGATTGCTCCCGTTTGTTCAGAGGCTTTCGTCCGCTGCCTTCGGACTGCGCGCCGACATGCGCCTGCCTGAAACGCCCGACGTCGAAAGCCCAAACCCGGAAAGGCGCTCGCATGTTCCCGCGTTGGCCGGTCTTGGGGTTCACCTGTGCGAAGGGGTAGGATGGCGATTGTTTTTTCGCCGAATGTTCTTCTTTTTGGATGAGGGCGCGCGGAACGGCTGAAACAAATGTTGGCGATCCGATGCGGCCACGCTCGGTGATCGCGACAAACGCCACGGGGAAAAAGACGGCTAAGCCATCACTGCCGCGATGGGTTGCATGGTTGCGCCTTGATGTATGGCGCACATGTCGAGACGCCTGCTTGAGGGCGGGGTTGGAACGGGTCGCGAGACCGCCGCTCAGCAGGCGGGCGGCGCAGATTGGTATTTTTATTTACGTTTGTAATTTTTTCGGTGTCGATATAGCCTTGGCGTATTGAACTGAACCGGGTCATTCGCGATGGCGTTTATTTTGGTCGTTGACGACGAAGTTGATATGGAGCCCATGATCCGTCAGCGGTTCCGACAGGCCGTGCGCGCCGGCAAGTTGGACTTCAGATTTGCCCGCGACGGCGTCGAGGCTATTGAAATAATTGATGAAAATCCAGAAATCTCGCTTGTCATCACCGACATAAACATGCCCCGCATGGACGGGTTGACGCTGCTGGAGCAGTTGTTTGACCGCGTCGACCTGACGGCCAAGGCGATCATCGTCTCGGCCTATGGGGATCTCGCCAACATCCGCGCAGGGATGAACCGAGGCGCCTTCGACTTCGTGACCAAGCCCATCGCCTTCGACGACCTGGAGCGGACCATCCAACGTGCGCTCGACAAGGGCCGCATGGAGCAACTTGCGCGCGAGGCTCACGCCCGGGTGCTTGAAGTGCAAAAGGAATTCGAATGGGCGCGGCGGGTCCAGTTGGGGATTCTTCCCCAGCCCTGGCCAAATGACAGGCCCGAGCGTTTCACTCCTTTCATGCGCTCCGCCCGCGAGGTGGGAGGCGACGCCTATGATTTTCTCCTGATTGATGAACACCATGTCGGCTTCGCCGTGGCCGATGTCGTCGGCAAGGGGGTCGCTGCGGCCATGGTGGCGGCCGTGACCCACGCGCTGCTGAGAGCTGTCGCATGCGACCTGCTGGACCCAGCGGTCTGCCTGGCGAAGCTCAACAGGCTCATGGCCGCCCATAATCCTGAAATGCTTTACGTCACCTTGCTTTACTGCGTTCTCGACCGCAGAACCGGCGTCGTTCGCTTCGCCAGCGCCGGACATCCCCCGCCGCTTCGGCTCGATGTCGATGGCGCGGTTCACCCCGTCGGCGCCCGCAGCGGACTGCCGATCGGCGTGGAGAAAGAGGCCAGTTGGTCAAGCGGCAGCGTCTGGTTGAAGCCGGGTGAGCGGCTGTTTCTCTACACCGACGGCCTGACCGAAGCGGTGAACGGCGCGGACGAGTTTTTTGGCGAGGATCGGTTGAAGGCCTGCCTTGCGGGGCTGGCGCAGGAGTCCTCCGGCGATCTGATCCGCGCCTTGGTCGCGGACATCGACGATTTCGCCGGGGCAGGGCGGCAATTCGACGACATGACCTGTTTGATGATGGATTGGCAGGGCTTTTCGGGTGCAGGCAAGCGCTCCGGCGGCCTTGGATGACATCTTTCAGAAAGGGCGTGGAAGATGAACCCCAGGGTCGGCGTCGGCTTTCGCCAGATCGAGGACAGTTTCGCGGCGGGGCAGGAGGCGGCGCGCGCCGCCATGGAGCAGGGGCGCCTGTCGCGATGCGACCTCGTGCTCCTCTTCTCAACCTGCCAGCACCAGCCGCAAGCCCTTGTTGATGGCGTGCGGTCGGTGGTCGGGCCCCAGGCGCGGCTGATCGGCGGCGGGGCGGTCGGCGCTTTCACGAATGACGAGATGGGCTACGGGGGCTTTGAGGTGGCCGTCGCCTGCCTGTCCATATCCGCGGACCAGTTCAACTTGTTCAGGGCCGACGGGCTGGCTGACCACGAGTTTGAGGTGGGCGAGACGCTGGGCGCGATGCTGGCGGCGGCCGGGGCCGACGCCGCCGAGCTCCCAAAGGTGCTTTTTTACGACAGCATCAATCGCCTTTCCGGGCGCACGCGTCTTAACATGGCCATGCCCTTGCTCGCTGGCATGCGCAAGTCGATCCCGCACCTCCAAAACCTGATCGGCGCGGGTCTTGTCGGCGATATGGCGGGCGATCCGACATTTCAATGGTTTGATAGCGACGTGTGCCGCCAATCGGCGCTGGCGCTCACCTTTTCGCCGCGCATGGGCGCGCATACGGTCATTCTGCGCGGCGCCTCGCCGGTCGGCGGTTATCATGTGGTGACGCGGGCCAAGGGCGCGGTTGTCCAGGAGATCGACGGACGGCCTGCGGTGGAGGTGATTTCCGAGCTTCTGGGCGGGGCGAAAGACCCATCCGAATTCGCCTTCTATGTCATGCTCGGCGTCAATGAGGGCGACCCCTGGGCGCCCTACCGGGAAGACCATTACAGTAATTATTTGTGTCTGCGCGCGGACGTCAAACGTGGCCATCTCGTCATGTTCGAGCCGGGAATGGTGACCGGCACACGCTTCCAGTTGATGAGCCGCAGCCATGACTTTGCTTATATCGGGCGCAAGGTCGAGGAGCTCTTTGATCGGTTCGGCGACGAGCGCCCTTTTTTCGCGCTCTATCTGAATTGTGCGGGACGTGCGGGCGCCTATGCGGGCATTGAAGATGAGGACGTGCGCTTTGTGCAGCGCGCCATCAATGATCGAGCGCCTTTGCTCGGGCTCTATAGCGGCGTCGAAATTGGTCCCGTTCGGGGCGAAGTGAGAGCCATGGATTGGACGGGCGTGCTTTGCCTGTTCACCCTCAGGGACGTTTGAGATGTGATTGAGGAGGCGTGAATGTCCGATATGAAGAACGGCGTCAATCTGGCCGCTCTCAGTGGTTTTGTGGATGCAGTCAAGACGGGCGCAGTTTCTGCGGATGTGCGTTTCAGCGCGCGGTCTAAATGGATGGGGGGCACGCGCAGCGAAGTCACCATCGATTCCTTCTTGGCCGGGGGCGTCAATGCAGCGCCCCCAGAGCGCAGCTTCACACTGCAGGTCGATGAACCCGTCGCTCTGGGCGGGCAGGATCTGGCGCCGAACCCTGTGGAATATCTCGCTGCCGGTCTGTGCGGCTGCATCACTGCAGGCATCGTCACAAACGCCGCATTGTTCGGGACTGAGGTGGAGGGTCTTGAGGTGACCGTCGACGCCGACATAAATGTGCTCGGTCTTTTCGGGCTCGACCGCAGCGCGCCGTCCCAGTGCAGCCGCATCACCTATACGGTCAAGCTCAGGGGCGGGGACGAGGCGGCCCTGCGCAAATCCAAAGAGGTCATCGACGGCAAATCGCCCGTGCGCAATACGCTCGCCAATGCGATCGAAATCGTGACTCATGTGGTTTGACCGCAAGAAGGCCATCGCATGACCATGAGGCGGCGAGATATTGAGGCGGGCGACGATCCCTTCGCCCATGTGGACGATGTGGCTGAGTTGCGTCGCATGGCGGCATATTTTCGCAACCTCGCCGATGACAATGGCGCGCGCCTTCTGAAGGCTGAGGCCTCAGCTTCCAGGAACCGGCAGGAGTTGGAGCAGAAAACGCGGGGCTTCTCGCTTCTGTCGCGGCTCTCCTACGAAGTGTCTGCGACGGAGGAGCCGGCTTTCGTCGCGGGCATCGTCACTGGCCATCTCAATGGCATGTTGAACATGAACCGCTCGGTCGTTCTGCTGCGCAACGGCGACGGATCGTTCGGCGTCCTGGGGGCTGCGGGTTATGGCGAGACGGAGCGGCAAGGCCTCGCAGGCCTGAGGCTCCATCCGCCGAAGGCCGTGGCGCGGGAGCGGCGGGTGATCTCCACGCTCGCGCCATCGACGCAGATGGACAGGGCTGTGTTTGATGGGCTGGCGATCCGCTATTTCATGGCTGTGCCGGTCATCGCGGACGGTCAGGTCAAGGCTGTCATCGTCACGGGCCGCATGCGCGAGAGGCTGCCTTTCCTGCCGCCGCTCAACAGCGCCGATCTGGAGACCGTCTCAGCCATCAGCGGCTTTTTCGGCGCCTATCTCGCCCGCCACAGTCTTATCTTGCGTGATCGTGAACGGATCAACGATGTCGAGCGGCTGGTGGTGGAGCGAACCGCGGAGATCGAGCGCCAGCGCGGACTTCTCGACGACTCCCTGCACCAGTTGCGCGAGACGCAGCAGCAGCTCGTCCTGCGCGAGAAGCTCGCTTCGCTTGGCCAGCTTATGGCGGGCGTCGCCCATGAGATCCGAAATCCCCTTAATTTCATTAATAACTTTTCCGAACTCTCATCCGAGCTGGCGGTCGAGATCGAAGAGATGATGGAGCCTGTGTTGGGGCATGTCGGCGTCGAGGCCCATGATGCGCTCATCGACACATTCGCCATGCTGCGCTCCAATCTCGAGAGGATCGCGACCCATGGCCGACGGGCCGACAATATCGTCAACAAGATGCTGCAGCATTCGCGCGGCGACAGCTATGTCGCCGAAGGCTGCGACCTGAACGCGCTGCTCACGGAGTCCATTGATTTTGCTTTGGCCTCGATGCGATCCAAGGATCCCCTGTTCGAGGTCGCCGTCTTCCAAGACTTCGATCCGGCCCTGGGGATGGTGACGCTGGCGCCACAGGAAATCTCTCGTGTGTTTGTCAATCTGCTGAGCAATGGCTTTTACGCCTTGAGCCAGAGGCGTGCGCAGGCCAGCGCCGACTATAGCCCCAGCATGGTCGTCAGCACGCGCCGGAAAAATCATATGGTTGAAGTTCGTCTGCGCGACAATGGCGTGGGCATGTCGGCTCAGATCAAGGAACATATTTTCACGCCGTTCTTTTCAACCAAGCCTACAGGCGAAGGCACGGGCCTCGGCCTTTCCCTGAGTTACGACATTATCGTCAACGGTCTCGGCGGCGCGATCGAGGTGGACTCGCGTGAAAACGAATTCTGCGAATTCGTCATCTGCCTGCCGGTCTGAGCAGATCCGGTAGTCGCTTTTTAATTTTCTGGTAATGTTTAAATGTGAAGGTCAAGTTCTCTCAGTCAGGCTTCCAAGGGTCGGGATGAGCGTTATGCGGGAGTTTCAGCATGGATTTCGATTGCAGATCGACCGATATGGGCGTTTGCATCATAGCCTTGAAGGGTCGCACCTCATTGCAGGACCTCAAGGAGATGGAGGCGAGGTTGAAATCGCTCGTTCACAACCAGCGCGCGGTCATCATTGATCTCAGCCATCTGGATTTTCTCTTCTCCATGTGTCTGCGCACGCTCATCATCTGCGCTCAATGGGTGCAGTTGAGGAATGGGCGGCTCGTGATTTTCTCGCCGAACGAAAATATCCTGGCGGTCCTGAAGGCGAGCGGCGTCATGAAGTTGCTGCCTGTGTGCAGCGACATGGCGGAAGCGGAAGCAGCGGTTCTCTCGAATAGCTCCACCTGAGGCCCCTTGATCGGGATTGAGGGGAACATGGTCACTTATGTCTACGAGTCGCCTGCTGTGATCGAGTCGGTGGCGGGTGTTGTGGCCTGGGCCGAGACCGCCACCTTCGCTCATCCGGAACTGCCGCCGCCATGCATCAATGTCGTGCTGGTTTGCCTGCAGGAACTCGTCGGCAACATCGCATTATACGCCCGGCGTTGCGATGGGCCGCCCATCGTCAAGGTTGGTCTGCGGATTGAATCGCACGGCGTCGCTCTTTCCATCGAGGACAATGGACAGGCCTTCGACCCGGTCAGAGAAGTCCCCGGCGTCATTGATACTGATCTTGCCTCGGCAGTGGCTGGTGGGCGGGGCGTGCGGATCGTGCGCGAGCTCGTCGGCTCCATGATCTACAATCGCGTGGGCGAATGGAACCGCGTCACGCTCGAGATCGCCTGACCGTCCTCAGTAAGTGACGGTCACGGAGATCGTGTCCGTATAGGTTCCTGCGGGTGGAAGCGTCTGGATGGGCAGTCTTCCATAGACAGTCAGCGACTGGCTCGTGGCCGTCCCCGCACCTGAGACCCATGATCCCGCCACATTGCCCCATCCGGTCGTTCGCGAGCTGTTCTGATAGACCGCATAGTTCAATTTTTTCCCGCCGTTGGACATCTGCAGTGCGGTCGGGCTCTGGCCCGATGCGCTGGACAATCCCACGGTGTAGGGGAGCTGGTTGCTGCAGGAGAGGCTGATGGTCGTCTGCGCATCGATGGGCGAGGCGAGGCTTGCGATCAGTCCGAAGTCCAGCGTGTTCGGCGAGCTGACGCTGCACTGTGGCGTCACCGTCGCATTGGCGGTCAGGGAATAGGAGTTGGTGGCCGCGCCGCCGCCTGAGCCGCAGGTTGCAGGCGCCTTGTCGGACCACGATGTCGCGGTCTGCGTGAAGACATTGGAGTAGATGGCGCCGCCCGTGAGGGTGGGCGTCGACTGCTGGGCGGGCAGGATGTTGCCGTAGACCGTTATGTTGGCGGTCGTGGTCGTGTCCGCCGCGACGCTTGGCATGGTTACGAGAAGACCGCCCGATCCATAGGTCGGCGCTGACGAGCTGCCAAAGACGACCGTGCGGTTGGCGTCGGAATAAAACTCCACCAGCATCTTGTTCGATCCATTCGCCAGGGCGCGGTTCGTCGGTGATGTGACTGTTCCCGGTCCAAGGTTCAGACAGACATAGGCGAAGCGCCCGCCGCCCCCCAGTTTGCAGCTGACGCCCAATGTCGCAGTGCTGGGGACGGCTGCGCCTGTCAGAACGTTGATCGAACCGAAAGCCATCGTCCCGCCGGTGATCGTGCAGGTCGCTGTCGAATTGGCCGCGAGGGCAGCGTCGCCGGGCGTGATGAGCATGGCCATCAGAGCGACGCAGGGCAGGGGGATGGGCGGCGTCAGTCGCATGGAATAGCTCTTCCGCTTGGGAGGTCAGTCAGGGTTTGGCGCGCAACGGTTGCAATGCAGTCACGGTCTCCCAGGTTGACGGTCAAACGTCCGATGGAGGGGAAATCCTTGAGGTGGACGAGGCCGTCGTAACCCAAGACGAATTTTTCACTGGTGTCCTCGACCAGTCCCTTGCTGCCGACCTCGATCGGATTTCCCGCGCGGTCCACCAGTCTGAGATCGAGCGTGCGCGCGCTCGGCCGCACGCCAAAGTCGATCAGCACGCCGCTGCGGTTGCGGGGAACGACCAGCTCCGTGGTTTTGTCGAATTCGGCCTCGATCGGCAGGGATAGCGGATCGATCTCGATCCGGTTCTGCGAATAGGCGTTGAGATTGGGGATGAGCAGGGCGCCGAACATATTCGTCTCGCCGACGTTCTGGTTGGCCGCCATGACCCTGACGCCGGGCGTGTCGGTGCGCACGATGGCGAAGGCGTCGTCGACGCGCGGACCCAGGGCGAAGCTTGTCCCGGTGATGGCGATGGCGCCCTGGAGCTCCGCGCTCGCCGCCTCCTGTCCTTCATAGGACGACGCCGCCAGCTTCACCGAGCCAAGGGAGCTTCGGTAGGCGCCCGCGCCCGCCAGCAGGGATTGCCCCGCGCCTGCGGTCGCCGACCAGCCATAGGCGCCGATCTCCTGTCCCAGCTCCTTGTAGACCTGCGCCGTCGCCGCCAGCCGCGGCGTCGTCTTGCCCGGCGCCTGCATGGGCTGAACGCTTGCGGATGAGCGCACGCCCGGTCCAAGCGGCATCGTCACCCCCGCGAAAAAGCCGCGGTTTTTCGTGTCCGAAACCTGCGTGAAGGCGACAAGGGTCAAATTGGCGTCAAAAGGGAGGGGGCGCGAATAAGAGGCGGACAGAATGCGGGATGAGCCGCTGGCGCCGCATGCATGGCAATCCCGCGGATCTTGCCGGGTCTGCGCATAGATCAGATTGAAGCTGCCCTCCAGCATGGGCATGGGTCCGCCGATGCTGATGCTGTTCGTGCTCAGGGGCGCGTAGATGGAACCCGACAGCAGGGCTGGCGGCAGACCGCCCCAACTTTTGCGGGCGCCCATCTCGGCCGCTTCCTGCCGCCATGTCATGGCGGTGGCGGAAGCCAGATCATTGTAGCGCGCGACGATGCGTTGCGCGCTCGCCTGAAACTGGAAGGCGTAGGGTAGGGGAATGGAGACGGCGCCATAGACTTGTCCCCCCACCTCCGCGCCGAACCGCGACCACGAGGCGGCTGTGGTCAAGGTTCCCAGGGATCCGATGCGGGTCACGGCGCCGGCCCCGGCGTTGACCAGTCCGCCGCCGAACTCTGCATGGCCCTGCAAGGTCAGCCAGTCCCACAGGCCATAGCGCAGACTGCCGCTCGCCAGGACATGATTGTCATATTCGTCAGAGCGATAGGCGTAGAATTTCCGCACAGCCCCTGTCTCGCCGGAGATGTCGAGAACGCCCGGCGCCAGCAGTCGGGGGTCGGAATAAAGCGATATGTCCGAGCGCGTCTCGCGCCCGCTTGCGTCGCGGATGACGACCTGTGCGCCATGGGCGGAGGCGATGGGAATGTTCGCCAGCGTGAAGGGGCCGTCATGCACCTGCTGCGAATAGGTCTTCACGCCATTGACGAGGACATCCACGGTCGATGGCACCGCCGCCGTTCCAGAAACGCTGGGCAGGGCGGCGGTGACGAGGTCAGGACGCGTGGAGAAGTTGCGCTGGACCTGCAATCCGCCGATGCGGATGGGGCGTGTCCATTCGAGCCCGGCTGTGATGACGTCTCCCGCGCGGTAGCTCATCTGATTGAGCGGATCATCATAGGAAAAGGTCGTGTCGAGCCGCAGGCCCGACATATTTCCATAGGTGAAGTAATCATACTGCGTCGTATTTCCGAGGATTCCGGTCTGGGTCAAAATTCCATAGGGGCTGAAGAGCCGCGCGTCGATGGAGAGGCTGGCGCCGCCGGGCTGAAGGGTCCAATTGCGCATGTTCGACCCGTAGGTCGAGGCATACATCACATAATTCACCAGCCCGCCCCAGGAGGCCGTTGCGCTGGGGAGCCGCGCGTCGCCAGCGCGCAGATCATAGACTTTGGGCTTGCGCTGTCCGTCGAGAAGCTGAAACCTGAGTTGTTGCGCGGGTTTGTCATAGGCGAAGGCCAGCCCCGAGGTCTGCAGCACGATCGGGTCGGCGCTTTTCTCGGGCGCAAGAACCCCCGCCGCCTCAAGTTCGCTGCGCGCGACCAGGATATTGCCTTCGGGATCTTCGGCGCTTGTTATGATGACTCCGGTCGGCTTGTCGTTGATGACGACCTCGAGTTGCAATTCGGCGAACCCCCCGGTTTGGGCGACCGCCGATGTGAAGAGGGCCGTCGTGAGCGCCAGCCAGACACATAGAATGATGGGGCTTGCCCTATCTCCCATTGGCGAGCCCGCTCAATGGTCCCCGGTCTGTCGCGGCGGTGACGACGCCTGCGCCTCCTGCGCCTCCTGCGCCTGCAGGCAGCGGCCAGGCCTTTTCCGAGCGTCCCAGGATATAACCGGCTAGGCCCTTGGCGACGGGCCTTCCCCCATAGGACAGATCGCTCAGCTTCAATCTTTTGTCGCCGAGGTTGCGCCCGACGAGTTGGGGCCTCGAGCCTGAGCGCACGACGGACCAGACGATGCGCGCAGGGGCGGCTTCCGCAGTGCTGAAGAAAGCTGGGACGGAGAACCGGATCGCGATGGCGACCAGTCCGTTGCGGCGAAGGGCTGCGTCGGGAATTTCGTCAACGAGCAGGCGGTAGCTTTCCTCCTCCGTTATCGGATCGCCGGCGACGCGCACGATCCTGATGGTGAAATTGCCGCCAGGGCCTACTTCCGCAATGGGCGGGGACGCGACGACGCGGCGGGTCTCCTCGAGAATGTCCTCGCCATTGACCTGTCGCCAGGCGAGGATGCGCACTTGCGCCTGGAGAGGCTTCTCGCCCCCATTATGCAAGGTGACGACATGCGCCGCCTGTCCACCTGACCCGTCGATCATGATCGGCATGACGCTGAGGGAGGCGGCCTGAGCCTCAAGGGTCAGAAAGACGCCAAGCAGAAAACAGAGCAGGGCGATGGCGGGCGTGGCCGGAGCAGATGGTTTCATCATGGCGAGCGATCCCGTCGCCGCCGATGGCGGGGTGCGTCATCGGCGGCTGTCGCAAGGGGTGAGGTGGGGATGGGTTAGTAAGTGAAGGTGATCGTCACCGTGTCCGTATAGGCGGCGGCTGACGGATATTGCCCGGCGGGGATCTGCCCATAGATGGTTTGGGTGGCTGACGCGCCAGTGCCGGTGACCGATGCCTTGTTCGTGGTGTCGTCCCACACGGTGGTGCGCGCCGAGTCCGAGTAAAGCTGGTAGCTGAGGGTCGAGGTGGCGTTCTTCATCAGACGCGCGGCGGTCGAGGCGCCGTTCAGGCCCTTGTCGAGCGAGATGGTGACCGGAAGCGTGTTGGTGCAGGTATAGTTGATGGTCGCTGAGGATGTGACCGCCGTGCCCGTATAGGCGCCAAAGGCCATGGCCCCGACGCTGTTGACGACGCAAACCGAATTGACGGTCGCCGAAACCGCAAGCGTCGATGTCACTGTCGCCGCTTGCGCCAGATCCACCGAAAGGACGATGGAGAGGGCGGTCAGCGCAGTCTTGATTTTTGGAGTTGAGCGCATCGGTTGCTCCTGTTTGAGAGATGCAACTTTTTATAGCTCGACTCGTAAACTTTCAGTTGAAATCAATAGTATATTTCCATACCTAAGCCAGATATATAAGTAATTACTATGTATAGTTTAGTTGAAGCCGTTCATGCTTATTCTCTAGGCTTGGTCTGTGCTGTTGCGCCTGCGCCCTCAGTGGCGGCGCGGATCAGGGCTTGCCGAATGTCTCATCGAATGAGTAGCCCGCGCCCCGGACCGTTCGGATCGGATCTTTCTCGTTTGCGCGCACGATCGCCTTGCGCAGCCGTCCCATATGGACATCGACCGTCCGCTCGTCGATCTCCGCAGTCATGCCCCAGACGGCGTCAAGCAGGCTCGCGCGGGAAAAGACGCGGCCGGGCTTTTCCATCATATGTTCCAGAAGCCGGAACTCGGTTGGGCCCAGATGGATCTCCCGCTCTCCGCGGCGCAGGCGCCGGGTCTGCTTGTCCAGCGAGAGGTCGCCGATCTGAAGGCGGTCCGCGACCCGCTCCGGCCGCGAGCGACGCAGCAGCGAGCGCACGCGCGCCATCAATTCCGGCACGGAAAAGGGCTTCACCACATAATCATCGGCGCCGATGGACAGGCCGCGCACCCGGTCTGTCTCCTCGCCGCGGGCCGTCAGCATAATGATCGGCAGATCGCGCTGGTCCTCGCGGGCGCGCAGACGGCGACAAAGCTCGAAGCCGGAGACGCCAGGCAGCATCCAGTCGAGGATGACGAGGTCGGGCCTGATCTCGGCGAGAAGCGTTTCGGCTTCGTCGCCACGATCCACCAGCGTGACCGTGAAGCCTTCCGCCTCAAGATTATAAGTCAGCAACAGTCCGAGGGAGTCGTCGTCCTCCACCACCACGATATGGAGCGATGCGGATTTTTTGCCGGATGAGCGGGAGAGCGCGTCCTGATCCATCAGTCACCTGTCCGCCACCCAGGGGCCTTCGTCGAACGTGGTTGTCTTGGGACGGTCCATGGGCAGCATCTGGCCCGTCACGACATAATGCACGGTTTCCGCGATGTTCGTGGCATGGTCGCCTGCGCGCTCCACATTCTTCGAGCAGAAGAGCAAATGCGTGCAGGCGGAGATGTTGCGGGGGTCTTCCATCATGAAGGTCAGGAGTTCGCGGAACACTGAATCCTCCAGCGCATCGATCTCGGCGTCGCGCCGCCAGACCGAGTCCGCGCGTTCGACATCCCCGTGCGCATAGGCGTCGAGCACATCCTTCAGTTGCAACGCGGCGAGTTGGCCCATGTGCCGCAGGCCGATCATGGCGCGGGGCAGCCTTTGCTCCTCGGCGAGGGCGAGGGTGCGCTTGGCGACGTTCTTGGCGAGATCGCCGACGCGCTCGAGATCGCCCGAGATGCGCATGGCGCCGATGATTTCGCGCAGGTCAGGTCCGAGCGGCTGACGGCGCGCGATGATATGCACGGCCTCCTCCTCGATTTCGCGCTGCAATTGATCGAGCCTTGGATCGGTGGCGATGATGGTTTTCGCCTCGTCCACATTGAGGCGAATGAGCGCCTCGATCGCCTCGGACAGCATCTTCTCGGCGATCCCGCCCATTTCCGCGATCTTGCGGCCGAGCAGCTCCAGTTCGCGATCAAAGGCCCTGACAGTATGCTCCGTCATCTCGTTTCTCCCCACTGTCATCCGAAGCGGCCGGTGATATAATCCTGCGTGCGCTGCTGCGCAGGCGACGTGAACATTTTGTCGGTGTCGTCCATCTCGACCAGCTCCCCCAGATACATGAAGGCTGTCTTGTCGGAGACGCGGGCCGCCTGCTGCATATTGTGTGTGACGATTGCGATCGTGTAGCTGTCGGACATTTCGTCGATCAGCTCCTCAACTTTTGCGGTCGAAATCGGGTCAAGGGCGGAGCATGGTTCGTCGAAAAGAATCACCTCCGGCTTGATCGCGACGGTGCGCGCGATGCAAAGGCGCTGCTGCTGGCCGCCCGAGAGGCTGAGGCCGCTTGCGTCGAGCTTGTCCTTCACCTCGTCCCAAAGCGCAGCGCCGCGCAGAGCCTTCTCCACCCGCCCGTCCATCTC
>CANGFT010000006.1 GCA_947453205.1 Beijerinckiaceae bacterium | reverse complement strand
TCGAGGAAGTAGCCGTCCATGTTCAGGGTGTTGAACATGAGGTCGGCGATCGGCTCATAGCCGCCCGAGGAGATGAAGGTGGAGCGGAAGTTGCCGCGGCACACATGCATGGTGGCGACAAGGTCCGCAGGCTTGTTCTCGAGGGCGGCGTTCATCATGCCCACATAGATCTCGCCCTGCCTGGTCGGATCATCGCCGCGCGCGGCCAGCATCTCGCGCTGCTTGGGGTCGCACAGATAGGCGAAGCTGCAATCGTCGATCTGCAGATAGCGGCAGCCCGCCGCATAGAAGCCATGGACGGCCTGCTTATAGGCCTGTCCGAGGTCGTGGTAGAATTCCTCCATGGTCGGATAGACGCCCATGTTGATCATCTTGCGCCCGCCGCGATAGTGCAGCATCGAGGGGCTGGGAATGGCCTGCTTCGGGGTCTTCGTCGTATTGGCGGCGAGGAACTTGAAGTGCTCGATATGGGGATGGTTCTTCGAGCTGATCTTGCCGGTGACGCGGGGCGCCTTGGGCTTGGTCTGGACGCCCGTGAACTGGATGCCCTGATCGACCTCGATCACCTCGACGCCATCGAGCTCGCCGATGAAGTCCATGTGCCACCAGGAGCGGCGGAACTCGCCATCGGTGATGGACTCAAGGCCGATGGCCTCCTGCTTGGCGATGATCTTCTTGATCTCCACATCCTCGACCGCCTTCAGCTCGTCGGCGGAGATCTTGTGGGTGAAAAACTTCTCGCGGGCGTCCTTGAGGGGCGCGGAGCGCAGAAGGGAGCCAACATGGTCGGCGCGGAAGGGAGGCTTTTTGCGCATCATGTCCTGTGGTCCTTATGGTCAGGCTTTCTGGGCCGTTGGTGTGCGCTCGGCGACGCCGAGCAGATTGGCGAGGGTGGCGGCGTCGCCCGCGAGCGCGGCGCTTTTGCCCTGATAGGCGATCATACCCCGATCAAGGATGATTGCGGTATCCGTCAGGGGCAGGATTTTTCGCGGGCTCTGTTCCACGATGATGGCCGCCAGCCCCTCCTCGCGCACGATCTTGCGCAGGGCCGCGAGCAATTCATCGACGATGATGGGGGCGAGGCCCTCGGTCGGCTCGTCCAGCAGGAGAACGCGCGGGTTCAGCGCCAGCGCGCGGCCGATGGCGAGCATCTGCTGTTCGCCGCCCGAGAGCTGGTCGCCCATGTTGCGGCGTCGCTCGGCGAGGCGCGGGAACATGCCGAAGATGCGCTCCATCTCCCAGGGCCCCTTCGTCGCGACCGCAGTGATGTTTTCCTCGACGGTCAGGGACTTGAAGATGTTGCGCTCCTGCGGCACCCAGCCGATCCCCGCGAGCGCCCGCTGGTCCGGCCGCAGGCGCGTCACATCCACCCCGCCCAGCCTGATGGCCCCTGCGCGACGGCGCGTCAGGCCGACGATGGTGTTGATGAGCGTCGTCTTGCCCGTGCCGTTGCGCCCGAGCAGGGCCAGCGCCTCGCCTTCGGCCAGCTTGAGGGAAATGTCGGTCAGAACCACGGCCTCGCCATAGCCCGCCGAGAGTCCTTCGAGTTCGAGAAGATCAGCCATGACCGACGTCCTCCTCGCCGAGATAGACCTGCCGCACGCGCGGGTCGCGGGCGATCTCCTCCGCCGTTCCCTCGCAGAACAGCGCGCCGTTCACCAGAACCGAGATCGTTCTGGCGAAGCGGAAGACGAGATGCATGTCATGCTCGATCAGCACCAGAGCGACCGTATCGGGCAGGCGGGCGACGACATCGAGGATCTGCTCGCGCTCGGATTCAGGCACGCCCGCAGCAGGCTCGTCGAGCAGCAGGAGTTTGGGCTTGGCGGCGAGGGCGAGCGCGATCTCCAGCAGGCGCTGCTTGCCATAGGGCAGGGCGCCCACGCGGGCGTCGCGCACATCCCCGATGCCGAGCGTCTCCAGCAGGGCGCAGGCTTCGTCCACGATGTCGGTGCGCGAGCCGATGGGCCGGAACCATTCGGAGGCCGCGTTCTCCCGCTCGTTGATGGCGAGGGTCACGGATTCGAGGGGGCTCAGATCAGCGAAGAGCTGGTTGATCTGGAAGGTCCGGGCGATGCCTGCGGTGGCCCTGCGGCGCACGCTCCAGTCCGTGATGTCCGCGCCCTCAAAGAGGATGCGGCCCGAAGTCGGCGTGAGCACGCCGGTCAACTGGTTGACGAAGGTGGTCTTGCCCGCGCCATTGGGCCCGATGAGCGCATGGCGCGCGCCTGCGGGCAGTTTGAAGCTCACATTGTCGGTGGCGATGATGCCGCCGAAGCTCTTGCAGAGGCCCTGCGTCTCCAGGACGAAGCTCATGGGGCGTCTCCCTTGCGGGTGAGGCGGTCGCGCATGCCCTCGATCAGCCCGATCACGCCGCCGCGCACGAAGAGCACCAGCAGCACCAGCACGAGGCCAAGCCAGAACTGCCAGTATTGCAGGGTGATGTTGCCGATCACATCCTGCATCACGCGGAACAGGCCCGCGCCGATCAGCCCGCCGTAGAGATAGCCCGCGCCGCCGAAGACGAGGATCAGCAGGGCGTCCGCCGAGCGATGGAAGGCGATCATGTCGGGCGAGGCCGACTGGGTCGTCTGCGCGAGCAAGGCGCCCGCCACGCCCGCAATGGCCGCCGCGATGGTGTAGATGGCGACGAGGCGCGCATTCACCGGCACGCCGATGGCGCGGGCGCGCAGGGCGTTGCCCTTGATGGCCTTGAGCGACAGGCCGAAGGGCGAGTTCACGATGCGCCGCGAGATCCAGAAGCAGACGAAGAGCACCGCCAGCGAATAGAGATAGGCGGTGCGGCCCCACAGGTCGAAATCCCATTGGCCAAGGACGGGCCCCATGATGACGCCATGCAGGCCGTCGGCGCCGCCGGTCAGCCAGCGCATCTGGTTGGCGAGTTCGGCGAGGATCAGCGCCACGCCCAAAGTCACCATGAGGCGCGTGAGGTCGGAGCCGCGCAGGACGAGAAAGCTCGTGACGAAGCCCGCAAAGCCGCTGACCGCCGCCGCAGCCAGAAGGCCGACCACCGGATCGGAAAGCGGAAAGGCGCCCATGCCGGCCTTGGCCATGAGCGCCGCCACATAGGAGCCGAGGCCGAAGAACGCGCCCTGGCCAAGGGTCACGACGCCCGCATAGCCGAGCACCAGATCAATCGACAGGGCGAGCAGACCAAGGCTGATGATTTCGCTGAGCAGCATCAGCCGGGTCGGAACGCCCGGAATGAAATCGCCGAAGAGGAAGAAAAGGCCGATGGCCGCGAGCCAGAAAAGGCCCTCATGCCAGCGCCACCGCGCGCCAGCGAGCATCTGCGCGCCAGCGTCGCTCTTTGGAGGTTGCGTCATGCTCATGCGATGACCTCGGGGCTGAACGCGCGCGTCATCGGCTGGCCCTTGTGAAAAGGCCCTGCGGGCGCAGGATCAGCACGACGACCATGATGGTGTAGATGATGAAGCCGCCCACAGCGGGCACGTAATATTTGCCGGCCACATCCGCCACGCCCAGCAGCAGCGAGGCGAAGAAGGGGCCGGTGATGGTCGTGGAGCCGCCGACGGAGATCACGATCAGGAAGTAGATCATGTATTTCAGCGGGAAGGTCGGATCCATGCTGATGATGCCCGTCGACAGCGCGCCGCCAAGGCCTGCGAGGCCCGAGCCGACCGCAAAGGTGACGGCGAAGATCCTGGTGACGTCGATGCCCATGCCGCGCGCCACGCGCCCATCGTCCACCGCCGCGCGCAACCGGCTGCCAAAGCGCGTCTTCGACAGGACGAACTGCAGGCCGACCGTCAGCAGGCCGCACAGAATGATCGTGAAGATGCGGTAGACGCCGATGCTGGCGCCCAGAAAATTCACGCGGCCTTCAAGGGAGGGCGGCAGGTTGATGGTCTGCTGGTTCGCGCCCATGAAATAGTCGACCACCGCCGTCGCCATGAAGACGAGGCCGATGGAGAAGAGCACCTGGTCGAGATGGCTCTTCGTGTAGAGATGCACATAGAGCGTGCGCTCCAGCACCACGCCCAGCAGCGCCGAAAAGACAAAAGCCGCAGGCAGGCCCCAGTAAAAGGATATGCCATAGCGGTTCATCATCACGATCGTGAGATAGCCGCCCGCCATTGCGAAGGCGCCATGGGCGAGATTGATGAAGTTCATCAGGCCGAGCGTGACGCAAAGGCCGATGGCGAGGACGAACAGCAGCATGCCATAGGCGACGCCGTCGAACAGAATGGTCAGCACGTGCAGGCCCCCGGAAATGAGGGAGCCGGGCCCAGAATGGTTGCTCCATGCAGGCCCGGCTCGATCAGCTTACTTGTGGGTCGGATCCTTGATCGGGCCCGTCGCCTCGAACTCCACATTGTAGAGTTCGCCATTCTTGCGCTCGACCTTGCGGATGAACATCGGGGGAATGGCTTCGCGGGTGGCGGCGTCGATCTCCATCGGGCCGCGCGGGCTCATCCACTTCTGGCCCTTCATGGCGTCGACGAGCTTCTGCCCGTTGGCGTCGCCCTTGGTGGCGTTGAGGGCGCGGTAGATCACGTCCATGCCGTCATAGGCGGCGACCGCCATCATGTTGGGGCGCAGGTTGTTGTTCACCTTCTTGAAGATCTCCACGAAGGCCTTGTTCTCCGCCGAGTCATGGTCGGCCGAATAGTCATGGGAGGTGACCATGCCGAGCACGGCGTCGCCCATGTCGTTGAGCAGATCGTCGTCGGTCACGTCGCCGGTGGCGATGACGCGGATCTTGGCGCCGGCGAAGTCGCGGTCGATGACCTGCTTCATCAGGGTCGCGCCCTGGCCCGAGGGCACGAAGAGGAAGAGCGCGTCGGGCTTCAGATCCTTGGCCTTCTGCAGGAAGGCTGCGAAATCGGGGCTGGCGAGGGGCGCGCGCAGGGCGTCGAGCACCTTGCCGCCCGCAGCCTCGAAGCGCTCCTTGAAGAACTTCTCGGCGTCGATGCCCGGCGCATAGTCGGAGACCAGCGTCACGGCGCTCTTGATCCCATTCTTTGCGGCCCAGTCGGCGATCGGGAAGGTCATCTGAGGCATGGTGCGGCCGACGCGCACGAAATAGGGCGACTGCTCGACGATGACCGAGGTGGCGGCGGTCATGATGACGGCGGGCACCTTGGCCTGGGTCGCCACCGGGCCGACGGCCATGGCGATGGGGGTGAGGCCGAAGCCGCCGAGGACGGAGACCTTGTCGTTGACGACGAGCTCCTGCGCGAGGCGCTTGGAGATGTCGGCGACGCCGGTGTCATCCTTGATGATGACCTCGACGGTCTTGCCGGCGACCTTGTTGCCGTGCTGGGCCATATAGGCCTTCACGCCCGCCTCGAGCTGGCGGCCGGTGGAGGCCTGCTGGCCGGTCATCGGAAGGATCAGGCCGACCTTGACGGTCTCCTGAGCGAGGGCGGGAAGGGCCGCGAGCGCGATGGCGCTGGCGGCGAGGCCCTTCAAAATCTGTCTGCGCATGTCTGTGACTCCCTGATCTCCGGCGCTGCGGGGCGGCGTCCGAAGGCGGTGCGTTATAGACAAACGCGGGGCTGCGGGAAACCCGTCGCAGCCGGAGATTTCGCGCTTTTCCTGTACGAAGGGACGCCCGCCGCGCGTTTCAGCCGAACAGCGCGAGAATCGGGGCGTGAAGGGAGCCTTTCACCGGAGCGTCCACATGGGCTTCGTCAGCCAGGTTCGTGTTCAGGATCCGCAGATCCCGGCAGGCCGCAGCGAGCCCCGACGAGGCCAGAATGTGGTCGAGCAGCACGGGGCGTCCGTCATGCACGACGGTGAAGCGGCGCTCCGGCGCCATGCGCCGCTCCAGCGGATGGAGCGCGCGGGCGGCGAAGTCGGCGGTCTCCATGTCTTCGGGCAGGGCCTGGAGGATCCGGGTCGGGGCCTCGAAAGCGTCGGCGTTGAGGTCGCCGCAGACGGCGATCCGCGCCCAGGGGTCCGCGTCGAACAGGCGCTCGACGAACAGCCGGGCCTCAAGCGCCTGCCCCTGCCGTTTGAGGCCCGCCAGATGATAGGCCTCCGCCCAATGGGACAGGCTGCGCCATCCTCCACCTTTGCGCCCACCCTCCCGCCCGCCCGGCAAAAAGGCGGCGCGCGGCGCCCGCAGATGCAGGTTGAGGAGATGCAGCGGCGCCTCGCCGGGCGGTTCTATCCGGGCGTGGAGGATGGGGCGGTCGAAGGTCAGGTCCACCGGCTCGCCCCCATGGAGGGGCGTCCATCGCAGGGGCGGGACGAGGTCGTGGTGGATCTGCCCATGGGCTGTGATGGGCCAGCGGCTGAGGATGGCGAGATTATGCACATCCGCAGGCCCGGGGCCGCCCGGCCGCAGGCTATGGACGAGGTGGAAGCCCGCGCAGACGCTCCCCTCCATGAGCTTGCGCAGGGCGAGGAGGGCGCGTTGAGGCTCGCCCGGCCGGCGCTGGGCGTTCACCTCCTGCAGGCACAGGACATCCGCCTGAAGCGCCGCCAGCACCCCCCGCAAAACCGCCGCCCGCGCCTCGAACCAGCCGGGATCGGCCGGGTCATAGTCGAGGCTTTCGAGGTTGAAGGTGGCGAGGCGCAGGGGCACGGGGGGAAGCGCTACTAAGCGAAAATCGACCTTGTCCGACTGTCAGTTGTTATTGCAGAAAGCGTTTCCTCTTTATCAGCATATAGTTGGCCTGCGATCTCTTGAATTTGAGCCTCGATCCTCTCAACTCTGTCCTTCAGGCCATCAATGCGCATCGCCGATGATGCTTCCAATGCTTGAATCAATTCATGACGACTGATGAAGAGATTTTTCAGGGCCTCTCGCGCACGTTTCGTGGCTGAACCGGGCGTTGGCACATCTCGCCCAAGCCGAACAGCTTCAGCAACCCACTCGTCGATAGCTTGCCGCAATTCTTCCAGGGCTTCGGCAGGCGTCTCGCCATCAGCCATGCAGCCCGGAAGGTCTAAGGCATAGGCCACGTAGCCGCCTCCGTTTTCACGGCCGAGCGGATGGACCACCATCGGATAGTCAATCTGCGTCATGCGATGCCTCCTGCACCCTTGATCTGGCGACCAGATGGGTGTCCACCATAGCCACTAGACGTTTAATATAGATGATCTTGATTGGCTTTCGAGCTGGTATGGTAAGTATTGTGGTCAGGAAACTGCTGGACACCTTATAGTGCGACCCTCCACTTGGAGGCGAGCATGTCAGGCCAGCTTGCCTACATACCGTCTCTACATCCTTGATCCGCCAGTCCGCAGCCGGATTGCTGCGCATTTGATCGATCACCCGTCCACTATGACGGCCGGTTTGCACGTTTCGCGGGGCCAAGGGGAGTTCCGAGCCGTTTGTAAGTTGACCTGCGGCACGCAGCAGCCTGCAGCCGATCAGAATCATACTTAATCTCGACTATATTATCCAGCCTTGGCGAGAGGGAAAAGGGCGGCGTGCTAGAGGGCCAATGAGGGTTGGGCGGTGGTCCGCATGTCGCGCAGGGCGCGGTCGAGGTGGATTTTCCGGGCAAGATCCCGGTAGGCGTCGCGGTCGCAGCGGTTCAGCAGGGCTTCGAGATCGGCGACGGTCTTGATCGTATGAAAGGCTTTTTCGGGCGCGAACCAGATGACCGCCGGTTTCTGTTGATTGACCAGCTCCAGCGCATTGCCGATGGAGCCGGCGCTCTTGCCGTCCCACAGGACGAAGCCGTAATCGGCCTCCTTCGCCATGACCTTGTCTTTCTGGACGTAAAAGTCCCGGCCCTTGCATGCGCCGGCGTCGATGAACCGCGCCTCCCAGCCGCCCGAATTGTTGCGGCATTGGTCTCCAGCGGCGAAAACGGTCACCGTCTTATAGGCGGCGTCCGCCAGATATGTCTGCAAGAGCTTGTCCGCCCCATTCGCGTCGCCAATGACCACGCGCAAGCCGCCTCGCATGATGTTGTCGAGCCGTTCCTGTATGGCGGGGGTGAGCCGGGTGATGCTTCTGGACCCGGAGAGAAACACCGTCATGGTCATCGATGGCTCCGTGTCCTGGTCATCGTCAGGACGGATACTACACGGACTTTCGCGACTTTCATCAGCAAATCGGTGGCTATCCTCAGGGTTGCGCCGGAGCGGTAGAGGTCGTCGACCAGCAGCACCGACTTGCCCTGCAATAGCGGCGTATCGTGAACCTTCATGGAATCGCGCAGGGTGAGCTCTCGCTCCTCAGGGTCGGCTATGGCTTTGAGTTGCTTGCCCCCAGACGTTTTGATCAGCGTCTGTGTCAGAACGGGAATGTCAAGACGAAGGCCTAGCCCATTTGCGATCTCGGCGACCGGTTGAAAGGATCGCGTCTGGTCGGTTGGAGGGATTGGATTGATGAAATCGACTTTCGTACGCCAGTTGATCCGATCCAATAATTTCAGGATGTCAGCCAAAGCTTTCTGGTCGTTTTTATATTTCAGACGATGAACCAGTTCGCCCATCTCCGTGTATTTGTTTTCAAACCGGTCTTTTCCATTTTCATCCACGCCCAGATGAACGCTTTCGGTCGTATGCAAATCGAATGCGAGCCCGGCAAGCCAGTTGCCTTGTAGGGGAATCATCGCCTTGGCCCCCGAAATCAAAATCGAGAAGCCTTGAGCTTAGCATTGCCGAATCAGTGCGGCGAGGTCTTTCTCACCACCCATGCTCCGCCGCCGGGAAACTCCGCTCCTTCACCGCCGCCACATAGGCCTGCACGGCTGCGTCGATGGAGCCTGCGCCCTCCATGAAATTTTTCACGAAGCGCGCCTTGCGGCCGGGGAAGACGCCGAGCATGTCGTGGAGCACCAGCACCTGTCCGTCGCAGCCTGCGCCCGCGCCGATGCCGATGGTGGCGGTGGTGGTCAGGGCCCTGGTGATCTCGGCGGCGACGGCGCCGGGCACCATCTCCATCACCATCATGGCGGCGCCTGCGGCCTCCAGCGCCAGCGCATCGGCCTTGAGGGCGGCGGCGCCCGGCGCGTCCTTGCCCTGCACGCGGTAGCCGCCGAGCTGGTGGACCGACTGCGGGGTCAGGCCGATATGGGCGCAGACGGGCACGCCGCGCTCCACCAGAAACCGCACGGTCTGCGCCATATAGGCTCCGCCCTCCAGCTTCACCATATGGGCGCCGGCGGCCATCAGCTTCGCCGCGCTGCGCATGGCCTGCGCGGGGCTCTCCTGATAGGAGCCGAAGGGCAGGTCGGCCATGATGAAGGCGCGCTTCGTTCCGCGCGCCACGCAGGCCGTGTGATAGGCCATGTCCTCAAGGGTCACGGGCAGGGTCGAGCTCTGGCCCTGCAGCACATTGCCAAGGGAGTCCCCGACCAGCAGAACCTCGACGCCGCAGCGGTCGAGCAGGCTGGCGAAGCTGGCGTCATAGCAGGTGAGGACCGGGATCTTCTCCCCCGCCGCGCGCATGCGGGCGAAGTCGCTGAGCTTCAGGGGGTTGGTCGTTTCGAGATAAGACATGGTCACACCTCGATGTTGTCGATGAGCCTTGTGCGGCCGAGCCTTGCGGCCACCAGCATCCGCAGGCCCTTGCGGTGGCGGCCCTCGACGGTGGCGAGAGTCATGGCGTCGCGCACCTCAAGATAATCGATCTCGAAGCCAGCGCCAGCGAGCTTGCCGCGCGCGGGCGACAGCGCCGCCTCAAGGGCCTCGCCATCCCTGATGCGATGGGCGGCCTTGGTCATGCAGCGGTGGAGCAGGGGCGCCACGGCGCGCTCCTCCTCGCTCAGATAGACATTGCGCGAGGACATGGCGAGGCCGTCGGCTTCGCGCACGGTGGGGGCGCCTTCGATGGCGACGGGAATGTCGAGGTCTGCGGTCATCTGCCGGATGACCGCGAGCTGCTGGAAATCCTTCTGGCCGAAGATCGCGACATCCGGCAGGGCCTGCAGGAGCAGCTTGGCGACCACGGTGGCGACGCCCTGGAAATGGGTCGGGCGGAAGCGGTCTTCGAGGCCCGCCGTGGCGGGGCCGCGCAGCGAAACCGTGGTGCAGAAGCCCTCTGGATACATGTCCTCCGCGGTCGGCGTGAAGGCGGCGTCGGCGCTGATCTCGGTAAGCCTGGCCACATCGGCGTCGAGGGTGCGGGGATATTTGCTGAAGTCCTCGGTCGGGGCGAATTGCGTCGGGTTGACGAAAATCGTCGCCACAACCCGGTCCGCCCGCCGTTTCCCCATCTCAACCAGCGAAATATGCCCGGCATGCAGCGCGCCCATGGTCGGCACGAGCGCGACGCTTTGGCCCTCCTGTCGCCACAGGCGGACCTGGGCGCGAAGGGCGGCGACCGTGGGCAGGAGGGCGATTGCTGTCATGTGCGCCTTTTGGGCCGAAACGCGGCGGTTCGCAAGCCGACTTTCGCTCAGGTCGCCAGATCCGCGAGGGAGGCGAGGATGCGCCCGGGCGGAAGGTCGGCATATTCGTCGGGCTGGCCGGTGCGGTTGACCCAGACCGTCTCGAAGCCGAAACGCGCCGCGCCCGCTATGTCCCAGCGGTTGGAGGATTGGAAGGAAATGGCGCGGGGCGAGACGCCGAAATGGTCGGCCGCAAGCTGGTAGGCTTCAGGCGCAGTCTTGAAAATCTTGACGGAATCGACGGACAGACAGGCGTCGATGAGCCCCGCAAGCCCGGCCGAGCGCATGGCGTTCTCCAGCATTTCCGGCGAGCCGTTGGACAGGATGGCGGTGGCGCATCCGCGCGCCTTCAGGGCCTTGAGGGCGGGGGCGGCGTCCGGGAAGGCGTCCAGGGTTTCATAGGCGTCCAGAAGCTGCGCGCGCAGATCAGGGCTCAGCCCGCCCAAACGGGCGCCCGCGAAATCGAGCGCCTGCGCCGTCAGGGCGCGGAAGTCGCGGTATTGGCCCATGAGGCTGCGGGTCCATGTATATTCAAGCTGCTTCACCCGCCAGAGGTCCGACAGGGCCTGCGCCCGCTCGCCAAGGGGGGCCCGATAGCGCGCCACGGCGGAATGGACGTCGAAGAGCGTGCCATAGGCGTCGAAGACATAGACCTGCGGACCGCTCATGATTTGCCCCCTGCAGCCGCGCGCGTCAGGGGCGCGCCCAAAAAGCGCAGGCCCGCATAGAGGGCGAGGCCATAGGCGCTCGCGCCTGCAAGGCCCAGCACGACAAGCTCGATCTCATTTTGAAAGGCGCCGATGGACGCCGCGATGGCGCGGGCCGGCGCCGCCCAGAAGATGGCGACCAGGGCGAGGAGCGCGGTGGCGACGGCCACGGCGACGGCTGCCTTGCCCAGCGCCCTGTCAGGCTTCATCAGCCCGGCGCGCTGGGCCAGAAAGGCCAGCGCCGCGACGTTGAGCCATGCCCCCGCCGCCGTGGCGAAGGCGAGGCCCGCAGCGCCGTAGGGCTTGTAGAGAAACAGCTTCAGGACGACGTTCAGCGCCACGGCGCTCAGCGAGACCATCATGGGCGTGCGGGTGTCGCCCTGCGACTGGAAGCTCGCCACCGCCGCGCGGATCAGCACCACCGCCATGAGGCCGGAGCCATAGGCCGCCAGCACCGAGGCCGAGGCCTGCGCCGCCTCCGCCGTGAATTCTCCGCGCTGGAAGACCCCGCGCATGATCGTTTCGGGGATCATCAGAAAGGCCACTGCGAAGGGCGCGCAGAGCGCGATGGTGATCGCCATGGTGCGGTTCTGCGCATCAAAGGCGCCGCCTGAATCCCCCGCGGCGAAGCGCCTGCTCATCTCGGGCAGCAGCACCGTGCCCGCGGCGATCCCGATGACGCCGATGGGCAGTTGATAGAGGCGATCCGCATAATAGATCGCCGAGACCCCGCCGGTCGGCAGCATCGAGGCGATGATCGTATCCGCGAAAAGGGCGATCTGGACGCCCGCCGAGCCGATCACCGCAGGGCCCAGCGCCCCGAAGAACTGCTTCACATCCGCGCTCCAGCGGGGCCGGGCGAAGCCTGCGAGCACCTTGGCCCGGCGCGCGGCCTCCATCAGCAGCGCGAGTTGGAGAATCCCGGAGATCGCCACGCCCCAGGCCGCCGCATGGGCGGCGCTGGGGAACAGGAAGGCCAGCGCCAGCGCCGCGACCATGGCCACATTGAGCAGCACCGGGGCGAAGGCCGCCGCCGCAAAATGGCGCTGGGCGTTGAGCGTGCCCGAATGGAGCGTCACAAGCGTTATGAAGAGCAGATAGGGAAAGGTGATCCGCGTCAGCGCGACGGCGGCCGCAAACTTCTCGGGGTCGGCGTCAAAGCCCGGCGCGAGAAGCGCGACGAACTGGGGCATGAAAAGCCAGGCGAGGGCCAGCAGGACAAGCTGCGAGCCCAGCAGCAGCGTCGCGATCTGGCTGGCGAACTGTTTGGCCTCCTGCGCCCCCTCGGTCTCCAGCACCCGCGAATAGGAGGGCACATAGGCGGCGTTGAAGGCGCCTTCGCCGAAGATGGCGCGGAAATGGTTGGGCAGGCGGAAGGCGACATAGAAGGCGTCCGCCAGCATGCCCGCGCCCAGAACCGCGCCCAGCAAGACATCGCGCAGGAAGCCCGTCACCCGCGAGAGCAAAGTATAGCCCGCGACGGAGAAGAGGCTTCGAAGCATCGGCTAGACCCGCCTGTCGTGGCGCATGGGCAAGGGGGCCTCGTCAGCTTTCGCCCCTTGCCCAAGCCGTTCGGCCACGAGATAAAGCGGCCTGCGCTTCACCTCCGCGAAGATGCGGCCTATATATTCGCCCAGCACCCCAAGCGAGAGAAGCTGCACCCCGCCAAGGAACATCACGGACACGATCAGCGAGGCGTAGCCGGGCACATCCACCCCATAGACGAGGGTCTGCAAGACGAAGCTCAGGGCCATAGCGAGGGCGAAGATCGAGACCGCCACGCCGACATAGGTCCAGACCTGCAGGGGCAGGGTGGAGAAGGACATGAGCCCATCCAGCGCGAAGCGCGTGAGCTTGCCGATGTCGAATTTCGAAACGCCCGAAGCGCGCTCTGCGACCTCGAAGGGAACGCCGACCGACTTGAAGCCGATCCAGGCGTAGAGGCCTTTTGAAAAGCGCGCGCGCTCGCCCATGGCCCGCAGCGCAAGCACCGCCTGCCGGTCGAGCAGGCGAAAATCGCCCGCGCCTTCGGGCAGGGGCGTCTCGCCGAACAGCGCGAACATCCTGTAGAACCGGCGCGCGAACATGCGGCGCACCGCGCTTTCGGTTTCGCGGTGGGTGCGCTGGCCATAGACGTTCAGATAGCCCTCGCGCCATTTGGCGACGAAGGTTTCGATGACTTCGGGCGGATGCTGCAAATCCGCGTCCATGATGACGACGGCGTCGGCCTCGCAATGGTCGAGGCCTGCGGCTATGGCGATCTCCTTGCCGAAGTTGCGGGAGAAGGAGACTGCGGTCAGGCGGGGGTCGGCGGCGTTGGCCCGGCGCAGCGCCTCCATGGTCCCATCGCGCGAGCCGTCGTCGATGAAGACGACCTCAAAGGAATCGGCCACACGCTCAAGCACGGGCACGAGGCGGCGCACCAGCCCCTCGATATTATCCGCCTCATTGAAGACGGGAATGACGACCCCGATCTGCGGGCGCCCTTTCACTCCGGCCTCTGTCATCATCCACCCTCCGCCGGCGCCTTGTCCGGTGGTCCAGACCTATTCGGGCGGCGCATCTTTCGCAAGCGGCGCGCGTTCGCTTGAACAGGGCTATAGGCCCTCGCGGATCATGTCCGAGGCTTTCTCGGCCATCATCAGCACGCAGGCGTTGATATGGGCGGAGACGAGGTCGGGCATGGCCGAGGCGTCGACCACCCGCAGGCGTTCAAGGCCGCGCACCCGCATCTGCGGGTCAAGGGCGGAGTTTTCCTCCGCGCCCATGCGGCAGGTGCTGGAGGGGTGATGGGCGGTCATGGCGGTGGCGCGGATGAAGGCGTCGATCTGCGCATCGCTCTTCACATTCGGGCCGGGAGCGGCCTCCAGCGCCCGGTATTCGTCCATGGCCGCCTGTTCGCCCACCTCCCGCGCGCGGCGGAAGCCCTCGCGCAGGCGTGGCAGATCCTCCGGCGCGCTGAAGAAATTGTACATGATCTTCACGGGGTCGCGCGGATCGGCGGAGCGCAGGCGGATATGGCCCCGGCTCACGGGATGCAGCAGGGTCGGGCGGATGGCGTAGGCGTCCTGATAGGCCGGGCGCAGCAGGGGCAGCCACAGCCGCGTCTGGAGCGGCACGGTGTGGAACATGAATTCGATGTCGGGCACATCAAGGTCGGCTTGCGTCTTGACGAAGGCGTGCAGGCCGCCGGGCACGACGGTTCCGGGGCCGGTCCCGAAGAGATAGGCGCGGATCATGCTCAGGGTCATGCGGTCGAGGCGCATTTCGCGGTGGAAGGCGCCGGGCGTCTTGCGCCTCCAGGTGATCCAGACCCCCAGATGATCCTGCAGATTGGCGCCCACGGCGGGCAGGTCGACGAGCGGCTTGATCCCGATGGCGTTCAGGTGGTCGGCCGGACCGACGCCCGAGAGCATGAGAAGCTGCGGCGTGTTGAAGGCGCCGGCCGACAGGATCACCTCGCGTTCCGCCCGCGCCTCCTCGACGCGGCCGTTCTGGAGGAATTCTATTCCCCTCGCGCGTTTTCCTTCAAAGATCACGCGCAAGGCGTGGGCCTTCGTCTCGACCGTCAGATTCGACCTGTCCCGGATCGGCCGCAGATAGGCGCGGGCTGAAGAGGAGCGTCGGCCGTCGCGGATCGTATATTGCCCGCGCCCGAAGCCTTCCTGTTCACTGGTGTTGTAATCGTCAGCCGTGGGAAAGCCCGCCTGCCGCCCCGCCTCGATCCATGAGTGGAAGATCGGGTCTTTCGTTCTGGCCGATTGCGTCCCCACAGGCCCATGGGCGCCGCGCCACTGATTCTCGCCGCCCTCCCAGCTTTCGCCCCGGCGGAAATAGGGCAGCACATCCTGATAGCCCCAGCCTGTCGCGCCCTCAGCGGCCCAGCGGTTGAAATCGTTCGGATGGCCGCGCGTATAGGCCATGACATTGATGGAGGAGCAGCCGCCCAGCACCTTGCCGCGCATGGCTTCGAGACGGCGGTTGTCGAGATTGGGCTCCGGCTCCGTGTCATAGCCCCAGTCATGCAGGCGATGCTGGTGCATCTTGCCCATGCCCAGCGGGATCGAGATAAGCGGGTCGATGTCGCGCCCGCCCGCCTCCAGCAGCAGAACGCTGGTTTTCGGATCTTCGCTGAGCCTGTGGGCGAGCACGCAGCCAGCCGAGCCGCCGCCCACGATCACATAGTCGAATGTCCGTCCCGCCATTTTCGGTTGATCCCTGACCGCGTCCCGCCATCCAGCGTTTGTTGACACCAGACTTTCCCCTTGAGACAAGATGGCGCAAGCAAAAAATCCAGCGCAGCCGCCGCAAGGCGCGAAAGCCCGATGATCGGGCGGGGGAGTCCACAATGACCCAGTCATTTCAAATCGGCGGGCTTGAGCTGAAGGCTTTCAGCGACGGCGTGCTCAAGACCTCGACCGATTTCGTTCTGGGCATGGAGCAGCCGGAGGCCAAGGCCCTCACGCGGGCGGGCGAGGATGGCGCGGTCATCATTCCCGTGAACAATTTCCTCTTTCAGAAAGACGGCGCGACCGTGCTGATCGACGCCGGGGCGGGCGACACGATGCAGGCGACCCTCGGCAGGCTGCCCGCCAATCTCGCGGCGGCGGGCCATGGGGTCGATACCGTGACCCATATCGTCGTCACCCATTGCCATGGCGACCATATCAACGGGCTGGTGGACGCTGCGGGCGCGGCGCTCTATCCCAAGGCCGAGATTCTCGTCCATGCGCAGGAGTTCGATTTCTGGATGGCCGAGAACGACGGATCGGAAAGCGAGAAGGTCAAGCGCCAGCGCGCCCGCAACAAGATCAACCTCACCCCCTATCTCGACCGGGTGCGGCGCATGAAGGATGGCGAGGTGGTGCTGGGCTGCAGCCCCATGCTGGCCCCTGGCCATTCGCCGGGCCATACCTGCTGGCGCATCGGTGAAGGCCGCAACGCCTTCGTCGCCTGGGGCGATCTCGTCCATTTCTCCGACATCCAGATCGCCCATCCCGACGTCGCCGTGAAATATGATCTTGATCCTGATCTCGCGCGCCGCTCACGCCTGCGCTTTCTCGACATGGTCGCCGCCGAGGGCCTTGCGGTCGCAGGCGCCCATGTGGCCGCGCCGGGGCTTGGCTATCTCACCCGCAAGGGGACGGGCTACGAATTCAACCCGGCTTGATGCAAGCCGCGCAGGCGCGTGTTAGAGAGGCGCGTGAGCAAACATTCCCTCATCCTCTGCGCTGATGACTATGCGCTGTCGCCGGGCGTGACGCGCGGCGTTCTGGACGCCCTCGCCAAGGGGCGGCTCAACGCCACCTGCGCCATGACGAACCGGCCCCTCTGGCGGCAGGCGGCGCCGGAGCTTGAGGCCTTCGCCGACCGCGCGGACATCGGCCTGCATCTCACCCTGACCTTCGGCGCGCCCCTTGGGCCCATGCCCAGGCTCGCCCCGTCCGGCGAATTGCCGCAACTGCGGCCGCTGCTGAAAGCGGCGCGGGCGGGAACGCTGCCAGCCGACGAGATTCGCGCCGAAATCGCACGGCAGCTCGATGCGTTCCAGGACGCCATGGGCCGGGCGCCTGATTTCATCGATGGGCACCAGCATGTGCATATCCTGCCGGGGATCCGCGACTGGCTGCTGGAGGAGCTGGTTCGGCGCGGTCTTTGGGGGCGTCTGTGGCTGCGCGACAGCGCCGATCGGCTGCCGCGCATTCTGGCGCGCCGGGTCGAACTGCCCAAGGCTTTGATCGTGGCCTCGCTGGCGCGCGGTTTCGCGGCCAAGGCCCATCGCCTGGGCTTCCAGACCAATGATGGTTTCGCCGGCTTCTCGGCCTTTGATCTGCGGCGCAGCTACGGGCGCGATTTCGCCCGCTATCTCGTCAGGCCCGGCGCACGCCATCTCGTGATGTGCCATCCCGGCCATGTGGACGAAGACCCGGGCGCTGGCGATGAAGTGCGCGAACCGCGGGCGCGCGAACTCGCCTTCCTGCTTTCGAACGCCTTCACGGACACGCTCGAAGCCGCAGGCTTCTCCCTGCGCCGCTGGTCCAAATGAAAACGGCCGGGACTGAGCCCGGCCGTTCCCCTGAAGCTTGAAGCGCCGATTACTTGATGGCGGCTTCGTACATCTCTTCCACATAGGCCCAGTTCACGAGGTTCTCGATGAAGGCCTTGAGATAGTCGGGGCGACGGTTGCGGTAGTCGATGTAGTAGGAGTGCTCCCACACGTCGCAGCCAAGAATCGGCTTCGCGCCCTGCACCAGCGGGCTCTCGCCATTGGCGCTCTTGGCGACGATGACCTTGCCATCCTTCACCGCGAGCCAGCACCAGCCCGAGCCGAACTGGGTGACGCCAGCCTGAATGAATTCTTCCTTCATCTTGTCGACGGAGCCGATGCCGTCGATGATGGCCTTCTCGAGCTTGCCGGGAATGGCGCCGCCGCCATTGGGCTTCATCCAGTTCCAGAAGTGCAGGTGGTTGTAGTGCTGGCCGGCGTTGTTGAAGAGGCCGGCGTTCTTGCCGAACGAGCCCTTCACGATGTCCTCAAGCGACTGGCCTTCCCATTCCGTGCCCTTCAGCAGGTTGTTGCCGTTGGTCACATAGGCGAGGTGATGCTTGTCGTGATGATACTCGAGCGTCTCCTTCGACATATAGGGCTGCAGCGCGTCGTGGGCGTAGGGCAGGTCGGGAAGCGTGAAGGACATGGGTTTTGACTCCGGTTGGTTGGGTGGGCGGTTAGGGGCCTGGGCCTGTGCGCTTCCGCCTGGGGCGCAAAGCGCGGCGGCGGTCACGCTCAGGCCTATGAGAAAATCTCGGCGGGGCGTTTCGTTCGGATGGGCGAGGCTGTCCCCGTTCTGCTGGATGTCGACGACATCTGGATCTTGAGTGAGGGACATAATCATCAACTCCCGACGAATCGCAAGGCCGCCGCAGCATTTTGGCGGCGAGGAGCAGGCCGGGCCGGGCTCGTCGCTGGTTTCGCTGGCTGCAATCTATGAAATATGGTCCTTGCGGACAATCTCAACATGATCCTTGCAATCGGCGTCTCCGCTCTCCCCCCATGGGCGATGGCCTCGCCCCGACCATCGTTCCCGGCGGGCCGACCCCATCGCCTTTGATCTCTCTTTGATAATTGTTTAACACTTGGAGTCGGAATGTAATCGCCTGGCTCACGGGTGGGAGAACAAATGACGAAATGGCTGGCGCTGGCGCTGGGGGCCTTGCTTGCACTGGGTGGCGCCGTCTCCCTATGGAACGGTATCGACGTCATTCAGTCCGAACGGGGTTGGGCGTCGGTCATCGCGGGCGCGACGGCGCTGGCCGGGGGCGTCGTCACCTTCGGCATTTTCCTGGTCATCCGTGAATTGCAGGCCATTCGCGCCAGCCTGATGATGGTTCTGGAAAGCGAGCCGCTCCCCGCGTCGGCGCCGGCTGCGCCCGCATCTCCCGCCGTGGCGGTTGAGCCGCCTGCGCCAGCAGTGGCTGCGCCGCCTGTCGTCTGGCCGGTCGAGCCTGCCCCGCCAGCGGCTGAGCCAGCCCCGGAGCCTGTGGCTTCAGCGCCCGCGCCCAAGGAGCCGCCGCCGCACGAATCATTCGACCAGATCTTCCCGCCCGTGCCGCTTGAGCCGCCACCTGCGCCGCCTGCGCGTGAGCCTTTCCGTTTCCGGGCGTCGGGCGCCGCCTTGGGCCTGGCCGCCGGCGCGGCCGCCATCGGCGCTTTTGGACGCTCGCGCGCCAGCGATTCAGCCGAGGCGCCGCAGCAGGCCGAGCCCGCCGCCGAGCCGCAGCCCCAGCCCGACGCTCACGAGGAAGCGCAAGATCATGCCCCGATTCCGCATGATGTCGAGGCTTTGTCCGTTTCAGAGGCCGAGCTGGAAGAGACCGCCGCCGCTCTGCGGGGCGAGAGCCCCGCCCCAGCAGCGCAGGAGCACACCGACGAATCGCAGGCGCCCGAAGTCCATCAGGACGAGCCTGCCCCCGAGCCTTCTGCCCCTGAGCCTGCCGCCGCGGGCGACGCCGGGCAGCCCGGCGGCGAGCCCGTGGCCGAGGAGCCGCCCTCCGCCGAGGTGGACGAAACGCAGGTCTCCCCCGGCTATGCCTGGCTTGAGCGCGCGCTGGCGCGTGAGGAGGGGCAGAAGTCGCCTGCGCTCGAATGGCTGCGTTCGCGCCCGCCGACAAGCCTGCTGATTGATCCCGCCGCGCCCGCCGAGGAGCCTCAGGCTCCCGCCGAAGAGCCCGTGAACGAGCCTGCCCCGGCCACCGGGGACGGAGCGGCGCATGATGCTCACGAGGCTTCTGCCAACGAGGCTTCGGCTGAAGCGCCCTCCGGCGAGCATCAGGGCGCGCAGGAAGAGGCTCAGGCCGAGCCGACCCCCGCCGAGCCCAGCGTCATCGGCCGCTACTCCAGCGGCGGCAACGAATATACGCTCTATTCCGATGGCGCCATCGACGCGCAGACGGAGCAGGGCTTGTTCCGTTTTGAATCGATGCAGGAGCTGCGCGTCTATATCGAAGCGCAGAGCCAGCAGTCCTGAGGCGCTCCGCCCCTATTTTATGAGGGGCATGAGCGCCTTGAAATCGACCGTGCCTGCGCGCCCCAGCCATTCGAAGATCGCCATCTCCGTCGTGACGCAAGAGACCCCCGCCTGCTCCATGCGGCGCAGGGCGGCCTCGCGCGAGGCCTCCTGCCGTGAGGCTATGGCGTCCACCACGACGAAGACCTCATAGCCCGCCTGTTTCAGATCGAGCGCGCTTTGCAGCACGCAGACATGGGCTTCGATGCCTGCAATGACGATCTGCCTGCGTTTTTGCGCATTCAGATGCGCGGCGATGGCCTCGTCCCGCCCGCAGGAGAAGGCGAGCTTCTCGAAGAACCGCGCGTCCTCGCCCGCAGCGTCGCGCAGCCTTGCGACGGTGGGACCGATTCCTCGGGGATATTGCTCGGAGATCACGAGAGGCATGGCGAAATGACGCGCGGCCGTGAGAAGCCTTGCGGAATTTTCGATGACGGGGCCAGCGTCGCTCATGGCGGGCGCGAGCTTTTCCTGAACGTCGATGATGAGGAGTTGCGAGGTCGCGGCGCTGAGGATCATGCGTCTTTCTCCGCCCGCGCGATCGCCGCCATGGCGAAGGCGAATTCGAGGGCCGTGTCCTTGAGGGAATCAAAGCGCCCCGAGGCGCCGCCATGGCCCGCGTCCATATTGGTCTTGAGGAGAACGGGCCCGCCGCCTGTCATGGTCGCCCGCAGGCGCGCCACCCATTTCGCGGGCTCCCAATAGGTGACGCGCGGATCGGTGAGGCCGCCCAGCGCGAGGATGGCGGGATAGGCCTGCGCCTTCACATTGTCATAGGGCGAATAGGACAACATGGTCTCGAAGGCCTTTGCGTCATGGATGGGATCGCCCCATTCAAGCCATTCGGGCGGGGTGAGGGGCAGGGTCGCGTCGAGCATGGTGTTCATGACGTCGACGAAGGGCACATCGGCGATGATGCCCGCGAAAAGCTCCGGCGCCATATTGGCGATGGCGCCCATGAGCATGCCCCCCGCGCTGCCCCCTGAAGCCACGATGCGGCCTTCGCGCGTATAGTTCTGCGACGCGAGATAGCGCGCGGCTGTGATGAAATCGGAGAAGGTGTTGGGCTTTTTGTTCAGCTTGCCGTCCGTGTACCAGCCCCAGCCCTTGTCCGTTCCCCCGCGCACATGGGCGATGGCGTAGACGAAGC
This sequence comes from Beijerinckiaceae bacterium, assembly GCA_947453205.1. Taxonomy (GTDB): domain Bacteria; phylum Pseudomonadota; class Alphaproteobacteria; order Rhizobiales; family Beijerinckiaceae; genus Terripilifer. Next base: position 101,385 of record CANGFT010000006.1, on the reverse strand, counting down.
CGCGATCCACGAGCGACAGGCGGCGGCTCGAGAAATTGGCGGGATAGGCATGGCCATAGGAGCCATAGCCCGTGATGAAGAGCGGCGCGCTGCCATCGAGCTTCGCATCGCATGTGTGAAGCAGCGAAATCGGAATGAGCGCGCCATCGCTGGCGGGCGCGAAGATGCGGCGCGTCACATAACGGGCGGGATCATGGCCGCTGGGGATGATCTGGCGCTTGCGCAGGGTGCGGGCGCGGCTCGCCATGTCGTAATCGTAGATTTCCTCGGGGGTCGTCATGGAGGAATAGGCGAAGCGCAGCGTCTTTGAATCGAATTCGCGCGAGCCATGCAGGGATAGCGCATAGGCCTCTTCGTCAAAGGCGATGGCGTGCTCCTCGCCGCTCAGAATGTCGCGGATGATGATCTGCGGCAGGCAGTTCTCCCGCTCAAGACGCGCCAGATAATTTTGAAAGACGCTGATGCGCGTGATCATCCGGCCGGGGCGATAGGGGATCACATCGCGCCAGTTGATCCGCGCGGGATCGTTGAGCGGCGCCTCCACGAGCTTGAAATCTTCGCAGCCATCGGCGTTGGTGCGGATGAAAAGCCGGTGTCCGTGATGCTCCACATCATAGCGCAGCCCGTTCTCGCGCGCCGCCACAAGGCGGGGCCGGGACTGGGGATCATGCAGATCGAGCAGATGGGCTTCAGCAGAATCGTGGTCGGTGAGGTGAATGACCGCAAAGCGCCGCGAGCGGCTGCGCCACACATTCATGAACCAGCCGGGGTCGGTCTCCTCGAAGATGAGCTCGTCGCTGGCGGGGTCGGCGCCGAGGCGCCTGCGATAGACCCGGCTGGGGCGATGGTTTTCATCGAGCTTGATATACAGGAAGCTGGCGCCGTCGGCGCTCCAGACCATGGAGCCGTCGGTCTCCTCGACCAGATCGGCGAGGTCGCTTCCGGTCGAGAGGTCGCGGATGCGGATCGTGTAGAGCTCCGACCCGCGCTCGTCCGCGCTCCAGGCGAGCAGCTTGTGATCGGGTGAGATGGCGGTCTCGCCGATTTCGAAAAAGGCCTTGCCCCTGGCCAGGGCGTCGCCATCGAGCATGATCTCCTCGGGGCCCTCGTCCCGGCCCTTGCGGCAGACGAGTTCGTGCTCGCCGCCCTCGCGATAGCGGTCGTAGTAATCGAAGGGGCCGTCGCTCTGGGGAACGTCCGCGTCATCCTCCTTGATGCGGGCGCGCATTTCCTTCGTGAGGGTCTTCTGCAGGGTTCTGGTCGGCGCCAGAACGGCCTCCGCATGGCGGTTCTCGCGCTCCAGAACCTCGCGGATGTCGTCCGGCAGCACGGCCGGGTCTTTCAGAACCTCCTGCCAGTTGGCGGCGCGCAGCCAGCCGTAATCGTCGATCAGCGCTTTGCCATGGGCCTCATGCGTCGTGCGGCGCGCCGGAACGGGCTCGGGCGGCTGGCTCGTAAGATCAAAGCTGGTCCGTTTCATGATGCGAGCGCTTTCCGTTGGGGAGATGATTCGAGGAACCTTGCATCAGGCCTAGCTATGACCGGCAAAGGCCTGCCGCAAGTTTGCATAATGCTTACAAAGTCATAGCTTTATTGTCGAAGCTTTACAGTCTGAGCGTCCAGGGGGTAATAGAAATCTCCGGTTTCATCTTGACTTGTCCCATTTTTGCTTGCGCGGTCTATTTTTTACAATTATAAAATTTGAAGAGTGTTGAATCAGAGCGGTTTCATCCAACATCATTTGGACCAAGTTGGTGCGAAATCAATCGCTTGAGTGTTTCCTGGGAGCGCTAATCATGAATGACTCATCAATCTCGGCGAATTACATTGAGTTGGCGGCCGACATCGTCTCCGCCTATGTGAGCAACAATTCCCTTCCATCCAGCGAATTGCCTGCGCTTATCAACGATGTGCACAATGCCCTGCTGCGCGTCACCAGCGGGTCGGCCCCGGTTGTGGTCGAGGCGCTGAAGCCCGCTGTGCCCGCGAAGAAGTCCATCACCAACGACTACATCATCTGCCTTGAAGACGGGAAGAAGTTCAAGTCGCTGAAGCGCCATCTGCGCACCCAGTACAATATCTCCCCTGAGGAATACCGCGAGAAATGGGGCCTGCCGGCGGACTATCCCATGGTCGCTCCCAATTACGCCAAGGCGCGTTCGCAGCTCGCCAAGGAAATGGGCCTCGGCCAGCAGCGCCGCCGCAAACGCTGAGATTCAATTCCCCTGGGGATCGCCAAAGCCGCCCCCGCAGGGCGGCTTTTTCGTGTCGAAACGCCTGAAATTTCTGGAAAATATAAGTCTATAATCTTATCATAAGATTTTTTCTTGACTATATTCCCATGTTTGTGTTGCCTTTGGACGTCTCGACCGCCGTCTATGGGGAGTGCATGCCATGGTTGATCCCGTCTCGCAGAAGAAGCGTCCCGCAGCCCGCAGGGGTCGCCCCGCCGCGCTGTCGCGGGAGGCCGAGCGCGCCCTGTCCCTCCTCAGCGAGCCCGAAGCCTACGGCATCGAAGGCGATAAAGGGGAGATCGTCGTGGCGGCGCCCCGCAACGGGGTGTCGATCCGGGTCGGCAGCTTCCGCGCCATCACGCTGCCCCCGCTTCTGGCGGCGGCGCTGGCGCTCTGGGAGGCCGCCGGCCCCTCCGGACGCCGCCGGTTGCGGGCGACCACCGAGGGCCGGGCCCATGCGGCGCGTCATGCCGCCGGAAACGGGGCGCAAAATGGCGCCGATCCCTTCCTCGCCCAGCACAAGCCGCTGGCGGCCGGCGATGTGGGTGAGGTGCGGGTGCTGATCGACGAGGCCGAGAGCCCGCTCGCCTGGCTCGCCCGGCGCAAGGGCCGCGATGGCCTGCCCTTCGTCGACGCCGCCTGTCTTGAAGCTGGCGAGCGCCTGCGCCGGGATCTCACCATCGGCGCCATGCTGCCGCGCACCACCGCCAACTGGTCCGCCGCCGTGGCCTCGGGCCCGCGATCCATGGGCCCCACCGATTTCACCGACGCCATGATCGCGGCCCGCCAGAGGGCGCGGGCGGCGCTCGCGTCGGTGGGGCCCGATCTCTCGGGCATCCTCATCGACATCTGCGGATTTCTTAAAGGCCTTGAGACGGTCGAGCGGGAGCGTCAATGGCCCGCCCGCTCGGGCAAACTCATCCTGGGCCTCGCCCTGCGCCAGCTCTGCCGCCATTATGGCCTTGAGCCTGTGGCGCGTGGCAGGGCCAGCGTCAGCCTGCGCCATTGGGGCGCAGGCGATCACCGCCCGCAACTGCATGCGAGCCTTTGATCAGGCCGACTGCAGCGCCTGCCGGGCGTCGTGCTTGATGCGCTCGACCATGGCCCGCACCCCGTTGGAGCGCTGGGGGGTCAGATGTCCCGTGAGGTCGAGTTGCGCGAAGAGATCCATGGCGTCAATGCCCGCGATCTCCTCGGCTGTGTGGTTGGAATAGAGGGTCAGGACGAGGCAGACGAGGCCGCGCACGATATGGGCGTCGCTGTCGCCGCGAAAGGTCAGGACGGGCTGGGGGCCAGAGCGGTCCACGCGGGTCTCGACCCAGACCTGACTGGCGCAGCCCCGGACCTTGTTGTCCTCGTTATGGGCTTCTTCGGGCAGGGGCTCGAGCTTGCGGCCAAGTTCGATGAGATAGCGGTAGCGATCCTCCCATTCGTCGAGAAGCTCAAAATCCGCGATGATGTCGGCGATGGAAGTCATGGAGTCCTGACCGGTTGCAACGGCCTCTATATGGGCCATGACGCCGCGCTGCGCCAGCCTCGCCTCATCCTCAGCGTGTGACCGTATTGCGCAGGGCTTCGACCTTGCGGGCGCCTTCAAGGCAGGCCTGCGGATCGGCGGCGCAGCGCGAGGCGATCTCCCGCCCCGCCGTGTCGGCGGCCTCATTCGTCAGCGCGACAGGGTCGGGAAAGGGCGAAGGCCCGTCCGGCCAGTCGATCATCGTGAAGGTCAGGCCAAGCCAGAAGATGCAGCGAAGGAGAAAGAACATGGGACGCCACTCACTCAAAGTGCCCGAACTCTAGCAGCCAAAAGGCAGCAAAAGGTTACCGCGGGCGAGCCTTGCGCCTTCATCTTCCGTTCACCTCTTTGCGCAACCCCTTCTAAACCATTCCCCGCGAATTAGCCTCAAAACCCCGATTTTCGGGCTTTTTCGCCCCCTTCGAGCGGGCTGCGGTTAGGGCTCGTTAAGAAACCCGATGCGACGGTCGGTCTGTGATGGTCGGTGTGTTTCGCCGATCCCTGGAGCAGCGTTCGTGCGTGAGTGGAGCGGCATAGGCGAGAGGATTGCGGGGTGGGTCCACGAGACCGCCCGCGCCTGTCCTGCGGAGATGGAGCGCCACAGCGCCTTCATCCGCGCGCGCCTGCTCGCCGCCCTCGCCGTCGCCATCCTCGCGCCTCCCTATCTCGCCCTGCGCGGCGCCCCTGCGCTCTGGGAGACGCTGGTCTTTCTGCTGGCTCTGGCGCCGCTCGCGAGCGTTGTTCTGCTGTCGCGCACGGGCCATCTTCTGGCCGCCCACGCCCTTTGCGCCCTCGGCTGCATCCTCGTCGGCGCCGCCATCGTCTGCGGCCTTGGCGGGCTCTCGGGCGCGGCCCTGATCTGGCTGGCGCTTGCGCCGCTTCAGGCGCTTGTCGCGCGCTCCGCAAGGCTGATCGCGGTCGCCGCCGCCGGCGCCCTTTGCGCCCTCGCCTTCATCGTCTGCGGCGTCGCGGCTGACTTCATCGCAGCCGATGCGCCTGACGCGCTGGGCCTCAACGCTTTCTATGCGGCCATCGGGCTCATCAGCGCCGCCGCCGCCGCCTTTGGGGCGAGCGCCGCCGAGGCTAGCGGCGAGCGGTCGCGAGAATTGGGCGATGCGCGCCTCGCCTCGCTTGCGGGCGCGCTCGGCGATCCCTTGCTGCGTCACGACGCCAATGGCCTTGTGCTTCATGTGAGCCCCGATAGTGAAGCGGCCTTCAATCTGCGCGCGCGCGATCTGCGGGGGCGCGGGCTCTTCGAGCGCATTTTCGTGCAGGACCGTCCGGCCTTTCTGAAAGCCCTCTCTGACGCCCGCAATGGCGCGCCCATGGTGCGCGCTGAGTTTCGGCTGCGCATCGGCGCTGGCGACCATGACGTTTATGCCGATCCGGTCTTCCGCTGGGTGGAGATCCGCGCGCGGCGCCTTGAGGCGACCGAGGCGGATGGCGCCTGCGTGACCTCGATCCTGCGCGACATCTCCCGCGAAAAACAGGCGGAGCAGGGCCGGGAGGAGGCTTTGGCCGCCGCCGACCGCGCCAACGCCTCGAAGGATCGGTTCATCGCCAATCTAAGTCATGAGCTGCGCACGCCGCTCAACGCCATCATCGGCTTTTCAGAGATTCTCGCCAACGAGGCCATGATCCCGGACGTCTTGATGCGGCGGCGCGAATATGCGGGCATCATCCACTCGTCGGGCCTGCATCTTCTTTCCGTCGTGAACGCCATTCTCGACATGTCGAAGATCGAGGCGGGCTGTTTTGAGATCGAAAGCGAGGCCATCCATGTGGCCGCGATGATTGAAGCCTGCTGCGACATGGTGAAGTTGAAGGCGCAGCAATCGGGCCTGCGCCTTGAGCGCGACTGCGCCCCGCATCTGCCCCAGCTCGTGGGCGATGAGCGCGCCTGCAAGCAGATCCTCATCAACCTCCTCTCCAACGCGGTGAAGTTCACCCCTTCGGGCGGACTGGTGCGCGTGATCGCCCGCGTCGAAGGGGCATCCCTCGCCATTGAGGTCGTCGACACCGGGGTGGGCGTGAAGCAGAGCGATCTGCCAAGGCTTGGCGACGCCTTCTTCCAGTCGGGCGCGCAGGGCGCCAGCGAGGGCACGGGCCTGGGACTTTCGGTGGTGCGCGGCCTTGTGGGCCTGCACGGCGGCTCCATCTCCATCGCCAGCGCGCTGGGGCAGGGCACCAGCGTGAAGGTGCTTCTCCCCATCAATGGGGCGACGACGCAAAAACGCGCCAGCGCAACCATCGACGTCATTCCCCATTCTGTTCAGATAGAGCCTGTCGGCCCTGTTTCGAAGGTGAAGAAAGTTGCGTGAAGCTCTCGCCAGATCCGATCACGATTTCGTCCTCGCCGAGGAGCCGCGCCGCAAGCCGCGCGCCGCCAAGGGGCCGCCGAGGCCCATGCCCGCGCCGCGCGCGAGCCGGTTCCGTCTGCCATTGGCCTTTGTGATGCGCAGACCCGGCCGCACCCTCGCCTGTGTGGTGGGCGCAGGGCTTGTGACGGGCATCATTCTCAATGCGGTCATGTTCCAGACCGCGCGCCATCCAGCCCCCCTGTTCGCAGCGCCCGGCGCCAATGTGGCCGCCGCGAAGCCGACGCCCCCCATGCCCGCGCCGCGTCCTGCAAGCGTCGCCTCGGCGACGCCTGCGATCCAGCCTGCTGCTGCCCAGCCTGCTGCGCCCGCGCCGCGCATGGCCGAGCCCGCGATGCAGCCGCGCGTCGCCGAACCTGCTGCGGCATCCGCGCCCGCTTCTTCGAAGAAAGATCCCATCGGCGCCCTCATCAAGTCTGAAGGAATCGCCGAGCCCACGGCGCCGCCCGCGCGCGTGGCCGCCGTGCAGAAGGCGCTCATCAAGTCGGGATTCGTGCTGCGGGCCGATGGCGTGATGGGGGCTTCGACCCGTCAGGCGCTCGAGCGTTTCGAACAGGAGCGCAAGCTGCCGGTCACAGGCGATCTTTCGCCGCGCACCCTGCGCGAACTTAGCGCGCAATCAGGCGTCGCCATTCCCTGAAGGCCCACCATGCGGCTGCGCGCCGATATTTTCGTCTCCGCCTATCTGCGCCGTTGCGCGGTGGAGCATGTCTCGGCGGTGCTGCGCAGGCGTGGGGCGGCGGAAGCCGGCGCCATCTTCGTGAAGATTGATCGCCTCGACGGCATGGCGGCGCTTTACGGGCCAGCGCCCCAGACCGAGACCGCCGCGCGCGGCGTCGATCGGCTCTGGACGCGCATGCACAAAGACGACTGGATCGCTGCCCCCGACGTCGAGGAGCGGCTCGCCAAGGAAATCAGGTTCGATCCCGATCTCTGGATCATCGAGGTCGATGACCGGCAGGGCCGCGTCTTCCTCGACCTTGCGTGATCAGCGCATCAGAAACAATTTGCGCGCAGGCGCAGGGGGCTCTGGCGCTTGCGTCACAGCGCCCATTTGCGCGGGACGGCTTGGCGTCTGCGCCGCCACGGGATCATTGACCGGGGCATGGAAGGCGCGGCTGCGCCGATGGGGCGCCAGACCCACCATCTCCTTCAGCAGCCGATCTGCGCAGCCGCGCGGCGTATCGCGCAAAATGTTGTAGAGCGCCTTGATGCGCTCTTGCGAGCGAAGCGGGGGCGCATCGAACATGCCGAGCACGCGGATGCCGGTTTCCGGGTTGATCCGCAGTTGCGCCATGACGAGCGCGAAGGCTTCGCCCGAAGCATCGGCGATGATTTCGCGCGCGACAATTGTGGTGCAGCCGACAGCGCGGGCGATGAGCCAGGAGGCTTCATTAAGATCGCGCGCTTCGGCGGCGTCGATGAGGTCTTCGGCTATGTTGAGCTCGACCTCGGAGACCGGCTCGGGAGGTTCGCCAAGGCTTGCGCGCCGCTCGGCCAGAATGATCGCTTCGCGCTGGGCGCTGGTGGCGTGCAGGAAGATCGGGACGATCATGAGGGGGTCGCGGGCGCGCATGCTGAGGCTGCGGGCCATCGGGCGGTCGAAACGGGCCTGGCGGACCAGTTCTTCGAAATGTTCTGGGCTGAGCGGCGCCATCATGTTGCGGGCGAGCGTGCGCAGCACCTCGATCTCCTGCCGCGCGCAGAGCAGGTCCACGAGGGTCTGGGCGAGATCGATGCGGCTTGCGATGCAGCAGGCGACGGCTGTGTCAGATTCCTTCGCCATCTGCTCAAGCAGGTCATGGGGCATGCAGACCGAACGCTTGATGAAAGGCTCCGCCTCGGCGCCACCCTGCGCAAGAAAGGCGTTGAGGACGCCGCGCGGCGTGTGCGCATAGTCGGCCAGCTTTTCAGCGGTCATGATGCGCACATCTGCGCGCGTATGGGGCAGCAGGCCTTCGACGGCCGCTTCGAACTGGCGGATCTCTTCCGCCGAATGCTGGATCTGGCTGACGAAAAGTTCGGCGAGGGTCTTCAGAAGCTGGGGGCGCGAGTCGTCCTTCACCGGCGCGCGCGGGCCGTAGACCTCGGGGTCAGGATGCTTTGGGCTGCTTGAAGTCAGGCTGCTTGACAACATGATGCGCGACTTGAGCTCCGAATCGAGGATTAACGGAACCTTAAGGTCCGATTGGTTTACAGATGGTTAACAAGAGGTTGACGAAGCGCCTCCGTCAGGGCCGCTGATCCCTGTCGAGGCCGCAGCTCAGGGCCGCGATGCGCGCCTGCGCCTGCGCCATTTCGCCGGGATTTTCGGCGAGGGAGCGGAACAGCACAAAGCCCTCCAGCGTCGGGGCGATGATGCGCAGATCCTGCGGCAGCTCGTCCTCGGCATCATTGGCCTCGACGACGTTCAGCTGCTCGCGGGTCAGCAGGAGCATGTCGAGCTTGCCCCGCGTCGCGCTGCGGTCGGTCATGGAATAGAAGATCTGGCCGTGACGCCCATGGAAAGAAAACAGCATGAGGGCGTCGGGCGTCAGGGTGGCGCGCAGGCGCAGGGGGCCTTGGGCGAGGTCGAACCGGCACATGCCCTGCGCGAGGGCGGGATCATCAAAGGGCCCGCCGGCGCCATCTGGCAGGAGCACGACCTGATGGGCGGGCGCGATGGCGCTGAGGCGGGCGAAGGCGTCCTTCGTGGCGAGGCGCGGCAGGAGGAAGATCGTCGCGATATGGACGAGGCCCGCGACGACAAGGCAGCCCGCGAGGATGGGCAGCAGATGAAAGATGGTGTCGCCGACGAGCCCTTGCTTGCGCTTCATCGGCAACCCTCCCGCGCTATGGCGGGCATCACGCCTGCTGTGACCGAGTAAGGGTTCGCGCTGAGGGCTGTGTCGTAAAGGCGCAGCATGAGCACGAAGGGCTGGCCCTGCGCGACCTCCAGCCAGTCGCCCGGCCGCGCCGAGGCCGAGACCTTGATCTCGAAGCCTCCGTCAAAATCCCTGAGGATTTCGGATGAGGTGAATCCATGGCGCTCGCTGATGGCGGGAAGCGTCCGTCCCTGCGGGCTCAGGGCGCTGAGGGTCCAGAAGCGGGCGGCGGGGATGGCGCCTTTCACTGTATAATCGCAGGCGCTGTCGAAAGGCCTCGCATGTGAATCGGCGCGCGCCAGAAAGCTCAGCCCCTCCGTGAGGCCGATGGGCGTTTCGCCATTGCGGGCGAAGAGCGCGCGCGCATAGGGGTCGCTTTCGCGCGTTCCCGTCTTCGGCCAGCCGGTCCATGGCCCGGCCTTGACGGCGCCGAAGATGAGGCCGACGCCTAAGCCCCGATCCTGCCCACGCTCGACGGCGTGGTAGGTGGCTCCGAGGCCAAGCCCCAGACCGATCAGCGCGACGACGATCAGTTTGAACGCATGCAGCAAGGGCGGCGACCTATTCGATGCGCCCGTCGCGCAGGTTCATGATCGAGGCGCCGCGTCCGGGGGCGGCGCTGAGGGTGCGGGTTCTGTCGCTTGCGGCCCGCAGGAGCCGCTCGATGTCGCGGATCGCCTCTTCGGCGCGGCGCGAGAGGCTCGCGGGGCGGCGGCTTGCTTCGGCGACGTTGGCTCTGGCGGCGGCGCTGGCGGAGATGGGCGGGATCTCGGTCACGCCATAGGGGTTCTTCAGCTCGATCCCCTGATGGGCGTAGGCCATGATCTCGTGCCAGGTGCGGGCGGGCAGGGAGCCGCCGGTCATGTTGTTCATGGAGGTGTCGTCGTCATTCCCGAACCAGACCGTGCAGACAAAGTTGCCGGTGAAACCGTCGAACCAGGCGTCGCGATAGGCGTTGGTGGTGCCGGTCTTGCCTGCGGCCACGACGCCATCGAGCTGGGCCGCGCGGGCGGTGCCGCCATTCACGACTTCTTTCAGAAGATTGTTCATCTCGGCGATCTTGTCGGCGGGAATGACCTGCTCATAGGCGGGGCCATCCATGTCGCGTCGATAGATGGAGTCGCCGCGCGAATTGCGGATCTCGATGGCGGCGTAGGCCGGGGCGCGCTTGCCGCCATTGGCGAAGACCGAATAGGCGGCGGCCATGTCGATCATCTTCACTTCGGCGGCGCCCAGCGGCAGCGAGACGGTGTCTGTCAGCGGTGTGTTGACGACGCCCATCTTGCGCGCGTTCTCGACGATCTTCGCGCGGCCGAGCTGGGCGATGCGTCCGAGGTGATAGGGCTGGCCCTGCGGCCAGTGGGCTTCGCCGATCTTGATCGAAAGCCAGACCGCGACGGTGTTCAACGATTTCTGCAGCGCGACCACCATGGGCGTCATGCCCGCCGAGGCGCCGCCGTAATTGTTGGGGCACCAGGCGCCGATGCAAAGGCTGGCGCCATTGACGGGGGTTTCGCGATGGTAGCGGCCGGTCATCACGGCGGTCAGATAGACAAAGGGTTTGAAGGAGGAGCCGGGCTGGCGCGCGGCGTCGGTGGCGCGGTTGAACTGGCTCTGGCCATAGTCGCGTCCCCCGACGATGGCCCGCACGAGGCCCAGCGGCTCCATGACCACGGTCGCGCCCTGGCTGGCGCGAAAGCTGCGTCCATATTGGCGCAAGGCGTCTTCGATGGCGGACTCGGCCTTGCGCTGCAGATTGACGTCGAGGCCTGTGCGCACGGTCAGCACGCGGTCATGGCCGAGCTTGCCTTTCGCTGCGAGCTGCTTGATCTCATCAAAGGCCCAGTCGAGATACCAGTCCGGCGAGCTTTCGCGTTTGCGGTCCACGGGGGTCGCGGGATTGCGGCGGGCCGCATAGACCTGCCCCTCCGTCATATAGCCGGCGTCGACGAGATTGGAGAGGACGTCATTGGCTCTGGCGCGGGCGGCTGGCAGATTGATGTGGGGCGCGTATTTCGTCGGCGCCTTGAAGAGGCCCGCGAGCATGGCGGCCTCCGCGAGATTGATGTCGCGCACATTCTTGCCGAAGTAAAACTCAGCCGCCGCCTGCACCCCGAAGGCGCCGCCGCCCATATAGGCGCGGTCGAGATAGAGCTTGAGGATTTCGCGCTTGGGCAGGCGAAACTCAAGCCACAGGGCCAGAAAGGCCTCCTTGATCTTGCGCTCGAGGGTGCGCTCGTTGGTGAGGAAGAGGTTCTTGGCGAGTTGCTGGGAGATGGAGGAGCCGCCCTGCACGACGCCTGACGAGCGCGCATTGACGCTGAGCGCGCGAAAGAGCCCGATGGGGTCGATGCCGAAATGGTCGAAAAAGCGCCGGTCCTCGGTCGCCAGCGCGGCCTGAATCAGGATCTCGGGGATCTGTTCGAGGGGAACCGAGTCATTGTGCTTGATGCCGCGGCGCCCGACTTCGAGACCGTAGCGATCAAGAAAGGTCACGGCGAGGTCCTGCTTCTTCAGCCAGTCCTCGTCGGAGACTTCGCGGAAGGCGGGCAGGGCGAGGCCCAGCATGAGCAAGGCGCCGCCGAGCCCCAGCGTCAGACCCTCGCAGGCGAGCTCCACGCCGAGCCTTTTGACTCCCGCCACATGGAAGCGATCCATGAAGGCGGCGAAATCGGCATAGATGCGCCGGGCCGTTTGCCCGCTTTCGTAAAGGGAGGAATTGATCCAGGCGTCGCAGGCCAGCAGGCGCCGGGAGACGGCGCGCAACAGAGCGGCGATGCCTGTTCCTTCGAACACTCTGTCAGCCTTTCATGTCCTGGCTGTCTTCGCGGTTTCACAATAGCACTTCGCCCTCCACTTGACGACGCTTCCGCGCGGGCGCAAGTGCGCTGGGCCAGGTCCATTCGGTCAGGGCGATAAGACTTTTGTGCTGCACCTTCATGCAAAGGCGGGAAACAGGCGGATATGACCACCGGGCCAAAAAAGACCGAGCCCTTCTGGCGAAAGCCTCTGGAGGACATGAGCCAGACGGAATGGGAGAGCCTGTGCGACGGCTGCGGGCGCTGCTGTCTGGTCAAGCTTGAGGATGAGGACACCGGGGAGATTCATTTCACCGACATCGGCTGCAAGCTTTTCAACGCCGACACCTGCCGCTGCGCCAACTATTCCAAACGCAAGAAGCTCGTGCCCGATTGCGTGCAGCTGACGCCTGAGGCCGTGCGCAGCCTGCCCTGGCTGCCGCCAAGCTGCGCCTATCGGCTCGTCGCGGAAGGCAAGGATTTGAAGTGGTGGCATCCGCTGGTCTCAGGCCGACCCGAGACCGTGCATGAAGCCGGGATCTCGGCGCGGGGCAAGGTCCACCTCACCGAAGAGGAGGTGGTCTTCGAGGAATGGCCCGATCACATCAGGGATTGGCCGGGCCGCAATCCGCGCGGGCGCAGACCCAAAGCCTGAAGCCCGAACCTTAGAGCCAAGGCTTCAGGCGCGGCCGATCTTTTTCAGAAAGTCCGTGGTGGCGTCGAGGGCCAGTTTCGCGCGTTCGCCTGCGGGCAATTGCGCGTGGCGGGCGCTGGGCGCCTCGATGCTGATGGGGATGTCGCGGGGCAAGGCCTCCAGCAGTTCTGCAAGCCAAAGCCCGCCTTCCCCCGGAAGCAGCCGCGCCGTGCGCGACTCCCGCCGCAATTCATCGGCGCTGCGGCCATCGGCATTGAAGGGCGGGGCGTCGCAGAAATGGACGAGCTGAAGCAGGGCGGGGTCGACGCTGCTGAGATCGCGGGGATGGCCGCCCGAGCGTGACAGATGCAGCGCGTCAAGAACCAGCGCGGCGTTGGGACGTTTGACCGCCCGGACGAGCGCGACCGCCGCATCCAGCGAGCGGCAGCCGCTGTAGGGGTTGAATTCGACAAGGGCGCCCAGCCCATAGGTGGCGGCGAGATCGCACAGGCGCGAGAAGGTCTCGATGCGCCGGGCCTCATCGGGGTCTTCGATGGGGCAGACGATGAAATGGCCCCCGAGCCTTTGCGACAGCGCCAGAACCGGGCGCAGGGCCTCGACATCCATGGCGGCCGTGACGGGGAAGACGCCGACCTCAAGAAGCTCCAGCCCTGTCTCGCGCATGAGGCTTTCGACTTCCGCCTCTTTGACGGGATCGCCAGCGACGGCCTGATCCGTCGCCAGAAGCGGGTTGAGCCGAAGCCCCGCATGGGTGAAGCCGGCTTCAGCGCAGGCGCGGACCTGGCCGGCGGGACCGCAGTCGAGAATGGTGAGGGCGGCGAGGGAGATGATTTGCATGGGCAAGCTTTGCCCCGCGGGAAAAGGCGTGTCCAGAGAGGAAGTTATAACTTAAATTCCTATAAAGAAAATAATCCTTGACAGCGTGACGCTGGTTCGGTAGGGTTGCGACATGCTCCAGAAGTGTGGGGGGAGCGGGAGCGCTGCAGGCCTCACCCGTTAGAAATTATTTTTGAACGGTCTTTTGTTGACATCGTGGAGTGGGGTTCCTATTTTTGACATGTGCGGCCCTTGCTTGGTGATACGCGCCCCAGGGCGCTTCTGCGGATAGCCAAGATCGCGGATTTCGCGGGCCGCACTTTTCCTCAATAGTATTGCTTTGTTTCGCTTTGCCAGAGGTCATATTCATAAGTAATTCGGTCTTTAATGATGCCATATGAACGCAGATCATCTCGCTCCCATTTTCGCTGAATCGCCCAGGCGCAATAGTCCGCTACTTGTAAGCAGGGATCTGCCTGACATGGCAGGAAGTCAGCTTTCCATTCGCCGTGATTGTGGGTCTGCCGCATCACATCAGAGATTGCGTCCTGGAAAGCGGAGCGTTCTCTTCTGGATCCCAGACACGCCGCAGTCATAAGCGTCTCTGATGCCTCTGCTATCAGTGGGGCGACGCCGTTTTTGAAATGAAAATAAAAACCCGTCTTGTAAAAACTCGGCTTGCTCTGCCTGATTGCGAAATTCGCTTTTGATTTTTCCATGATTGTTGCTTGTATCGAAAATACATACCCCATCATTGCTTCATAAACCCGGTCTCGAACAGATTGCTTGTCAGAGGTCGCATGAAAATAGTCGTTAAGGTCGGCGCCTTCCCATGCAAGTTTTCTGCGTAATTCCAGTAACTCGCTGGCGACCTCGCAATCGTCCATCACGACAGTGCATACAATGAAAAAGCGGCTCACATTCGGCTCGCGATTGAACGTAAAACATCCAGCTTCATCAGTGAAAATGAATTTTCGTTTCATTTCAATGGCCTGAATTTTGAATTGAACAAAAGTAACTGAGAAAGGCCGCTTAGGCCATCTTGAATTTCGTCAATTTACATCACCCCACACCAAGGCCCCGCTCCCACGGGGCCTTTTTCATGTCCACACCCTCTCGCCAAAAAGGAGCGCCCATGCCAGCGCATCCCCCATTCACGCCCCTGCCTGATCCTGACGCGGCGCTGCTGGCGCATGTGCGCGCGCAATATGAAGCGGGCGAGGTGACTTTGCCGCAAGCCGCGCGGACGCTCGGCTTCTCGCCCTGCACATTGCGCGCGCGCATCTCCAACAAATGGTTCTGGCGCGTGCCGGAGCGCCTCGCCGCCGCCAGAGCCAAACGCAGCCTGCGCGAGGCCTCCAAGATCAAGGCGCCGCGCCTCTCGCGGGGCCTATCGCAAAAGCCGATTTCGCGCAGCGAACTCTCGCCCAGGGCGCTGCATCGGCGCCTCATGGTGGAGATCGCCCGCCTCATGCGCGCCGTCGAGGCCGATGTGAATGAGGAGGGCCTGCCCAATGATCCCGAGCGTCACGCCAAGATCATGAGCGCCGTCGTGAAGCTACAGGCCGACGCGGTGCGGCTCAATGAACTCATCAAGCCAGACCAAAGGGAGCGCGCGAAGGATGGAGCTGCAGACGCCTCTGATCCCAACACTTGCGCTTCCCCTGACCTGGCCGGGCTGCGGGCTGACCTGGCTCAGAAACTCGGGTTGCGGTCAGGCGGCGCTGACGACGCTGCTTGAGCCTTACGGCGCCTCTGAGCTTGCCGCGCTGCATGCGCTGTGGGAGCTCGGCGCGCGCGACGACCAGCTTCCCCCGCGCGCCGCCCGCGATGGCGGGCCATGGATGCAATGGGTGGTGATGGGCGGGCGCGGCGCTGGCAAGACGCGCACCGGCGCCGAATGGGTGCGCGGCCTTGCGCTGGGGCTTCCCGGCTTTGCGCAAAAGCCCGTGGGCCGCATCGCCCTCATCGGCGAGACCATGGCGGATGTGCGCGACGTCATGGTGGAGGGCGTCTCCGGCCTGCTCGCCATCCACGGCCGCGAACGGCCCAATTGGGAGCCCTCGCGTCGGCGTCTGCAATGGTCCAATGGCGCGGTGGCCCAGTGCTTTTCCGCTGAAGATCCCGAGAGCCTGCGCGGGCCTCAGTTTGAATGCGCCTGGCTTGATGAGCTCGCCAAATGGCGCCACGATCAGGAGTGTTTCGACATGCTGCAATTCGGACTGCGTCTGGGCGAGCATCCAAGGCAGGTCATCACGACGACGCCGCGCCCCACGCTTTTGTTGAAGCGCCTGCTCGCCGATCCCCGCAGCGCCGTCTCCCGCGCCAAGACCATCGACAACAGCGCCAACCTCGCGCCTGATTTCTTTCGCAGCGTCGTGGCGCGCTACGCAGGAACGCGGCTGGGTCGGCAGGAGCTGGATGGCGAATTGATCGAGGATCGCGCCGACGCCCTGTTCACCCGCGCGATGATCGAGGCGAACCGTTGCGAGGCGCCGCCGCCGCTGCGTCAGATCGTTGTGGCGGTGGACCCGCCCGCCAGCGCCCATAAACGCGCCGACCGCTGCGGCATCGTGGCTGTGGGCATGGATGGGGATGACGTCATCTATGTGCTGGCCGACGCCACCCTCAGCGCGGCGCGTCCCGCCGCATGGTCGGCCGCCGCCGTTGCGCTCTATCATCGTCTTGAAGCTGATGCGCTGGTGGCGGAGGTGAACCAGGGCGGCGACATGGTCGGCGCCGTCATCGCCGAATGCGACGCCAGCGTGCCCGTGCGCAAGGTGCGGGCGACGCGCGGCAAATATCTGCGCGCGGCGCCGGTCGCGCAGCTCTATGAGCAGGGCCGCGTGCGCCATGTGGGCGCGCTGCCCGAGCTTGAAGATGAAATGTGCGCCTTCGGCCCCGGCGGCCTGCCCAATGGACGCAGTCCCGACCGGCTCGACGCGCTGGTCTGGGCGGTGAGCGAACTCGCCCTCAAGGCGCGGTTCCCCGGCCCGAAGCTGCGACGCCTTTAATCCACCCTGCACCGAGGTTCAGACCATGGCGAATTTCATCTCGCGTCTCTTTGGCGCGGGCGCGCTTCCGCGCGCGCCGCAGATCGACCTGAAGGCCTCCCGCACGGGGCCGCTCATCGCGCATCTGACCTATGGCGGCGCGCGCCAGGCGCCGCGCAGCGCGGTGGAGCTGACGCGCCTTGGCTATGAGAACAACCCCGTCGCCTACCGCGCCGTGCGCATGGTGGCGGAGGCGGCGGCCAGCATCGCCTGGCGCGCCTATGAGGGGCGCGAGGAGGTGGAGGATCATCCCGCGCTTTTGTTGCTCGCGCGTCCCAATCCGACGGAGGTGGGCGCCGCCTTTCTGGAGCAGCTCATCAGCAATCTCCTGCTGTTCGGCAACGCCTATGTTGAGGGCGCGCAGATTGATGGCGCGCTGCGCGAGCTCTATGCGCTGCGCCCCGACCGCATGTCCATCATTCCCGGCCCCAATGGCTGGCCTGCGGGATTTGAATATCAGGCAGGGGGCGAGCGCATCGTCTTTGACATGCTCAGCGAGGGCGTAGCGCCGATCCTGCATCTGAAGTTCTTTCATCCACTCGACGACCACTATGGCTTCGCCCCCGTTCAGGCGGCGCGCTGCGCGCTTGAGACCCACGACGCCGCCGCGCACTGGAACCGCGCCCTGCTCGACAACGCCGCGCGTCCCTCAGGCGCGCTGGTTTATTCCGGGCCCGATGGAACGGCCCTGAGCGACGAGCAGTTCACGCGGCTGAAGGCTGAGCTTGAAGAGAATTTCTCGGGGCCGCGCAATTCGGGCCGCCCCCTCCTGCTCGAGGGCGGGCTTGACTGGAAGGCGCTGTCGCTCTCGCCCAAGGACATGGATTTCATGGAGGCGAAAAACGCCGCCGCCCGCGAGATCGCCCTCGCCTTCGGCGTGCCGCCCCTGCTGCTGGGCCTGCCCGGCGACAATACTTACGCCAATTATCAGGAGGCCCACCGCGCCTTCTGGCGCCAGACGGTGATCCCGCTGGTGGCGCGCATTCAGAAAAGCTTCGCCGCCTGGCTCGAGCCGGCCTATGGCGCCTTCCGCTTCGACTACGACCTCGACCGCCTCGACGCCCTCGCCGACGAGCGCACCAAGGAATGGGCGCGCATCGGCGCCGCGAGCTTCCTCAGCGATGACGAGAAGCGCGAGGCCGTGGGCTATGGGCCAAGGGGGGTGAAGGAGGATGGAGGGGATGTCGAGGCGGGCGCGCCTGCCGATGGGGCAGGGGATGGCGGCGACGGCGCCAATGGCGGGGCCTGGCGGACGCAGCCGAGGGATGATCTGGGGCGATGGACGGATGGGGGTGGGACGATTGCTGCTGCGGGGGATTCAAGCCAGAATGGCGAGACCGTAACAGCACAGTCCGAGCCCTCGCCAGCCTTTTGCAAACTTCAAAAAGTACGCTGTCTGGCAGAGGCCAGTGATGTTAAGCTACCTACTTCGAAAAGGAACAATGGATTTGATTTTTGGATTTATCTCAATGCTTGCATGGAGGCTGTAGGATGCTTGGGACGAGCTTGATCTCTGAAACTGCTGCGAAACAAATCATCGATTTCATACTGCAACAGGCGGAGGACTGCAATGACCTCCTCCTGCAGTTGCAGCCGCAGGTCTCCCCCGAGGAGTTCCGCCAATGCGCCTATGTTGTCGGCGCAATCCTCGCGGCTCTCTATGACGAAGGCTTGCGTCCGATCTTCAAGCGGCATCCCCACTTGAAGCCGGAGGGGTTGACATAGGCCTGCTTGGAAAAGTTGGGAGCCAGGCAGCAACAACATGCAAAAAAATGTCATCCAAGACCGCTTCAGAAAGTGAGGGACCATGAGCAGCCTTGATCGCCTTTTCAAATTGCTCTCCGCACTAGAGAGCAAAAACATCCCAAATCGCCTCGATAGGCATGGGCCGAACGAAGTGACAGTCACCTTTATTTGGCAAGACCACTTGATTGAGGCTGAATACGATGCGGACAGCATGTGGTTCGCGCATTTTCGTAAAGACCCGAATCTGATCGACGCCACTGCGCTTATGGCCTTGTTGGCAGAGCGTTGGCATGATGAGACTGACGCGCCAACGAGCAGTTCCCCAGTCTGGTTGAACACAAGCGAACCCTTTGAACAACTTATGGCATTGACCGGGATGCTGGATGGCAAAAAGATCACATGGCGTCTTGATTCCTTGGCCCCAGAACGAATTTCGGTTTTCTTCACTGTCATCGATGCGCGGGTGGAAGCCAACCTGGACCGCGCTGGTCTAACCTTCACCGTCTATGACGGATCTGAGGATGTTTTCCCGGAAAAAGACCTCCCTGCGGTTGCCCCAGGATTGCAGCTTGGCGTCTAACGCCATGCGCCACGTGGGGTGATGGAGGATGGTGCTGATGGCGGGGAAGTGGCCGCGCCCGCAGGGCAGGGGATGGCGGCGACGGCGCCAATGGCGGGGCCTGGCGGACGCAGCCGAGGGATGATCTGGGGCGATGGACGGATGGGGGTGGGGGTGTAACTGCGCCGCAGTCTGCGAACGCCTTTGGGACATGGACGCCAGATGGGGGGGCTTGCCCCAACGGCGGATAACGAGGGAAAGACGCCAGACCGCTTGGCGCCATTCGTCTTGATGAAGGACGGCAATACGCCGTTCACGAATCCGTATGCGCCTGCGGACAAAACAGACGGAACCATCAGGGGGGCTTGGGGCTATCCTCCTGAATTCTTTGTCCAGAAAGGACAGGAAGCGAAAGCGATAGCTGACTCCTTGAATTTCAGCTTATGGACACGTCTAAATTTCTTGGCAGCCGATATGAAAAGCTTTGGCCAAAAAGGTCCTTGGGACATTCAACGCCTTGGAACTGGAGAAGTCGATCAAAAATATGTTGACTATGCAACGGTCGCGATCGGCCTCTACGGCGGCGCAGCAGGGATGCCACGCGATTATGCATTGTCGATTTCGAACGTTTATGCGAGGTTCAATTCCAATTTTGGCAAGGACGCAGTCATGAGCCGGGAATTTGGCTCATTACCCCAGCGAAACGTTTTTAATACGGATCTTGGCTATGAATTGGAGGCCCTTATGCGCTCCCGCCGATAAAGTGCGTAGCCTGATCTACATCGTGATGGCGCTGTTTTTTGTTGGCCTGGGGCTTCATATCTGGCGTAAAGTTCATGGCCAGCTTGACTTGGACATCGAGCGCGCCACGCAAGCCGTCTATCCATCTCCATCAGGGCTGTGGACGCTTTCCCTGGTGGAGGTCCGTCAGCAAATTTTTTTGATGATGATTTCCTGGAGGGAGATCGAGCTTCGCAGTCCACGAGAATTTGAAGAACCCATCGTTGTCCTTAGGTGGGAGGGAGGATTTTATGGGGTCGAATGGGCAGATGAAAAAACTGCGAAAATCACCGTTGCGAATTCAGCCGTGATCGCCAAGCGTCTGCGGGACGTTGATGGGGTTCGGGTGGAGGTGTTTTATGAACCAGACGACCCGGTAGAGCGCCGCAATGAGCTTCTCAGTCGGAAAACGCCGGTCGATCAATGGCATTTATATGACATCAAACCGGATTGTTTTAAACTCTTATGGAAAAATTGCTGGGATGTCGAAAGATGCCTTCAACGATCAAGCCGACGCCAAAGCGATCATGCAGCTCATCTTCCAGCAGGCGGAGGACTGCAATGACCTCCTCCTGCATTTGCAGCCGCAGGTCTCCCCCGAGGAGTTCCGCCAATGCACCTATGTCGTCGGGACAGTCCTCGCCGCTCTCTACGACGAAGGCTTGCGTCCGATCTTCAAGCGGCATCCCCACTTGAAGCCGGAGGGGCTGACATAGGGCGCTGAAAGAACTTTCGCTGACCTCTCTTATTTGCTAAGGTTAAGCATAAAGCAAAGAGGGTGGCTCCATGCGCGACACAAATCTGATCAGCGAAAGCAGCGCAAAGCAGATCCTGGACCTGCTGCTGCGCCATGCCGCAGAATGCAACGGGCTCGCGGGTGTCCTGCGTGTGCAGACCCCGAAGGAAGAGTTCAGCCAATATGGCCCCATCATCGGCTCGGTGATGGTCGCGGTCTATGATGAAGGGCTGAAGCCGCTATTCGATTTGTATCCGCATCTGAAGCCCGCAGGCTTTCTCTGAGGCGTCCATGCGACAACTGGCGGGATGAGCCACGCGATCCCGCGGACGATCATCTCGCCTGGTCGTACATCAGTGATCCCTTCGCGCGCATGCTTGCCTTCACGCGCATGCTGGACAGGGAGGGGCCCACATGGCGCATGGACTGCTTTGATGGCCGCTGCGTCCGCGTCTTCCTGACGCTGATCGGCGTGCGGGTCGAGGCCGTTGCGGACCGCGATGGAATGACCTTCATCGCCTATGTCGGCACGGAAGATGTCTTCCATCATCACCAGTTGCAAGCTCTGGTCCCCGGCCTTTCGCTGGAGTGACGCTGCCTCACCACAGGATCCCCCGCGATGAACGACATCACCCAGGTCTTCATCGCGCGGGGCGATCTTGCGCATCTGGCTTTGCTTTTATGGGCGAGCCTCGCGTCTGGCCTTCTGGTCTGGAGTCTGCGGGAGCTCGCCGCCGCCAACCGGCGCTTCGACACATTCGTGCGTGAGCTCGCCTATTTCAACGAGCAGTTTGGAGACCGCCATGATCCGGGATGAACGCCCCGCGCGAGAGGATGAAGCGGCCAGGATCATTCGCCATTTCCTGCGTCTTCTCGCGCGTCTTGCGTCCCCTGCGCGCAGCCTGCCGCGCCGCTGATTTCATCCAACTTCGGAGACAGCCATGTTCCTTTCATCGCCGCGCGCGGGCCTTCCCGCGCGGGAGACCAAACGCGCGCCTCTGGCCCTTGCGACTGTCGACGCCTCCGGCGTCTTCGAGGGCTATGCGAGCCTCTTTGGCGTCGTCGATCTCGGGCGCGACATCGTCATGCCCGGCGCCTTTCGCGAAACGCTGGCGCGGCGCGGCGCCGCGGGGGTCAAGATGCTCTGGCAGCATCGGGCCGCAGAGCCCATCGGAACCTGGCTTGAGCTTGAAGAGGATTCGCGGGGCCTGCGCGTGACCGGGCGCCTCAACCTCGCGGTCGCCAAGGCGCGTGAAGTGCTCGCCCTCATGCGGGAGGGCGCGGTGGATGGGCTCTCCATCGGCTTTCGCGCGCAGCGCAGCCAGCGCGACGCCAGCGGGCTGCGGCGGTTGAAGACGATTGATCTGTGGGAGATCTCGCTGGTCACCTTCCCCATGCTGCCGCAGGCCCGCGTCACCGCGCTCAAGCGCATGGAGCGGGCGTCGCCTGCGGTGTTGCGCCAGCGTTGGCTCGCCGCCGCGCAGGCCCTGTCGCGCTGCGCCTCAAGGGCGCGCTGATCCCTGTCATTCGCGGTTGATCCGCGAGGCCTGCGCTGCGCCGTCCGGCGCGGGCCTTGTCGAGGCGGCGCAGCTCCAGCAGCAAGAGGATGAGATGCAGACCATCGAAACAAAATCCACCGAGACCAAGTCAACCGACGCCAAGTCAACAGAAGCCAAGTCAACCGAAGCCAAGTCAACAGAAGCTTTGGCCGCCTTCGGCGATTTCCATCGCGCTTTCGAAGCCTTCCGTCAGACCAACGACGAGCGCCTGGCGCAGATCGAACAGCGCATGTCCAGCGATGTCGTGACCGAGGAGAAGCTTGCGCGCATCGACACCGCCCTTGACGACACGCGCCGTCGCCTCGACCGTGCGCTGCTCGATCAGTCGCGTCCGCGCCTCTCCCCCCAGACCATGCCGACCGACCATGCGCAGGCCGAACACAAGGCCGCCTTTCGCAGCTATATGCGCAGCGGCGACAGCGCCGGCCTGAAGCTGCTGGAGGAGAAGGCCATGTCGGGCAGCTCGAACCCGGATGGCGGCTTTCTGGTGACGCCTGCGGCCGAAACGGAGATTCTGCGCCGCATGGCCAACATCTCTCCCATCCGCGCCATCGCCAGCACGCGGGAGATCTCCACGGTCAATTATCGCAAGGCCTTCTCCGTCTCGGGCCCTGCGGCTGGCTGGGTCGCGGAGGTTGATCCGCGTCCGATGACCGGCAATCAGCAGATCGCGGATATGAACTTTCCGGCGATGGAGCTTTACGCCATGCCCGCCGCGACGCAGAACCTGCTCGACGACACCATCGTCGACATTGAACAGTGGATCGCTTCCGAGGTGGACACGGTCTTCGCCGAACAGGAGGGCGCCGCCTTCGTCAACGGCAATGGCGTCAACAAGCCCATGGGTTTCCTGAGCTATGCGAAGACAACGCAGGCCGCCTGGTCGTGGGGCAAGACCGCCTATCTGCCGACTGGCGTGGCGGGCGGCTTTGCGGCGACCAATCCTTCAGATACGCTCATCGACCTCATCTACGGCTTGCGCGCAGGCTATCGCCAGAACGCCAGCTTCGTGATGAACCGCAAGACGCAGGCCCTGGTGCGCAAGTTCAAGGCGACCACCGGCGAATATCTGTGGACGCCGCCCGCCACCATTGGCGCTGCGGCGACCCTCATGAACTTCCCCGTGGTCGAGGCGGAGGACATGCCCGACGTCGCGACGGATTCTTTCGCCATCGCCTTCGCCGACTTCCGCCGCGCCTATCTCATCGTCGACCGCCGGGGCATCCGCATCCTGCGCGATCCCTATTCCTCCAAGCCCTATGTGCTGTTCTACACCACCAAGCGCGTAGGCGGCGGCTTGCAGGATTTCGATGCGATCAAGCTGTTGAAGTTCGGCGTCTCCTGATCAGCGGGCGAGGCCCCAGCCCCTCAGCACGCGCTCGATCCACGCGCGCTGGGGGGCGATGAGCGCGGCTTGCGTGAGCTTGCCGCAATGGCTCTTTCCCTCGCCAGCGGACCAGCTGGTGATGGCCACAAGGGCCGATGTGTCGAGGGCGAAGACGGGTCCGCCGGAATCGCCCTCGCAGGCGCCAAAGCCCCGCTCCTTCGGGTCTTCGGCCCAGAGCAGGATCTTCGAAAGGGGAGCGCGCGTCTTCAACGCGCCCCAGCGCAGCAGGCCGCCGGTTTTCCCGGCCCCCTCGCGCGTCACGCCAAAGCCCGCGACGCCATAGAGGTCGCCGGGTTGCGGCGCGCGGTCATCGAAGGCGAGGGGCTTCAATCCCTCGGGAAGGCCTCTGTCAGTCTTGATGATGGCGAGGTCGATCGAGCGTTCGCGGGTCTGCACGGCCTTCGCGCGATAGTCGGGGTGGATGGCCAACGCCGCAGGCTCGATGAAGGTGAGCGCGGTCTCGCCTTTCACCAGGACCCGCATGTCCCTCAAGTCGGCCATGCAATGGGCCGCCGTCAGGATGGCGCCCGGCGCAATGACGACGCCGGTGCAGAAGCCTGCGCCCGCCGCGCGGCCGGTGAGGATCATCGCCACATGCGGCGCCATCGGCCCGCCCTGTGCGCTTTCGCCGACCAGCGCCTGCGCGGGGCTGGCGGCGAGAGCGGCGAGGAGGGCGAGGGCGTGCGGGCGTTTCGACATGAATGATCCTTCTTGAATTCTTTTAACGCGAACCATCCGGGAGCTCCAATGACGCTGATGCTTCTCTCTGGCCCGGCCAGCGAGCCCTTGACGCTGGCTGATGTCAAAAACTGGTTGAAGGTGACCGATGGCGCAGATGATCTTCTTCTGCAATCCCTCATCGCCAGCGCGCGCCTCAGCGTCGAGGCCGCGACGGGCCGCCTGCTCATCACCCAGCAATGGCGTCTGACGCTGGACGCATGGCCGCCTGGCCTGACGCTCAACCTGCCGCTGTCGCCGGTGCGCAGCATCCTGCAGGCGCGGGTCATGGATGCGGGCGGCGCGTTCAAACCTGTCGCGCCCGGCGTCCTGACGCTGGATGCGGGGGAGGAGCGCGCGCGTCTGGTCTGGAGCGCGCCGCCGCCTGCGCCCGCCTGTGTTTTCGGGGGTGTGCAGATTGATCTTGTCGCGGGCTATGGCGATCTTGCATCCGCCGTGCCTGAGCCCCTGCGGCTCGCCATGCGCCAGCTCATCGCGTTCTGGCACGCCAATCGGGGCGACGCTGATCCGGCGCCTGAGCGGCTGCCTGCGCCAGTCGGCGCGCTGCTGGCGCCCTATCGCGTCAGGAGGCTGGCATGAAGCCGCCGGTCTTCATCGGAACCATGCGCCACCTCGTCACCGCAGAAGCGCCCGTCGATGTGACGGATGACGCGGGCGCGACGATCCGCAGCTACAGCGCCTATGGGCAGGTCTGGTGCCACATCAGGCCCATGAAGCAGGCCGCCCGGTTTGAGGCCGACCAGAGGTCTGGCGTGATGAGCCACATGCTCATCTTCCGCTCCATTCCAGGTTTCGGCGCCGATTGGCGGCTGCGGCTTGGGACGCGCTTGTTCCGCGTGCTCGCCTTCGAGGATGGCGACGGCTGCAAGGGCTTCACGCGCGCTTATTGCGAGGAGACGACGCCATGATGCTCGACGCCGAGCTTTCCCTGCGCAGCGCCGTTCGCGCCGTCATTCTGTCTGACGCGGCGCTCGCCGCCCGGCTGAGCCGGGGCGTTTATGATGAGGCGCCGCGCCATGCGGTGCTGCCCTATGTGAGCTTTGGCGAGGTTGCGCTGCGCGATTGGTCTGCGGGGTCTGACCGCGGGCTGGAGCATGATTTCACGCTCGACATCTGGTCGGCGGCGCCGGGTGCGCGCGAGACCATCGAGATCGCCGACCTCATCCTTTCGCGTCTGGCGGGGGCCTCGCTGCAATTGCAGACCCATGCGCTCATCGACCTGCGCTTTGCCGCCTTCGAGGCCACGCGCCAGGCGGGCGGGCGCGTGGCGCGCGGGCGCCTGCGCTTTCGCGCCATCACCGAACCAAAACAGGGAGCATGACATGACAGCGCAACGGGGCAGGGATCTGCTTTTGAAGATTGACGATGGGTCCGGCGCCTTCGTCACGGTCGCGGGGCTGCGCACGCAGCGCCTTGCGCTCAACGCCGACACGGTCGACATCACCTCGGCGGAATCGACAGGCCGCTGGCGCGAGCTGCTGGCGGGCGCGGGCATGCGCCGGGCGAGCATCGCAGGTTCGGGCGTCTTCAAGGATCAATCCTCCGACGAACTGGTGCGCCGCACCTTCTTCGACGGGACGATTCTGAATTGGCAGATCATCGTGCCGGCCTTTGGCGTCATTCAGGGCCCCTTTCAGGTCTCGGCCCTTGATTATCGCGGCGAACATACGAGCGAAGTCACCTTTGAACTTGCGCTTGAGTCCGCAGGCGTACTCACCTTCACGGCGATCTGAGGGGCGTATCATGGCCAATCTGCATCGCGGTGAGATCGAGGCCCGGCTTGGAGGCCGCGCCTATCGTCTTTGCCTGACGCTCGGCGCCCTCGCCGAACTGGAGCACGCCTTCGGCGCTGAAGACCTTGTGGCGCTGGCTGCGCGCTTTGAAGGCGGGCGTTTGCGGGCGCGCGACCTGCTGACCATCATCGCCTGCGGCCTTCGCGGCGCGGGCGCAAGCCTGAGCGATGACGAAGTCGCCGCCCTCGCCCATTCCGAGGGATTGCCGGGCTATGTGGATGTCGCGGGGCGCCTCTTGGCGGCCACCTTCGGCGAGGCTGCTCCAACCCGCCCTTGACAGCCGCAGGCGGCGGGGCCGCGCAGGGCGCGCCCTTTCCCTGGGGCGAGGCCATGGCTTTCGGCCTCGGCCGCCTGCGGCTTTCTTCTGAAGCCTTCTGGGCCATGACGCCGCGCGAACTCGCCGCCGCCATGCAGCCCTTCACCCCGGCGGGTCTGGCGCCAGCCGGACTGGATGCGCTGGCGCAGTTGATGCGTGATTTTCCAGATGGGAGCTGAGGATGGTCGACAGTCTGGGTCTTGGGGATGTGCAGGCGTCGCTCGACAAGGTCAATGTCTCCGCTGATCGCGTCGCTTCGACGCTCACCAACGGCTTCGCCAAGGCCGTCACCTCCGGGCAGGCTTTCGACAAGACCTTGCAGGGCGTGTTGACGAGCCTCTCGAAGATGGCCCTCAACGCGGGGCTGCAACCCCTGCAGCAGGGCCTTTCGGCGCTCGTGTCCTCGGCCTTCGCCGGTGGCGGCGGCGGCGGCCTGCAGGTGACGCCCTTTGCGCAAGGCGGCGTCGTTTCGGCGCCCACGTTCTTTTCAAGCGGTGGCGGCCTTGGCCTCATGGGCGAGCGCGGCGCCGAGGCCATCGTGCCGCTGGCGCGCGGGCCTGACGGGCGCCTTGGCGTCGCCTCTGGCGGGCAGGGCGGGCCGGTGAACGTCACCGTGAACATCGCCGCGAGCGATGCGGAAAGCTTCAGGCGCTCGCAAGTGCAGATCACCTCGGCGCTGGCGCGTGCGGTGGCGCGCGGTCAGCGCGGCCTTTGAGCGGGAGTGGGCGTGATGGCTGATTTTCACGATGTGCGTTTTCCCCTCGACATCGCCCTGAAGAGCCGGGGCGGGCCGCAGCGGCGCACCGAGATTGTGACGCTCGGGTCGGGGCGTGAGGCGCGCAACGCCCGCTGGTCGCGCTCGCGTCGGCGCTTTGACGCAGGCTATGGCGTGAAGAGCCTTGGCGCTCTCGCCTCCGTCGTGTCCTTTTTCGAGGAGCGGCGCGGCATGCTCTATGGCTTTCGGTTTCGCGATCGCGCCGATTTCAAATCCTGCACGCCGGAGGCGGCGCCGGGGGCCTTCGACCAGAAGATCGGGACGGGCGATGGCGCGCAGCGCGTCTTTCAACTCGTGAAGACCTATGGCGGCGCCTTCGCGCCCTATGCGCGGGAGATCACGAAGCCGGTCGCGGGCTCGGTGCGCATCGGCGTGAGCGGCGTTGAGAAAAGCCCGACGAGCGATTTTGACGTCGACGCCGCAACCGGCCTCGTCACCTTCCGGGCGGGGCGCGCGCCCCCGTCTGGCGCGGTGGTCACGGCGGGCTTCCTCTTCGATGTGCCCGCGCGTTTCGACACCGATTATCTCGAGGTCGATTTCGCGGCCTTCGACGCGGGCGAAATCCCCAAAATACCGATCATCGAAATTCTGCCCTGAGGCGCTCCCATGCGGAACATTCCTGACGCTCTGGCCACGCGGCTTTCGGGCGCGACGACGCTTTGCCATTGCTGGCGGCTCGTCCTGCGCGAGGGAACGCGCATCGGCTTCACCGACCATGATCGCGACCTCATGTTCGATGGCCTCAACCACGCCGCCGCCAGCGGGCTTGAAGCCAGCGAGGTCGAGGCCTCCCTTGGCTTTGCGGCGGCGGGCGGGGAGCTTGCGGGCGCCTTGATGGCGGCCTCCCTCAGCGAGGCCGATCTTGCGGGCGGGCGCTATGATGGGGCGACCATCGAGACCTGGCTGGTCGACTGGTCGGCGCCGGAGGCGCGCGTCCTTCTGGATGTCGGCGCCATCGGCCAGGTCACGCGCACCGATCACGCCTTCACCGCAGAGATGCGCTCGCTGGCCCATTCCTTCGATGAGACGCGCGGTCGGCTCTATCAGACGCTCTGTTCGGCTGATCTGGGCGACGCCCGCTGCAAGGCCGACCTGACGGGCGCCGCCATGCGCGTGACATGCAAGGCGCTGGGCGTGGAGTCCGGCTCCATGTTCAGGCTTGAGGCGACGGGCAAGGCGAGCGGCTGGTTCTCCGGCGGGACCGCCGAGTTCAGGGGGCGGCGCCTTGGCGTCATCCGCGACCATGCGGAGCGCGATGGCGCGGCTTTCGTCAGCCTCTGGGCGCCGCCTGCATCGGCGCCGAACATCGGCGAGGCCGTCACCCTCATCGTCGGCTGCGACAAGAGCTTCGAAACCTGCCGCGCCAAATTCGCAAACCATCTCAACTTTCGCGGCTTCCCCCACATGCCCGGCGACGACGCCATGTTGGGTTATGTGAAGGCCGGGGAAGTGGGGATGGACGGCGGGAGCCTGTTCAAATGAGCGGCGCCTTGACGAGAGCCGCGGTCATCGGCGCCGCGCGCGGCTGGATCGGCACGCCCTATCGCCATCAGGCGAGCCTTCGCGGCGTCGGCTGCGATTGCCTTGGCCTTGTGCGCGGCGTCTGGCGCGAGGTGGTCGGCCCCGAGCCGGAGGCGCCCGGCCCCTACGCCGCCGACTGGGCGGAGGCAGATGGCGTCGAGCGCATGGCGCAGGGGGCCGCGCGGCACTTTGCGCCGGTGAGCCCTGACGCTTTTTCGGCGGGCGATGTGCTGCTCTTTCGTTGGCGCGAAGGCCTGCCCGCCAAACATGCGGGCATAGCCACATCGCCGGACACGATGATCCACGCCCATGACGGCGCGAGCGTCTGCGAGGTCCATATCGGCTCGCAATGGCGCCGCCGCATCGCCTTCGCTTTCGCCTTTCCCGGCCTCAACGATTGAACCGCAGGATCCATCATGGCGACGCTTTTGTTGCAGACGGCGGGCTCCGCTTTGGGCGGGGCCATCGCCGGACGATTTGGCGCGGTGGTCGGCCAGATGGCCGGCGCCATCGGCGGCGCGGCGATCGACCGCGCGCTCTTCGGGGCGAGCCCCTCCATGCGCGAAGGGCCGCGCCTGACGACGCTGGCGGGGCTGACCTCGACGGAAGGGGCGCCAATCGCGCGCGTTTACGGGCGGGTGCGCGTGGGCGGGCAGATCATCTGGGCGACGCGGTTCGAAGAGCAGGCGCAATCCGTGCGCAGCGGTGGACGCGGCGGCAAGGGAGGGCTCTCGGGCGGCGTGTCCTCCGGCCAGGAGACGACGACCTATTCCTATTTCGCCAATCTCGCCATCGGCCTTTGCGAAGGGCCCGTCGCCTTTGTGCGGCGCGTCTGGGCTGACGGCAAGGAGATCGACCTCGTCCAGCTTTCCATGCGCGTCCATCGCGGCGATGAAGACCAGGCGCCGGATCCGTTGATCGTGGCGAAGGAGGGCGCCGGCTTCGCCCCCGCCTATCGCGGCCTCGCCTATGTGGTCTTCGAACGCCTGCCGCTGGCCGATTTCGGCAATCGCGTGCCGCAATTGTCCTTTGAAGTGGTGAAGCCCGTCGAGGGCCTTGCGCAGATGATCCGTGCGGTGGACCTCATTCCCGGCGCGACGGAGTTCGGCTATTCCGTCGGCGCTGTGACGGCGCGGCCTGCGCCCGGCGTGAGCGAATCTGAAAACCGCCATCAACTCTTTGGCGTGAGCGATTGGGTCGCCTCGCTCGACGCCTTGCAGGCGCTGTGCCCCAATCTGACAAGCGTCGCGCTGGTGGTCTCGTGGTTCGGCGACGATCTGCGGTGTGGAAGCTGCGCCATCGCGCCGCGCGTCGAGAAAGCTGCGAAGGATGTCGTCGACAATGTCTGGAGCGTCGCAGGCCTCACGCGCAGCGCAGCCCGGCTCGTGTCGCAGATCGACGGCGGGCCGGCCATTGGCGGCACGCCTTCTGACGCGACGGTGATCGGCGCGATCAAGGATTTGAAGAAGCGCGGCCTCTCGGTGGTGTTCTACCCCTTCGTGATGATGGATGTGCCTGCGGACAATCATCTGCCGGACCCATGGTCCGGCGCCGCCGCCCAGCCTGCTTTTCCCTGGCGCGGGCGCATCACCTGCGATCCCGCGCCAGGGCGCGGCGGATCGCCGGATGGGCTTGCGGAGGCGGGCGCGCAGGTCGCCCGTTTCTTCGGGCCTGCGGCGCCGGGCGCGCAGGACTGGTGTTATCGTCGTTTCATTCTCCATTGCGCTGATCTGTGCGGGCAGGCGGGCGGCGTCGACGCCTTTCTCCTCGGCTCGGAGCTTGCGTCGCTGACGCGCGTGCGCTCGGCCTCGGGAGCCTATCCCGCCGTGAATGCGCTGGCGCAGCTTGCGCATGATGTGAAGGGTTTGCTGGGCGCCGGCGTCAAGCTGTCCTATGGCGCGGACTGGACGGAATATGGCGCCCATGTGCGCGAAGGCGGGAATGAAGTGCGCTTTCCGCTCGACCCTTTCTGGGCCTCGCCTGATGTGGATTTCATCGGCATAGACGCCTACTTTCCCTTGTCCGACTGGCGGGACGGGACGGCGCATCTGGACGCATCGCTTGCGGCGTCGATCTATGACCTGAACTATCTGCGCGCCCGCATGACCTCGGGTGAGGGCTTTGACTGGCATTACGCCGACGACAAGGCCCGCGCCGCCCAGCAGCGCCTGCCGATCACCGATGGCGCCTATGGCAAGCCCTGGATCTATCGCCCCAAGGATTTGAAGAGCTGGTGGTCCAATGCGCATTATGAGCGCGTCGGCGGCAAGGAGCTTTCGCAGCCCACCGCCTTCGTCCCGCAGGGCAAGCCGATCTGGCTGACGGAGATCGGCTGTCCGGCGGTGGACCGGGGCGCCAATGCGCCCAATGTCTTTTTCGACGGCAAGTCCTCGGCCAGCGCCTTGCCGCCCTTCTCGCGCGGCTTTCGCGACGACCTCATGCAGGCGCGGGCGCTTGAGGCGATGATCGGCCACTATGATCCGCTCATCGGCGGGGACGGCGCCAATCCTGTTTCACAGGTCTATGGCGGGCGCATGGTCGATCTGTCGCGCATTCATGTCTGGGCCTGGGATGCGCGGCCCTTTCCGGCTTTTCCCGCGCAAAGCGCACGATGGAGCGATGCGGCGAACTGGAGCCGGGGCCATTGGCTGAACGGACGGCTTGAGGGCGCGCCGGTTGAGCGGCTCGCCATGGAGCTTGCGCGGGACGCTGTGGCGCAGGCGCAGATCTCCAGCGATGCGCTCGACGGCTTCGTCGATGGCTTCGCCCTCGACCGCATCCTGTCGCCGCGTGCGGCGGTTGAACCGCTTTGCGCCCTGTTTGGCTTTGACGCCGTCATCTGCGGCGGCGCGGTGCGCTTTGTCAGCCGGGCCCGCAGGGATGCGCTGGACATTACGCAAGACGATCTCGTTCCAGACCGCGATGGCGTCCTGATGCATCTGACGCGCGCGCAGGAAAGCGATCTGCCGAGCGAACTCTCGCTCACCTTCACCGACAGCGCGCGCGACTATCGTCAGACCAGCGTCTTCTCGCGTCGGCTCGAGGGTTGGTCGAGGCGCCAGAGCGAGGCGCAGGTCGCGGTCGTGATGGAGCGCAGCGAGGCGCGGCGGCGGGCTGATTCCTGGCTTCAGGATCTTTGGTCCGCCCGCGAGACCGTGACCTTCCGCCTGCGCCC
This sequence comes from Beijerinckiaceae bacterium, assembly GCA_947453205.1. Taxonomy (GTDB): domain Bacteria; phylum Pseudomonadota; class Alphaproteobacteria; order Rhizobiales; family Beijerinckiaceae; genus Terripilifer. The sequence continues at coordinate 69,986 of CANGFT010000006.1, read as the reverse complement.
GACCCTCATAGCGCCCGAGGTCGGCGACGCCGTGACTTTGGAAGTCGATGGCGGGCGCAGGCTGCACCGGATTCTGCGGATCACCGATGGCGCGGATCGTCTGATCGAGGCGCGCGCCTTCGATCCCCTCATCTTCGATGCGCCGCCCGCCTTAACCCCGGCGCCCTCTGTGGCCAGTCCCATCCTCGGAGGGCCAGCCTATCCCGTCGTGCTTGATCTCGCCTATGCGGCCGATGATGCGAATACGTTGCAGCATATCGGCGTCTTCGCTGATCCCTGGCCCGGCGCCATGGCGCTTTGGCGCGGCGTTGGCGGCAGCTTCACCCTTGAGCGGCTCATCACGCGTTGCGCCATTCTTGGCGAGACGGTCGACACCTTCGCGTCCGGGCCCGTGGCGCGGATCGACCGAGGCGCATCCCTCCTGGTGAAGGTGCGCGGCGGCGCGCTCGCCTCCGTCACGGAACGGGAGATGCTGGGGGGCGCGAACGCCGCCGCCCTGCGGGGCGGGGACGGCGCATGGGAGATTTTCTGTTTCGCGGGCGCGGAGCTTGTGGGCGATGGCGTCTATCGCCTCACGTCCCTGCTGCGGGGCCTTGGCGGCGAATCGCATCTTGCGAAACTGAGCCTGCCGGCGGGCGCGCCATTCGTGCTGCTCGACAGCGCCATCGTCCCGCTTGTGGCGGGCCTGTCCCGGCTTGGCGTCGAGACCCAGTGGCGGGTGGGGCCTGCGGACCGCGACCACGCGGATCCTGCCTGCGTCGCCTTTGTCGCGGCGGCGACCGCGAAGGCGCTGACACCCTATGCGCCGGCGCGTGCGCGCGCCCGTCGCACCGCTGATGGCGTGATGTTTTCGCTCATCCGACGCGGGCGGCGCGAGGCCGACGGCTGGGGTCTCCTGGAGATTCCAGTGGGTGAAGAAAGCGAGGCCTATGAGATCGACCTGCTGCGTGCTGGCGCGGTCGTGCGCACGTTGTCGTTGACCCAGCCGAGCATCCTTTACCCCAATGCTCTCGAGGCTGCTGACTTCGGCGGCCCGCAGGGCGCCTTCGATCTGCGCGCCTATCAGAAAAGCGCTGCGGTGGGGCGCGGCTTCGGCCTCGCAGCGCAGGTGGTTCTCTAATCCATACCGGAGCGATCAGACATGACCGACACGACAAGGCTCGGGCTGCCCTTGATGGACGCTGCCCAGGCGCAAAAACACGTCACCCATAATGATGCGCTCGTGCGGCTCGACGCGCTGACCCATCTCAGCGTCATCACCCGCGCGAGCAGCCCCGCCAGCGCGCCCGCCGAAGGCGCGCGTTATCTCGTGCTGAAGACGGCGACAGGGGGATTCGCTGGCCATGGCGATGAGATCGCGGTGGTGCAGGATGGCGCCTGGGTGTTCGTGAAGCCGCGCACGGGCTGGCGGGTGTTTGTTGAAGATGAGTTCTCCTTGCTCGCGCATGATGGCGCTGGCTGGCGCGAAATCGCCTCGGGCAAGGTGGCGCCGGATCAGTTCGCGAGGCTCGGCGTGGGGACGGCTTCCGATGCAGGCAATCCGCTCTCGGCGAAACTCAACAATGCGCTCTTTGCGTCCTTGAATGCGGCGGAAGGGGGCACGGGAGACCTGCGCTTCAAGCTCAACAAGGAGGCCAGCGGCAGGAGCGTGTCGCAGCTCTATCAGTCGAACTGGTCGGGCCGGGCCGAAACGGGGCTGATGGGCGATGATTTCTATCGCATCAAGGTTTCCGCAGATGGCGCCGCCTGGACCACGGCCCTCGCCGTCGATCCCGCCACAGGCAATGTCGGCGTCGGCGCCAGCGCGCCTGTTTCGAAGCTGGATGTGGCGGGCGCCATCTCCGTCAATGGCAAGCAGGCGGTCAATGGACCGGCGTTCTCGGCCTATGTGTCCAACGCGCAAGTGGTTGGGGCGGGGGTCTTCACCAAGGTGATGTTCCGCACCAAGGAATTCGACACCGCCAATTGTTTCGACAGCACGGGGACAGGCCGCTTCAAGCCCAACGTCGCGGGCTATTATCAGGTCAATGCGGCGCTGAAGCAGGTCGCCCCCTCCGGCGGGCAATGGGCGGCGTTGCTCTACAAGAATGGCGCGGCCATCAAGGGCGGCACGGATCTCAGCCTTCCCGGCGCGGGCAATGGGCAGGGGGTTCTGTCGGCGCTCGTCTATCTCAATGGCGCGACCGACTACATCGAGCTTTTCGCCATCAGCGATGTCGGAAGCATGGTTGCCGCCAGCATGGCCGGCTCCTTCTTTCAGGCCGTGATGGCGCGCGGCGCCTGAGGTTCTTTTTTCGATCATGGGGAGAACAGGATGCGTCAGAATTTCGACGAATGCCTTGCGCTGACCCTGCGCGCGGAAGGGGGTTTTTCCGATCATGTCGACGATCCCGGAGAAGCGACGAACATGGGCATCACGCGCGCGACGCTTTCAGGCGTGCGCGGGCATGCGGTGTCCAAGGCGGATGTGCGCGCGCTGACGCGGGCCGAGGCGGTGGAGATCTATCGCAAGATCTATTGGTCGGCGGTGCGCGGCGATGAATTGCCTGCGGGAGTCGATGCGGTGCTCTTCGATCATGCCGTGAACTCCGGCGCCAAGGCGGCTGTGCGCGCCTTGCAGGGGGCGCTCGGCTTCAAACAGGACGGCGTGATGACGCGCCGCTGCGTAAAGGCCGCGCAATCCGCGGATCATGCGGCGCTGGTGCGCGATCTGTGCGCGGCGCGCATGAGCTTTCTGCGGCGCCTGAGCACATGGCTTGTGTTCCGGCGTGGATGGACGGCGCGCGTCGAGGCCCTTGAGAAGGCCGCGCTCGCCATGTGCGCCGCCGATGTTTCCCGCGCTACGGCGCCAAACGAGGAGTGAGGTCATGGTGGATGCAGGCAATGGCGTGGATGCGAAACCCTTCTGGGCCTCGCAGACCATCTGGTCGGCCATCGCAGTGGTTGGGTCTTCGGCGACGGGGGCCTGGCTCGCATGGAAGTCTTCGGACATGGCGGCTTTCGGCGCGGCCTTGACGGCGCTCGTGGGCGGCCTCAACGCGATTGTGGGACGGCTGCGCGCCACCCAGCCCATCGCCTGAGATGGGCCCCTTGCGACTCTGGGGGGCGGCGCTCGCCCTCCTTTTCGTCGTCTTTGTGGGCGGCGGCTCATGGTTCGCCCACCAGTTGCGCCTCGCCCATATGGAAGGCGAGGCTGCGGGGCGGGCTGAGGTCGCCAGCGCCGTCGAGGCGCAAAGCGCCCGGCGCCGCGCTGCGGCTGAGGCCGCGCTGGCGAAAGCCAATGCGCAGGCGGCCGATCTCGAGCGGGCGCGCGATCTCCTTCAGGAGCAGTATAATGATTTGCTTGCGCAAGCGATTCGCGCTTCCGACAGCGACAGGCTGTGCCTTGGCCCTGGCCTCGTGCGCGCCCTCGACGCCATTGGTCGTGACGCAGGCGCCAGCCCGCGCCCCTGACGCGCTGACGCGGCCCTGCGAAGGGGCGCAGGCCCTGCCCGCAGGGAGCCTCTCCGCCGGGGAGGTCGCGCGTTTGTGGGGACGGGACCGCATGAGTCTGGCCGCCTGCCGGGGGCGCCATGGCGCTCTGGCGGATCATGTGCGGGCGCAGGAGAAAGCATATGGGGGCATCGTTCATCCCCCATTCAGTTTTGGGGAGAGAGGTTCGGGTCTATGAATTGTCGTGCGCATCTCCCGGCCTTCGCGGTGTTTCTGGCTTGCTGTCCAGCCCTTGGCGCTGAAACGGCGAAGCCGACGCCCCTCTGCCTCAACCCTGCCGAAACCCGCGAGGCGATCAGCCGCAACAAATTCACCGATCCGGCCGCCGCCTTGCGCTCCGCCGCGGCGGTGGCCCATGCCGATCCGCTGCGCAGCCGGCTCTGCCGCTTAAAAGACGATTACATTTATGAAATAACGCTTCTGCGGCGTGACGGGAAAGTCATGCGCGTGCTCATCAGGGCGGACGATGGCTCGCTGGTGGATGAACGCACGAAGCTTTGATGGCGGCGACGACAGGAGAGGTGAGTGCGCCTGCTGGTGGTGGAGGACGACAAGGATCTGAACCGGCAGCTCGTCACGGCGCTGGAGCAGGCGGGCTACGCCGTCGACCGGGCCTTTGACGGCGAAGAGGGCCATTTCCTCGGGGACACCGAACCCTATGACGCCGTCGTGCTGGATGTGGGCCTGCCGCGCCGCGATGGGGTGACGGTCCTTGAGCAGTGGCGCGCCGCTGGGCGCAAGATGCCGGTGCTGATCCTCACCGCCCGCGACCGCTGGAGCGACAAGGTGCAGGGCTTTGACGCTGGCGCCGACGATTATGTCACCAAGCCCTTCCATATGGAGGAGGTGCTGGCGCGCATCCGCGCCCTTTTGCGCCGCGCCGCCGGCCACGCAACCAGCGATCTGGTCTGCGGCTCCGTGCGGCTTGACACCAAGGCGGGGCGGGTCGTGGTCGATGGGGCGCCGGTCAAGCTCACCTCCCACGAATATCGCCTGCTCGCCTATATGATGCACCATACCGGCCGCGTGATCTCCCGCAGCGAACTGGTCGAGCATCTCTACGATCAGGATTTTGACCGGGACTCCAACACCATCGAGGTCTTTGTGGGGCGTCTGCGCAAGAAGCTCGGCGTCGACATGATCCAGACCGTGCGCGGCCTTGGCTATCTGCTGGAGCCGCCCGCGCCCGGCGCCCCCGGCTGATGGCCGCTGATTTTCCAGGCGCCAAGGCGAGCGGCCAGACGCGGTCCATCGCGCAGCGCCTCTTCGTCTCCGCCATCGGCTGGAGCGTGGCGCTGCTGCTGGTGGCGGGCGTCATCCTCTCGGACATCTACCGGCGCACCACCGAACAGGCCTTTGACCAGCGCCTTGGCGTCTATCTGCGCGCCATCGTGGCGGATGTGGCGACGCCGGGGGATGACCAGAGGCTTGAGCCGGGGCAGTTGGGCGAACCGCAATTCGAGCTGACCCTGTCCGGCTGGTACTGGGAGGTGACGCGGCTGGATGTGGAGAAGCCTGCGTTCCGCGCCTCTCGCTCGCTCTTCGCCGCACGTTTGCCCAGGCTTGCGAGCCTTGGCGTTCAGGCGAGCCTCGGGGGCTTGCGCGTCGGCTATGCGACGGGGCCGGAGGGGCGGCGCATCCGCATCGTGGAGCGCGAAATCGACATCGGCGATTCCGGCATCTATCTCGTTCAGGTGGCGGCGACGACCGAGGAGGTCGAGGCCCAGATCTGGCGCTTCTACATCTCCCTCGGGGTGACCTTCGGCGTTCTGGCGGTCGCGCTGGCGGGGGCTGCGGCCATGCAGGTGCGGTTCGGCCTGCGCCCGCTGCGCGCCCTGCAGGATGAGGTCTCGGCCATCCGCCGGGGCGAGCGGGATCGGATCGAGGGGCGTTTTTCGGAGGATCTCGCCCCGCTGGCGGGGGAGCTCAACCTCCTCATCGCCTCCAACCGCGAAATTCTGGAGCGCGCCCGCACGCAGGTGGGCAATCTCGCCCATGGCCTCAAGACGCCCTTGAGCGTGCTTTTGAACGATGCGCGGACGGAGCGTTCGGCGCTTGCGGACAAGGTCGAGGAGCAGGCGCGGATCATGAGCGATCAGGTGACCTGGTATCTGGACCGCGCCCGCGCCGCCGCTCGCTCGAATGTGATCGGCGCCGTGACGGAGGTCGAGCCGGTGATCGGCGCGCTGACGCGCACCTTCCAGAAGATCTATGCGGATCGTGAGCTGGTCTTCACAGCGCAGGTCGAGCCGGGGCTGAAGTTTCGCGGCGAGCGGCAGGATTTCGAGGAAATGATCGGAAATCTCCTCGACAACGCCGGGAAATGGGCCGCAGGCTGCATCGATGTCCGGGCCGCCCGGCAGGCGGATCTCGACGCGGGGCGCCCGACTTTCGAGGTCGTCATCGATGATGACGGGCCGGGGCTGGCGCCAGAAGCGCGGGCGCAGGCGCTGGCGCGCGGGCGGCGGCTCGATGAGACCAAGCCCGGCTCCGGCCTTGGCCTGTCGATCGTGACCGATCTCGTCGCCCTGCATGGGGGCGAGGTCAAGCTGGAGGAGAGCCCCCTCGGCGGGCTTCGGGTGCGGCTGCGGCTGCTGATGGTGTGAGGGGGGAGGCTTTGCGACGATTCGCCTTCCCTGCGCCCCCGTCACGGGCTAAACAAGCGCCATGATCTGGGTTGTTTTCGCCGCCATGACGGGCGCCGCCGTGCTCGCGTTTCTCTGGCCTCTGGCCGGGAGGCCGCGTGGCGACTCCCGTCTGGCCATTGAAACCAATCTGTATCAGGCTGAACTGGCGGACATCGAGCGGGATGTGGCGCGGGGCCTGATGACCCCGGCCGATGGCGAGGCGGCGCGCACGGAGGCCGCGAGGCGCCTTCTGGCGAGCACGGCTTTGGAGCCGTCGCCTGCAGGGCGGGGGGGCGCCAAGGCCGCCTCCGTGCTTGTCATTCTCATCGTGCCGATCCTGAGCGTCGCGCTTTATGCGCGTCTTGGCGCTCCCGATTATCAGGACATGCCGCTGCAGGCGCGCATCAAGGCCCAGCCTGCGGACATGGACATGGCCGCCGCCCTCGCCCGGATCGAAACGCATCTGGCGAAGGAGCCGGATGATGCGCGGGGCTGGGAGATTCTGGCGCAGGTCTATACGCGCCTCGAACGCCCTGACGCCGCCGCCCGGGCTTTGCGCAATCTGATCCGCCTGCAGGGCGCCTCGCCCGATCTTTTGATGGCCTTCGGCCAGAGCCTCGTCTTCGCCAATCAGGGCAAGGTGGACGAGGAGGCGCAGGCCGCCTTTGAAAAGGCGCTGGCGATTGAGCCCAGCCGCCTTGAGCCGCGCTTCTATCTGGCGCTGGCCGCCGAGCAGAAGGGCGACAGGGCCCGCGCCCTCGAGGGGTTCGCCGGGTTGCTGGCGGATGCGCCTGAGGCGCCTTTCGCCGATCTTGTGCGCGAGCGCATTGCGCGGCTCGGCGGGGAGGCTTCGCCGCCTGCCGCTTCGCCCCCTGCCTCCTCTGGGCCCGCCGCCTCTCCCCAGGGCGCGGCCATCGCCGCCATGGCGCCCGCCGAGCGCGATGCGACGATCCGCGGGATGGTCGAGGGGCTCGCTGCCCGCCTTGCGACGAATGGCGGCAGCCTCGAGGAGTGGTCGCGGCTCGTGCGGGCCTATACGGTTCTGCGGGAGCCTGAGAAGGCGCGGGCGGCCCTTGGCGAGGCGCGCAAGGCCTTCGGCGCTGACTCCGCCGCCACGGCCGGGCTGGACGCGCTGGCGGGCGAACTCGGGCTGGGAGGTTGAGCCAATGACCCGCAAGGGCCGCAGACTGACCCTCATCGCATCGATGCTCGTCGTGCTGGGCGCAGCGGCGGGGCTCGTGCTTTTCGCCATGCGCGATTCCATCGTCTTTTTCTACGGCCCGACCGAACTTGCTGAAAAGGCCTTGAGTCCGGGCGCGCGCCTTCGCATCGGCGGGCTCGTGAAAGACGGGTCGGTGCAGCGCGGCGACAATAAATCCATGACCTTCGTCATCACCGACGCTAAAAGGGAGGTCCGGGTCGCCTACACCGGGCAGGTGCCTGATCTCTTCCGGGAGGGTCAGGGAGTGGTGGCCGAGGGCGTGCTGGTGGGGCCAGGCGAGTTCCGGGCGGATTCCGTGCTCGCCAAGCATGATGAAAAATACATGCCTCGCGAAGTCGCGGACGCGCTCAAGAAACAGGGCGTCTGGAACGAGGGCGCCCCCGCGCCTTCCGCGAGCAAGTGAGGCGCTGATGATCACCGAGATCGGCCACTACGCTCTGGTTCTCGCGCTGGCTCTGGCCATCGTGCAATCGGCCGCGCCCCTGTGGGGCGTCTGGCGCAGGGACGCGGCGCTGATGGCGACCGCGCGGCCTGTGGCGGCGGCGCAGTTTCTCTTGGTCGCGCTGTCCTTCGCAGCCCTGACCCACGCCTATCTCATCTCGGATTTCTCGCTGCTCAACGTGGTCGAGAATTCCCATTCGGCCAAACCGCTGATCTATAAAATCTCCGGCGTCTGGGGAAACCATGAGGGCTCGATGCTCCTGTGGGTCTTGATCCTCGCCCTCTTCGGCGCGCTTGTGGCGGTGGGCTCGCGGGCCATGCCGCTTGATCTTGCGGCGGCGGTCCTCAGCGTTCAGGCATGGATCGGCGCGGCCTTCCTCACCTTCATCCTCTTCACCTCGAATCCCTTCCTGCGGCTGGCCCAGCCGCCCATCGAGGGGCGCGACCTCAACCCGATTCTGCAGGATCCCGGTCTCGCCATCCATCCGCCGCTCCTCTATCTGGGCTATGTCGGCCTCTCCATCACCTTCTCCTTCGCCGCCGCCGCGCTGATCTGCGGGCGCATCGACGCCTCCTGGGCGCGCTTCGTGCGGCCATGGACCTTGCTGGCCTGGCTCTTCCTGACGCTTGGCATCGCGATGGGCTCCTATTGGGCCTATTACACGTTGGGCTGGGGCGGGTTCTGGTTCTGGGATCCCGTCGAGAACGCCTCCTTGATGCCATGGCTCGCGGCCACCGCCTTGCTGCATACGGCGGCGGTCATGGAGAAGCGCGACGCCCTCAAGATCTGGACGATCTTCCTCGCCATCCTCGCCTTCTCGCTGTCGCTGCTTGGCACGTTTCTGGTGCGCTCGGGCGTTCTGACCTCTGTTCACGCCTTCGCCAATGATCCGGCGCGCGGCGTGTTCATTCTGGCGATCCTTGTTTTCTTCATTGGCGGATCGCTGGCGCTGTTCGCCTGGCGGGCGGGGCGCTTGCGGCAGGGCGGCATCTTCGCGCCGGTGTCGCGCGAGGGCGCGCTGGTGTTGAACAATCTTTTGCTCACGACCTGCTGCGCCACGGTCTTCGTGGGCACGCTCTATCCGCTGGCGCTCGAATCCGTGACGGGCGAAAAGATTTCGGTGGGCGCGCCTTTCTTCAACCTGACCTTCGGTCCGCTCTTTGCGCCCATCCTGCTGGTGATGCCGCTGGGGCAGATGCTCGCCTGGAAGCGCGGCGATCTGCTAGGCGCGGCTGAGCGGTTGACGGTGGCGGTCGGCGCCGGCTTTGCTGCGGCGCTGGTTCTGGGCGCCATCCGGGGCGGGCCGGTGCTGTCAGTCGTGGGCGTCGCCATCGCCGCCTATCTCATCATCGGCTCCTTCGTGGAGATTTACGGCCGCATCGCCGGTCGGGGCGTGACCCTGGGGATCGCGCTTGCGCGGGCGCTGGGCCTGCCGCGTTCGGCCTGGGGCACGGCCCTCGCCCATGCCGGCGTCGGCGTCACGCTCTTTGGCCTCGCGGCCACCGGCTGGGGCGTGGAGGTCGTGCAGGCGCTCAAATCAGGCGACCGGATGGACCTTGGCCCTTACCAGATCGAGGTGCGGGAGATCGCGAAGCGTCCCGGCCCCAATTTCGAAGCGACCGTCGCGCCCATCGACATTCGCTCCGGCGGCGTGGTGATCGCCCAGATCAATCCTGCACGGCGCTTTTATCCTGCGCGGCAGATGCCGACGACCGAGGCGGGCATCGCGACCCTTGGCCTGGGGCAGGTCTATGTGAGCCTGTCCGAGCAGAACCCTGACGGTTCGCTCGACGCGCGGCTTTACTGGAAGCCCTATGTGGCGTTGATCTGGATCGGCGCCCTGCTCATGGCGATGGGCGGCGGGCTGTCGCTCTCCGACCGGCGCCTGCGCATCGGCGTCGCGCGCCGCGCCCGGGCGACGGCCGCCCAGCCTGCGGAATAGGCCATGACGCTGCGCCTCCTCGCCCTTCTCGCGGCTTTGCTGATCCTGACGCCCGCCTGGGCCGTCGAGCCCGGCGAAGCCTTGGCCGATCCTGCGCTGGAGGCGCGTGCGCGCGACCTCTCCACGGAATTGCGGTGCCTCGTCTGCCAGAACCAGTCCATCGACGATTCCCACGCCGGCCTCGCCCGCGATCTGCGCCTTCTCGTGCGCGAGCGCCTTCAGGCCGGGGATACGGATGAGCAGGTGCGCGATTTTCTGGTCAAGCGTTATGGCGACTTCATCCTCCTGAAGCCGCCCTTCCGCTTCGGCACGCTGTTGCTGTGGGGCGCGCCTTTGCTCGTGCTGGTCGCCGGGGGATTTGGCCTCATGGCCGCCGCGCGTCGGCGCAGGGTCGTCTCTCCTGCGGCCGGTCTGAGCGCCGAGGAGCGCGCCCGGCTCGACAAGCTGCTGGGCGGCGGAGAGCATTAACAAAGTTTCATCTTCCAGAAAGCGCCGCGTAAGCCGCGCTTTGGCATGGTCATCCCTGACAGCGGCGCAAAGCGCCGGAGACCTGTCGAGGAGATGTTCCCATGTCGAATGCGATCAAGTCAAAGCTCCCGCGCCCGAAGCTCCGCACCGTCCTGCTCGGCGCAACGGCTGCGCTCGTGATTGGCGGCGTCGCCACCTCTGGCCATATGGGCGTCCGGCAAGCTCAGGCGCAAGCGCCCATGCTGCATGAGGGCATGAGGCAGCAGCAGGGCGCCCCTTCTTTCGCCGATGTCGTGGACCGCGTGCGCGGCGCAGTCGTTTCCGTGCAGGTGACTGTCGTTGAAAGCGCCGACGCCGACGATGGGCATGGCCGCGACATGCCCCGCCTGGCGCCGGGCGATCCGCTGGAGCGCTTCTTCCGCCGCTTTGGCGAGAACGGAGCGCCCGGCATGAATGGCGGCCGCCGCCAGGGCCCGCGCATGGGCCAGGCCCAGGGGTCAGGCTTCATCATTTCACCTGACGGCTATGTGGTCACCAACAACCATGTCGTCGAAAACGCCAGCGGCGACGTCACCCTGAAGCTTGATGATGGCCGCTCGGTCGCCGCCAGCATCGTGGGGACCGACCCCAAGACAGACCTCGCCCTGCTCAAGATCAGGGATGCCGGCGATTACAAGTCTGTCTCCTTCAGCAGGGCCGCGCCGCGCGTCGGCGACTGGGTGATCGCCGTGGGCAATCCCTTCGGCCTTGGCGGAACCGTGACGGCGGGCATCGTCTCGGCGCGCGGCCGCGACATAGGCGCAGGCCCCTATGACGATTTCCTGCAGATCGACGCGCCGGTGAACCGGGGCAATTCGGGCGGGCCCACGTTCAACGCCCATGGCGAGGTGGTGGGCGTGAACACCGCGATCTACTCGCCCTCCGGCGGCAGCGTGGGCATCGGCTTCGCCATTCCCGCCGAAGTCGCCCGCGACGTCGTGGCCTCGCTGAAGGACAAGGGCGCCGTGGCGCGCGGCTGGATGGGCGTGCAGATCCAGCCGGTGACCCCGGACATCGCGGAGTCCATGGGCCTGCGCTCCACCAAGGGCGCGCTCGTCGCCGAGGCGCAGCCGGGCTCGCCCGCGCAGGCGGCGGGGCTGAAGTCAGGCGATGTCATCACCGCCGTCAATGGCGAGACGGTCGACAGCCCCCGCGACCTTTCGCGCCGCATCGCCGCCCTCGGGCCCCAGACCAGGGTTGACCTGACCTATCTGCATGACGGCGGGCAAAAGAGCGCGAGCGTCACTCTCGGCGTCCTGCCCAGCGACAAGCAGGCCAGGGCCGCCCCTGCGGAACGAGACGCGCCGCTCGCGAGCTTCGGCCTGACCCTGGCGCCTGCACGCAATGGCGAAGCCGGCGTTGTGGTGGCAGGCGTCAACCCTGATGGCCCCGCCGCCGCCAAGGGCCTGCGCCCCGGCGATGTGATCCTGGAGGCCGCGGGCCAGCCTGTGGCGACCCCCGCCGATGTGCGCAAAGCGCTGGCGGGCGCGCGCAACGAGGGCCGCAAGGCGCTCCTGCTGCGGGTGAAGTCGGACGCAGGCTCGCGCTTTGTGGCGCTGGCCACCAGCTGATCCCTTGAACGCGACAGGCGGACGGCAGGCCAGCTGCGGCCTGCCGTTTTTTGCGGCGAGGGTTTAAGATGCAGGCCATGAAGATTCTCATCATCGAGGATGACCGCGAGGCCGCCGCCTATCTGGTGAAGGCCTTCCGCGAGGCAGGCCATCTCGCCGACCATGCGGCGGACGGGCTGGAGGGCTATGGGCTGGCGAGCGAAGGCCTTTATGACGTGCTGATCGTCGACCGCATGTTGCCGCGCCTTGATGGGCTCTCGCTGATCGGCGGTCTGCGCGAACAGAAGATCGAGACGCCCGTGCTCATCCTCTCGGCGCTCGGCCAGGTCGACGACCGGGTGAAGGGCCTGCGGGCGGGCGGCGACGATTACCTCGCCAAGCCCTACGCCTTTTCAGAATTGCTGGCGCGTGTCGAAGTGCTGGCGCGCCGTCGCGGCGGGGCGAGCGCCGAGCCCACCGTCTACCGGGTCGGCGATCTCGAGCTCGACCGCCTCGGCCATTGCGTCACCCGCGCGGGCAAAGAGATCGTGATGCAGCCGCGCGAATTCCGCCTGCTGGAATATCTCATGAAACATGCCGGGCAGGTGGTGACGCGCACCATGTTGCTCGAGAATGTCTGGGACTATCACTTCGATCCCCAGACGAATGTCATCGACGTCCATGTGTCGCGCCTGCGCGCCAAGATCGACAAGGGCCATGCCGCGCCCTTGCTGCACACCGTTCGCGGCGCTGGATATATGATCCGTGACGGCGCTCGGTAAACTCTTCCGCACGACTGTCTTCAAGCTTTCGCTTGTCTATCTCGTGATCTTCGCCATTGGCGCGGGCCTTGTGTTGATGCGCGTCGGCATGCATGTGAAGGAGCTGTTCGACGATCAGATCGACCAGACCGTCGACGCCGAGATCCAGGGCCTTGCTGAACAATATCGACAAGGCGGCATCAGGCGCCTCGTCGCGAGCGTGGAGCGGCGCGCGAACCAGCCGGGCTCCTCGCTTTATCTCGTCACCACCTTCGCCGGGGAGCGCATCGCGGGCAATGTGGCCCAACTGCCCCTGGGCGTGCTGGAGCGGCCGGGACTCATCGAAACGCGCTATGCGCGCATGGATGGCGTCGTCGCCGAGCATCGGGCGCTGGCGCGGATCTTTCTGCTGCAGGGCGGCTTTCGCCTGCTCGTCGGACGCGACCTTGAAGATCGCGAGACGCTTCGTGGCGTGATGTTGCGGGCGATGCTGACGTCGCTTGGATGGCTCGTGCTGATTGGAACGGCGGGCGGCATCTTCGTCGCCATGCGCGTATTGCGCCGCGTGGACGCCATGAGCGCGTCGGCGCAAACCATCATGAGCGGGGATCTGTCGCGCCGCCTGCCCCAGAGCGGCAGCGGCGATGAGCTCGACCGCCTCGCCAGCAGCCTGAACGCCATGCTGGAGCGCATCGGCGAATTGATGAAGGGAATGCAGGAGGTCTCCGACAATATCGCTCATGACCTCAAGACGCCGCTGACGCGCTTGCGCAATGGGGTTGAAGAGGCGCTGCGCCATGAACGCTCGCCTGCGGAATACCGCGCGAGCCTTGATAAGGTGGTCGAAGAAGCCGATGGCCTCATCCGCGTCTTCAACGCGCTGCTGATGATCGCGCGGCTGGAGTCCGGCGCGGGGCAGGAGACGATGCAGGATTTTGATCTCGCCGAGGTCGCCCGCGATGTCGCCGAACTCTATGACGCCGTGGCCGAGGAGAAGGGCGTCACCCTGACCCTCGACGCCGATGGCCCGCTCATGATGCGCGGCGGGCGGGAATTGATCGGCCAGGCCCTTGCCAATCTCGTCGACAACGCCATCAAATATGGTGCGCCCGAAGATGGCGCGGATCGGGAAAAGATCGTGAAGATCATGGCGCAGCGCCGGGGGGCGCGAATGGAGCTCACAGTCGCAGACCACGGGCCGGGCGTTCCCGCGCAGGACCGCGCGCGCGTGCTGGAGCGTTTCGTGCGTCTTGAGGGCTCACGCTCGGCGCCGGGTTCTGGCCTTGGCCTGTCGCTCGCCATGGCGGTCGCGCGCCTGCATCAGGGCGCGCTGCGGCTGGAAGACAATGAGCCGGGCCTGCGCATCACGCTCGATCTGCCCGCAGGGCGCAGGCCATGACGGATCACGCGCAATCCCTGGCTGCGCGCATCAGGACGGCGCCGAGGGTGGACGACCTCCGCGGCGCGCGGCTGAAGCTCGCCGATGTCCTGGGGCAGGATGGCCTTCAGCCGCATCTCGACGCCGCCCCCCTGCTGCGCGACCTCCTGCTTGGCGTCGCCGATCATTCATCTTTTCTCTGGCGCTTGATCCGGCAGGATCCCGAGCGTCTCGTGGCGCTGGTGTCGACGCCGCCTGAGGCTGCGCTGGAACAGATCCTGACGGACCTTTGCGGGGATTGCGACGCCGGCGGCGATGAAGCGCAGGTGATGCGGGCGTTGCGGCGCGCCAAGCAAGCGGCCGCCCTGCTGATCGCGCTCGCTGATCTCGGGGGCATCTGGGATGTGGTGGATGTGACGGGGGCCCTGACGCGGTTCGCCGACGCCGCCGTCTCCAACGCCCTGCGCTATCTGCTGCGCGTCGCCGCCCATGAAGGCAAGCTGACCCTGCGCGATGCTGGCGATCCTGAAGAGGGCTGCGGCGTCGTCGTGCTGGCCATGGGCAAGCATGGCGCCGGCGAGCTCAATTATTCCAGCGACATCGACCTCATCGTCTTCTTCGACCCCGAGGCGGATTCGGTGAATGAGGGGCAGGAGGCCTCGGCCATCTTCGTGCGCGTCACCCGCGCTCTGGCGAAGCTTTTGCAGGAGCGCACCGGCGATGGCTATGTGCTGCGGGTCGATCTGCGCCTGCGTCCGGACCCCGGCTCCACCGCCGTCGCCATCTCGCTGCCCGCAGCCTTTTCCTATTATGAAATGCTCGGCCAGAACTGGGAGCGCGCGGCGCTCATCAAGGCGCGGCCGGTGGCGGGCGACAAGCCGCTCGGCGCCGCCTTCCTCAGCGATCTCGCGCCCTTCATCTGGCGCAAATATTTCGACTATGCGGCCATCGCCGACATTCACGCGATGAAGCGGCAGATCCACGCGGTGCGCGGCCATGCGGAAGTGGCGGTCGCGGGCCATGATGTGAAGCTGGGGCGGGGCGGGATTCGCGAAGTCGAGTTCTTCGTGCAGACGCAGCAACTCATATTCGGCGGTCGGCGCGTGCAATTGCGCGGCGCGCGCACCCTCGACATGCTCGCCGCCCTTGAGGTCGACGGCTGGGTGACGCAGGATGCGGTGGACGATCTCAGCATCGGCTATAAATTCCTGCGCGGCGTCGAGCATCGCCTGCAGATGATCGCGGATGAACAGACCCAGCGCCTGCCGAGCGACCCTGAGGCGCTCAAGCGTTTCGCGAAATTCTGCGGCTATGCGCGGCTCGCCTCTTTCGAAAAGGCGCTCACCCATCATCTGCGGCTCGTCGAGCGCCATTATGCGCGGCTCTTCGAACATGCGCCGGGCCTCGACACCGGCGCGGGCAGCCTTGTCTTCACCGGCGTGACCGATGATCCCGACACGCTCGCGACCCTTTCGCGCCTTGGCTTTCAGGATCCCGCCCGCGCCGCCGAGACCATTCGCGGCTGGCATTTCGGGCGCAGGCCCGCCGTGCAGAGCCCGCGCACGCGCGAGGTGCTGACGGAGTTGGTGCCCGCGCTGCTCGAAAGCTTTTCTGGCAGCGGCGACGCCGACGCCGCCCTTGACGCCTTCGACGCCGCGCTGATGCGCATGCCCGCGGCTGTGGAGCTCTTCTCGATCCTGCGCGCCAACGCCAGCGTGCGCGATCTCTTCGGCGACATTCTGGGCGGCGCGCCAAGGCTTGCGCGCGTGGTGGCGATGCGTCCACACCTGCTCGATGCGGCCATTGATCCTGCTTTGCTGCAGGCGCCGGTCGATGAGGGCGCCTATGAGGGCCGCGCGGCGCGCCTGGTGCAGACTTCGCGCAGCACCGAGGAGTTTCTGGATAATCTGCGCGACATGGCGCAGGAGGAGATGTTCCTCATCGGCGTGCGCACGCTCGCCAGCCAGATCGATCCGCTCGACGCGGGGCGCGCTTATGCCGCGTTGGCGGGCTCGATCCTGCGGGTCGCCCTGGAGCATGTAGAGCAGAGCTTCGCCGCCGAATATGGCGTCATTCCCGGCGGGCGTTGCGTGGTGCTGGGCATGGGCAAGCTTGGTTCGCGCGAGATGACCGCCTCATCCGATCTCGACCTCGTGCTGCTCTATGATTTCGATGAGGCTCATGCGGAGTCCGATGGCCCGCGGCGCCTCCATGCGATCCAGTATTACACGCGCCTGACGCAGCGCCTTGTCTCCTCCCTCACCGTGGCGACCCGGCGGGGGCGGCTCTATGACATCGACATGCGCCTGCGCCCCTCCGGCGGGCAGGGGCCTGTCGCCACGCAAATGCGCAGCTTCCGCGATTATCAGGCCAGCGAGGCTGAGACCTGGGAGCATATGACGCTCACACGCGCGCGCGTCGTCGCCGGGGATGAATCCCTTGGCGCGGAGTTGCAGGCCGCCATCGGCGCCATTGTTGGCCTGCGGCGTGATGATGAGGCCCTGCGCAAGACAGTACGCGACATGCGCGCCTTGATCGCGCAGGAGAAGGGCGAGGCGGACCCCTGGGATCTGAAGCTCGCCTCAGGCGGCGTCATCGACGTTGAATTCATCGCGCAATATCTCGCGCTGCGCCACTGCGGCGAACACCCGGAGATCCTCTCGGTGGAGACGGCTGGCGTCATCGCCGGGGCCGGGCGGCTTGGCCTGCTGGCGGAGGCGGATGCTGACTTGCTGGTGGGGGCGCACCGGCTCTATTCGACGGTGATGCAGATGCTGCGGCTGACGACCGAGGGCGCTTTCGATCCCGCGAAGGCTGCGGCGGGTGTTTTGCGACGCATCGCTGCGGCTGCTGATTGTCCTGATTTCGCGCGGCTTGAGCGCCAGCTTGTCGAGACCCGCAAGGCCGTGCGGGCCCTGTTCCGACGGCTCCTCGACTGAAGCGTCAGGCGGCGCGGTGGCCGATGGCGTCGGGATAGACGACGCCCATCATCGTGGCCTTGATGGGCAGCTCTATGCGCACGCTCGTCCCCGCGCCCATGACGCTGCGGATGCGCAGCGAACCGCCATGCAGCTCCACCAGCGAGCGCGCGATGGCCAGGCCCAGCCCCGAACCGCGCATGCCGTCTTCGAGCGGCGTGTCGATCTGCTCGAAGGGGCGCCCCACGCGCGCCAGCGCCTCGGGCGGAATGCCGACGCCGGTGTCCTCGACATAGATCTTGACGCTCTCGGGCAGGATGCGCATGCGCACATTCACAAGGCCGCCGCTGGGCGTGAACTTCAGCGCGTTGCGCAGCAGGCTGTCGAGCACCTTCTGCAGCTGCTCCTTGTCGCCGCTGATCGCCTGCGCCTCCAGCGCGCTGGTGGAGAGCGCGACGCCCTTGCTCTCGGCGTCGCCGCGCAGGGCCGCGACGCAGCCGCTGATGACCTCCTGGACATCGACCGTCTCGCGTTGAAGGCTGAGGCGCCCCGCTTCGATGCGCGACATGTCCAGCACATCGGAGATCACCGAGAGCAGGCCCTCGCCGCTCTTGCGGATATGGGCGCAGTAATCGACATAACGCTCGTTGCCCAGGGCGCCGAAGGTCTGATGCTCCATCATTTCGGAGAAGCCGATGATGGCGTTGAGCGGGGTGCGCAGCTCGTGGCTCATATTGGCCAAAAATTCTGATTTCG
The DNA here is from genome assembly GCA_947453205.1 of Beijerinckiaceae bacterium. Classification (GTDB taxonomy): domain Bacteria; phylum Pseudomonadota; class Alphaproteobacteria; order Rhizobiales; family Beijerinckiaceae; genus Terripilifer. The sequence goes on along the minus strand of CANGFT010000006.1, from coordinate 52,391 downwards.
CGCGGTTGGCGCTTTCGGCCTCGGCTTTCTGTTCGAGGTAACGCTCGGCGAGGTCCGCGAGCTGGCCTGCCTGCACTTCGAGCGTCTGGCGCGAGCGGCGCAGGTCGGCGACGGTCGCCATCAGGCGGCGTTCAGATTCCAGAAGCTGCTCTTCATGGCGCTTGAGCGTCGTGATGTCCGTGCCGACGGAGACATAGCCCCCATCCTTGGTGCGCCGCTCGTTGATCTGCAGCCAGCGGCCATCAGCGAGGCGCGCTTCATAGGTGCGGGCGCCGGCCTGCGGGCGCTCGCCCAGCGGCACCTGCGCGCGCACCGCCAGCGGCGTGCCCATGGACATGACTTCGTGATAGGGGCGGCCGGGGACGATGGCGTTCGTCGGCAGATCATGCAGGCGCTGGAATTTGGAATTGCACATCACCAGCTGATTGTCGGCGTCCCAGAGCACGAAGGCTTCCGACACAGTCTCGATGGCGTCGCGCAGGCGCAGATCTGCGGTGGCCGAGCGTTCGGCGAGGGCCTGCTGATCGGAGATGTCGATGGCGATGCCCACGAGATGGGGGCTGTCGGCGCCCGCATCCCGCGTGATCTGCGCGCGCAGGCGCAGCCAGACCCAATTCCCCGCGCCATTGCGCAGCCGCAAGGTGTAGTCGATGCCGCCGGCGCCGGATGCGCTGAGGTTTTGCGCTATGGCGGCAAGGTCGCCATCTGCGGGATGAAGCAGGTTGCTGACATCCCCGCAGGACAGAGAGGCGGCGCTCGCCTCCAGCCCCAGAAGCTCATACATGGAGGCCGACCAGAAGATCCGGCCCCGTGACAAATCCCAATCCCAAAGACCGCAACGACCCTGGCTGAGGGCCGCGCCCATGCGCGCGTTCAAGGCCTCATAAGATGATTGCGACTGGCGCCGCGCGCGCGTCTCCCGCAGGAGCGCGATGCAGCCAAACGCGAAGATGGCGCCGAGCGCCATAACCAGAAGAGCGGTGCGCAGCATGTTTGCGCGCCAGTCCCTGAGGGCGCCATGTAATGGCTGGATCACCGCCACCTGCCCGGCGCCTTGCGGCAGGTTCCTGACGGCGGCCAGAGCTTCCTCGCCGCTATCGAGAGCGATGCGCAGCGCGCCCGCTTTTTCCGCGAATGTCAGCAGGGGCAGGCCTGAACCTAGCTTTGCTGCCAGAAGCCCGTCCGCCGCGCGCGCGCTGGGGACGCTCGCCACGATCTGGCCGTCGGCGTTGCTGATGAGAAGATAGCGTTCGTTGCGCAGCGCGCGCTCTGGCAAGACCTTTGCAAGGTATTCGGCGTCGGCGGTGGTTTGGAGGGTCGCGATTTGGGCAATGACGGCGGCGCCCGCCAGTTCGACTTCGCTGCGGGCCTCCTCGATCGCCCGGTCGCGGGTCTGAAGCGCATAAAAGAGCGCTGCGGCGGCGCAAAGCAGCAGGGCCAGCGCATATCCGAGCGGCGCAGCGCGGCGCGCCCTGCTTGAAAAGCCGGGCTTACGCGCGGTCGTCACGACGCTCAACATTCGTGCAAGATATCGCAGCGCATCCGCTCGAACGGCTGCGCTGGCTGCGTTCGCACGCGCCATATGGCCCCCAGAATTCATTCGGCGATTCGCTGGTCGATGTGCCGCATCTGCCAGCGAATCATCCGCAGTTGAATCCGGGAGGGGATTTTTGTCCAGAGGTTAATGATCCGTTGCGTCAATTAAGTTTTTTTATGGGCGCCGCGGACACGAACGAAAGGAGTCCAAAGTTATTTTGCGCGCCCTCGTCACGCCAGCGAGCGGTCGACGATGTCGCGCACGTCTGCTGAGAGACCCTGTTGCGCGGCCACGCGTTTCAACGCCGCCTCGGCATGGGCGCGCCGCCCCGCCTCCATGGAGCGCCATGTGCGGAAGGCGCCGAGCAGGCGGGCCGCGACCTGCGGGTTGCGGCTGTCGAGCTCGCTCACCACGGTGGCGATGAGATCATAGCCGCGCCCGTCGGCGGCGTGGAATTGCGTCAGGTTTCCGGCGAAGCTCCCGATCAGCGAGCGCAGGCGATTGGGATTGGAATAAGTGAAGGCGTGGTGCTGCATGAGCATGCGCACGCGCTCGATGGTCCCCTCCTCCGGGATCAGGCCTTGCAGGGCGAACCATTTGTCCACCACCAGATGGTCGGCGGCATGGGTTCGGTAGAATGTGTCGAGCGCCTTCTCCCGCTGGCCGCCGGGGATGAGCGAGAGCACGGCGAGGGCGCCGAACTGATCGGTCATGTTATGCGCGCTTTCGAACTGGCGCATGGCGATCTGCGCGCCCATCTCCCGGTCGCCTGCCGCAATGAGGTCAAGCGCCGCATTGCGGAGGGCCCTGGCGCCGGCGCTGCGCGCGTCAGGCGAATAGGGCGCATCGGTCGAGAGGGACTCATAGACCTGCAGCAGCTGGCTCCGCAGGCTTTCGCCAAGGCTCTGGCGCAAGGCGCGGCGCGCGAGGTGGACGGCGTCAGGGTCGACATCCCCTGCGATCTCGCGGGCGATGTCGGCCTCGGCAGGCAGGCTGATCGCCTGCGCGGTGAAGGCGGGATCTGAGGCGAAGGCTGTCAGCACCTGTCCTAGCGCCTCGGGAAAGCGCGCATCCATCCGTGGGGCGCCGCCGCCGCGAATGGTTGAAACCGAGGCGATCAGCAGGCGGGTGGCGGAGGTCTGGATGGCCTGCCAGCGATTGAAGAGATCGCTGTCGCGCGCGGCCAGCGTCAGAAGGTCTTCTGAGCTGGAGTCGAGATCAAGCTTCACCGGCGCCGAGAAACCACGGAGGATGGAGGGCACGGGGCGCTCCGCCACATCATGGAATACGATGCGGCGCGCGGGCTTGTCGAGTTCGAAGACGCCGCTCGCGCATTCCTGCGGGCTGGCGCCGCCCTCTTCATGCGGCCCCTGGGTCGTTAGCGGCAGGTCGCCATCGGCGCCCACGAGGCCCAGAGCGACGGGGATCACGAGCGGATGTTTGTCAGGCTGGCCGGGCGTGGGCGCGGTGGACTGCGCCAGATCGAGCGTGAAGGTTTTCGCGCTGGCGTCATAGCTGCTGGCGACCGTGAGCGTCGGCGTGCCCGCTTGCGAATACCAGCGCATGAACTGGCTGAGGTCGCGCCCGGAGCTTTGCGCGAAACAGGCGATGAAGTCCTCGACCGTCGCGGCCATGCCGTCGCAGCGCTCGAAATAGAGGTCCATGCCCCTGCGGAAGGCGTCCGCGCCGATCAGCGTCTTCAACATGCGGATGACTTCGGCGCCTTTTTCATAAATGGTCGGCGTGTAGAAGTTGTTGATCTCCAGATAGGTCTCGGGGCGCACATTATGGGCGAGCGGACCTGAATCCTCGGGGAATTGCGCGGCGCGCAGTGTGCGGATGTCCGCGATGCGCTTGACCGGGCGCGAACGCTGGTCGGATGAGAATTCCTGATCTCTGAAAACGGTGAGCCCTTCCTTCAGGCAGAGCTGGAACCAGTCGCGGCAGGTGATTCGGTTGCCTGTCCAGTTGTGGAAATATTCATGGGCGATGACGCCCTCGATATGGGCGTAGTCGACATCGGTCGCCGTGCGCGGCAGGGCGAGCACATATTTGTCGTTGAAGATGTTGAGGCCCTTGTTCTCCATCGCGCCCATGTTGAAGTCGGACACGGCGACGATGTTGAAGAGGTCGAGATCATATTCGCGGCCGAAGGCCTCCTCGTCCCAGCGCATGCAGCGCTTGAGCGCATCCATGGCGTAGGCGGCGCGTGATTCGTTGCCATGCTCCACATAGACGCCCAGCTTCACCACGCGGCCCGACATGGTGGTGAATGTGTCGTGGATGGAGCCGAGGTCGCCGCCCACCAGCGCGAAGAGATAGCAGGGCTTGGGATGGGGATCCTGCCAGATGGCGTAATGGCGGGAGGTTCCCTCGACATCGCCGCCCTCCACGAGATTGCCATTGCCCAGCAGCACCGGCGCCTCAGCCTTTTCCGCCTCGATTCGCGTGGTGTAGACGCTCAGCACATCCGGGCGGTCGAGAAAATAGGTGATGCGGCGAAAGCCCTCCGCCTCGCATTGGGTGCAATAGGCGGAGCCTGAGCGATAAAGGCCCATGAGCTGGGTATTGGCCGAGGGGTCGATGATCGTGTCGATGGTGAGTTCAAAGGGCCGGCGCGGGGGCTCGTTGATGGTGAGGGCGTCGGGGCCGATGGCGCTTGCGTCAAGATCAAGCGCGCCGCCGTCGAGCAAGACCGTGGTGGCGTTGAGGCCATCGCCATTGAGAATCAGCGGAGCGCCGGGGCGGCCCTTGGGGTTGGGGCGTATGGAGAGGCGCGCCCGCACATGGGTCGCCGTCAGATTCAGCCTGATGTCGAGATTGACCTCGTCGATCAGATGATCGGGGGCGCGATAGTCGCTCAGGCGGACGGGCTGTGCAGTGTCGGTGCGCATGGGCAGGCTCTCCTTGTCAGGGGGTTATGACCCTTTGGAGCGCCCGCGCCAAGGGGGGCGTCGTTTCTGCTGATTCGCGGAACCTGCAACGTGGCCGCAGCGTTGCGCCCGATGGTCCTTTTAAATCGATATGGGCCTGATCCCCAAAACGCGCAGCGCTGCTTGCGTCAGGTCAAGCGACCGATCCTGCATGGGGCCGGGCAGGCGGCCATAGAGCTTGAACACGCAGGGCTGCAGCACCGCCCCCAGGGCCATGGCGGCCGCAAGCTCGTGGTCAGCAATGGCGAGTTCGCCCTTCAAATAGCCGTTGCGCATGATGTCGCGCAGGGACTCCACCGCATTGGCCTCTTCCCGCACATAGCGCAGATGCGCATGCTGGTTCAGCAGGATGAAGCTGAACACATCCGGCGCATCGTCGAACAGGGCGCAGAGCATCTGGACCAGCGCGGCGATGGTCTCCGTCAGCGGCAACTCCCTTGCGGCGATTTCATCTATGCGCCGGGCCAAAGCGCCGTAATGCGCGGCGAACAGCTCCGCCGCGATCTCTTCCTTGGAATGGAAGTAGCGATAGAGCGCCGCATCCGCGACGCCCACGGCAAGGGCGAGGTCTCGGATGGTCGCGCCTTCCACGCCCTTCTCCGCAAAGAGACGCAGCGCGGCCTTCTCGATGCTCGCCCTTGTGCCTGCGGCGTTGCGCGGGCGTTTGGCTGCGGTTGCGCCCGCCATGTCAGGCGACCGTCAGGAGGCCGAGCTTGCTGCGCACCATGCGGTCAAGCTCGACATAATCCGTCTTGCCGGAGCCCAGCAGCGGCAGCGCGTCGACGCTGATGATTTCGGAGGGGAACATCAGCTCCGTCGCGCCCTGCTCCTTCATCCAGGCCTGCACCTCGGCGCGGGTCGCGTCCGCCTTGGTCGTGACCATGACGAGGCGTTCGCCCTTGCGCGCATCGGGCATGGCGACGACGGCAGGGGGATGTTCCGGCCACAGATCGCCGCAGATCTGCTCCACAGCGGTGAGCGAGACCATCTCGCCTGCGATCTTGGCGAAGCGTTTGGCGCGGCCCTTGATGGTGATGAACTGCTCGGCGTCCATGGACACGATGTCGCCTGTGTCATGCCAGCCGCCGGGCGGTTCTTCGAGCACGCCGGGATTGTCGACCCGGAAGTAGCCCAGCATCACATTGGGGCCGCGCACGAAGAGCCGTCCGCCATCGCTGATGCCAGGCACCGGATCGAGCCTGTGCGCCATGCCCGGCAGGATGCGGCCCACCGTTCCGACCTTGTTGAACATGGGCGTGTTCAGCGAGAGGCCGGGCGAGGTCTCCGTCACCCCATAGGCTTCGAGAATGCGATGGCCGAAACGCTCCATATAGAGCCGCCGCGTCTCATCCTTCACACGCTCCGCCCCCGCCACGATGTAGCGCAATGAGCGGAAATCATAAGGATTGGCCATGCGCGCATAGCCGGTCAGGAATGTGTCGGTGCCAAAGAGGATGGTGGCGTTGGTGTTGTAGATGAGTTCGGGAATCTGACGGTAGTGCAGGGGCGAGGGATAAAGGAAGACCTTCATTCCCGTGAGCATTCCGGCGAGCAATCCCCCTGTGAGCCCGAAGCTGTGGAACACCGGCAGCACGTTGAAGACGATGTCGTTGGGCGACAGGTCGATGCGCGCGGTCACCTGCGCCAGATTGGCGAGAATGTTCCGGTGCGAGAGCACGACGCCCTTGGGCGCGCCCTCGGAGCCGGACGTGAAGAGCACCACCGCGGGGTCGTCAGGCCGGCGCGGGACGAGCGGGCGCCCGCGCTCGAGGACGCCGCGCAGCTTGTCGAGCTTCGTCACGGTCTTTCGGACATCTTCGAGATAATGAATCGTCGTCTGCTGCGAGAGTTCGGCGACGACCGCGCCGAGATCCGCCTTCTCGATGAAGGCGCGGGACGTCAGGATATGGGTGATGCATGATCCGGTGCAGGCGGCGCGCATGTTGGCGGCGCCTGCGGTGAAGTTCAGCATGGCGGCCACGCGTCCGGCCTGCTGCACGGCGAAGAAGGTCACCGCAGCGCCGTTGGCGTTGGGCAACATCACGCCGACGGCTTCGCCGGGCTTGCCGATCTGCATGATCTTGCGCGCGAGGACTGCAGCGCCGATCTCGACCATGCTGGCCTTCATGGCGCCGGTGACGACATCCTCAAGCATGATCCGCGACCCCCCGAAGAGGGCGATGCTGTCATGCAGGGCGCCCGTCAGCGTGCCGTGGGTGGAGCTGGTCTCGAACAGCAGGTCGGACATGATGTCATAGAGCGCGGCCCCTGCGGCCTGACGACGCTTGCGGCCGACGAGCGACTGGTCCAGCACCAGCTTGCGGGGCGAGAGAAAGGTCACGCACACCTTGGGGAAGAGCTGGCGCCGCATCTTGAGATGCCCGAGCCGCGTGAAGGGCGTGCGGTCCAGGCCCTCAAGCCGCACGGGCACCACCATGGCCTCGCTCTTGTTGGCGATCATGGCGGCGCCGTCATAGACCTTCATCAGCGAGCCGGTGACGGTGAGGCGCCCCTCTGGGAAGATCACGAGGTGCTGGCCCGCGCGCACCTCCTTGATGAGGCCTCGCGTCGAGAGAGGCTTGGTCGGGTCCATGGGGAAGCAGCGGGCGATCCCGAGGAATGGCTTCACCCACCATGCCCGGGCGATCTGCCAATCGATGGCGAAGACGGGCTTGCTGTCGAGGATCGAGAGGATCACAGGCGCATCGAGAAAGGACACATGGTTGAGCGCGATGACGCAGCGCTCGCCGGCCGCTTCGAGATTCTCGAGGCCCCGCACCTCAAGGCGGAAGAAGAGTTTGAAGATGGCGTTCAAAGCCTCGCCCACGAGATTTCCGGGCAGGGCGCGGAACAGCCAGACGCCGAAGGCGCCGTTCAGCAGGCCCAGCGACAGAAGCAGCGCAGGTTCGCCAAAGCCCGCGCCTTGCAGGCCCGCGACAAGCAGCGCGCCGCCCACGATGAAGACGGAATTCAGGATGTTGACGGCCGCTATGACGCGGGCGCGGCGGTCTTCTCCAGCCCAGGACTGAACGGCTGAGAACACAGGGACGACGAACATGCCGCCCGCCGCCGCAAGGCCCAGGACATCTATGGCGATGCGCAAGCCCGTCGAGCTGGCGAAGAAGGCGCCCAGCGCAACCTCTCCGCTGGCCTTCGGCAGGCCGAGCGTCGCCACGCCAAGATCAATCAGGAAAACCGCCATGGCGAGGCCTGAAAGGGGCGCGGGCAGCAGGCGGATGCGGCCACGGGCGACGACCGCCGCCAGCACCGAGCCAAGGCCGACGCCGAGAGCGAAGAGGGCGCTGACCGCAGTCTCGACATCTATGCCGCCGCCGATGCGGTTCTTGATGAGGACGGGGACCAGCGAGAGGGCGATGGCGCCAGTCATCCAGAACCAGCTCACCGCAATCCCGCCGATCCACAGGCGCTGGTCGGCGGCGAGCTCCTTCACGAGGCGTCCGGTCGAGGCGAAGACATTGGCGCTGGGGCGCAGATGCGGCGCGGCGGCCCCGGTCGCGGGAATGTAGCGGCTCGCCCCCCAGCACAGCAGCGCGACGGCCATGAGCTGCGCCACCACGGTCAGGGGCTCGCGGGCATGGTCGGCCGCATAGCCCCCCACGATCAGCCCGCAGAGGATCGCCAGAAAGGTCGCGCCCTCGATCAGGGCGTTGCCGGTGGGCAGTTCGTGGGTTTCGAGATGATCCGGCAGGATGCCGTATTTGACCGGGCCAAAGAGCGCGGCGATGACGCCAAGGCCGAAAAGCGCCGTGAAGAGCAGGGGCAGTGAGCTGAACCAGAAGCCTGCGGCCGCCACCATCTGGACGCCGATCTCGGCGAGCTTCAGCCGCCGCGTGACCTCGGCCTTGTCGTTGGAGTCGGCGATTTCGCCGCCGAGCGCCGACAGCAGCAGCGAGGGGGCGATGAAGACGCCGACGGCAAGGGTGATGAGGGAGCCTGCGGCGTCCTCGCCCAGCTTGAACAGGATGACCATGGCCAGCATCTGGCGCACGAAATTGTCATTGAAGGCGGAAAAGAACTGGCACCAGAACAGTGGCGCAAAGCGCCGCGCCGACATCAATTTGGCGAACATGGACCCGCCTCCCGAACGTTTCCCGGGCGCGCCGGGCTGCTCTCACCTCTTCTGTGAGTGAATATTCACTAACAAGAGTGATAGGAACGGTCAAGCTCCCGTTTGCGCAATTATTTGCGAGCCGCCAAAGACGGATCCGCAGGCCCCGCCGCCGAAAGCGCCCAGGTGAAGAGCGCGGCGGCGAAGGAGGCCACGCACATGATGATGAAAACGAGGTCATAGTCGCCGGTGACGTCAAAAAGCGCAGCGCCGAGATAGGCCCCAAATCCCCCGCACATGTGATGGACCATCACGATCAGCCCGCCGATGGCGCCAAGGTTGCGGGTGCCGAAACTGTCGCGGATGAACAGAACCGTGAGCGGCGCCGTGGCCAGAAAGGTCACGCCGAAGACCAGCGCGAAGATCAGCACCGACAGGGGCGATTGGTCGACCGTCACGAGGCCGAAGACCGCCACACGCGCCACGAAGCTTGCGAGGGTCGGCGCGATGGGGCCGGATCTGTCGCCCCAGCCGCCGGCGAGGATCACGCCGACAAGGCCGGTGATCCCCATCACCGCCAGCAGGTTGCCCGCCATATAGGCGTCCAGCCCCCGGTCCTGCGCGAAGGCGACCACATGGGTCGTGACGAAGAAGTCGTCAAAGCCGCAGATCGCGAAAATCCCGATCAGAAGCCAGAACTGTTTGGTCCGCGAGGCCTCGCGCAGGGTCATGCCGTGCTGCGCGGCGGCGCTGCGGGCCTGTGCCGCCGCCGCCTTGCCGGGCACGGCGGCCAGGATGAGGGGAATCAGCACGAAATGGGCGACGCCGACCCAGATATAGACCGAGCGCCAGCCGATGCTGACCATGACCGCCGCCAGCACCGCCACCACGACAAGCTGGCCGACGCTCATGCCGCCCAGAGCGATGGCGTTGGCCATGCCGGCCTTGTGGGGGTAGGCGCGGGTCACCATCACCGCCACTGGCGTGGTCGCGGCGACCCCGTTGCCGATCGCGAAGGCGACGCCGTAGAGAACCAGCGCGTGCCAGGGCTCGGTGACGAGGCACATGGCGCCGATGGTGAGCCCGCCCAGCGCCACGCCCCCGCCCAGAATCAGGCGCAGGCTCATGCTGTCGGCGACCTTGCCCGCGTAGAACATGGCGATGGCGGTGACGACCTGAAACACGGCGACGGTGACGCCGAGCTCGCTGCGCCCCCAACCCAGCTCTTCCACCATGGGCTTCAGCGTGAGGCCAATGGCGAGCCGCGCGCCGCCGCCGATGAACAGCACCAGAAATCCGGCGATCAGAATGAGGAAGGGGCGCGATTTGATCGTTGTCATGTGGTTCTCGTGAATCGCAATGGCGCCCAACGTCCTACCGCAATTCACCCGCGCTGAACAATGTCAGGGCGCGCCTCAGTGCCCGGCGGGCTCGGCGTGGCCGACGATGCGCGAAATCGCGGGCTCCGCGAGCCGGGCGCGGCGGTCCAGCTTGTCCACGGCTTCGTGGACCTGATCGACGGTGAGGCTCTGATCGGCGCGGCAGTGGTAGTTCACGACCAGCCCGCTCAGCGTCTCGCGCACGCGCACATCATGGACGTCGCTGATGACGCCCCCATCTCTCGCGGCCTCCGCCAGCACCGCTTCAATGGCCTGCGCCTTCTCCAGGGGAGCGTCGCGGCCGCTGAGTTCGGCGGCCTCCAGCGGCTCCACATGGGTCTCCACCTCGACGCCCGGCCCCAGCTCCGCCTCGATGGCCTCCTCGAGCGAGGTGGCGATTTCATGGGCCCGGCCAAGCGTCATGCGCCCGTCCAGCTCCAGATCAAGGCTCACCGCCTTGGCGCCGTTCACGTCCTGCACGGTGACATGGTGGATCGCCAGCCTGCGCCGGGCGGCGATGAGCAGCACCAGCTCCAGCGCGCTCTCGTCGTCCAGCGCGATGGGGTTGGCGGTGATCGTGACATTGGCCTCCGGCGAGACCAGGGCGATGGCCGCGCTCACCGCCTGCTTGACGCTCGCCACCCGCTCCAGCGGCATGCTGCGGGGCACCATGATCCCCACTTCGCCCAGCACCTGAGATCCGGCGGGGCGCAGCCGCACGCTGTCCACCATGGCGACGCCCGCCACGGCGCCGACGCTGGCGCGGATCTGGTCGGCGAGGCCCTTGGGGGCGGCGTCCACCAGCGTGTCTATGGTCCGTCGCCCCAGCCGGTAGCCCGCTATGGCGATGAAGACCGATACGCCCACCGCCGCCAGCGCGTCTCCCTGCTGATAGCCGTAACGAGAGGCCACGAGGCCCAGCAGCACGCAGACAGAGGCGACCAGATCGCTGGAGAAATGCAGCGCGTCCGCAGCCAGCGCATCGCTCCTGGTCTGCTCGGCTATGGCGCTGAGCGAGCGCCAGCGCACCAGATCCACCACAATCGAAATCACCAGCACCGCAAAGACCGGCCAGGTCGCCTCGACGGGTTCGGCCATATGGCCCAAGAGGCGCCGCACAGCCTCCACCAGAACATAGATGGCCAGAACGATCAGCAGGCCGGTTTCAGCGAGGGCCGCGACCGCCTCCACCTTGCCGTGGCCGTAGTGATGCTCCTCGTCCGCGGGCTTGCCCGAGGCGCGAACCGCGAAATAGGTGAGCATGGTCGCGCCCGTGTCGAGCAATCCATGCCCCGCCTCGGAGAGCAGCGCCAGCGACCCGGAAAACAGGCCCGCGACCAGCTTGCCGAGCGTCAGGAGGGCGCTCGCCGTGATGGAGGCGAGGGCTGCCTTTTCCTTGAGGGCGTCTGCGTCGGTCATGAGCATGCCGGGTTGGAGGGGCGGGCGAGACCTATCTTGAAAGTGTTGCGGGCGCGACTCAAAAAGTCGAGATATGCTCAGCGGAATGACCGGAGAATGAGCGATGCGTTATCTGCACACCATGGTCCGCGTGGCCAATATCGACGAGGCCCTGGACTTCTATTGCCACAAGCTTGGCCTGCAGGAGGTCCGGCGCGTGGAAAGCCAGCAGGGCCGCTTCACCCTGATCTTTCTGGCCGCCCCCGAAGACGTCGCCTCCGGCGCCGAGCGCCGGGCGCCCCTCGTGGAGTTGACCTACAACTGGGATCCCGAGACCTATGCGGGCGGCCGCAATTTCGGCCACCTCGCCTATGAAGTCGATGACATCTACGACTTATGCGACCGTTTGATGAAGGCGGGCGTGACCATCAACCGCCCCCCGCGCGAAGGCCGCATGGCCTTCATCCGCTCGCCTGACAATATCTCCATTGAGCTTTTGCAGAAGGGCGAGGCCCTGCCGCCGCAGGAGCCCTGGGCCTCCATGCCCAACACGGGCGTGTGGTGAGGGAGAAAGGCGGGGCCGCTCAGGCCTCGCCATCCCCCGCGTTCGGGCCATAGGTTTTGAAACGCTCGACGCAGCGCATGATCTCGTCGTCGGGCAGGATCACGGGCGTCCCCGCAAGACCCGCCAGATAGCTCTGCCGCGCGAGCGTCTCAAGCTCCACGGCGCGGTGCATCGCTTGCGCCAGATCCGCGCCGGTGGCGATCATGCCGTGGTTGCCAAGAAGCACGCCGTGGCGGGGCCCCAGGCCGGCGATCACGAGATCCGAAAGCGCCTGCGTGCCGAAGGGCGCGTAATCCGTGCAGGCGATCTCAGGGCCGCCCAAGGCCGCGATTATGTAATGCACGGCCTTGATGGGGCGGCGCAGGATCGACAGGACCGTGGCGTAGGTGGAATGGGCGTGGACGATGGCGCCGACATCCGGCCGCGCGCGGAAAATGTCGAGGTGAAAGCGCCATTCGCTCGAGGGCTTCAGCGGCCCCGCAAAGGCGCCGGCGCCGTCAAGCGGCATGAGCGCCAGCGAAGCAGGCGTCAGCGCCTCATAGGGAATGCCGCTCGGCGTGATGAGCATGGCCTCGCCCACGCGCGCGCTGAGATTGCCGGAGGTTCCCTGCGAGAGGCCCAGCGCGGTGAGGGAGCGCGCTTGCGCGATCAAGTCTTGGCGGAGCTCTATATACTGCATGCGCCAGAATTAACATTTGACCGGCGGGTTGACGAGAGCCCTTCGCCTTGCGAATGCTCAGCGCGAAGGTCAACAAAGGGAGATACCATGTCCGGATTGTCTTATGCTGTGGCGCAGAAGCTGCTCGCCGATACGCTGGCCCATTGCCGCGCCCATTCCTTCAACCCCATGGCCGTCGTGGTGCTGGACGCTGACGGATCGCTGCGCGCCGCCGGCAGTGAAGACGGCACGACCTTCATGCGCTGGCGCGTGGCCTATGGCAAAGCCTATGGCGCCGTCGCGTTCGGCATGCCGTCGCGCCGCCTGAACAACATGGCCGCCGAGCGTCCCCATTTCGTCAGCGCGCTGAACGGCCTGGCCGACGGCAACATTGTTCCGGTGCCCGGCGGCGTGATGATCCGTGACGCCAACAAGAAGATCATCGGCGCGATCGGCGTGTCCGGCGACACCTCCGATAATGACGAGGCCGCCGCCGTCGAGGCGATCAAGATCGCTGGCTTCGTGGCCGATCCCGGCTGATCGAAGCCGCCATCGCGATCATGGGGGGCGCTGGGCGATCAGCGCTCCTTTTTTGCGGCTTGAGGGGAAACTGAGGGGGACATGGGCGTTGGTGATGAGCCCTCGATGATGGTTGCCCCCGGCCGTGATGACATGCTCCCTCGCCACAACCAAAGATGCGCGCGCGTCGGGCCCTGTCGAGGCCGCCTTGCCTGCGCTGGAGGCGGCGGCGCTGTTCTTCGATGTCGACGGCACGCTGCTGGAGATCAAGCCCGAGCCTGACGCTGTGTTTTGCGATGACGATCTTCGCGCCCTGCTGGCGCGTCTCCTCATGCGCTGCCAGGGTGCGGTCGCGCTGGTCAGCGGCCGCAGGCTTGACGACGTCGACCGCATTTTCTCCCCCTTGAAGCTCACCACCGTCGGCCTGCACGGCGCCGAGATGCGCGACGTCGGCGGCGCGGAGCGGCGCGCCGACCCGCGCAACATGGACCACGCGCGGCAGGCTGTGCGCGGGTTCGTCGCGGCGCACGACGGCCTCATGCTGGAGGACAAGGGCGCGACGCTGGCTGTGCATTACCGCAGGAGGCCCGAGCTTGGCGCGATGACGCTCGCCTTTCTGCTGCGCTTTGGTCCGGGTGACGATCTTGCGGTGCAGGAGGGCAAGTTCGTGGTCGAGTTGAAGCCCGCGCGCTATGACAAGGGCGCCGCCATCGCCGCGCTCATGGGTTCGCCGCCTTTCAAGGACCGCAGGCCCGTCTTCTTTGGTGACGACCTCACGGATGAAACAGGCTTCGCAGTCGTGAACGGATTGGGCGGCCTGTCCGTGCGCATCGGCGACCCGGAGGCCCGTACGCAGGCGCGGTTCGTCTTGTCCGACTGCGCCAGTCTTCGCGCGATGCTCTGGCGGCGCCTGCGCGAGGCGCTGCCGTGAGCCCGCCCGCAAGCGCCGCGCAACCCGACCTTGATCTTGCGGTCATCGGCAATTGCGCCATCGCCGCCCTCGTCGACCGGCGCGCCCGCATCCAATGGTGCTGCATTCCCCGCTTTGACGGCGACCCGGTCTTCTGCAATCTCCTGCGGGATCCCGGTTTGCCCCCCGATGGCCTGTTCGAGGTGGAGCTCATCGGCTTTGCGCGCAGCCGTCAGCATTACATCCGCAACTCGGCCGTGCTTGAAACGACCCTTGCGGATGAGAACGGCAACGAGATCCGCATCGTCGACTTCATCCCGCGCTTCTACCGTTTCCGCCGCATCTTTCGCCCTGTCTCGATTGTGCGTCTCATTGAGCCGCTGAGCGGGGTTCCGCGGATCCGCATCCGCTGCAAGCCGCGCCATGGCTATGGGCGTCACGGGCCGCAGATGACGCGAGGCTCGAACCACATCCGCTATGTCCTGGGCGGTGAGGTCTTGCGCCTGACCACCGACGCGCCCGTCGGCCTCATCCAGAGCGAGACGCCATTTGTCGTCGAACATCCGCTGGTCATGGTGCTCGGCGCCGATGAGCCGCTCGACAGCGACATTCACATGATGGGCGTCGATTGGTTCGACCAGACTCTCGATTACTGGATGGAATGGACACGCCGCCTCGCCTTGCCATTCGAATGGCAGGAGGCGGTGATCCGCGCCGCCATCACCCTGAAATTATCAAGCTACGAAGAGACGGGCGGCATCGTCGCGGCCCTCACCACATCGATTCCCGAATATGCTGACAGCGGCCGCAACTGGGATTATCGCTATTGCTGGCTGCGCGATACGTTCTTTGTGGTGCAGACGCTGAACAGGCTGAGCGTGACCCGCACCATGGAGCGCTACATCAGCTACATCACCAATATCGTCGCCGCCGCAAAGCCCGGCCCGCTGCAACCGATATTCGGCCTCGGTTTTGAAACGGTCCTCACCGAAGAAGAGATCCCCGCAGACGCGCTTGCAGGCTACCGGGGCATGGGACCGGTGCGCGTCGGCAACGGGGCCTATGACCAAATTCAGAATGATGGCTATGGCAGCGTGATTCTGGCTGTGGCGCAGAGCTTTTTTGACGAACGTCTGTCGCGCATCGCTGACGCCAGCCTGTTTCACAAGCTCGAGCAACTGGGCGAGGAGGCCGCGCGGCGCTGGGATCAGCCGGACGCCGGCCTGTGGGAGTTCCGCACCCGCACGGAAGTCCACACCCAATCCAGCATCATGTGCTGGGCGGCTTGCGACCGGCTGGCGCGCATCGCCCATCGACTTGGCCTCGCAGAGCGCGCGCAACTGTGGCGTCGGCGCGCCGCCACGATTCATGCGGGCGTCATGGCGCGCGCATGGAATGAAAAGCGCAACACTTTCGTCGCCACATTCGAAGGCCAGCACCTCGATGGAAGTCTGCTTCTGCTGAGCGAGCTCGGCTTCATCGAGCCTGCTGATCCAAGGTTCCGCGCGACGGTCGCCGCCGTGGAGCGCGACCTGCGTGAAGAGGATCATGTCTATCGCTATCGGCGCAGTGATGATTTTGGCGCCCCGGAGACCTCCTTCACCATTTGCAGCTTCTGGATGGTCGAGGCGCTCGCCGCCACGGGAAAGCTGGATGAGGCGCGCGATATGTTCGAGCGGCTTCTGGCGCATCGCTCAAGCCAGGGCCTCCTCTCCGAGGGGCTGCATGTGGGCAAGGGCGAACTCTGGGGAAACTTTCCGCAGACCTATTCTCTGGTGGGTCTTGTGCGTTCCGCAATGAAGCTGTCGCGTCCCTGGCGGGACGCTTTTTGATCCTTGGCCGAAGAAGAGAGGGGAGGCCCGTGCCCAGACTCATCGCCGTTTCAAACCGCGTTCCCAAGCCCGGCGACCGCTATACGTCCGGTGGTTTGAGCGTGGCCGTGCGAGACGCGCTGGAGAAAAGCGGCGGCGTCTGGCTGGGGTGGAGCGGGGCTGTGCGCGAGGGCGCGGATGTGGAGCCCACGGCTGAGACGACGCGCTGGCGCAATGTCGATTATGTCACCGTCGACCTCACCCCGCGCGATGCGGAGGAATATTACAACGGCTTCGCCAATCGGGCCCTTTGGCCTTTGTTTCACCATCGCCCCGGCCTGACCGAATTCGCTCGGCGGGACATGGCGGGCTACAACCGGGTCAATCAGATCTTCGCGCGCATCCTCGCGCCGATGTTGCGGCCCGACGACATCATCTGGGTGCATGATTATCACCTTATCCCCCTGGCGTCGGACTTGCGCGCGCGGGGCGTGAAGAACCGGATCGGCTTTTTTCTGCATATCCCCTGGCCAGCGCCCGAACTCTTCGCCATCCTGCCCAATCATTCGCGCCTTGCGGTCAATCTCATCAATTATGATCTCGTGGGCTTCCAGACGAAGCCCTTCATGGACAACTTCATCGCCTATCTGAAGGAGGAGATGAACATCAATGTCGAGGGCTGCATGATCGACGCCTTTGGTCGATCATGCCGTCTTGGGGTTTTTCCCATCAGCATCGACACGAAGGAGTTCATCCATTTCGCCGAAGCGCCGAAATCCTCCATCGCAAGGCGGCTGGAGGCCTCGCTGCAAGGCCGCGCTCTGGCTTTGAGCGTGGACCGGCTGGATTATTCCAAGGGCATTCCGCAGCGGATCGAGGCCATCGGCCGCTTTCTTGAACTCTATCCCCAATATCACAACCGCTTCACCGCCCTGCAGATCGCGCCCACGACCCGCGAGGCGATCCCCGAATATGCGGAGATCAACCGCGAGGTTGCGGAGGCCGCCGGGCGCGTCAATGGCAAGTTTGGCGACATCGACTGGGCGCCCGTGCGTTACATCAACAAATCCATCGGCCGCGCCACGCTCGCCCATCTCTACCGCGCTGCGCGCGTCGGCGTCGTGACGCCCCTGCGCGACGGAATGAATCTTGTCTCGAAGGAATATGTCGCCTCGCAGGATCCCCGCGATCCCGGCGTGCTCGTGCTCTCGCGCTTTGCGGGGTCAGCGCGCGAATTGCGCGGCGCGCTGCAGGTCAATCCCTATGACATTGATGGCGTGGTCCATGCCCTGCGCACGGCTTTTGAAATGCCGCGTGAGGAAAGGATCGCAAGATTCGAACCGATGCTGCAACATTTGAGAGCCTTCGACGTTCACAAGTGGCGGCAGGATTTCATCGAGGCGCTCACGCAGGACAATGTCCTGGCGATGAGCGCATGACCAACGAAAGCCTGCCCGCTTCTATGGATGAAACGTCAAGGGGGAAGCGACATGCTGGTCGCCGAATTGATCCGGTCCTGTTCACACGCCAAGGTCGCGGAAGCTGCGATCCATTCCATCGGGCCCGATCTCGCCCATGAAGTGAAGCTGCGCGCCCAGCAGCGCGGTCTGGCCTCGGGCGAATATGTGGCCCAATCCGTTCAGGTCTTCGCCCGGTCAGCTCATTCACGCGACTGGAGCCGCCTGTCCACCCTTTTGCGAGGCGTGGACATGCCCATTCTTGCGGGTCTCCATTTCATTCTCGAGTTTCGCATCGCCAGTGAGCTTGGCTTGCTCGCGGACGCCCTCGAAAAGGCGTCTTTCAAACTGCCCGCCCATGAGCGCCTGCGCGAGGGCTGCCGCGCCTGAGGGGCGGCTTCAGCGCCCGGCCTGCCGCAGCCATGGCCGCGCGCCCGGCTGCGGCGCCTCGTTGACGCCGGGCTGGTAGAAATGGGCGACGCCGGGAATGCGGCCCGCCTCAAGCGCAGCCTGCGTGATGGGATCGGTGATCTCGAAAGCATCGAAGCCGCAGCGCAGCATGGGCTGGATCTGGTCGATCAGCACTTCGCCCGTCGCCCGCACTTCGCCCTTGTAGCCATGGCGCTCCCGCAGCAGGCGGGCCATGGAATAGGGGCGGCCATCCTGAAACTTCGGAATCACCAGAGCGATCACCGCAAGGCGCGGCAGGTCGGCGATGAAATCGTCGATCGAGGCGCCGGGCTCGATGAGCACGCCGATCGGCACATGGGACTGATCGAAGGCCTGACGCTCGGCCTGCCACCAGGCGAGCGGCGCGATCACATGGCCTGCGGGCGAAATCGCCTCGCCTTCGCGGATGGTGGTCCAGGCGTCCTGAACGAAGGAACCGTTTTTATAAAGGGGCATTGCGCGTCCAATCAGATGTCCGAGCCGCTGTCGCGCTCATAGAGGGCCTTCTTGAAGGGCGCCATGCCGACGCGGCGGTAGGCGCTCAGGAAGTCTTCGTCGGGCGAGGCGCGCAGGCCCATATAGGCGTCGACCACGGTCTCGACGGCGTCCACCACATCTTCATAGGAGAAGCCGGGGCCGGTGATGTCGCCGAGCGTGCAGCTCTCGTCGCCCGAGCCGCCAAGGGTGAGCTGGTAGGTCTCGACACCCTTGCGCTCGAGGCCGAGGATGCCGATGTGGCCGACATGGTGGTGGCCGCAGGCGTTGATGCAGCCGGAGATCTTGATCTTCATCGCGCCGATCTCGCGGGCGCGCGGACCATCGGCGAAGCGTTCGGAGATCCGCTGCGCCACGGGAATGGAGCGCGCCGTCGCCAGCGAGCAATAGTCCATGCCGGGGCAGCTGATGATGTCGGAGATGAGCCCCGCATTCGCGGTCGCGAGCCCCTGCGCCCTGAGCGCGTCATAGACGGCGGGCAGATCGTCGAGCGCCACATGGGGCAGAACGAGATTCTGCTCGTGGGAGACGCGGATTTCATCATGGCCGAATTTTTCGGCAAGCTCTGCGACAAGCTCCATCTGCTCGGCGGTGGCGTCGCCGGGAATGCCGCCGATGGGCTTCAGCGAAATGGTCACGAGGCCATAGCCGTCCTGCCGGTGCTTCGCGACATTGACGTCGACAAAGCCGGCGAAAGCCGGATCTCGCGCACGGCGGGCCTTAAGGGCCTGTGAATCCGCCGGGCGCTCCGTGAGGGCAGGGGGCGCGAAATAGGCGCTGATGCGCGCGATCTCGTTCTGGGGCAGGGCGAGGAGATCGCTCTTGTCCGCGGCGAACTCCGCCTCAACGGCGTCTCGCATGGCCTCGAAGCCCTTTTCGTGCACGAGGATCTTGATGCGGGCCTTGTATTTGTTGTCGCGCCGTCCCTCCAGATTGTAGACGCGCACGATGGCCTGGGTATAGGCGAGCAGGTCTTTCGTCGGCAGGAAATCGCGGATCTTGTGGCCGACCATGGGCGTGCGCCCGAGCCCTCCGCCCACATAGACGGCGAAGCCCGTCTCGCCCGCCTCGTTCTTCACGAGCTGATAGCCGATGTCATGGACCTGAATGGCTGCGCGGTCATGGGGCGCGCCGCTGAGCGCCAGCTTGAACTTGCGCGGCAGATAGGTGAATTCCGGATGAATCGACGACCACTGGCGCAGGATCTCCGCATAGGGGCGGGGATCTTCGATCTCGTCGGCGGCGGCGCCTGCGAAATGGTCGGCGGTGACGTTGCGGATGCAGTTGCCGGAGGTCTGGATGGCGTGCATCTCGACGCTGGCGAGCTCACCCAGAATCTCCGGAATGTCCTTCAGGGCGGGCCAGTTGAACTGGATGTTCTGGCGCGTGGTGAAATGGCCGAAGCCCTTGTCGTAGCGGCGCGCGATATGGGCGAGCTTGCGAAGCTGGCGCGGGCTCAGGGCGCCATAGGGTATGGCGACGCGCAGCATATAGGCGTGAAGCTGCAGATAGACGCCGTTCATCAGGCGGTGAATGCGGAACTGCTCTTCAGTCAATTCGCCGCTGAGGCGGCGCTGCACCTGATCGGAGAACTGGTTGAGGCGGTCGGCGACGAAGGCCGCGTCGAATTCGTCATAACGATACATAACGATCCTCGCTCAATGCGCCGCCTGCTTGCCGTGGCCGGGGTGGGTGGTGGGGCCCTTGGCCCTGATCTTGTCGCGCAGATGGACGGGCTCGACATGATCGCCCTTCACGGCGACATCGAAAGCCGCGACTTCGATGACATGGTTCGCCCTGATGTCGGCCTCCACAAGGCCAAGCGCAGCCTTGACGGCGCCGGCGTCGGGCAGGATCTGCGCGTCGCGCAACTGCTCGACCCAGCGCCCGCCGGGGGCGCGGAACACGACTATTCCATCCGAAAGCCGGTTGGCGGAGATGACCTGTGGCATGCCGATATGGGTCCAATGGTGACTGGCGGGGGCGTGGATCGCAACCCATTTCGCGACAATCTAGCATAATCACATTTGAAAGACGAGATATTATATTCAATACAATTTTATTTTGTAATTTATGGCCCGAAGGCGCTTCGGGGAGCCGAGACGTCGCGATCAGAGGTTGCGCCGCAGGACTTTCGCCGCCTCGCCCACGATGCCCCGGCGGAAGGCCAGCACGCAGGCGACGAAGATCACGCCCTGAATCACCAGCACCCACTGGCCGAATTCCGCGAGATATTGCTGCATGGCGATGATGATGAAGGCGCCGACCACCGGGCCGAAAATGGTGCCGAGCCCGCCGACCAGCGTCATCAGCACCACCTCGCCCGACATTTCCCAGCGCACATCGGTCAGCGAGGCGTTCTGCGAGACGATCACCTTGGTCGCCCCCGCAAGGCCCGCAAGCGCTGCGGACAGCGCGAAGGCGGCGAGCTTGTAGCGGGCGGTGCGATAGCCCAGCGAAATGGCGCGCGGCTCATTCTCGCGGATGGCTTTCAGGATCTCGCCGAAGGGTGAGTTGATGGTGCGGTAGATCAGCAGGAAGCCCGCCACGAATATGGCCAGCACCACATAGAACAGCACAAGCGGCTTCGATATGTCGAGGACGCCAAGGAACAGGCCGCGCGGCACGCCCTGGATGCCGTCCTCCCCATGGGTGAACTTGGCCTGCAGGTAGAAGAAATAGATCATCTGCGCCAGCGCTAGGGTCGTCATGGAGAAATAGATGCCCTGCCTGCGGATGGCGATGAGGCCGACGAGCACGCCCAGCGCGCCTGACGCCAGCGTTCCAAAGAGGATGGAGAGCTCCGGCGCGAGGCCCCAGACCTTGGCCGCATGGGCGCTGGCGTAGCCCGCCGTCCCAAGGAACATGGCGTGGCCGAAGGAGAGCAGGCCGACATAGCCGATGAGCAGGTTGAAGGCGCAGGCGAAGAGCGCGAAGCAGAGCGCCTGCATGACGAAATAGGGATAGACGCCGAGGAGCGGCAGAACCGCCAGCACCGCGATCATGCCCATGATGATCGGCGTTTCGCTGCGCTCGGGCGCGGCCGGGGAGACGGGCTTGATCGGCGTCGTCGTCATGTCACGCCCTCCCGAACAGGCCGTTGGGCTTGACCATGAGCACGATGGCCATGATGACGAAGACCACGGTGTTGGAGGCCTCGGGGTAGAAATACTTCGTGAGGCCTTCGAGGATGCCCAGCGCAAAGCCCGTCACGATGGAGCCCATGATCGAACCCATGCCGCCGATCACCACCACCGCGAAGACCACGATGATGAGGTCCGCGCCCATGAGCGGGCGCACCTGATTGATCGGCGCGGAGAGCACGCCGGCCAGCGCCGCCAGCCCCACGCCAAAGCCATAGGTCAGCGTGATCATGCGGGGCACATTGACGCCGAAGGCGCGCACCAGCGTCGGATTTTCGGTCGCGGCGCGCAGATAGGCCCCGAGTTTGGTCTTCTCGATGGCGAACCAGGTCGCGAGGCATATGGTCAGCGAGAAGATCACCACCCAGGCGCGATAGTTCGGCAGGAACATGAAGCCGAGATTCTGCCCGCCCGTGAGTTGCTGGGGAATGGCGTAGGGCAGGCCCGAGGAGCCGAAATAGTTCTGGAAGAGGCCCTGGATGATGAGCGCAAGGCCGAAGGTCAGCAAGAGGCCGTAGAGATGGTCGAGCCCGGCAAGGCGCTGGAGCATGGTGCGCTCCAGAACGACGCCGAGAAAGCCGATCAACAGCGGCGCCAGGATCAGCGCCATCCAGTAATTGATCCCCAGCACGTTCAGCAGGAAATAGGCGCAGAAGGCGCCCATCATGTAGAGCGCGCCATGGGCGAAGTTGATGATGTTCAACATGCCGAAAATGACCGCGAGCCCGAGGCTCAGCAGGGCGTAGAACGACCCGTTGATCAGGCCCACCAGAAGCTGGGCGAAGAGCGCTTGCGTGCTGATGTTGAACATCGGTTGGCGGTCCCGGGAGTGGCCGCCCCCTCGCGGGAGGGGGCGGCTTGTCTTACTTCTTCACGAGCGCGCAGGCGCTCTTGTCGAGCGGCGTGAAGGCTTCGTTCGCCGGGATCGTGGCGATCAGCTTGTAATAATCGCCGGGATATTTGGACTCCTGGGGCTTCTTCACCTCAAAGAGATAGCCCGGATGGATCTTGCGGCCGTTGGGCTGGATCTCGCCCTTGCCGAAGAGCGCATCGTCGGTGGGCATGGACTTCATCTTCTCCACCATCTTCACGCCATCATGCGGATTGGAGCCATTGGCCTCCAGCGCCTTCATGTAATGGATGATGGAGGCGTAGATGCCCGCCTGCACCATGGTCGGCTGGTTCTTGTTCTTCATGCGGTCCGAGAAGCGCTTGGAGAAGGCGCGGGTGCCGTCATTGAGATCCCAATAGAAGGTCTCGGTGAACTGCAGCCCCTGCGTCATCTTCAGGCCCAGCGAATGCACGTCCGAATAGAACAGCAGGAGCGCCGCGAGCTGCTGGCCGCTGCCGGTGATGCCGAATTCGGAGGCCTGCTTGATGGCGTTGGTCGTGTCGCCGCCCGCATTGGCGAGGCCGATGATCTTCGCCTTGGAGGCCTGCGCCTGCAAGAGGAAGGAGGAGAAGTCCGCGCTGTTCAGGGGATGGCGTACGGAGCCCAGCACCTTGCCGTTGTTGGCCTTGATGACGTCGGTCGTGTCGCGCTCCAGCGCATGGCCGAAGGCGTAGTCGGCGGTCAGGAAGAACCAGCTGTCGCCGCCGCTCTTCACCACCGCCTTGCCCGTGCCATTGGCGAGCAGATAGGTGTCATAGGTCCAGTGGACCGTGTTGGGCGAGCAAGCGGAGTTGGTCAGGTCCGACGTCGCGGCGCCCGAGTTCATGTAGACCAGGTTCTTCTCCTTGGCGACGCCGTTCACCGCCAGCGCCACGCTGGAGGTCAGCACGCCGAAGATGCCGTCCACCTTCTCCTGGTCGGCCCATTGACGGGCGAGGTTCACGCCCACGTCCGGCTTGTTCTGGTGGTCGGCGGAGATCAGGTCGATCTTCCAGCCCTTGGCGGCCATGCCGGAATCCTCGATGGCCATCTGGGCCGCGAGAATGGAGCCCTGTCCGCCCACATCCGCATAGAGGCCCGACATGTCGTCGAGCACGCCGATCTTGACGTTCTTGTCCTGCGCGAAGGCTGCGCCGGGAAGAGCCAGCGCCGCCATGAGCGCCAAGGTTGAAACCGATGTCTTCATGTCTGTGCTCCCTGAGGTTCAAACACCGAGATATTCATGCAGCTTGCCCATATTGGCGTCGAGATCGGCGTTGGCGAAAGCGTCGATCACGCGCCCATGCTCCATCACATAGAACCGGTCCGCCACGGTGGAGGCGAAGCGGAAGTTCTGCTCCACCAGCAAAATGGTGAAGCCCTCTTGCTTCAGCCGCGCGATGGTGCGGCCGATCTGCTGGATGATGACGGGCGCGAGGCCCTCTGTGGGCTCGTCCAGCATCAGGAGCCGCGCGCCGGTGCGCAGGATGCGGCCGATGGCGAGCATCTGCTGCTCGCCGCCCGACAGTTTCGTGCCCTGGCTCGAGATGCGCTCTTTCAGATTGGGAAAGAGCTCGAAGATCTGCTCCACCGGCAGGCCGCCTGGCCGCACTTGCGGGGGCAGCATCAGATTCTCCATCACATTCAGGCTGGCGAAGATGCCCCGCTCCTCCGGGCAGATCGCGAGGCCGAGATGGGCGATGCGGTCGCTGGTCATGCCGATGGTCTGCTGGCCGTCGAACTGCACGGAGCCCGTGCGTTTGCCGATCATGCCCATGACCGATTTCAGGGTCGTCGTCTTGCCTGCGCCGTTGCGGCCCAGCAGCGTCACGACCTCGCCTTCGCGCACGCGAAAGTCGACGCCATGAAGAATATGGCTCTCGCCATACCAGGCCTGCAGATCCTTCACCTCCAGCAGCACGCGGGCCTCATCCATGGCTGGCCCCCAGATAGGCTTGCTGCACCTCGGGATTGGCCGAGACGGTCGCGTAATCGCCCTCCGCCAGAATTTGCCCGCGCGTCAGCACGGTGATCGTGTCAGACAGATTGGCGACCACATTCAGATTATGTTCGACCATCAGGACCGTGCGGTTGGCTGAGACGCGGCGGATCAGCTCCACCACCTTCTCGATGTCCTCATGGCCCATGCCCGCCATGGGCTCGTCGAGCAGCATCATTTCGGGATCGAGGGCGAGGGTCGTCGCGATCTCGAGGGCGCGCTTGCGCCCATAGGGCATCTCCACCGCCGTGACGTCAGCGAATTCCGTCAGGCCCACATCCTCCAGCAGCGCCATGGCGCGGCCGTTGAGGTCGTCGAGCACCTTTTTGGAGCGCCAGAAATCGAAATTGTCGCCCCTGTGGCGCTGCAGGGCCACGCGCACATTCTCCATGCCCGTCAGATGCGGAAAGACCGCGGAGATCTGGAAGGAGCGGATGAGGCCGAGACGCGCCACATCGGCTGGGGCCATGGAGGTGATGTCGCGCCCGTTGTAGGCGATGGCGCCGCGGGTCGGGGGCAGAAACTTGGTCAGCAGGTTGAAGCAGGTGGTCTTGCCCGCGCCATTGGGGCCGATGAGCGCATGGATCGAGCCCCGGCGCACGCGCAGGTCCACGTCCCGCACGGCCGTGAAGCCCGCGAACTCCTTGGTGAGCCCCTTCGTTTCGAGGATGAAGTCCTCAACCACGCCTGCCGTCCCTCCCGCTCCAGCCGCTCCGATGAATTGCGAAGCTAAGCGTCCATGCGGGAATTACAAGCGCCGCGCCAGGACTACGCGCTTAGACCATAGGCGAAGGCGGGGGTGGGTGGTTTCACATGATCGTTACAAGAACCGCCTCCCGCAGGGCCCGGCCGGCGCGGGAGGCGTCCCCCTCAGTGCGCCATCAGCACCGGGACCGTCATGGAGTTGAGGATGGTGCGGGTCGTGCCGCCCAGCACGAATTCGCGCAGCCGTGAATGGCCATAGGCGCCCATCACCATGAAGTCTGCGCCGCTGTCGGCCGCATAGGAGAGCAGGGTCTCGCCCACATCCTGCGCGGCGGGCAGCTTCTTCAGCGTGGCGGAGACGCCGTGGCGCGTCAGATGGCGGGTGATGTTGAAGCCGGGCAGATCGTCGTGGGATGTGTTGCGCCCCGCGATGGTCACGACCTCGACCTTGCCCGCGCGCTTCAACAGGTCGATCGAGCCCGCCACCGCCCGCGCCGCGTTGATGCCGCCGTCCCAGCACACCATGGCCTTGCCGATCCTGGCGGGGCCCTTGTGGATGTTGGGCACGATGAAGACCGGCTTGCCCGATGAGAAGAGCGCGCCCTCGGCCATCAGTTCGTCATCGCTGCCGCCCTCATCGCCGCCCTGGCCGACGATGGACAGGTCGAAATGCCGGGCGAGGCGCCCGAAGTCCTCGCGGGCCTGGCCGGATATGGCCTGGATCACCACCAGCTCCGTCTGCACCGTCGCGGGCGCTGCGGAGGCGATGCGCTGATAGGTCTGCTCGGCGGACTTGCGCGCCTGATCTATGGCCTCGGCCATGATGTCATAGGGATATTCCCCCATGAAGGAGGCGGGCGGCACGATCTCCAGCACGACTCCCGCCGCCGTCAGATGGGCGCCCATTTCGGTCGCAAGCGACAGCGCGAAATCACCCACCCCCGCGCCGCGGTCGCTGGTGTCGATATGCAGCAAAAGATCCTTGATGGCCATTTCACCCGTCCTCTCCAGACTTTCGCGCAGCTTCGCTCTTCTTGCGCGGATGCGCCTTGCGCTGAATCAAAGTCGTCGCGCGACTATTTGGGCGCCGGTGCGAAGGACTGGTTGGTGAAGGGGCTGGTGCGGGGCGTCTCGATCACCACGAAACCCACGCCAGCGGAGACGTGGCAGGCGTTGCAGGCGCGCGTCAGCTCCAGAAAGCGCGGCGCGAACTGCGCCTTGTTCGTCGTGGCGATGGCCTGGGCCAGCTCGTCCAGCGCCTTTGTGGCGGCGGCGACGGTCTCGACGGGAATGTTGCGATAGACCTGCGCCGCCTCCATGAAGCGCGTGCGCAACTGGCGCGCTTCATAGTCCGCAAGGGGCCAGTTCTCGCTGGCGCCGGCCATCCACAAGATGGCGTGGCGATGCAGGATGGAGATCATCATGTCGCTCAGCGCGCCCACTGAGGCGGGCTGCTCGTCGGGCCGCTGGGCGAAGGGGGCCACTTGCGCATGGGCGCCAAGTACGAGGCCTGTGGCTGCGAGGCCTGCGGCGAGCGTGGCTGCGCAAAGAACGCGTCTCATGCAGTCCCCCTGTGGCCGCCTCAGCCGTCCTGCTCGCTGACGAAGCAATGCAGATCCTCATAGGCGCGCTCGATGGCTTCCGTGGCGAAGCGCAGCTCCTCGACCGCGATCTTATAATCGGTCGAATCCGCGCGCTGGCGCAGGCCCTCCACCAGATCGCGCAGGGTCGCGATCTGCCCCGCCAGAAACTCAAGACATTCAGGCGTCGCGCGCGAGCCGTCGGCCGCCTGGTCTGATCTTATTGCGTTGGATGGGGTCATGGCTGCGCTTTCATCGCAAAGGCGTCCGGCGGTCGCCCGCCGGACGTTGCGATCATGTGTGGTCAGTCCTGCGGGCAGACCACAAGCTGCTTCCACTCAAGGCCGCGCGCGGTTGGCACCTGCATGCGCGAGCCCGTGCATTGCGGAGGCACCGGGGCGATGCCGGCCCCCTGCGATATGGCGGGGCTTGGCGCGAGCTGCATGGCCGCGACGGTGACGAGCGCGCCTGCTGCAAAAGCAAGCGATGTCTTGACGAGCGTTTTCATGGCCAACTCCTCCTGCTTCGGATGGTAGTTCGCCGCCCTTATCGCGCATCGCAGCCCGGACGTCTTTGACGCAGGTCAAATATGAATTGTTTTTCAGTATCTTAGTCTTGAGTGTTGCGGTCGTTCAGGGCCCGTCCCACGCAGCCCTTCGGACTGTCTTGACATTTGCGGAGCATACATGATCTTTGCAACGTGGAAGGAGCCATGAGATGGAGCATGCGCACAGGTCATTCCGGCGTCGCAACGCCCGCGCGCTGGCGTTTGGCTTCGCCTCCGGTTTGAGCGCCCCCTTCCTTTTGTTTTCAGGCGCCTTTCAGCTTTCCAGTCGTAAAATTTCAACTTTGAATGAGACATGGCGAGATGTCGGTCAATTCATCAGGACCAGCGCCGAACGCTACAAGCGCGGGGACCGACCCGCCGGGTGATCTGCGCTCGCAGAGCGGTTGTGGCGTAAGCGTGTACGTTCAGCTTCACGTGCTAAGAAATTCAAAGAATACGAGCTATCTATCATGATTCTTCTTTTTCAATATTCATGCTCGTCCGACCGTAACATTAACCACATCAATTCTAAAAAAAGCTGCCAAAAACAGAATAGGGAAATGATCCAGTAGGCTAATTGTCTCAGTTCCGCTATGGGCCCCGCATTCCAAATTTTTGCTATGATCGAGGATGACCAAAACATCTCGATCTTCATCAGAATTATTTGGATTGTATCCTGTACTTCACCTACCACTGTCTCAAATTCTTGTCCCGTCTTGTTCATATGTGACACGATAGCAATGGGCACTAAGATCATAATTGCAATTAACCAACCCACGCATTCGCGAATTATAATCTTTTTTTCCCACTGCGGCTTGAGCTTCCACATGTCCCACGCAAAAAGAGCGCAAAATAGCAGGATTGCGTAAATGCCATAGGTATTAAGAAAATCTCCCATTCATCTCTCCCACTTTTAATGCGGACCCGCTGCTCTATTGACCTTGCCCTCCTTGCCGTGTGATTGCCGTCCAGCTCATCGGTTGACGGATTTCGTGAGATATTGCGTGACTGCTTTCATGGCTTTGGCGCGCAGAGTTTCGTATATGCTCATTGCGAGGGAGCGCCGTCCGCAACGGGCGCGCTCCTGATTCAGGTTCAAAGCGTAGCGGCGTTTGCGCCTAAAAGCAAAGATTATGTTCAATCCGCCCCGGAGCCCCCCACCCGTGCATAACCCCTGGACCTTCTCCGTCGCCCCCATGATGGACTGGACGGATCGGCATTGCCGGTCCCTGCATCGCCTCATGACCCGGCGGGCGCGGCTCTATACGGAGATGGTGACGACCGGCGCCGTCATCTTCGGCGACCGCGCGCGTCTCCTGGGCTTCGATCAGGCCGAGCATCCCCTCGCTGTGCAGCTCGGGGGCTCGGAGCCCGCAAAGCTCGCCGAGGCCGCGAAGATCTGCGCGGATCTTGGCTATGACGAGGTGAACCTCAACTGCGGCTGCCCCTCCGACCGCGTGCAGAACGGCGCCTTCGGGGCCTGCCTCATGCGCGAGCCCGGGCTCGTGGGCGAGGGGGTCGCGGCCATGAAGGCGGTCGTGTCCGTGCCCGTGACCGTGAAATGCCGCATCGGCGTCGACGATCAGGAGCCGCGCGAAGCCCTCTGGGCCATGGCGCAGAGCGTCATCGACGCGGGCGCCGACGCGCTGATCGTCCATGCCCGCAAGGCCTGGCTGAAGGGCCTCTCCCCCAAGGAGAACCGCGACGTTCCCCCGCTCGACTATCCGCTGGTCCACGAGCTGCGCCGCGCCTTCCCGCAGATCCCCATCGCCATCAACGGCGGCATCGCCACCATCGAGGCGACGCGCGGGCAGCTCGCCCATGTGGATGGCGTCATGATGGGCCGCGCGGCCTATCACGACACCGACCTTCTGCTGCGGGTCGATCCTGAGATCTTCGGCGAGCCTGCCCCGCTCGCCTCCACCTTCGAACTCGTCGAGGCCTATCTGCCCTATGTGGAGGCGCGGCTCGCCGAGGGCTTCCGCCTCGCGGACATGACCCGCCACATGCTCGGCCTGTTCGGCGGCATGCCCGGCGCCCGCGCCTGGCGCCGGCATCTGGCCACCGAGGGCGTCAAGCGCGGGGCGGGGGTTGATGTCCTGCGCGATGCGGCGCGTCTGGTGCGCCCGGCGGCGGCTGCGGCCTGAGCTTTTCCCCGCTCGATCACGCCTTCGCCATTGCGCGCTCGCCAGCTTGAGCGCACAAGGGGCCATCATATCGGAAGGGTCTCATGCTCGAAGGCGTCTCCATCGGCGATTTCGCCATTTTCGCGGTGTCCCTCGCAGTGGCGGGCGCCCTCACGGGCGTGCTTGCGGGCGTGTTCGGCGTCGGCGGCGGGGCGGTCATCGTGCCCGTGCTGCATGACCTCTTTCTGTTTCTGGGCGTGCCGGACGCCGTCAGCACGCCGCTCTCGGTCGGCACCTCGCTGGCGATCATCATTCCCACCTCGATCCGGTCCTACACAGCCCACAAGGCGCGGGGGTCCGTGGACATGACCATCCTGCGGGCCTGGGCGGTTCCGACCGTCGTGGGCGTGGTCGTGGGCGCCTATCTCGCCAGCTTCGCCTCGCCGGTCGTCTTCAAGCTGGTGTTCGTCTTCGTGGCGGGCCTGAGCGCGGCGCGGCTTCTGGGGAATTTCTCCTGGCGCCTTGGCGATGACCTGCCCTCTGGCCCCCTCATGAAGGTCTATGGCCTCATCATCGGCGTGTTGTCGGCGCTGATGGGCATCGGCGGCGGACAGCTCTCCTCGATGTTCATGACCTTCTACAACCGCCCGATCCATCAGGCTGTCTCGACCTCGGCGGGCATGGGCGTGCTGATCTCCATCCCCGGCGCCGTGGGCCTGATGATCGCGGGCTGGTCGCGGGAAGGGCTGCCGCCGGGCTCGATCGGCTATGTCTCGCTGATCGGCCTCGCGCTCTTCGCCCCCGTCAGCGTCTGGACGGCGCCCATCGGCGTCAAGCTCGCCCATTCCATGCCAAAACGCATGCTGGAGCGGGCCTTCGGCATCTTCCTGCTGCTGGTCTCCACCCGCTTCATCGTGAGCATCGCGGGTTACTGAGCCTTCGCGGCCTTCTCAGCCAGGGCGCGTGAGAGACGCGCTTTCAGTTCGGCCATGATGGCGAGGCGCTCGTCCTCGGTGATGAAGCACCATTTGGCGATTTCATCCCGGGTGCGCCCGCAGCCCTC
This sequence comes from Beijerinckiaceae bacterium, assembly GCA_947453205.1. GTDB lineage: Bacteria > Pseudomonadota > Alphaproteobacteria > Rhizobiales > Beijerinckiaceae > Terripilifer. Next base: position 22,176 of record CANGFT010000006.1, on the reverse strand, counting down.
GCACAGTCCGTGGCCGGGGTCGGTCCAGCAATAGCTGACGCAGGGTGTCGAGATGCGGGCCATGGGTCAGATCCTCGCGCAGAGCGTGATGAGAAAGGCGATCTCCGCCAGTTGCTGGGCGGCGCCCGCGACATCGCCGGTCTGCCCGCCGATCTGACGCTTCGCCAGATGCGCCATGCCGAGCGCCGCCGCCAGAGCGAGCGCCGCCGCCGCGAGCGTCACGCCCATGGCGCCGCCCGCGAGCCAGGCGGGCGCGAGGCCTGCGCTCAGCGCCAGCGCGCCGCCAATGGCGAGGGCGCGAGGCTCAGGGCCCATGGCCGCATGGGCCGCGCCGTCCTTGCGGGCGGGGGGCAGCAGGGCCATGGGCAGCAGGCCCAGCCAGCGCGAGAGGGCGGCGGCCGCGAGCAGGGCGACGAAGGCCGTCGCGCTCCCCATCCGCAAGAGGGCGGTCAGGGCCGCCCAGCGGGCGAGCAGGGAGAGGCAGAGGGCCACGCCCCCATAGGCGCCGATGCGGCTGTCGCGCATGATCTCGAGCTTGCGCTCGATGGTCCGCCCCCCGCCAAAGCCGTCGGCCACATCGGCGAGCCCGTCCTCATGCAGCGCGCCCGTGGTGGCGGCGAGGGCCGCCAGCCCCAGCACGGCGGCGAGTTCGGGCGGGAGCGCCGCGCCCGCGCCCGCCAGGATCAGGCCGGCTGGCAGGGCGATGAGCAGCCCCGCCAGGGGAGCGAGCGCCACCGCCTGCGGAAAGGCGTCCATGGCATGGGGCGCGGCTTCGAACCGGAAGACCGGAATCGGCAGCCGCGAGTAGAATCGCAGGCAGAAAAGCAGGTCGCTGATCGGGCGCATGGCTCTTGAATGGGCCATTGCGCGCGTCCTGTCGAGCCCGGCTATGCAATCTGCGGCGATCCCGATATGACCTCCGAAACCCATTCGAGAGCCCCCATGTCCGCTTCCGGCCTTCCCTTCGACGACATCCGCGCGCTTCTGCCCCTGATGCCCGCCGCCTCCGAGACCTGCGTGGAGGACGTGCGCGCCCGCGACGCCCAGTTGACCAAGCCCCCGGGATCGCTGGGGCGGCTGGAGGAGATCGTCGCCCATATGGCCGCCTGGCAGGGCCGTTCCCGCCCGGTCGTGCAGCGCCCGGTGGTGGCGATCTTCGTCGCCAACCATGGGGTGGCCGCCCAGGGCGTCTCCGCCTATCCCGCCGCCGTCACGCGCGCCATGCTGGAGAATTTCGCGGCGGGCGGAGCGGCGATCAACCAGATCTGCGCGGCCTATGACCTCGGGCTGAAGGTCTTCGAACTCGCCCTCGATCATCCCACCCCCGACATCACGCAGGAGCCCGCCTTCGACGAGGCGGGCTGCGCGGCGACCTTCGCCTTCGGCATGGAGGCGATCGCGGGGGGCTCCGATCTGCTGTGCCTTGGCGAAATGGGCATCGGCAACACCACGGTCGCCGCCGCGATCTATCATGCGCTCTATGGCGGGCAGGCGGAGGATTGGGTGGGGCGCGGCACGGGCGTCGATGATGCGGGCCTCGCGCGCAAGGCCGACGCGGTGCGCCGCGCTGTGGCGCTCAACAAGGGGCATTTGAGCGATCCTCTGGAGGTCATGCGCCGCCTTGGCGGCCGCGAGATCGTCGCCATGGCCGGCGCCATCATGGCCGCGCGCATGGAGCGCGTGCCGGTGATCCTCGACGGCTATGTGGTGACGGCCGCCGCCGCCATCCTCCACGCCCTCGACCCCCACGCCATCGACCATTGCCTCGCAGGCCATCTGTCGGTCGAGGGCGCCCATGGGGCGGTGCTCGCCCGCCTCGGCAAGAAGCCGCTGCTCGATCTTGGCATGCGCCTTGGGGAAGGCTCAGGCGCGGCGCTGGCGGCCGGCCTCGTGAAGGCGGCGCTCGCCTGCCACGCGGATATGGCCACCTTCGAGCAGGCGCAGGTGCCGGGGAAGGCGCATTAGCACATAAGTTTTAAAGTCCTGACATATTTGGCTGCGTGGCGACGGAGGAAGAAAAAAATTCTTCGCGCCCTGCTAAATGAAAAATAGTTATCTCGTTGACACCTTTTAGCGCCAAACATACCCTGACTAAGTTGATCGGGATTAAATCTTGATCGCCGCGGGATTTGACGGAGCAGCTTGCACCGCGACACCAAGAGCTAAAGCGCCACGAAGCGACTTCGTGGGCTCCATCTGGAGGCACAGATGAACCAGCCCAAGCGCAGGCGTGAAATCGCCATGACTCAACAATTCCACCCATTCTGTCGCCGGTGTTGCGCCGAGGCTTATGCGGGATCCTCCCCCCGCGCCTGACGTCAACCGGTCCTCCCAAATCAGCACGGGACGCTGGCGCAAGCCGGCGACAGGAAACCTATGCCCGAGGCCTATGTGATCGAAACTGACGACGGCCCAGCAGGCCTCGTCAGTGCGGAGAAAGAGAGCTTGAGCTTCTTCGCCGCCCAACCCGCACCCAATCAACCGGACGCAACACATCCTGACAAGGAGCGCAACCCATGAACCGCAGAGACATCCTGGCCCTTCTGGCCTCCGCTGTCGCCATCCCCGCTTTGGCCCAAACGACGCAAGCGCCCAAACAACTGCGCATCGGCTATCAAAAGAATGGCGTGCTGCTTATCGCCAAACAGCAGAAGCTTTTCGAGACGCGCTTCGCTCCGCTTGGCATGGAGGTGAAGTTTGTCGAATTCTCTTCCGGTCCGCCGCTGCTCGAGGCGTTGAACGCAGGCGCCATCGACTATGGAACGACCGGCGACTCTCCCCCCATTTTTGCGCAGGCCGCGCGCGCCAATCTCCTTTATGTGGCCGTTCAGCCCTCGGCCGGATCGACGAGCGCCATCCTTATCAAGGAGGGTTCGCCCATTCGCGGGCTCGCCGAGCTAAAAGGCAGGAAAGTCGCTTTCACCAAGGCGTCGAGCGCGCATAACGTGACCATCGCAGCCCTTGAGAAAGCGGGCCTGCAGTATGCCGACATCACGGCGGTCTATCTGCAGCCAGCGGATGCGGCGGCCGCCTTCACGCGCGGCTCCATCGACGCCTGGACAATCTGGGACCCCTATTTCGCCATCGCCGAGGCGCAGCCGGGAACGAAGATCCTCGCCACCGCCGCCGATATCGTGCGGCAAAACTCCTACTACCTCGCGAACCGTGATTTCACGACGAAATATCCTCACATCGTCGGCGCAGTGAATGAAGAGATCGCCAAGGCCAGCCGCTGGACCAGCGACAATCGCGGGCAAGCCGCAGAGCTCTTCGCCCAGGCGACCGGAATTCCAAAAGAGATTCAGGCCAAGACCATCTCCCGCAGCGAATTTGTGATCGCGCCGGTGAATGAGGACGTGATCGCGGAGCAGCAGGCCATTGCGGATCGCTTCCACAAGCTTGAGCTCATCCCGGCCCCAATCAAGGTCCGCGACATCGTCTGGACCTGGACCCCCAACACCTGACTGAACGGAGCAAAGCCATGAGCGTCAACGTCAAGCCACTCGACTTTTTCTGGTTCATTCCCGTCAGCGGCGATGGTAGCTATCTGGGCAGCGAGAAACGCAATCGCGCGCCGGACTTTGCTTATCTGAAAGAGATCGCTCAAGCGGTCGATCGGCTCGGGTTTGGCGGCGTGTTGCTGCCCACGGGAAAGAATTGCGATGACCCATGGAGCGTTGCGGCAGCTTTGGCGCCCCATACGCAGCGTCTTCGTTTTCTTGCCGCTTTGCGCCCCGGCGTCGCCTCGCCCACCTATTTCGCAAGGCAAGCTGCGGCGATAGATCGGATCAGCAACGGCCGCTTCCTCGTCAATATCGTGACTGGGGGCAACCCTGGAGAGCTGGCGGGAGACGGCATCTTTCTTCCTCATGATGAACGCTACAAACACACCGCCGAATTTCTTACGGTGTTCAACAGCCTTCTCTCCGGTCGCAAGGTCAATTTCGAGGGTGAGCATGTGAGGGTCAAAGGCGCGCAACTCGCATTTCGCCCGCAGCAACAGCATTTCCCTGTGTGGTTCGGCGGCTCATCAGATCCTGCGCTGGATGTTGCGGGCGAACATGTCGATGTCTATCTCACCTGGGGCGAGCCGCTCGATCAGGTCGCCCAGAAAATTGAAAAGGTGCGCCTTCGGGCCAAGGCGCATGGACGGAAGGTGCGGTTTGGTCTGCGGCTTCATTTCATCGTGCGCGAAACCGAAGACGAGGCATGGGCAGCAGCGGATCGCCTGATCGCAAATCTCTCCGATGACGTGATCGCCCAAGCGCAGGCGAAATTCGCCGATGAATCTGATTCGATCGGGCAGCATCGCATGAGCGCCTTGCACGGTGCGGGTCGTCGGGACAATCTGGTGATCGCGCCAAACTTATGGGCTGGCGTGGGCCTCGTGCGCGGCGGTGCAGGCACGGCGCTGGTCGGCGATCCCGGGACCGTCGCCAAACGCTTGCGCGAATATCAAGACCTCGGGATCGAAACGATCATCGGGTCTGGCTATCCGCATCTTGAAGAAGCCTATCAGGTCGCAGAATTGCTGTTTCCCGAACTCGGGATCAACCAGAATGACAAGATCCTGCATGGTCCATCGTCAGTCGAATTTGGAACCAGCGGCACAGGCGTGCGCATTTCGGCTTCGTGAGGACCAGATGACCGCGATTTCAATCCAAAAAGAGGAAGGCGCTTCTGCGCGCGCGCTGCGTCCTCGCAGGCATAAACCGCTGGCAGGCGGCGTGTCGCCTTGGTTGCTTCCGGTCGCCCTCTTGCTGCTGTGGCAGGGCGGCGGCGCCTTGGGGTGGATTCCGCCCACAATATTGCCAAACCCCGCAGATGTGCTGGCTGCTGCATGGAAGCTGACGCAAAGCGGCGAATTGGCGCAAAACATAGAGGTCAGCGCGCTGCGCGCCGCAACCGGGTTCCTTATTGGCGGAGGCTTCGGCTTTGCTTTGGGACTCGCAAATGGGCTCTCGCGCCTGAGCGCGGATCTCACGGACACCACATTGCAGATGGTGCGCAACATACCCCATCTGGCGCTCGTGCCTCTGGTCATATTGTGGTTTGGCATTGATGAGGAGGCGAAGCTTTTCCTCGTCGCCCTCGGCGTTTTCTTCCCAATCTACATCAACACTCTGCATGGCGTCCGTAACGTTGATCCGCAACTGATCGAGATGGGCCGATCCTATGGAATGTCGCGGAGCGATCTGTTCGGCAGGATCATCTTCCCCGGCGCCTTGCCGTCAATCTTCGTCGGGATTCGTTATGGGCTCGGCGTGATGTGGCTGACGCTGATCGTGGCTGAAACCATCGCCGCGAATTCAGGCATCGGTTACATGGCCATGCATGCGCGTGAATTCATGCGCGTGGATGTCGTGGTCTTCGCCATTCTCGTCTACGCCTTATTCGGAAAGCTGGCGGATTCGACGGCGCGTTTTTTGGAGCGCCTGTGCCTGTCGTGGAACCCTGCCTACAGGAGCCTTTCGCAATGAGCCACGCGCCTGCGACGATCCCGGACGTTTCGCGCCAGGACAGGCTCGGTCTTCCGCTGAACGCCCGCCATATCAGCAAAGCGTTTGGTGAAACCAGCGTCCTGTCGAACCTCGATGTGTTCGTTCCGGCCGGACAATTTCTGGCCATTGTCGGGCGCAGCGGCTGCGGCAAGAGCACTTTGCTGCGGTTGTTGGCTGATCTCGACCAGCCCGATGCTGGCGAGATCACCCTTGGACACGGGGTGGACCGGCGCGTTCAGACACGCGTGATGTTCCAGGAGCCAAGGCTTTTGCCCTGGGCGCGCGTTCTGCCAAATGTGGAGGTGGGTTTGGGCGCCGACGGCAGGACGCCCAAGGGGCGGGAGCGCGCAAGGCTTGCGCTAGCCTCCGTTGGTCTTGGAAGTCGAGCGCAGGATTGGCCCTCGATCCTGTCCGGCGGCCAACGGCAAAGGGTTGCGCTCGCTCGCGCGCTGGTCAGCCGTCCGCGCCTGTTGGCGCTGGATGAGCCGCTTGGCGCGCTGGATGCGCTGACCCGCATCGAAATGCAGAAGTTGCTTGAGCAAGCATGGCTGCGGCTTGGCTTCACCGCAATTCTTGTAACCCATGACGTGGCTGAAGCCCTGACCCTTGCGGATCGGATCGTCATGATCGAGGATGGCAAGATCAGTCTCGATCTCTGCATCGACACCCCGCGCCCCCGTCGGCGCGGCGCTGTTGAGCTCGCCCGACTGGAGGAGCAGATCCTTTCGTATCTTTTGCGAGAAGACGCGCATGAGCCAGACTATGTCATCTGAGGCGAGGCCAGTGGCGCTGGACGCCATCGACCGCCGCATATTGGGTCTCCTGCAAAAAAATGCGGAGACTCCCATCGCGGAAATCGCTGCTCAAGTCGGGCTCAGTCAGACCCCATGCTGGAACCGAATTAAGAAGTTGGAGCGTGAAGGCGTCATAAGAGGCCGCGTCGCGATCCTCGATCCTGCGAGCGTCGGCCTGGGGCTGACCGTTCTTGTCTTCCTGGAGGCGGTCGAACATGCGCCAGAGTCGCTGGAGAAATTCGCCCAGGCGCTTTCTTCGCTGCCTGAGGTGATCGAAGCGCATCGTTTAGCTGGCCAATTTGATTTCATGCTGCAAGTCGCCGTTGCCGATACGGCCGCCTATGACCGGTTTTATGCTCGGTTGATAAAATCAATAGCCATCAAATCGGTGACCTCGCATATGGTGATGGGGTCGGTGAAGCTGCGAAGTCCGCTTCCGTTGTAGGGGAGCTTCTCCAGAGCGCCTTGGTCGTCACCTCCCCATCAACCGCTCCCCATCCGCCCGAAACATTCTGCGCGCCTCGTCCCGCGCATAAAACATATGCCCGCCCGCATAGACTTCGAACCGCAACCGCTCTGGCGAGCCGGTCGTCGGGATCTGGTCGAGGACCATGCGGGTTTCGAAATAGGGGGTCACGAGGTCGGTGAGGCCGTGGGTGATGAGGACGCCCATCCTCGGGTCGAGCGCCATGGCGCTGCGCAGGTCGCTCACCGCTTCGGGATTGTGGCCACGGTCCCATTGGCGCCCGGCCTGTTCGTTCTGGAACTGGTAGCGCCCGTTCTCCACCACCCAGTTAAGCCGCGTGCGGTAAAGATCGACCATGGCCTGCGTGATCGGCGCATGCAGGCCGAGGCGCAACTGGTCTTCGGCGGTGTTGCGGGGCGAGAAGGGGTTCGGGTCTAGCCCCCTGGCGTTGCCGTCATACATGCTGGACACCAGCCCCTCCGCGCGGTTGATCTCGCGGGCGAAGATCTCCGCAGGCACGCGCCCGCCAAGGCGGCGCACGATGGCAGGGTCGAGCCCCGTCAGGTCGGCCACCCTGCGGGACAGGCGGTCGAGCGCCGCAGCGTCATTCACGCCTTTCATGAGATCGGAAAGGAAATCGCCGGTGGCGTAGGCCTCCACATCCCGCAGGCTCGCGCGGGTGATCGGGCCCTTGCGCTCGCGGGCGGTGGCCGCGAAGGAGGGCAGGCGCGCCACTTGCGACAGCACCGAACCCGAGGCGTTGAAGCGCGCGAAATCGAGCACGGGGGAGACCAGCACAAGCCCGCTCACCCCCACCCCCTGATCGGTCTGCAGGACATGGGCGATCTTGGGCGCGCGGAAGCCGCCATAGCTTTCGCCCAGAATGAATTTTGGCGAGGCTTCGCGCCCGTTCGCCTGCACCCAGCGGCGGATGGTCACCGCGAGCGAATTGACGTCCCCATTGGTGCTCCAGAGGGATTTGCGCACCTCGTCGCCGCCGAGAATGCGGCTGTAGCCTGTGCCCGCCGGATCGAGAAAGACGAGATCGGTGAAGTCGAGCCAGGTCTCGGCGTTGGGTTCGAGCGTGGGCGGCGCCGAGGGCCGCGCGGCGTCTCCCGTCATATCGAGCCGCCAGGGCCCGAGCGCGCCCAGCTGCAGCCAGGCGGAGGCGTAGCCGGGGCCGCCGTTGAAGACGAAGGTGACCGGGCGCCTGCCGGCCTCCGCGCCCTCTTTGGCGTAGGCGATGAAGGCCATGTCCGCATGGGGCGCGCCGCTGTTGGCGTCGAAGAGGCGAAGGGTTCCGGCGGTCGCCTTGAAGGAGATGCTGCGGCCCGGCAGATCGATCTTGTGCCGGGTCGTGGCGTCGGCGGGCAGGCGCGGCAGGCCCTCGCCTGCTTGGCGCTGTTCGGCGGCGCGCCTTTGTCCGGGGGGCTGGCTTTGCGCAGGCTGCTCGGGCGCCTGCGTCTCCTGCGCCTGCAGCGGCGCCATGGCGAGCGCCATGCCCAGAGCTGCGCAAGCGATCCTTTGAACCAGTGCGTCGAGCCTCATGGCGCGTCCTCCTGCCCTCAACATAGCGCGGCCCGGCGCGAACGGAAGCGCCCTGTTGCGCCCCTTGCCCGGCGGGTCTAGGCAGGGGGCATGCCGGCCAACCCCGCCCCGGATCTCGACGCCCTTCTGGCGCGCATCGCCGCCTGCCGCCTGTGCCGCGATGCGCCGAAAGGCGCGCCTCTGGCGCATGAGCCGCGCCCGGTGGTGCGGTTCTCATCCACGGCGCGCCTGCTGATCGCGGGTCAGGCGCCGGGCGTGCGGGTGCATCGCTCGGGGCTTCCCTTTGACGATCCGTCCGGCGAGCGGCTGCGCGGCTGGATGGGGATCGACCGGGCGGCTTTCTACGATGTCTCCCGCATCGCCATCGCGCCGATGGGCTTTTGCTTTCCCGGCCTCGACGCGGCGGGAAGCGACCTGCCGCCGCGTCCCGAGTGCCGGGCGGCATGGCATGACGCGCTCTTCGCGCTGGCGCCCGGGATCGAGACCATTCTGGTCGTGGGCTCCCATGCTCAGGCCTATCACCTGCGCCGCCTCGGCCATGAGCGGATCAAGGGCGAGGGCATGACGGGGCTTGTGCGGCGCTGGCGCGATTTCGCTGCCTCCAGCCCGCGCCTGATCCCGCTGCCCCATCCCTCCTGGCGCAACAGCGGCTGGCTCAAGCGCAACCCATGGTTCGAGGCGGAGCTTGTGCCGGAGTTGTGTGCGGCCGTGCGGGAGGCTTTGGCGCCCGCCCCTTGAAGCCGCGCCCCCTTTATGGGAAGTCCGCCTCTCAACTGGAGGGGCGGATATGGCCAAGGTCGCATTCATCGGGCTCGGGGTCATGGGCTATCCCATGGCGGGGCATCTCAGGGTCAAGGGCGGGCATGAGGTGACGGTCTACAACCGCACCGCCGCCAAGGCGCAGGCCTGGGCCGCGCAATTTGGCGGGCGCGCCGCCGCCACGCCGCGCGCGGCGGCCGAAGGGCAGGACATGGTCTTCGCCTGCGTCGGAAATGACGATGACCTCAGGCAGGTGACGATTGGCGCGGACGGCGCCTTCGCGGGCATGGCGAAAGGCGCCATCTTCGTCGACCACACCACCGCCTCCGCCGATGTGGCGCGCGAGCTTCACGGCGCGGCCAGCGCGGCTGGCTTCGGCTTCATCGACGCGCCGGTTTCGGGCGGGCAGGCGGGCGCCGAGAATGGCGTGCTGACGGTCATGTGCGGCGGCGATGCGCCGGTCTATGAAAAGGCCGAACCCGTCATCGCGGCCTTCGCCCGCGCCTGTCGCCTCATGGGCCCTTCGGGCGCGGGGCAGCTCACCAAGATGGTCAACCAGATCTGCATCGGCGGCCTCGTGCAGGCGCTCTCCGAAGGCGTGCATTTCGCGCAGAAGGCCGGGCTTGATGTGGAGGCTGTGATCGAGGTCATCTCCAAGGGCGCGGCCCAGTCCTGGCAGATGGAGAACCGCCACCGCACCATGAACGAGGGGAAGTTCGACTTCGGCTTCGCCGTCGACTGGATGCGCAAGGATCTGTCGATCTGCCTTGAAGAGGCCCGCCGCAACGGCGCGCAGCTGCCCGTCACCGCGCTCGTCGACCAGTTCTACGCCGAGGTGCAGAAGCTCGGAGGCGGACGCTGGGACACGTCTAGCCTGCTGGCGCGGTTGAAGTAGGGCCTCGATATAGATCAAACGAAAACGCGGCCCTCGCAGGCCGCGTTTTGCATTTTGGGCAGCCTCAGCGCGGGCAGGCTGGCTGGCCGGGATTGCCGCAATAGGGCGATCTCTGCGGCTGCTGTTGCTGCTGGCGCTGCTGCTGCTGTTGTTGTTGCTGCATTTGCTGCTGGCGCTGCTGCTCCATCGCGCGTTGCTGCTGCATCTGTTGCTGCTGCTGTTGGGCGCGTTGTTGCTCCATGGCGCGCTGTTGTTCCTGGGCGCGCTGCTGTTCCTGGGCGCGTCGTTGCTGCTCCTGCTGCTGCTGCTGGGCGCGCTGCTGCTCCATGGCGCGTTGCTGCTCCTGCGCACGGCGTTGCTGTTCGGCCTGCATCTGCTGCTGTTGCTGCATTTGCATTTGCTGCTGCTGTTGCTGGGGCGGCGGGGCTGGCTGCGTCGGCGCGCTCGTGGGGGCCGGGCGTTGCGGCGCGCTCATGGGTGCGGGGGATGGCGCAGGGCTGGTCGGCGTGGCTCCCGGCGGCCTTGGCAGGCCGGGCGGGGGCGACTGGGGCTGGGCCTGTGGGGGGACCGCCGGAGGCGGGGTTCCCGGCTGGGCTGGACGCGGCAAGGCGCCTGCTGGCGGGGGAGCGCCAGCGCCGGGCGTGGGAGGCGTCGTCGGCGCGGCCGGAGCGCCCGGAGGCCTCGGCAAGCCGGGCGGGGGCGTCTGGGGCTGGGCCTGAGGAGCGACCGCCGGAGGCGGCGTCACCGGCTGGGCTGGACGCGGCAGGGCGCCTGCTGGCGGGGGAGCGCCAGCGCCGGGCGCGGGAGGCGTCGTCGGCGCGGCTGGAGCGCCCGGAGGCCGGGGCAGGCCGGGCGGGGGCGTCTGGGGCTGGGCCTGAGGGGCGACCGCCGGAGGCGGCGTTCCCGGCTGGGCTGGACGCGGCAGGGCGCCCGCTGGCGGCGGAGCGCCAACGCCGGGCGTGGGCGGCGTGGTCGGCGCCCCCGGAGCGCCTGGAGGCCGGGGCAGGCCGGGCGCCTGCGGTTGCGGCTGGGTTTGAGGAGCCGTGGTCGGTGCTGAAGCGCCAGCGCCCGGAGCCGCAGGCGTCGCGGGAACGCCGAAGGTTCCGGGCAGGGCGGGACGGAGCTGCCCGGGCGCCTGCGGTTGCGGCTGCGCTGGCTGCGCCACGGGCGCGCTCACCTGACCCTGCTGCTGGATGATCTGCGTCATGGGCCGGGCGGGCGTCGCCACCGGCGGCATGAAAGGCCGCGCGCTTGCGGGCGGGCCTGCAGGCGCTTGTCCGGCGGGGGGCTGGCCGCCGAATCCGCCGGGACCGCCTTGCGGGCGCTGTCCGCCGGAGTCGCGGCGCCGGTCGCTGATGATCTTGCCCGCGACGATGCCAGCCGCCAGCGCGGCGGGAATCGCCACATAGGGAAGGATGCCGCCGCCCGAGTCATGCTGATGCCGGGGCGGCGCGGCCACATAGGCGGGCGGGCGCACCCAGACGGGGGGCGGGGGCTCATAGGGCGTCGGGAGGAAATAGATCTCGTCGCGATACAGATCACGCGGCGGCGGCGGCGGGGGAGCCCACCACGGCGGCGGCGGCGGCATGAAGGCCACGCGCGGCGGCGGCAGGCCGTCGTCGTCGAAGTAATAAGGGGCGGGCGCGTCGAAGTAGAAAGCCTCGTAGCTCGGCGGCGGCGCCTCTTCATAGAAAATGGCGTCAAAGCCTGACGGGGGCGTCAGAGGGGCGCCCAGCCGCGCCAGCCGACGCCGCGCGTCGGTCGCATGGGGGCCGCGCGGGTAGCGGTCCAGATAGGACCAATAGGCGTTGGGCGTATTGGCGACGGCCGTGCGCCGCCAGGTCAGCGCCTCGCGCCGGGCCGCCAGCAGGCCGCGCACGGTCTTGGCGTAGGGGCTGTTGGGATAGACCGCGAGGAAGTCCTGATAGGCCTGGATGGAATCGCGGTCGAGCGCCGCCGCATAGGCGTCCGCCTCGGTGAAGTCCTGAATCGGACGGCTGCGGGATTGCTGCCGCTGGGCGGGCGTCGCCGGCAGGGCTGGCGCGTCGGGGGCGCGCTCGAGCAGCTCATAGTTCGGATCGATGCGGCTGGCGTTCCAGGGGATCTGCGTGCTCTTGGTCAGTTCGGCCGTGCGGGTGCGCACACGGGCGAAGACATCATCGACCGGCAGTCCTGCGATGCGCAGGGTCTCCGAGACCGCCTGCGCATAGGGGCCATAGTCGCCCCTGGGGATGGGCGCATAGGCGCCGGGCGCGGTGTTGAAGGCGATCAGCGTCTTGGGCTCGGGCTCCACGATGGCGAGGCCGGGCGCCAGCGGTTGTCCCTGCTTGTCGAAGGGACCGTCATAGGCGAGGTCCAGCATCACGATGTTGGCCTTGCCCGGCTGGCCGCTGAGGGCGCGGGTCAGGTCGGAGATGCGGATCGCCTGAATGGCGACGTCGCTGTCACGCTGCACGCGGCTGCCGACCGGCACGAAATAATTCTCGCCTTCGACCTGCAGCCCGAAGCCCGAGAGATAGACGGCGGCGACGGCGTTCGGCCCGGCGGCGCCGACCTTCTCGACGAATTCGCGATAGGAGGCGCGGAACGTGTCCTGATCGAGGTTTCTGGCGCCGGTGATGTCGAAGCCGGCGCTGCGCAGGGTCTCGGCCACGAGGCCCGCGTCATTGGCGGCGCTGGGCAGCGGCGCGGCTTCATAGCCGTCATTGCCGATGACGAAGGCGAAACGGGCCTCTGCCTGGCCGGGCGGCGCGATCTGGGCCACAGCCGGGACCATGGTTTCGGCCAGCAGGGAGAAAATGGCCAGACAGGCCGTCGAGAGTCGTGCAAGTCGCTTCATGCGGCACCAGATGAGAGTAACGTCACCGACCGTAAATCAGTCCTTTGTGGCTGAACGCAGGCTGAACGTCAGCAATTGTCCACGCCGTTCGTTGACCCGGCCTCCATGGCGCTGTTATCGCTTATTCACCCTGTTGAGGACACCCATGATCACCGAAAAAGATGTTTTGTCCGCTCTCGCCCGCGTCCCCGGCCCGGATGGCCAGACGCCGCTGCCGCAATCGGGCGCCATCGCGGGCCTCACGACAGTCGGGGGCAAGGTCTATCTGTCTCTGGCCATCGACCCTGCCAAATCCATGGCCATGGAGGCGATGCGCCGCACGGCGGAGACGGTGGTCAAGGGCCTGCCCGGCGTCACCGCCGTCAGCGTCACCCTGACGTCCGAACGCCCGGCGGGCCAAAGCGCTCCCGCCGCCCCCGCCGCCCCCGCTGCGCCCGCAGCCCCCGGCCCCAAGGCGCAGGCGGCCGGTCGCCAGACGGCCATTCCCGGCGTGAAGCGCATCATCGCGGTCGCCTCGGGCAAAGGCGGCGTCGGCAAGTCCACCACGTCAGCCAATCTGGCCCTGGCTCTGGCGGCGCTTGGCTGGCGGGTCGGCGTGCTCGACGCGGACATCTACGGCCCCTCCATGCCGCGCCTCTTCGGCCTGCGCGGCAAGCCGGAGTCGGACGGCAAGGTCATCAAGCCCATGGAGGCCTATGGGATCAAGGTCATGTCCATCGGCTTCCTCGTCGATGAAGACGTCGCGATGATTTGGCGCGGCCCCATGGTTCAGTCCGCGCTGACCCAGATGATGCGCGACGTCTCCTGGGGCGAGCTCGACTGCCTCGTCGTCGACATGCCGCCGGGCACCGGCGACGCCCAGCTCACCATGGCCCAGACCGTGCCGCTGGCGGGCGCCGTCATCGTCTCGACGCCGCAGGATCTCGCCCTGATCGATGCGCGCCGCGCGGTGGCCATGTTCAAGAAGGTGAACATTCCCATTCTCGGCGTGCTGGAGAACATGAGCTATTTCCTCTGTCCGCATTGCGGGGGACGCTCGGATGTCTTCGCCCATGGCGGCGCGCGCCATGAGGCGGAGCGGCTCAGCGTTCCCTTCCTCGGGGAAGTGCCGCTGCATATGACCATTCGTGAAAATTCCGATGCTGGCAGGCCTGTGGTCGCCGTCGATCCGCAAGGCGCCCATGCCGAGATCTACAAGTCCATCGCGCGATCGGTGATGCATGGCCTTGAGGAAGGCGGCGCGCTGCGGGCGTTCCCGAAGATAGTCATCGAATGAACTTCTAATCGACGCACCGCCGCTCCATATCTTCGTCGCAGGCGCATGGGATCGTGATCCCGGGCAGGCGAGGAGCGGGCATGAAACGTCGTGATTTTCTGACTGGCGTCGGTTTGGCCGGGGCGGGGGGCGCCTTTGCGGCCCCTGCGGTGGCCCAGAGCGCGCCGAGCGTGACATGGCGGCTCACATCAAGCTTTCCCACCACGCTCGACACCATCTGGTCGGGCGCCCAGACCTTCGCGCAGGCCGTGCGCGAGATGACCGATGGACGGTTCATCATCGAGCTGCATCCGGCGGGCGAGATCGTTCCCCCGCTGCAAGCCCTTGACGCCGTGAAGAGCGGCAAGGCCGATTGCGCACAGACGGCGCTTTTCTACCACTGGGGCATGCAGCCCGCGCTCGTCTTCGCCACCGGCGTGCCCTTCGGCATGAACGCGCGCGAGCAGAACGCCTTCTTCCGTTACGGCGGCGGAACCGATCTTGTGAATGAACTGCTCGTCGACCACGGACTCTTCGCCTTGCCTGCGGGCAACACCGGCTGCCAGATGGGCGGCTGGTTCCGCAACGAGCTGCGCTCTGTCGCAGACCTGCGCGGCCTCAGGTTCAGGGTTTCCGGCCTTGCGGGAAAGATGCTCACGCGGCTTGGCGTGATCCCCACCGCCGCGTCGCGCGCGCAGATCGTCGGCGCCTTTGAAAGCGGCGCGCTCGACGCAGCCGGCTGGGTCTCGCCGGTCGATGACGAGAAGCTGTCGCTCACGCGTGTCGCGCCCTGGTATTATTATCCCGGCTGGTGGCAGGGCAGCATGGCCATCCATCTCGCCTTTGATCTGGCCAAGTGGAGCGCCCTGCCGAAGGGCTACCAGAGCGTGGTGCGCGCCGCCGCCGAACTCGCCAACGCCGATGTGCTCGCCCGCTATGACACGCTCAATCCGGTCGCCGTGCGCAGGCTTGTCGAGGCGGGGGCGAAGCTGCGCGCCTTTCCGCAGGACATTCTCGAAGCCTGCTGGCAGGCCTCCATCGCCGAATTCCGCGACGCCAGCGCCGCCGATCCGACTTTCCAGCGCGTGCATGACGCCTACATGCGCTTCCGCAACGAGCAATATGTCTGGTGGCAGGTGGCCGAATATCCCTATGACAACTTCATCATCCGCCAGCGGGCCAAGGGCTGAGCGGGTCGTTTCGCGTCGGCGCAAATCAGGCTAGGCTCCGCAGCGTCAATCAAGCGGGGCAGGAAACCATGGCTGATCCCATCAGCATCGCCGAGCAGGGCTATTTCTTCGTCGGCGGCCATTATGAGGAGCACGCTGACGGGCGCTTCCTCGCGGGCCAGATGTATGTCGAGTTCCAGATCCCCGCGCAGCGCGCCAAGCCGCTGCCCATCGTCATGTTCTCGGGCGGCGGGCAGAGCGGGCTCAATTATACGGGCACGCCTGACGGCCGCGAAGGCTGGCGGCAGTTCTTCCTGCGCGCGGGCTATGCGGTCTATGTGCTCGATCAGCCCTCGCGCGCGCGATCTCCGCATCTGCGCGAAACAGGCGAGCAATCGCGCCATTCGGTCGCCCGCGTCCAGCAGCAGTTCACGGCGCCTGAACGCTACAAGCTCTGGCCGCAGGCGGAGCTGCATACGCAGTGGCCCGGCGAGGGCGTGGAGGGCGACCCCGTCTTCGATCAGTTCTTTGCGCAGAACTTTCCCTCGCTGGCGAGCTTCCCCCGTCAGCAGGAGCTCAACCGCGATGCGGGCGCGGCCCTGCTCGACAGGATCGGCCCTGCGATCCTCTTCACCCATTCGCAATCTGGAACCTTCGGCTGGCTGGTCGCCGATGCGCGCCCCGAGCTTGTGAAGGCCATCGTCGCCATGGAGCCCTCCGGGCCTCCGGTCTTCGACAATGTGACCAAGGGCCCGCCGGACTGGTTCGAGGACGGCCCCTTCGCCAAGCCCTATGGCCTGACCGCGCCGCCGCTGACCTACGATCCCCCGCTGTCTTCGCCGCAAGACCTGCGCTTCGTGCGGCAGGAGCGGCCCGACGCGCCGGATCGCGTGCGCTGCTGGGAGCAGGCCGAGCCCGCGCGCAAGCTCGCCCATTTGCAGGACATTCCCGTGCTGGTGGTGGAGGCGGAGGCTTCCTATCACGCGCCTTATGACCATTGCACCGTGCGCTATCTCAGGCAGGCCGGCGTCATGAACACGACCTATGTCCGGCTCAAGGATCTCGGCATCCACGGCAACGGGCATATGCTCATGCTCGAGAAGAACAATGCGGAGATCGCCGAGGTGGCGCGGGCGTGGCTGGAGGGGATTGGGCGTTAGGCAGTCGGCATCATGAAACACGACTGCCGACTGCCGAATGCCTAACCCCCCGTAACGCTCATATGCCGGCCCACGGCAGGCTGGCGCGTCGTGCGGTCGATGACGAAATCGTGGCCCTTGGGCTTGCGGGCGATGGCGGCCTCGATCACTGCGTCGAGCGCCTCGTTGGTGGGCGAGGCCCGCAGCGGCGTGCGCAGGTCGGCGGCGTCTTCCTGCCCCAGGCACATGTAGAGCGTGCCGGTGCAGGTGATGCGCACGCGGTTGCAGCCCTCGCAGAAATTGTGGGTCAGCGGCGTGATGAAGCCGACGCGCCCGCCCGTCTCCTTCACGCGCACATAACGCGCCGGGCCGCCGGTCTGGTAGTCGATGTCTTCGAGCGTGTAGCGGTCCAGCAGGCTGGCGCGCAGTTGCGTCAAAGGCCAGTACTGATCGACGCGCGCAGCCTCCACATCGCCAAGCGGCATGACTTCGATGAAGGTCATGTCCATGCCGCGCCCGTGCGCCCATTCGATCAGTTGCGGAATCTCGTCGTCATTGACGCCCTTCAGGGCGACCGCATTGATCTTGATGGCGAGCCCCGCCTGCTGCGCGGCGTCGATCCCCTCAAGCACTTTCGACAGATCGCCCCAGCGGGTGACGGCCTTGAATTTATCGGGATCGAGCGTGTCGAGGGAGACGTTGATGCGTTTGACGCCGCAGTCCGCGAGCTCCTGCGCATGGCGCGCGAGCTGCGAGCCATTGGTGGTGACCGTGACCTCCTCAAGCGCGCCTGAGGCCAGATGCCGCGACAGCGAGCGGAACAGGGTCATGATGCCCCGGCGCACCAGCGGCTCGCCGCCGGTGATGCGGATCTTGCGCGTGCCGCGCGTCACGAAGGCCGTGCAGAGCCGGTCCAGCTCCTCCAGGGACAGCAGATCCTGCTTGGGCAGGAAGGTCATGTCTTCGGACATGCAGTAGACGCAGCGGAAATCGCAGCGATCCGTCACGGACACGCGAATATAGGTGATCGCCCGGCCGAAAGGATCGACGAGCGGCTGGCCACCCACGGGCTGCGCGGTCTTGACGGGGATGTTCATGGACGATGCGACCTCCTGAGCGGCAATGTATGCGCTGCGCGCGCCCAAGAAAAGGGCGGGAACCGCAGCAGGGCGGATTGGTTGTCCAGTCTCAGTGTTCATAGCCCTCGGCGGACCCGGATCATGCGCTTTTTCGCGTTTCTCTTCCTTGCAGCCTTTCTGGTCTCGGGATTGATCCGCTATTCGAGGGCGGAGGCGCCGCCCGCCAATCCGGCGCAACAAGCACCTGCGCCGCAAAGCCCCCCAGCCGCGCCAGCGCCCCTGTCCGTGGCCGCAGCGCCCCAGCAAGGTCCATTCGCGGCCCCCGCGCAGGCCCAGCCCGCCCCGCAGGTGCTGCGTCACAAGCGCCGTTTCGCCAAGGCGGCCCTCCGCGCGGTCCAGAAAACGCCGGGACGGGAGCCGCCGCTCCCGCCGCGCCGGATGGCGAAGCTGGCGAAACCCGCCCCGCGCTGACGGCGCCCTTCCGGCGAGGGCGCGAAGGGCTTATAGCTTGGTCAAAGGGAGCTCACCTTGACCAACGCCTCATCGCCAGCCGCGTCGCCCGCTCAAACGCCTTGGCCCACCGAACTTCGTCTGTCCGAGGGCGGGCGCGCGCTCACCATCGCCTTCGACGATGGGGAGCGGCACACGCTCAGCGCGGAATATCTGCGGGTCGAGAGCCCGAGCGCCGAGGTTCAGGGCCACTCCCCGTCCCAGCGTCAACTGCAATTCGGCAAGCGCCATGTGGCCATCACCGACATCCAGCCCACCGGCAATTATGCGGTGCGGCTCCTGTTCAGCGACGGCCATTCGACGGGCATCTACACCTTCGCCTGGATCCATGACCTCGCCGTCAAGCGCGAGGCGAAATGGGCCGCCTATGAGGCGGAGCTTGCCGCCAGAGGCCTCAGCCGCGACCCCAAGGGCCAATAAGCGACCCTTCGTTGGAAATAACCGATCCTTCAGGGAAATAAGCGATCTGGCGGTCAAATGAAAAACCGGGCGCATGGCCCGGCTTTGTCCTCTCCATTCGTCGCGGCTCAGCGCATCACGGTGACCATCGCGCCCACTTTGACGCGCGTATAGAGGTCGGTCACGTCATCGTTGGTCATGCGGATGCAGCCGGAGGAGACGGCCTGACCGATGGTGTCGGGCTCGTTGGAGCCATGGATGCGATAAAGCGAGGAGCCAAGATACATGGCCCGCGCGCCCAGCGGGTTTTCGGGCCCGCCCTTCATGTGGCGGGGCAGGTCGGGGCGGCGACGCAGCATTTCGGGCGGCGGCGTCCAGTCGGGCCATTCGCGCATGTTGGTGATGGTCTTGGCGCCCGCCCATTCAAAGCCCGGACGACCCACGCCCACGCCATAGCGCATGGCCTTGCCATCGCCGAGGACGAGATAGAGGCGGCGCTCCTGGGTGGAGACGACGATGGACCCGGCGGGCTCCTGGCCGCTCCAGTCCACGATCTGACGCGGGATGGAGCCCTGCTGCGGCTGCGCGCTCTCGCGAGCCGGCGTCTGGACCGGCGGGGGCGCGGCGCGCTGGATCGCGGGCGCGGGAACGCGCGTCTCAAGATCGATCACGTCTACGGAGAGGGCGAGGGCGGGGGCCGATGCGAGCATCAGTCCCGCGATGACGCCGGCGAGGGCCGGAATATGACGACGCATGGGAATGGCCTCGGAAAAGAGTGGGTCGACGACACGGCTGAACCCTGACCTTATTTTCATCAAGGCCCAGCTCTTGGCAACCGCAAGAGCTGATTTTGCTTCATTCGTGGTGAAGCAGTGGTTACCCGGCAACACTGGCTTCACCTTGGCCGCAGGCTGGCGGCCTGTCACTATTTTAAAGATTTGTTAACCATTTAAAGCTAAGCTTCAGTTAACTCTGATTCGTTTGAATGATGCGAGGACTTCATGAGGAGACTGATGCCTGCCGCCTTGCTGCTCCTGTCCCCCGCAGCCACGTTCGGCGCGGACCTTCAGGGCAGGACGCCGGCGCCCGCGAGCGCGCCGATCATGGCTCCGGCCGCCACGACCTGGGAGGGCTTTCACCTTGGCGTCCATGGCGGATATGCCGCGAAAGGCGCCAGCAAGGCCGACCTGTCGCCCGTGGCGAATGCGGACGGGTCGGCGATCAAGGCTCAACTGGGCGGCTCGGGCGTCATTGGCGGCCTGCAGGCGGGCTATTCCTTGCAGGCCGGCGGGATGGTGGTCGGCGTCGAGGCCGACATCGCAAAGGCGAGCCTGCGGGGAAGCCAGGGGGCGGATGGCGTGCTCGACACGGCGCCTGCGAAGGCGCGGCTGGAAGGCAGGACGGACATGGTCGTCACCCTGCGCGGCCGCATCGGCTATGCCTTTGACCACCTGCTGATCTATGGAACGGGCGGCGTGGCCGCGGCCTTGCAACGCTCCACGCTGGCCGTGACCAGCACGAATGGCGTCGTCACGGGGACGCAGACCGGCGAGTCATCGGGGATTTATGTCGGCTGGACGCTGGGTCTGGGGGCGGAGTACGCCCTGACCCGCAATGTCAGCGGCAGGCTCGAATATCTCTACGCCCATGTCGGCGACGGCCTGCGCGGACGCTCCGAAGCCACGGGGCTGAATATGGTCCGCGCCGGCGTGAACTATCGTTTCTAGGGACGTTTCCGCCAGCGCTGCGCCGGGTCGGCGGATGGCTCAGGCCACCCGCATCCTGCACACGGCAGGCCGTGGCGGGGGCTCGACATAGCCGGGATTGCGCTTCAGCCATTCTCTGGCCGCGCGCGAATCCGATGTGCGGAACACCAGTCGTCCCGCGTCATAGACGCAATAGTAGTCGCCCCGGGATTGCGACCTCTTATGGACCACACTGTACATGTCATCACCCCTCGCGGCGCCGTCAGCCCAGCGGCTTTTCAGAAGAGTAAACGAGATTGCGTGATTCGTCGCGCACAAGAGCGCCACACCGTTCTTGAAAGTGACGCGACCCTTAAGGAATGATTACCTAGCGGCTCCTGTGCAGCGTTTCGGTTGTCTTGTCGGATTTTTTGAGCGTGATGGGCGCTTGGGAGGCGATAGAACACCTTGGCGTCGCGCATGGCGGATATGGCCGCTAGCGGCGACGACAGATCATCCTGCTCTTTGCTTTACAGGCCCTTCAAGCCATAGTGGGATCCGGCCAGCAATCACCAATTGGGCGAGGGAGGTCTCAAGGGTTGGTGGCTCGTCGAGGGATGTTCAGCTTTCTGGTGGCCGCTCTTATCGCAGCACCGCTCAGCGGTGCATTGAAGGGGCGGAGGAGGCGGGGCGGCGGCTGGTGGAATAGGGATTGGATAAGATGTTTAAAACGGTGCGCCGCAAAATCAAAAAAGAACTTAGAAAAACGTTCGGGATTGGCGTTCGAAGCGTCGATCATATCAAGTATGGCTTAGACCCCATAAATGACGTCAACACACTCAGTCTGTCTTTAGACAGGCCGATTGATGTCGTCTTTGATGTTGGTGCTCATGAAGGCGCCGCTTCGCGGGAATATCTTACGTCGTTTCCAAGCTCTCACATCTTTGCTTTTGAACCGCACAAGCCAGCCTTTGAAATTCTTCGTAAAAACGTCCAAAGTAATCGATTTCATCCATTTGAACTGGCGCTTACAGACAAAGCCGCTGACGTTAAGCTCTATGAATATGGCGATGGGAGCACGATAAGCAGTTTAGTTCCTAATGCGAGGTATCCAGAACGGATGGGGATGAGGCCGACCGAAGCTACAGTTTCGGCTACTACGTTGGATCTTTTTTGCGAACAGAACAAGATCGACCATATCAGTTTCCTGAAGATTGACACAGAAGGAAACGACTTCTCGGTTGTTCGTGGAGCAGAACGACTTTTAAGAGGAAAACATATTGATTTCATTCAATTTGAATTCAACGACTTTACATTAAAAGAGGGTGCAAGCGGAGGCTCATTGAATCAATTATCAGATTACATCTCTCAATTTGGATTCAGTTTCGTTGCGACCTATACGGACTATATTCAGACGAAGAACGGCTATTTCGTAGTAGCCAACGCCTTAGCTGTGAGGGCCGGATAAGAATTTGGAAATGATGTCATTATAAAAATTTCCGGTCATGTCTTCGCTTTGCGTTTCAATGTAAGGCGTTTCGTGATTTCTGTCGAAAGGTGTATTGTTTATGCATACATTGTGCTTTCCCGACCCCTGAGTGTTTGTCGTCATTGCGCTCCACCAAAGCTCTGGAGGTTTTTGATCAACTCCACCGACTGGGGCTGATGACGAGCATGGGCTGTCTTTTTTGAATTCACCTCTTGCCCGCTCGCGGCTTCGACAAGGGTCTTGTTGAAAAGATCGTTGGCGAAGGCGGGCGCCTGGTGCTCGTCTGTGGTTTTCGTTGAGCAGGACACGTAGCCCTTGGCGTTGGGTGCTTTGACACCACAGAACCACGTTGGCTTCACGTAGTTCGCTCTTTTGAAGAGATAATGAGACCTGTGCGCGGAGGAGCTATTTTGTAATCTTGACGTTGATCCAGCGTCATTCAAAGATTTTTACCGGTGAAGGGTGGCGTTTGGTGGGTATTTAGCGACCAAAGGCTGTTATCCCCTCGTCAGATGCTCATACGGCGGCTGCGAGGATAGTCTGTGCTCTCTTCATATTGTAAGCGATAGCGGTGAGGCGGATCTGCAACGAGGCCTTAGCCAATCCCATCCATCGCATTCGTCGCAATCCATATGACCGTTTCCAGGTC
>CANGFT010000005.1 GCA_947453205.1 Beijerinckiaceae bacterium | reverse complement strand
CCCTACACCCGCGTGGGCGTCATCGGCGGCATCATGCTGGCGCTGGGCCGGGCGCTGGGCGAGACCATGGCGGTGACCTTCGTCATCGGCAACTCCTTCAAGATCTCCGCATCGATCTTCGCGCCGGGCACGACGATCTCTGCGGCCATCGCCAGCGAATTCGCCGAAAGCCGGGATCTCCATCAGTCCGCCCTGATCCTGCTGGGCCTGCTGCTTTTTGTGCTCACCTTCTTTGTTCTGGCCGCCGCCCGCCTCATGTTGATGCGGCTTGAGCGCAAGCAGGGAGCCTGATGTGAACCCGCTTTACGCACGCCGTCGGCGCACAAGCGCAATCGCCATGACGCTCTGCGTCGGCGCCACCATCTTCGGCCTCATATGGCTGACGATGATTCTCTTCACTCTCTTCTGGAACGGCTTTGCGGGCCTTTCCGTGTCCCTGTTCACGGAAATGACGCCGCCGCCCAATGCGCAAGGCGGCGGCTTGCTGAACGCCATCGTCGGCAGCCTCATCCTCACCTTCCTAGGCATCGCCGTGGGCGCGCCCATCGGCATCCTCGCGGGCACCTATATGGCGGAATATGGCCGCTATTCGAAGATCACCTCGGTGATCCGCTTCATCAACGACATTCTGCTGAGCGCGCCCTCCATCATCATCGGCCTCTTCGTCTATGGCGCGGTGGTGGTGCCCATGGGCGGTTTCTCGGGGCTTGCGGGCGCGCTGGCTCTGGCGGTGATCGCGCTGCCGGTGGTGGTGCGCACGACCGAGGACATGCTGCTGCTGGTGCCGACCCAGTTGCGGGAGGCCGCCGTGGCGCTGGGCATGCCGCAGTCCTACATGATCCGCAAGATCACCTGGCGCGCGGCGCGGGTGGGTCTCGTGACCGGATTGCTTCTGGCTGTGGCGCGTGTGAGCGGCGAGACGGCGCCGCTGCTTTTCACGGCTCTGTCGAACCAGTTCTGGAGCGTGGATCTGCTCAAGACGATGGCCAATCTTCCCGTGACCATCAATAACTTCATCAACAATCCCGACCCGAACTGGAAGCGCCTCGCCTGGGCTGGCGCCCTGCTCATCACCCTGGCGGTTCTCAGCCTCAACATTATCGCCCGTAGCCTTTCGGGCGGGAGGAATTCGAAATGAACGAGATGTTGCGCGCGGATGCGGTGAACGACGACGCCGGACGTGTGAAGCTCGCCGTAAGGAACCTCAATTTCTATTACGGCTCAGGCAAGCCCTCATTAAAGAACATCAATCTGTCTTTGCTGAACCATAAGGTGACCGCCTTCATCGGGCCGTCTGGCTGCGGCAAATCCACCCTGCTGCGTGTGCTCAACCGCATGTACGAACTCTATCCAAATCAGCGTGCTGAAGGCGAAGTGCTGCTGGATGGCCAAAACATCCTGGGGCCGGGGCAAGACCTGAACCTTTTGCGCGCAAGGGTGGGCATGGTCTTCCAGAAGCCGACGCCGTTTCCCATGACGATCTATGAAAACATCGCCTTTGGCATACGTCTCTATGAAAAGCTGCCCAAGAGCGAGATGGACGGGCGGGTGGAGAAGGCTCTGCGCGGCGCTGCGCTTTGGGACGAGGTGAAGGACAAGCTCGACGCAAGCGGCCTCAGCCTCTCGGGCGGCCAGCAGCAGCGCCTTTGCATTGCGCGCACCGTCGCGATCAAGCCGGAGGTCATTCTTTTCGACGAACCCTGCTCCGCCCTTGACCCGATTTCGACCGCAAAAGTTGAGGAGCTGATCGACGAAATGTCCGACAGCTACACGATCGCAATCGTCACACACAATATGCAGCAGGCGGCCCGCGTCTCCGACAAGACAGCCTTCATGTATCTGGGCGAGCTGGTCGAGATGGACGACACCGACAAAATGTTCACGTCGCCTGCGCAGCAGCGCACGCAGGATTATATCACCGGCCGTTTTGGCTGACGGGAGATCATGAATGACCGATCATACAGTCCAGGCCTTTGATCGTGAGCTTGCCACGCTTGGCCGCAAGATCGCGGAAATGGGCGGTCTCGGCGAGAAAATGCTGGCTGACGGCATTGATGCGTTGATCCGTCTCGATACGGACCTCGCGCGCGCTACTGTCATCATGGACAAGCGGCTGGATGCGCTGCAGCGAGAGATCGAAGAAATGGCGGTTCTCATCATCGCACGCCGTCAGCCAGTCGGTATCGACTTGCGCGAGATCGTCGCGGCCATGCGGATCTCAGGCGACCTTGAGCGTGTGGGCGATCTCGCCAAGAATATCGCAAAGCGGGCGATCGCTTTATCCAGCGAGCAGCGCCTCCCGCGCGCAATGATCGGCCTGCGGCATATGGGGGAACTTGCAGCGTTGCAGTTGAAAGATGTGCTCGACGCTTATGCTCAACGCGACGTCGCGCGCGCTGACGCAGTATGGCTGCGTGATTCTGAAATCGATGCGCTGGAAGATTCGGTGTTCCGTGATTTGCTGACGTTCATGATGGAAGACCCGCGCAATATCAGTCTGTGCACGCAGTTGCTCTTCTGCTCGAAGAATGTGGAGCGGGTCGGCGACCATTCAACCAATATCGCCGAAACCGTCCATTACATTCTCACAGGAGAGATGCTTCCGGTTGAACGGCCCAAGGGCGAGGAGGCTGCAGGCTGATGATCGTATCTACGCAGGCTGCGCCCACGCAATCAAAAGGGCTTTCCGTTGCGCCGCATGTCATGGTGGTGGAAGATGACTCGGCCTTGTCTCTTTTGTTGCGGTATAATCTAGAAGCTGAAGGTTATCATGTCACGACCGCATTGCGCGGAGACGAGGCGGAAACTCTGCTTTCCGAAGCATCCCCGGATTTGCTAATTCTCGATTGGATGCTGCCTTCGGTTTCAGGGCTTGAACTTTGTCGTAGGCTCCGGGCTCGTCGTCCAATGCGTGATCTGCCGATCATCATGCTGACGGCCAGAGGCGAAGAGCACGAGCGGGTGCGCGGCCTGTCAATCGGTGCGGACGATTACGTTGTGAAGCCATTCTCGGTACCTGAGTTGATGGCTCGGGTGCGTTCATTGCTGAGACGGACAAATCCTCAACGGATTTCTGATTGTCTTGAAGCGAGCGACCTTAGGTTGCAGAAGTCAAATAGGCGCGTTTACAGGGGTGGTCGCGAACTCCACCTTGGTCCGACTGAATTCAAGCTCCTTCAACATTTAATGGAGCATCCTGGACGCGTGGCTTCGCGCGCTAGCCTTGTCGATGCGATTTGGGGGGGAGTCAGCGATATCGATGAGAGAACAGTTGATGTTCATATCGGTCGCCTTAGGAAAGCTATAAATCGGACGCGTGAGCGTGATCCAATTAGAACTGTTCGAGGTATTGGGTATTCTTTTGATGAGACGTTTGGTAAGGGTTGAAAAGTGAAATTAATTCAACGTCAGATTTGAGCATCTTAGCAGATTCAATTGATGCGCGTACATGATCGTGTGGCTTGGCGAACGAGGTCGAGGCCGTGAACCAGTAGGCTGCGGTGATGTAGAGACCCACTAGCCATGGCACGCCGGATGGCTGAAATCTGATGCCCCCAAGAATGGTCGCTACGAGCCCGAATGTCGCGATGGATTCAGCAAACCATTGTGGTCCGCCTGTTCGCACTTTCTCGGATAATTCAATGATCGGAAGTTGGAACATGAGATGGGCGACCATCGTTCCTGCGATGCCGCCCATGATTTGCGCTGCGATGTAGAATAAAGACGCTCCAACCGTAATTTCGCGCCGGGCCAGAAACACGAGCGTCACCGCCGGGTTGAAATGGGCGCCGGATATAGGACCAAGAATGGTGATCAGAACCACTAGCATGGCGCCTGTCGGGATTGTGTTGCCGAGCAACTGGAGCCCGACATCCCGGGACAGGTTGACCGCCATGATGCCAGACCCAACGACCGTGGCGACGAGTAGCGCCGTCCCAAGAAACTCCGCAGCCAAACGATGCCGAAGATTGAACGGGACCATCAGTTCGTGCCCTCTTTGTTGCCTGTTGATCCTTCCAGTTGGCCGATCTCCTTAAGCTTTGCATTAATGGACATTGCGTCAATGCTCTTCATCGGCAGGGCGGTAAACACCTCGATGTGGTTCAGCCCAGCGGCTTCTTCACGCTCGCGTGGCCGCGACCAGTCCTGGTCGCCATAGGCGAGTGTAAGCCCCCTGCCCCTGAGGTCTTCATACCCGTCGTGGGGGCACGGGCGGCGCCGAAACCCCGACCAGCTCCGCCGACCGCGCTAGCGCCTAAACCAATCTTGCACTAACATTCTGCTTGGAGCAGTCGATGGGGGCCGATCAGTTTTGCTAGATGCCGACGTCGCTATCCCGCCATCCTCCTGCATCAAGGACTACTTGGCCTCAGGGGCCATCGTTCGCGTGTTGCAATGCTGGTTCCTCAAAACCGGGCAGATCGAAGCCGTCTACCTGCATTACGAACATGCGCCAAACAAAGTGCGCGCCTTCACCAATTTTTTGCGCCGGAAATTTTCCGGGAAGCTCGAACTGGGATCTGACGCCGCCGCAGACCCACATGACAAGAAAATTGCGCGTGGATCGGCCCAAAGGCCAACCAACGAAATGAAGCGTTCTGCCATCGCACTCAACGAAACCCGGCAGCTATTGAATCGACCGAAGGCAGATGAAAGGGATATAAACATGCCACATGATGAATCCGGAAAGCACTGGCACGAACCGAAGGCGGGCGAGAACGCGGGCCTTGGCAAGTTCGCGCGTCCTGCCATGCCCTATGATCGCTTCATGGACGCGGAAGGCATTCCCTGCCATCGCGGCATCGGCGTGCGCACGGTGCTCGACCTACCGATGGCGCCGTGGAAGCGGCTGGGCGGACGCGGCGCCTATATCCAGCTCTACGGCACCGAAGGGCTGTGGGGCATGTATGTCGTCGAAGTGCCGGCGGGCGGCGCGCTTGAGATCGAGCGCCATTTCTACGAGAAGGTCGTGCTCGTGATCGAGGGCCGCGGCTCGACGGAGGTCTGGCAGGAAAGCCAGACGAAAAAGGCGACATTCGAGTGGCAGAAGGGCTCTATGTTCTCCATTCCGCTCAACGCCTATCACCGCTTCGTCAACGCGACGAATTCACCGGCGATCCTGCTCTGCGGCACGACGGCGCCAAACATGATGAACCTAGTCGACAATCCACATTTCATCTTCAACTGCCCCTACAATTTCAGCGACCGCTATGCGGGCAATGAAGACTATTTCAAGCCAAACGACGACATTGAGCCCGATCCCGTGCGCGGTCTCGCGATGAAGCGCACCAATCTCGTACATGACGTCATCACAGCTGAACTACCCCTCGACAATCGCCGCTCGCCCGGCTACCGCCGCATCGAGCCTCATATGGCCGGCAATCGCTTCTACCTGTGGATCGGCCAACACGAGACGGGACGATATTCCAAGGCGCATGCGCATGCTTCCGCCGCGATACTGATCTGCCTCAAAGGCAAGGGCTACACCTACACGTGGCCTGCTGGCCTGGGCACGACGCCGTGGAAGGATGGCCGCGCTGAGCAAGTGATGCGGCAAGATTACGAATACGGCGGCATGGTCTCGGCGGCTCCAATGTCAGGCGATTGGTTCCATCAGCATTTCGGTGTCAGCAGGGATCCACTGCGCCTGTCGGCCTGGTTCGGCGCCAACAATTCGACGTCGCGTAAGCCCGGACGGCCGGGCGAAGCGATAACGGATCGGGGCGCAATTGATATCAAGAAAGGCGGTGGCGCCATTCCGTACCACGAAGAAGATCCGCATCTGCGTCAGGAATTCGAGGCAACCCTCGCCCGCGACGGCGCAGTTTCACGCATGGAGCAGCGCTTCTACGAAGGGCCTCTCGCGGCCGGCGAGGACTTCAAAGACCCGTTCTGATGCTCAAGCCTGAACCCGCGGCTCCCGTCCCGGGTTCAGGAATTGCGCTCAATCCGTGATGTGAGCATAGTTTCAACTATCGTTTTGTAGAGGCCTAGGTGTCGAAGCTATGAAAGTTGTTCATCCGAGGCTTGGCTGAGAAACTGGGGTTGCGCAGCTCCAACTCTCAAGCCGGAGGCCCCGGATGAACGTTCATAAGAATGCCCGCTTGATCAAGCGAGGCTCATCAATGAATCTGACGGCGCTTTTGGCTTCGGCGCCGGTTCGTCCTTCCCTTAGCCTGCGGATCATCAAAACAGCGGGCGACCTGACGAGGTTCGACGTGGGAAGGCCAATCGTCGTGAGTCCCGGGCCCCACCATTTGAACCATGGCGAATCCCCAAAAGCCATCACCGAAAGAATCTCCGGCTCGGTCCGTCCTGGCTCATGCCACTCCTCAAGAATTCCGACCGTGATCCTGGCGCCGCTTGAAATGATCGCTGTCGGTTGGTGCTGGATCCCCTGTCGGGCCTAGCTGGCGCGGGGCGGTCCTGTCCATATGAGGATGAGATGGGCGCGAGACCCAGCTGCGTGAACGCCTCGCGAAACCCAGCCACTCGCTGCGCCTCGGTGCTCAGTTTTTCCGACGAGCCGATGTAGGCCATGTCACGGTGGCCAGAGATAGAAGGTGCGTGGTCGCCTCTCTGACAAAACTTAAGCCCAGAAACTCAACCGTCGGTGGGTTCGGATCCCCGCAGCCGCTTTGGTCCAACTCAAACTTTACAAATCAACTGTCGGTGGTTTCGGGTCCCCGCAACCACCATGACCGAACTCAGTTCTCGGTCCTTCAGAACCGCCCTCTTCCGGGTGGTTGTCGGTGCCGAGGTTGCATATAAAACAGATGTTTAAAACGGGTTCGCGGTCAGGAAACGCTCTGCATTAAGAAGATTATGTTCTTCATGATCTCCGTCGTCCGCGCCTCCAGAACCGCTGACCTGGCGCGCCAGCAGACGGGTCAGCGCGATCAGCGACGGATGCGGCGGCAACGAGCTAGGGGGCAAGGAAAAAGATGGGAAGGATCTGGGCGGGCGTTCGAGCGGTCCACTGCCTCGGTGCGCGTCGCCGTCGGCACGGTCGTGGTAACCAGAGGTTGGGCGGGCGCAAGGCCGGCGTAGCTGGCGCGCTTCGTCATGACCCCGGACCTTGCAGGTCCGCCTGCCGAAGGAGTTCCGGCTGGCCGGCGTCGTCACGATAGAGGCTGCGAACCGGTGGCTGCGGGAGGTCTACATCGCCGATCACAACGCCCGCTTCGCGCGCGCGCCCGAGGCGCCGGGCAGCGGCTTCGTGCCGGACGAGGCTGGCGAGTGGCGGCGGGCTCTGTGCGTTCAGGAAGAGCGGGTGGTGGGCCCCGACAACACGGTTAAGTGGCGAGGCCGGATCTTGCAGATCCCGCCAAGCGACCTGCGGCCGCATTTCGTGCGGGCGACGGTGCGGCTGCTGGAGGACCCGGACGGGCGGGTCGCCGTGTGGCTGGGACCGCACCATCTGGCCGATTACGAACCCGACGGAACGCTCGCCTCACAGCCTCCGGACGAGCCTCTCCAGCGGCGCGAGCCCGTGGTCCGGGGCATGCCCCGGACCACGGGCTTCAGAACCGGACAGATCACGCGCTACGAACACCGGAGAACTTGACGAGCTAGCAACAATCATTTCCTCTTGCATCATTTGAGGCTTGTTTGGTTTGCTGCTGAATTTTTCTTAAAGGACCGATACATCTGGTACCGTGCGGAAAATCTATGGAAGAAATCCACATAAGAATAGGATGAAAAGGTCATTTCCTGCTCTCATTGTTCGCGCGTGACACTCTCATCGCCCAGGCAATGGATAAGAAATGGCCACCAAAGTCGTCGACATTCATCCGCACATCATTTCGCCCGACCAGAAAGCCTATCCGCCGTCGCCGCTGTTCGGCAAGCAGTCGAAATGGTCCGAAGAGCGCCCGACGAGCGTTGACGACATGGTGCGCGCCATGGATGAGGCGGGCGTCGACAAGTCGGCCATCGTCCACGCCTCCACCTGCTACGGCTATGACTGCGGCTATCTTGCTGATGCTTTAAAGAGCCATCCGCATCGCTTCACAGGCGTCGGCAGCATCGACACGCTCGCGTCCGACAATGTGGAGGAGGCGCAATACTGGATCGACCGCGGCTTCACGGGCTTCCTCATCTTCAGCGGCGGCTCGACGACCGACGCCTTCGACACGCAGATCTTCGCTGACCCCCGCTCGTTTCCTTTCTGGGAACTGATCGACTCCATGCGCATGTCGGTCGCGCTGCAAACGAGCTTTGCGGGCGCGCAGGTCGCCGTCATGCTCGCGAAGCGCTACCCCAATGCTAAGATCCTGCTCGACCATCTAGGCCGCCCGCCCGCGCAGGAGGGCCCGCCCTATGCCGCCTCCGCGCCCCTGCTGGATCTCGCGCAAATTCCCAACATCTATCTCAAGCTGACGACCTATGCGCTGGAGCAACTGCACAACGGCGCAGCCCGCCCCGAGACCTTCCTGCCGCTGGTCGTGAAGGCCTTCACAGCAAAGCGCATCGCCTGGGGCTCCAATTTCCCGGCCTCACCCGGCCATCTGCGCGAGCATGTGACGATGGTGCGCAAACATATCTCGTTCCTCGGCGAAGAAGATCAGGCCTGGATCCTGGGCCGTACGGCAATGGAGATTTATCCGGTGCTTAAGGACTGACGAACGGGCTGCGCAAGATAAACTTTGGGAGGGAAGAGAATGAAACTGTTCAGGAGAGCCTTGCTTGCCCTAGCGACGACGGGCCTTGCATTTGCAAGCATGCAGGCGCCAGCCCGCGCGCAGGGCGTCGCTGATTTCTATCGCGGCAAGACCATCACGCTTTATACGCCCGACACGCCCGGCAGCGGTTATGACGCCTATGCCCGTCTCGTCTCGCGGTTCATGACAGAAAAGATTCCTGGCAATCCAGCCATCGTCGTGCAGAACATGCCGGGCGGCGGCGGCCTCGTCCAGACGAACTATATCTACAATAATGCGCCGACCGACGGCACGGCTATGGCGATCATCATGCATGGCGCCATCTTCCGGCCAATCTTCGATCCGCGGGAGGTGCGCTACAAGATGGACGGCTTCCGCTACCTCGGCAGCGCGGCGCCCATCATCGTCATCGGGGCATTTAACAAGGACGCGCCCGCGCAGACCGCTGCGGACATGTTCACAAAGGAGACGCCGATCGGCAGTTCCGGCGGGACCACGCAATATTTCCCCGACGCTATCAACCGTCTGCTCGGAACGAAGTTCAAGCTGGTGTCGGGTTATCGCGGCTCTAATGAAGTCGTTCTCGCCATGCAGCGCAATGAAGTCGCTGGCGTCGTCGGCATTGGCCTCGATAGCCTGTTGCTCGGCTTGCCCATGGACAAGGTCAATGTGCTCTTCCAGATCGGCTCTGTCCGCTCGAAGGAATTGCCCAATGTTCCGCTCATTCAGGAACTCGCCAAGACCGAAGAGGAGCGAAAAGTCATCGAAGCGGTTTCCGCAAGCGTCTCCATCGGCCGAGTCTTCGTGACGCCCAAGATTCCGGATGATCGCCAGAAGGCGCTGAACACTGCTTTCGAACAGGCGCTGAAAGACCCGCAACTGCTCGAGCAGGCGGCGAAGCAGCGTATGGTCGTGAATTTCATCTCGCCCGAGCAGATCGAAGGCATCGCCAAGACGGTCTACGCTTTCCCCGAGCCGGTCTTGAAGCGAGCGGGCGAAATCATGGCAGGCAATTACTGAGCAAGAAAGGATCGCCCCTGTGTCGATCAATGTCACAGCACAACCGCCCTTCAACATCACGCGCGCGAGCCATGTCTGCCTGACGGTCCGCGATCTTGCGGCGAGCCGACACTTCTATACCGAAGTGCTCGGCCTCGTGGTGAGCAGCGAAGAGAATGGAGTGCTCTATCTGCGGGGTATTGAGGAGGCGTGTCACCACAGCGTCATCCTCAGGCAGGCTCAAGGGGAGCCTTCATGTGATTATATCGGGATGCGCGTGGCCTCGCCCGATGACCTCACCAAGGCCGAGGCCTGGGTTGCGGGCATTGGGGGGAGGGCGGAGCGCGTGACGCGACCGCATCAGGGTCCATCGCTGCTTGTGACGATTGATCCCGCCACGCCGCGGGTGGAGTTGTGCGCCAGCATGGAATTGGTGCCGCGCCTGCTTGCCGACTATCCGCTGCAGAAGGGCGGCAAGGCGCTGCGCCTCAACCACTATCAATGTGTCGTGCCGGATGTGGACCGCTCCGCTGGCCATTTCGGCGCGCTCGGCTTCCGCCCCTCGAAGTTCACCACCGAGATCGAGACGGGAAAGGTCGTCAGCATCTTCATGCATCGCAAGAATGATCCGCATGATCTCGTTCTCGCGCGCGGGGCAGGGCCGCGCCTGCACCATTTCGCCTTTGTCGTTTCGGATCTGCAGGCGATGCTGCGCGCTGCTGATACGGCTTCGTTCTATGGTTATGGCCGACAGGTCGAACATGGCGTCAGCCGACATGGTCCGCCTAACGGCGTCTTCCTATATTTCCGGGATCCCGATGGGCATCGCATCGAATTCATCCTGCCGCCGATGCAGTTCATGGATCCCGAGGAAGTGCCCAATGCCTGGGACAGCACCCAAGGCCCGTCGCTCATCCCCTGGGGCGATGGCCCGCCCCAGCGCTGGCGCGAAGAGGCGACGCCTTTCTCCGGGCTCAACAGCGGCGCTGCCTATGAAGGACGTTGGCTGCCGAAGATCTGATTGTGCCAATCGGGCTTCGCGATCTTTCAATTCACGCAGGATTGGTTATGGGTGGTCGGTCCCCACAAATCGGTCGGGACGATGTGAGCAACAGACGCAAAAGCGTGAGGGTTTCGATGACACAATCGCATGGGCCGGAGAAGTTGGAGACTGTTCCAGACAAGCCGACGGTTTTGCCTGCGGATGTTTATGCAGAGTCGCGTTCGCGCTTGCCGTTGGTGAAGCGCGAGGATCTCGATGAAAACGGCCAGAAGGCTTTTGACGCTATCACCGACCCTAACAGCCGCCTCAAGGCCCAGTTGATCGGTCCCGCTGGCATCTGGCTCAATGTTCCCGAGCTTTCTCCGCATATCCGCGAAATCAATTGGTTCCTGCGAAATCGTTTTCCGCTCGACGCCAAGCTGACAGAGCTCATCATCCTCACAACCGCGCGTGAAGCTGATGCGCAGATCGAATGGACGGCCCATGAGCCTGCAGCGCTCAAGGCGGGGCTGTCGCAGCATGTTGTGGACACCGTGAAATATCGTCGGCCGATCACGGATGTTGAGCCGCAGGAAGCCGCTATCATCCAGTTCGCGCGTGAGCTTCTTGGCGACAATCACCTCTCGTCGGAGACCTATGCCGAGGCGTTGAAGCAGTTCGGCCAGAAGAATCTGGTGATGATGGTGCTTTTGATGGCGAATTACTCACAGACTGCGATCATTCTGCACGCCTTCAATCAGCAGCTTCGCCCGGACCTGACGCCTTTGCTGCCGCTGGCCTCGCACGATTGAAGTCCCGCTGATAAACAGAGGGCCCTGAAAGGCGAGAGCGCTTCAGGGCCTTTGTCTTACGCGCTGGCCCTGCTGTTTTGCATGATCACATTTCCCACGGCCGTATTCATAGCTGGCACATGGTAGAAGCGGTGGAGCACGTCGACGTTATCGTCGAGGGCCCCGCGCATGGTCAGCCACATGATGATCTCCATGCCCTCGGCGCCGACTTCGCGCACATATTCCGCATGGGAGATTTTGGTGAGTTCGGCCGGAGAGGTCGTCAGCTTGTCGATGAACCAGTTGTCGAACTTCTGGTTGATGAGGCCGGAGCGCGCTCCGTGGATCTGATGAGACATGCCGCCAGTGCCGGCGATGACGACCTTCAAATCTTCATCATAAGATTCGACCGCCCTGCGGATCGCCTTGCCCAAGAGATAGCAGCGCTCCGCCGTGGGCTGGGGATACTGAATGACGTTCACGCAGATCGGGATCACCTTGAAGGGCCATGCCTCAGGTTGGCCGCAAGCCAGCGAGAGCGGGACGGTCAGGCCATGGTCGACATCCATTTCGTTCATGATGGTCATGTCAAACTGATCTGCGACAAGAGATTCCGTCATATGCCATGCAAGGCGCGAATGGCCATGGACGACCGGTACGTGACGGGGCCCGTGACCTTCATCGGCGGGGTTGAATTCATCCGCGCAGCCGATGGCGAAGGTCGGCGTATATTTGAAGGAGAAGCCATTGGCGTGATCGTTGTAGATGACGATCACGACGTCGGGCTTCAGGTCGGCGAGCCATTTCTTGGTAGGCTCGTAGCCCTGAAAAATTGGCTTCCAATAAGGCTCCTGCGTCCTTCCGCCATCGATGACGCGACCAAGAAGCGGCACATGGGAGGTGCAAAATCCTGCGACGATCTCAGCCAATGTTCTGTTCCTTTTTCGAGCGAATGCCTTCCATGGGCCGACCACCCGCATTCATCATCTCTTCGTATTCCTTCATCGTCATGCCCGACATGATGGCGTTGACCTGCTGAAAGGGCGTGCCGTCCACAAGGGCGAGCTTCGTCATGCAGAAGATGTTGCCGCCGAGGTCAAGCATGCGCACCCAATTCCGATCCAGTACGGCCTGACGCTGCTCGTCAGTCATTTTGAATGACGTCAGATAGGCCGCCTGATCGGCTTTGAACGCCTTGCGATTGTCCGGTTCGAGCAGCGACGAGAGAAACTTGTTGAGCTGATATCCTTGCCGCAGGCGCTCGCCATTAAAGTGGACGGTGCCAGGAATGTCTTCGAATGCATCAGCAGGTTTGGTCACGCAGACCTCCTGTTTTGGAAGAGCCGGGCGGGCGCCTTGGCTTGTTCGAACTATGCCTGAATGATATCATAGGCAAATCGGTTTGGGGAGGATCGAATGCCGCAGCATGACGCGAAATGCACATTGTTGAGCCGGAGAGACGCCATTAAATTTGGCGCCGCCGTCGCAGTTATGGGCCAGAGCGCCGCTTCAGCCGCGGATTATCCCAATGGCCCCATCTCGATGATTATCCCATTGCCCGCGGGCACAGTTCTCGATCTCATCGCGCGCTTTGCGAGCAATCGTTTCCAGAAAGATCTCGGTCAACCGCTCGTTGTGGAGAATGTGCCGGGGGCCGCGGGCAATCTGGGGGTCTCCCGCGCTGCGCGCGCTAAGCCCGATGGGCAGACCATTCTCTACAGCGTCAGCGGCCCCGTTTCGACGAATAAATTCGTCATGAAGAACATGCCCTATGACGTCGACAAGAACCTAGCGCCAGTGGTGCTGGTTGGTTCATCGCCAGTGGCGATCGTCGTGCACAAATCCTTCCCGGCCCAGACGCTGGCTGAATTCATCGCTTATGCGAAGGCCAATGCCGGCGCTGTGTCTTATGGTTCGTCTGGCATAGGATCGCCGCAGCATCTTTGCGCGGAATATCTGCAGTCCCTCTCCGACATCAAGCTTAATCATGTTCCCTACAAGGGCGCGCCGGAATCGGCCAATGACGTGATCGCAGGCCAGATTCCCTGCGCCTTCACCTCGGTGTCGCTGACTTATGAGCAGGCCAAGACCGGCGTCATCCGCATCCTCGCCATCTGCGACGATGAGCGCACGCCGCTTGCTCCCGAGCTCCCGGTCGCGCGCGAAACGGTTCCGTTATTTCTGCATGCGCCCACGGGTTGGCAGGCCATTTTTGTTCCCGCAGGCACGCCGCCCGACATCATCGCCACCTTGAATCGTGAAATGAATCTCGTCTTCAAGGACCCTGAGCTGATCAGCCGCTTCAAGGGTCAGTTCACGAGCTTCATCGGCGGCGCGCCCGAGTTGGTCACGCAGAAAATCAAGGAAGAGGGCGAAGTGATCACAGCGATCGTCAAGCGAATTGGCCTTGAGCCGCAATAGGTCGTCTGCTCGACGATCTCACAGGCGCTGCGCTTTGGCTGCTGGCCCCTGTTTCTATGGCGGCGCTCTAAAATTCTATTGGCGAGGAAACCTAGTGGCTCTGCTATTCTGATACAGCCGGGTCATCTCTGTCCCGGGGGCAGGCGAATGACCGCTTGGCGGTTTCTGGGGGGATCAAGATGTCGAGTTGCAGGATCGCTATCGTTGGCGGCGGATTGGCTGGACTGGCGGCCGCGAATGCGCTGCAGACGCATGGCATTGTGGCGGAGGTCTTCGAAGCTGCGCCCGAACTTGGCGAGATCGGCGCTTCCGTCAACTGCAGTCCGCAAGCGGTGAAGGCGCTCAAGGCCATCGGCGTCGCGGAGCAGATCGCGGCGATCGGGCATCGTTCTCCCGGCCCCTACACCCGTAACATGGTCACCGGCGAGTTCGTCGAATACGTCAACCGCTTCGAACTCGCCGAGCGCTATGGCGAGCCTTATTATTGCTTCCATCGTGCGGATCTGATCGACGCGCTGGCTGAGCCGCTGGACCATAGCCATATCCATCTTGGTCATCGTCTCAAAAGCGTGGACGCCCATGATGATGGCGTCACGCTCCGCTTCGAAAATGGGTCGACTGCGGATGCGGCCTATGTCATCGGGGCCGATGGCGTGAAGTCGGTCCTCCGGCAGGCCCTTTATGGCGACGACAACCCGACCTTCACTGGCCAGATGGTCTGGCGCGCCTTGCTGAAGGCCGAAGACGCGCCGGCGGATGTGGTTGAGCCACATGGCCATACTCAATGGATCGGCCCCGGACGACATCTCATCGCCTATTACATCCGTCAGGGACGGCTGTTAAACATCGTGTCGCAGATCGACACCGATGAATGGGTTGAGGAAGGCTGGTCGATCAAGGGCGATCCCGAAGAAATGCGCGCCAGCTATCCTGATGCGGAGCCGCGCCTTGTACGGCTTCTGGCCTGTGTGAAGGACTGTGCGAAATGGGGTCTGTTCGCCCGGCCCATCAATGACAATTGGGGGCGCGGGCGCATCCAGCTCATTGGCGACGCCGCGCATGCGATGGTCCCAAGCGCAGGGCAGGGCGCCTGCATGGCTTTTGAAGACGCCTATATTCTGGGCCGTTGGATGAATGCATGCGCGGACCCGATCGAAGCGTTCGAAAATTTCCGCCGCATCCGCATGCCGCGCGTCCATGGCGTGCAGCGGCTGTCGAACGCCAATAATCGCTTCAAGCATTTGAACGATGCGGAAAAGCAGAAGAAAGATCTCGCGTCCGCTGGCGGCACAAAGGGCAAGACCGCCTGGGTCTGGGGTTTCGAACCCGTGCAAGAGTGGGACAAGGCGCCTGTCGTGCCAGCGGCCTACGCCGATCCGGAGTGAGCCGGGGACAAAAGAATAGGGCCGGGAAATTTTCCGGCCCTTTTTATGCGCGCAGCCGCAGGCTTATTCGGATGCGCGCCTGACGTCGTCGTAAAAGCTCTTGGGCTTCTTCGAGAGCGAGTCGAGTGTGGCTTGAATCTCCGTCGCTGCGACCGGGCTGATGGACATGCCGATGCGCTGGGCTTCGCCAAGAAAAGCATCGTCCTTCAGCGTTTCGGCCAAAGCCTGACGCAAGGCGGCCAGCCGCTCGACGGGAACCCCTGCCGGCGCCGCGATTGGTCGGCCGATCGCGAGGTCTTTGAAGAAGAATTCAAGAAGCTGTGTCGTCGTTTCGTCCCTGGCGTAGCTGAACACGCTCGGGATGGGGCCGAATTCATCCGTGGTCGAACGTCCCATCTGGAGGATCAGATTGATCTTCTTCTCCTTGAGAGAGTCCGCGAGCGTGGTCCGTAAAATCATTTCAGAAACGGCGCACACGCCATTGACCTCGCCACGATCAAGCGCGAGCCGAACACCGGGCATGCCGGCGTAGCCGAGCACCAGTTTCATCTTGGCGTCGAGCAGGTTTTTGATCGCCACGCTGTAACGGAATATGTCCGTCGAGGGCGCGCTCGATCCAAAGGCGACTTCCTTTGTGCGCAGATCGTCGAAGCTGTTCACACCCTGCGGCGCGCCCACCAATGCGCAGAACTGGCGTTCCTGCGACATGCTGCCGATCCAGCTCAGCTTCAGCGGATCGAACAAAGCTGCTGAGTTGCCGAGATAGGGCTCGATCGCCGCCTGCGATGTGAAGGTCGAGATGACCGTGCCGTCAGCCGGCGCCTTCACGAGATGGTTGGCGGCCAGCATGGTGCCGGCGCCGGGCATGCCGGAGACGATCGTCTGCGGATTGCCCGGAATATACTTGCCGATGTGACGGCCGAGCAGCCGGAATTGAAGGTCATTTTCGCCATTGGGTGAGAAGCCTGACACCAGCGTCAGCGTCTTGCCCTTGTAGAAATCAGCGACGGAGTCGGCGTTCGCGCCCCCGGTGACGAGCGCGAGGCAGATCGAC
The DNA here is from genome assembly GCA_947453205.1 of Beijerinckiaceae bacterium. Classification (GTDB taxonomy): domain Bacteria; phylum Pseudomonadota; class Alphaproteobacteria; order Rhizobiales; family Beijerinckiaceae; genus Terripilifer. The sequence goes on along the minus strand of CANGFT010000005.1, from coordinate 113,938 downwards.
GCAAGGGTGATTGCATGGGCGAACCTGCGCATCAAAGCCCCTCCTGATTTTAGTTGTGCCGCTTGCACCAGTCGATGACGATGCGGTTGAAACCATCGGGGTCTTCGATGTTCGGCAGGTGACGCGCCTTTGGGATCGCCAGAAATTCGCCCCGTTGCACCGTCTGCGCGATCATCTTGTTCTCCTCCGGGTTGGCGCCGGGATCATCTTCGCCGCACAGCACATAGGTCGGGGCGGAGATCTTGGAGAGCTGACCTGTCCAGTTGAAATTCTGGATCGCGGCCGCGCAGCCGATATAGCCTGTGGGTGTGCAGGCGGCGACGGTTTCGCGGATCTGTTCCCAACGCGCGGGGTTGCGGGCCCTGAATTCAGCGCTCAGCCAGCGGCCGAGCGTCGTGTCGGCGATGGGCTCCAACGAATTGTCGCGGCGGATGAGGATGATTCGATCGCCCCAGCGCTTCTGCGCGTCGGCGGGCGACTGGCTCTGGGTGTCGCAGAGGATCAGCGACTGCAGGCGATCAGGGTGGTTGATGCCGAGGCCCTGGCCGATCATGCCTCCAATGGAGAGGCCGCAGAAATGGACCTTCTGGATGCCCAGCCGATCCATGACTTCGACGGCGTCGTTGACGAGGTCATCCATCAGATAGAGGCCTGGCGCGGCGTCGCTGCCGCCATGGCCGCGCAGATCGACGCGCAGCACACGAAAGCCAGCGGCGGTGAAAGCCGCGACCTGTTCAGCCCACATGCCCATGTCGGAGGCGAGCGCGTGGCCGAAATAGACGACCGGCGCCTTTTCATCGCCGACGATGTCATAGGCGATGCGCAGTCCATTTGCTTTTCTATAGAGCATTGTGATGATCCTCAGTGCTGATGGGTGCGCACCGGCACGTCCATGCGGCCGATCAACGGGCTCTCAAGCGTGATCACATCGCCGGGCTTCACCGGGCCGACGCCTGCGCAGGTGCCGGTGTAGATGAGGTCGCCGGGATAGAGCGTATAGAAGGACGTCGCGAATTCGATGAGGCGGCGCACGCTGTAGATCAGGTGGCTCGTGTTGGTTTTCTGCCGCGTCTCGCCATTGACCTTGAGTTCAAGCGGCACATTGGCGGGGTCGGGGATTTCATCGGCCGTCACCATCCACGGGCCAAGCACGACATAGCCATCCGGAGACTTGCGGAAGGAGCGATCCTCCGGCCCGCGGATCGTCATGTCGAGGCCAAGCGAATAAGCGGCGACATAATCGAGGGCGTCGTCCTGCGTGACATCCGAACATTGCTTGCCGATGACGACCACAAGTTCTAGCTCATGGTCTGTGCGGCGCTCGGGGAAGCGCACAGGCACGCCCTCGGAGGGTCCGACAAGCGAGGTCGCCGCCTTGAGGAAGAGCCCGTCTGTCCCGATCTTGGCGGTGTGTTTGTTGCCGGTGGCGTCACGGCCCGGCTGCATTTCGACGATATGGTCCTGATAATTCGTCGGCGCAGCCACCACCTTGGGGGCGCGCGCGACGGGCGATAAAAGCTTCACGCTGGACAAATCGATGCCCGGCGCCTTGCGGGCGGCTTCCAGGAGGCGGTCCTTGTAACGCGGAAGGGCGGCGACGACGGCGTCGCAGATCGCGACATAGGGGGTTGCGGCGCGGATCTCGGTCTGGATGTCCGTGACATCATGGACCTTGTCGCCAATCACAACGCCGAGGCGATCGTCTCCGAAACGGCAGATACGCATGTCCTTATCCTTTTTTGGTAGGTGTCAGGCCTGAAGAGCCCTTGAGATGTCCTGCGCGCTCGCGAGCCGTTCGGCGTTCATCACGAGGTCGATGACGCGGTCGGTCTTCTCGCGCGAGAATTGGGTCTCCGCGAGCTTGCGGAACTTGGCGATGACGTCTTCCTCGGTCGCGAACTTATGCTCGCTGCCGCGGGGCGCCTCGACCGTTTCTTCCTGCACGTCGCCGTTCTTGAAGCGAATCTCGACGCGCACCTTGTGGCGGTAGCGCGAGCCAAGCGCGGTGATGGCAGGGTCTTCGACGACATCGACGAGCTTGGAGACTTCGATGCGCCTGGGGTCAGCCACCATGTCCTGCGTGAACTGCGCGACGAAGGCGTCGCCTTCGAGCAGGAAGGTGGCGATGCAATAGGGCAGGTTGAGCTGCGCGGAGGTCAGCCCCTGTGGCTTGTAGGGCCAGCCCACATGGTCGACCGTGACGCGCGAACCGTGGACGATGATCTTTTCGATGTCAGCGAGGGTGAAGGGGCGACGCGCCTGAATGTCGCGGATGCCGTCGAGCGTGGTGTGGTTCGAGCCGACGCAAGAATAAAATTTCAGCGCGATCTGCATCGTTTCGAAGCGCTCGCCGAGGCCATCGGACAAAGCGGCGAGATTGAACCGGTCGGTTGAGCGCGAGAAAGTGGTGCAGAAGCCGCCATATTCGCTTTCGAGCACATCCTGAATGCCAGTGTAGCCCTTCTTCGCAAGAAGCGCGCCGTAATAGCCGGACTGCGCGGAGCGTCCCGCATGCATGCGCTTGACCATGGAGCCATATTGCGCGGCCATGAGGCCGGCAGCCTGCGTTCCGCCGATGCCAATGGCGTTGATGGTCTGCCCGACGTCAAGGCGCATCGCGCGCGCCGAGCCAGCCGCTGCAGAGAAGACGCCTAGCGTCGCGCCGGAATGCCAGCCCTGGCCAATATGTTCCTGCCCCATGCAGATGCCGACGCGCGGACCAATTTCATAACCAGCGACCGTGGCGGCGAGGAACTCCTTGCCGGAAATGGAGGCATCTTTTTCGAGCACCGCGAGCACGCCGGGCAGCGTCACGGCGCCGACATGCAGAACGCCGACGCGATGGACGTCGTCAAGCTCGAAGCTCTGGACCAGCGCGCCATTGATGAGGACTGCGTGCGGCGAGGAGAGCTTGTCCTTCGTGCCCCAGACCGAGGAATCCGCGGTCTTATCGACCTCGCCGAGCGTCTCACGCAGAATACGGCTCCAGGGCAGATCGACGCCATAAATGGCGCAGCCCAGCGAGTCGAGGGTGAGGAGCTTGATGCGCTTGAGCACATCGGCGGGAATGCGCTCGAAGGTGAATCCGCTGACGAATTCCGCAATCGCCTTGCTGTGCGGATTGTCGCCGTTGTGGGACTTGGCCATGGTTTTTCGTTCCTCTTTCAGGACAGCCAGTCGAGCTGCCTTTCTTGTTCGATTTTGAGAAGCCGCGCGAAGACGGCGTCCTTATCGCCGGGATAATCGCGCGTCATGATGTCGAAGCGTTCGTGCAGTTGCGCCGCCGTCAGGGGCATGCCGGGCGTGCCCGGAAATTCCGCGACCTCACGCTCCAGCACACGACCATCGGTCAGTGTGAGCACGCTGCGAGTCATCCAGTCGGAATGGCTTTCGCGGCCATCGCTCACCACATCGATCTTGCGCGCCAGCGCCAGAACCAGGGGATCGCGCAGCTTCGCTGGATCGAAGGTTGCGGGATCGGCTGCGTCGCCTGTCAGAGCGCAGGCGAGCGAAAAGGGAATGGAGTAGTTGGCGAGGGCGGGATCGCTCGGCGCCTTGCTTCCATTCAGTTCAGCCATCCGGCTCGTGCCATGAACGGTGATGTTCTCCACATCCTCTGGCCCCAGCCCGATGTCGCGCCGCCAGCATTCCACGGCATAGATCGAAGTATGCGCGGTGATGTGACAGGGGTAGCGCTTGAGGCAGAGCTTGAGCGTTTCAAAGTCGCGGCCGAGGCCGTCGGTCAGCTTCGCCAGATCTTGCTTGCCGCAGAAGGTCGCAAGAAATCCACGCTTGCCCTCAAGCGACTGATGCGGCCCTTCATAGCCGCGCGCGGCGAGCTGTGCGGCGAAGACGCCGTTTTGCGCGGCGCGGCCGATGTGCAGGCGTTTCACCATGGCCCCCTGACCTTCATAGGCGAATTGCATCAGGCCAGCAGAAAGCGAAGCGGCGATGCCGAAGGCGGAGTTCATGCGCTCTGCATCAAAGCCGTAGATCCTGCCTGCGGCGGCAGCACCTCCGAAGGGTCCGGTGAGGCCTGGGGCGTGAAAGCCGCGCGGTTCTGCGGAATGCAGCGTCGACGCGCCGATGCGCATGAGCGTTTCAAAGCCTACGATGATGGCTTCGAGCAGCGCCCGGCCGCTCGCGCCACGCTCTTGCGCCGCAGCCAAGGCGGCCGCTACGACGATGGCGCCGGGATGCACGCCAGCGCCGGGCTTGCGCAGCGAGTCGAGTTCGAGCGCATGGGCGAGGAGGCCATTGGCGAAGGCCGCCTGTTCAGCGGCAAGTTTGACGCCGGGCATGCCGATCAATCGACAGGGGCCGGTGGACTGGCTGGCCTGCGCGATGGCGATTTCGCCCCACTTGGTCGCCCGTCCGCGCACTGCGATGGCGAATGTGTCGATCAGGCATTCGCGCGCCCGCTCAATCACGGGGGCAGGCGCGTCATCAATGGAGAATGACGTGGCGAAACGGGCGAGTTCTGCGCTTGGACCGCTCATGTTCCGCCTCAGCGCAGTTTCAGCGAGACGTGATCGCCCTCACGCATGATCCGCGTGCCCATGTCCCGCGAGCGCTTTTCGATGTCGAGGAATTCCTCCTCTTCCTTCGCGAGGTCGCAGACATAGGTTTCGTTGTCCTGGTTGTGGCGCACGAATTCGAAGCCGGCGGATTCCAAGCCATCGTCACCGAAGCGCACCTTCGCCATCATGCCGATCCAGTCACCATGGGCGACGCCGCCGTGGCCGGTATGGAAGGAGAAGGAGCCAAGGCCGTAATAGATCGGCTTGCCCTTGTAGACCTCTACGCCGAGCGAGTAATGCGGGCCGTGGCCGATCACCACATCCGCGCCCATGTCGATGGCGCAATGAGCGATCTCCTTCATGTAATCCAGCACATCCTTGTGCAGGCCCCAGTGAAATGAGCAGACGACGATGTCGGCTTCGGCCCGCGCCTTCGCAAGATCGGCTTCAAATCGCTCAAGATAGGCTTTGTCAGCCCATGTCACGATATAAGGGGGAATCCCCGGTCGGTTCAGCGGGGGGATTTCTTTCTTCATTTTATACATGGGCACTTGATAGGCCGTGTGGCCTCGGATGACGGCGATGCCGGCCGAATGTTTCGTCGCCTCGTGGTTGGTCGCCCAATAGACTGAACTGCGCTGCAGAAAGGCGATCTTTCTGCCTTTGCGCTCGACGGTGGCGGGCGCGCGTGCTGCGGCGTCATTGGCGCCGGCGCCTGTATGGGGAATGCCCGCGCGGTCGAGGTGGCCGATGGATTCGTTGATCGCTTCTTCGCCGTAATTCACATTGTTGGCGAGGCCGACGACCTCGATGCCAGCGCTCTTCAGCGCGCTCTCTGTGACCTTCGGATCAGAGAAAAAGCCCTCGACATGGGTCGAGCCCTCGTTCAGCCGCTCTGTAAGGCAACATTCAAGATTAGAGAAGACCAGGTCGGCGGTTTTGAAGGCGTCACGCACCCTGCGGAAGGGAACGTCGGGGTCGGTGACGTTCATCAGGTTGACGTCGCCAGTGAGCATGAGCGTGAAGGTCATCGTCTCTTCCTGATCAGTCGGCGATCTCGTTGAGTCCGGGCACGACAAGCGAGGAGACGGGGATCATCTTCGACATGTCCTTGATGGCGACCATATCGCGCATCATGTTTTCGAGCGGCTTGGTGTGGATCACGCTGGTGCGCGCGAAGAATTCGATGGAGCGAAGAAAGTCGTAGGACTCGCCGATCTCCTTCGGGTCGCCCTTTGAAGCCTCCACAAGAATGTCGATGGCTTCCTGCCGGTTTTTATCGTCATAGAACCAGGCCACGGCTTCATCGATGGCGATATTGATCTCCTTGGCGTCGCTCATATTCGCCTTCGCCCAGCGTTGCGAAGCCTGCATGCCTGTTTGCGGCAGATCAGGCGCATAGTCGCGCACGAGGCCGAGAGAATTGAAGCCATTCTTGACGGCGGTGAAATTAAAAGGCGGCACCAGCATCGTCCCGTCGATGGAGCCCGACTGGAGCGCAGCGAACCTTGCTCCTGTCGCGCCGATCACGATGATGTCGAAGTCGGAGTCCTTGAGGCCGGTATGGGCCATCACGCGATCAAAGTAGATCTTGTTGATGTCGCGCAGGCCGCCGAGGGCCACTTTCTTGCCTTTCAGGTCAGCAAGGGACTTGATCGACTTGCCGCCGATCATGACATAGTTGGATGTCTGGCCCATGATGCGCATGATGGCGACGGGCGCGCCCTTTTCGACGGCGTGCAGCGGTTCTGCCAGCCCGTTCAACGCGACCATGTCTATGGAGCCTGCGGTGAGTTGCTGCACAAGACCTGGCGCCGTCGGAACGAACACGATGTCGTGACGGATGTTATGCCGCGAGAAGAGTCCTTTTTTCCGCGCGATCAGGAAAGGCCACAGGCCGGAGGTCCAGGAGCCCAGTACGCCGGTGACGACCACCTTTTCCGCAGCGACGGTCGGTGCTGACGCTGGAGGCGTGGCGACGATAGCGAAAGCCATAAGGCAGGCCGCAGCGCTGCGCTTCCATATCTTGCGATAGTCAGGCCCCATGATGTCCTCCTCCAGTCAGGTCGCGGAACCCCATACGACAGGCGACTGCGTCGCCTCGGGCATGCGGCCTGTTCTCCTCCCCGACCCGGCGTCATCCTTCGATGCGCGCATCGGAACCTGATTTTGCCCAATTGAGTGGAACTGTCCGTTTTTCAGGCTCCCTTGACCAATCCGAAAAAGACGCCACTTCATAACTTTTTTGCACTGGGGCTGTTGGCGGCGGCGCAGCATGGCGGCGCCATAATTGGAAATGGGCTTCTGGCCATTGACTTTCCGCCCGCCGCCTCGCTTTTCCCGGCAGGTCCGATCATCATGGCCCGGCGATTCATCGCGCAGTCAGCAAGACGGGATTAGGATATGTACCTCTTGGGCGAAACTCACGAGCATGCTCCTGCAGGGGAGCGTTTTCGCGCGCTGATCCGCGATGGCGAGATCCTGGGCATGCCCGGCGCTCATAATGGCCTTTGCGCCCTGCAGGCGAGGCGCGCCGGTTTCAAGGCGCTTTATTTGTCAGGGGCCGCCGTCTCCGCCTCTATGGGCTTGCCCGACCTTGGCATCCTCACGATCGAGGATATGGCCTTTTATATCCGCCAGGTTTCGCGGGCCTCCGGCCTCCCGGTTCTGGTGGATGGGGACACAGGCTATGGCGAGGCCCTCAATGTCATGAACATGGTTCGTTGCTTTGAGGATGCGGGCGCGGGCGCGGTCCATCTCGAGGATCAGATCCTGCCTAAGAAGTGCGGCCATCTCAGCGACAAGAAGATTGCGAGCAAAGATGACATGGCGGCGAAAGTCGCCGCCGCCGCGCGCGCTCGCCGCCATCTCTACATCATCGCCCGCACGGATGCGGCTGCGAGCGAGGGCCTCGACGGGGCGGTTGAACGCGCCAAAGCCTATCTGGCGGCGGGAGCTGACGCGATCTTCCCGGAGGCCCTGACAGACGAATGCATGTTCCGCGAATTCGCGCGCAGGATCGATGCGCCGCTGCTCGCCAATATGACCGAATTCGGCCGCACCCCATTCTTCACTGCGGAGGAATTTCGCCAGATGGGTTATCGCATGGTGATCTGGCCGGTGAGCTCCCTGCGCATCTCCGCGAAGGCGTCGGAAGGCCTTTATGCGACACTGTCCGAGGCGGGCTCCACGCAATCGCTTGTGCAGCAGATGCAGACGCGAGCTGAGCTTTACGATCTCATCGGCTATCATGACTTCGAGGCGCTTGATCAGTCCATTGCGAGGTCGGTTATTCCCTGAAACCGGACGCGGGGCGTCACCGCGCTCCTCCCTCGTCCTCATGGTTCTCGCGGCCGCTTCTGTCGTGCCAGGAGACATCCACCTTCGGTCCGACCTCTCGATTCGCCGCCACAAGGCCGAATTTTCGGACGCAGTCGCGCAGTTGATCGAGAAAACAGGCCTGCACCGGGGTCGGCTTCCATTCCGAGCGCATCGTCACGCCATCGGCCGTGCGCGCGATGGAGGTTTTGAGCGGCAGGACGGTGAAGCCGCGTATCTGCGGCTCCAGGGTGAGTTCGGTCCGCGTCAGAAGCGTGACGCGATCGCTCGTTGCGAGAATCGCGATCTGCGCGGTGACGGAGGTCGTCTCCACGGAGCAATTGGGCAGGCGCCCTGCGGTTGAAAACAAGCGCTCGAAAGCCTGGCGGCGCTGCGTGCCGACGCCTGGCAGAACCCAGTCCACCCCGAGAAGATCAGCGATCTTGACGGTTTTCCGTCGCGCCAATGGATGGCCGGCGCGCGCTACGACGCAATAAGGTTCCTCAAACAGCGGCTCCTCGATCACGTCGTTGATCTTCGGCGGGCGCTGCAATCCGCCGAACATCAGATCGATATGGCCGCTGCGCAATTCCTGAAGCAGAAATTGGTAGGAGCCTTCGATGATGCGTATGCGCGCCTCGGGATATTGCGACAGTACGCCATTGATCGCGACGGCCAGCAGCGCGCGGGAGGCGAGCGGCTGCGCCCCGATGAAGACGCGCAGCGCTGACTTGTCGCGTTGCAGCGTGACCTCGCTCATCTCCTCGCGCAATTCCTGACAGATCCGCTGCAGGGCGCGGGCGAGTTCGCGCGTGTCGTTCGTGACGGCGATGCCATGGGGGCCGCGCTCATAGAGCTGCCGACCGAGGATGGCTTCCAGTTCCCGCGCTGTGCGCTGCACGGTGGTTCGCGATATGCCAAGGGCCAGCGTCGCGTCCTCGAAGGAATAGCTGCTGGCGACCACGGCCAGCACGTTGATGTGCGACGCCTTCAGGCGGGATGCCGCGACCCTCACCGCCCGCTTCGAGCTATCCCGCAGGATCGTCGTTTCAAGCAGGTCCATGATGCGATCGAACAGTCGATTGACGCAATCGTTGAAGATCTTTCCTTCACGCGTGAGGTAGGTGCCCTTGCTGCTGCGCTGGAAAAGCGTGGCGCCGACCCATTCCTCGATCCTCGCCATGGCCTGCGTCACGGCTGGCTGGGACATGTTCATTTCTGCTGCCGCGCGGCTCAGGTTGCTGGAGCTCGCGACAGCCTGAAAGACGCGCAAATGGCGGAAGCTGGGAAGTCGAAGCCGATCGAATGCCTGCCTGTCGTTCATCCGGTTCGATCCGCCGTCATCTGATCCCGAAAAAGCAATGATCCACACCGTCATTTGGATTGGCGTTCATCCCGCCCTTCCGTCCAATAGCAATAAGAATTGTAACGGACCCGTCACAGACCGTCCATATGGGTGGAGAACAGCCGATGACTACGCCTCGCGCGCCATTTTCGCCGTCCCTGATCTGCGGCGTCAGGAGCGTGCATATCGGCGTCACCCAGTTTGAAAATACAATTGAGTTTTTCAAGCAAGGGTGGGGACTGACGGCGGCGAATGTCGACGATGGCTCTGTTCACCTGAGGGGCACTGGTCCTGACGCCTATGTTGTTGCATTGCAGCAGAGGGCGCGGATGGAAATTCTGTGCGTTGACCTGCGCGCCTGGGACAAGGCGGCCGTCGACGTGCTCCATGCGCGTCTCGCGGCGGCGGGCGCATCGGATCTTTCAGCCCCGGCCAACATCGCAGAATATGGCGGCGGTTACGGCTTCACCGTGCGCGACCCCGAGGGACGTCTTCTGCGCATCCTCGCCGGGGACCATCGCCATGCCGACACGCAGGACGCCATAGACCGGCCGCGCAAGATTTCGCATGTGGTGCTGAACACGTCGGATGCGCCGACCGTCGAGACATTCTATACGCAGACGCTCGGCTTCAAGCTGGTCGATCGCTCACGCCGCATCACCTTCCTGAATTGCAATTCAGATCATCATAGCGTGGCCCTTGTGCCGGGCTCGCATACCTCACTTCATCATATCGCCTTCGAGGTCCCGACATTCGACGCCCTGATGCGGGGCGTCGGGCGCCTGCGCGAATATGGCGTGAACATCGCCTGGGGCGTCGGGCGTCACGGGCCCGGCGACAATATCTTCTCCTATTTCGTCGGGCCGGAATGTCTTCCGCTGGAATATACGACGGAGGTGCAGCAGATCGATGAGACCTACCGCGTCGGCTCACCGGAAGACTGGACGCCGCAGCCAGGCCGCATGGACCAGTGGGGCGCCACGCCGCCGCCGAGCCCCGATATGGTGAAGGCTGAGCGGAGCGTCGAATTTTCGTCCGAGCCTTTCTGAATCCACGCGAAGGATCATCCCGTGAACGACGTTCTTACGGTCAACTGCAGCCCCACCGCCAAATCGCTGCCAATCCGCATGGCGCTTCGCGCGGGCCTGTTTGCTGCACGCGGCGTCGATCTGCAGCTTGTATCGACGGAGAATTCGCGAGAACAGCGCACCGGCCTTGCGCGCGGAGATTTTCAACTCGTCCACGTCGCTTTCGACAATGCAGTCTCCATGAAGGATGTCGATGGCGAGGATGTGGTCGTGGTCCTTGGCGGCGACAGCGGCATGAATGAACTTTTCGTTCAGTCCGAAATCACCTCGGTCGAGGGCGTGCGCGGAAAGCGCCTCATCGTCGATGCGCCTGATACGGCTTTCGCGTTGCAGGCCTACAAGATCTTCGCCGACCACGGACTCGTCCGCGACCGCGATTATGAGGTCAAGCCCGTGGGGCGCGGGGAATTGCGCATCGCCGCCATGCAGGCGGACAAGGATAATTCCGCCGCGATCCTGAACCTTCCCTATTCGCTTGACGCGACCCGGCTCGGCTTCCGTAGTCTTGGCGACACCACGAACTACGTCGGGCCCTATCAGGCGGGCTCGGCTTTCGTCATGCGGGCCTGGGCGCAGGCCAACCGCAATTTGCTGGTGCGCTATATCGCAGCCTATCTCGAAGGGTTGAGCCTGACGCTCGATCCACACCGTCATGAAGACTGTGTCACGGTGCTGATCGAAGATCTGGGGACCGAACGCGACATCGCCGAACAAACTCTCGTTCTCCTGCGTCAGCCCGGTTTCGGCCTTGAGCCAACTGCAGCGATGGATGAGGAGGGCATACGCAATACCCTGGCCTTGCGCGCGAGCCTGCAGGGCGGCGCGGCGGGGAACCTTGATCCGCAGCGATATGTCGATCTCTCCTACCATGCCGAAGCACTTGCGCTCTTGGGTCGCAAAGATGACGGCGGAACCAGGTGATGGCCTACGACAAGAAACCTCTCGTCCCCCTGCCATTCCTCCGCTCCGGCAAGACGGCGTCCGGACGCGTCGAGCTCGAAGGCTATCAGGTCGCCATCATCTCGGTGGTCGTCGGGCTCATCGGCTGGCAGATCTTCAGCGACCTCGTCATCGCCAATTCACTCTTCCTCGCCTCGCCCACGCAGGTTCTTGAGGCCCTTGTGTCGCTTTCCCTCAGCGGCGAACTCTGGGCCCATGTGAAGACCAGCGCCGTCGAGTTTCTTCTCGGCTACGCCATCGCGGCGGTGGTGGGCGTAGCGACCGGCCTGCTTATCGCCACCAGCCCCTTCTGGAAGAGCTGGCTTCAACCATGGATCTCCGGCCTCTACGCCACGCCGACGGTGGCTCTGGGCCCGCTCTTCATTTTGTGGCTTGGCATCGGCATCTGGTCCAAGGTGCTCGTCGTCGTGCTGCTCGTTGTCTTTGCCGTGACTATCAATACGGAGGCGGGCATCCGCAGCACGAGCGAGCGGTATCTGGAAATGATGCGCTGCTTTGGGGCGACGCCCCGCCAGCTTTTCCTGAAGGTGTCGCTGCCCTCCGCGACGCCCTTCATCCTTGCGGGTTTGAAGCTCGGCATCGGGCGCGGTCTCATCGGCGTCGTCGTGGCGGAGCTTTTCGGCTCGCGCCTCGGCCTTGGACGCCTCATCGGCCAATCCGCCGACAGTTTCAACATGCCTGAACTCTTCGCCGCCGTGGCGATCCTGGCGGCGAGCGGCATCCTCATGAACTCGGCTTTTTCGAAGCTTGAAACGCGGCTCGTGCCCTGGACCAAGGATTGACCGATGACCGCTGACAAGCTTGAGGCCCGCGCCCTCACCAAGCATTTTGGCGATCTTGAAGTCCTGCACGAGGTCTCCGCAAACATCCGCGAGGGCGAATTCGTTGCGCTGGTCGGCCCGAGCGGGTGCGGCAAGACCACCTTCCTGCGCATCGTCGCAGGGCTTGAGACCGCCGATGGCGGCGCTGTGGAGGTCGACGGACGCGCGATCTCCGGCCCCGGCCGCGATCGCGGCTTTGTCTTTCAATCCGACAGCCTGCTGCCCTGGCGCAACATTTTCGACAATACCATCGTGGGGCTCGAACTGGCGGGCCGCATCTCGGCGGAAGATTTGGCGCGCACACGCAAGCTGCTCGACCTCGTGGGCCTCAAGGGCTTCGAAAACTATTTTCCGCGCCAGTTGTCAGGCGGCATGCGGCAACGCGTGAACCTCGCGCGCGCCCTCGCCATCGACCCTGAACTGCTGCTCATGGACGAACCCTTCTCGGCGCTCGACGCCCAGACGCGCGAGATCATGCAAGTTGAATTGCAGCGCATCTGGGAAGAGGGGCGCAAGACCGTCCTTTTCGTCACGCACCAGATCGACGAAGCGGTGTTCCTGTCAGACCGCGTCCTTGTCTTCGCGCGTCGTCCGGGCCGCATTCTGGAAGAAGTCGAAATCGACCTGCCGCGCCCGCGCACCATAGCCACCAAGCGCGATCCGAAATTCGTCACGCTCGTCGATCACATCTGGAAGCTCATCGAACATGATGTTCGCGAATCCGTCCTGTTTGAACATCACTGAAGGGAGACGCGCCAATGAAATCTCGCATCATGGCTCTATTGATCGCGGCGACGCCGATCTTCGCGCCCGTGGCGTCCTTTGCGCAGGATGCCTCCGCGCCGGTCGTGAAGACCCTGCCGGGCTCTGCGCCCAAACGCGTCCTCTTCATCGCCAACAGCCTCGTCTATTACAGCGGCGGTCTGCAAACCCATGTGCACCGCCTTGACTCGGCGGACAAGAATCCGCTCAACCTCAAGGATGGCTACAAGTCGGTGCATATCACTGGCGCCAACCTCGCCAATTATCCGATCGAGTTCCTGACGACACCCGGCAATCTCGGGCCGAAGGAGCCCTACGAACTCTTCGTGCTTGGCGGCAATTCGCAGGATGCCGCAACGGACGAGGGCCGCGCGCGTTATCGCCAGAAGGTCATCGAGTTCGACAAGGCCATCAAGAGCAGAGGCGGCCGCACAGCGCTTTTGTGGCTCCCGGCCTTCGCCCCCGGCAGCCCGCAGGGCGCGAGCGATCTTGGCAAGAAAACTGGCGATATGATGCTCGCGGTCGGCAATGAGGTGGAGGCCTTGGTCATCCCTCTCGCGCCTGCTTTCAAGGAAGCTTATCGCAGACGTCCCGACCTCAAGCTGCAAGTCGGCTATGACGCCAACCACCCGACGCTTGCGGGGCAATACCTTTCGGCCTGCGTAGTCTACGCCAGCGTCTACGGACGCTCCCCGGTCGGCAACCCCTATGACTATTTCGGCGCGCTTGACGCTGAGACGCGGCTCTTCGTCCAGACTGTGGCGGAAGAGACCGTGAAGGCGTTTTACGGGCGCTGAACAAGCGCCCGGTTGACCAGTGTTCCCTTTCAATCGGAGAAACTGCGAATGGCAAGCACAATCGTGGACGTTCATCCCCACACCATTTCGCCAGATGTCGAGCGCTACCCGCCTTCGCCTTTGTTCGGCGTCCGCTCCGACTGGTCGAAGAACCGCACCGCGCGCATCGAGGATCTGCTCGCCGAGATGGATCGCGCGGGGGTGCAAAAGGCGGCGATCGTCCATGCCTCGACGGTTTATGGTTTCGACAATTCGCTTGTGGTGGACGCAGCGCGCCACGCTCCCGATCGCTGCGTCGCCGTCGGCTCCATCGATCTGCTGGCGCCTGACGCGATCGCCTGCGCGAAGAACTGGATTGAACGAGGCGTTGTCTGCTTCCGCATTTTTACTGGCGGGTCGACCAAGGCGGTCGACGCCAGCAGCCTTGATGATCCCCGTACTTATCCTGTCTGGGATCTCATGGGGGAGCGCGGCCTGTCCATGTGCATCAACACCAACGTGTCCGGCGTTCCCGCGATCGTGGCGCTGGCGCGGCGTTTTCCGAATGTTCCCATCCTTGTCGACCATTTCGCGCAGGCTGATGTGACGGGCGGCGGGGACTTTGCTGCGGCGGCGCCCCTGTTCGGCATGGCCGCACTTGCGAATATTCATCTCAAACTCACGCCCGCAGTGCCGTCGTCTCTTCGCAAGGCCGAGGCTGACGGCCGGGCCTTCATGAAGAAGGTCGTCGCTGAATTCGGCGCGGGCCGCATCGCGTGGGGTTCGGACTGGCCGAGTTCGCCAGGAACGATGGCTGAGAACCTTGCGGTGACAAGAGACTTGATCGCAGACCTCTCAGAGGTTGATCGCGATCTTATCCTCGGCGGAACGGCCCTCACCATCTACTCGATGCTCAAGGGGGTCTGAGGCGATGACCGATACGTCATACTCTTTTGTTTACGTTGGCAACTTCAGGATGCGGCCGCAGACCTGGGGCATGCCCCAGCCCTCGGGTTATGGGATCGGCATTTGTCGGTTCGATAATGAAACGGGAGAACTGACGCCGCTCAAGGTCGTTCACGACCACATCACGGCCGGCAACGCCCTGCTCGACGCGAGGCGTAACGCGATCTATTTCGGCCACGAGGATATGACGCTTCCCGACAGGCCCTATGGCGGCGGCGGCCAGGTCTTCGCCTTCGCCATAGATGCAACGACCGGTGATCTCACCGAAATCAACCACCAGCCGAGCTATGGCGCATTGCCCGTGTCGCTCGCTCAGGACCCCACTGGAAATTATCTCATCGTTCCGCATCACACCGGGTCTTTTCCCGTCACCAAAGTGAAGCGGGACCAGGCGGGCCGCTATTCGACGATCTCTGAATATGATGACGCTTCGATCGTCATGTTTCCTCTGGCGGAGGATGGCTCCATCGGTGATCCCTGCGACATCTTCATCCAGACAGGCGCCGGCGGTCCGCTCAAGCAGCAGACTCATCCCCATTTGCACTCCGTCTCTATGTCGCCCTCGGGCAAGCTGTTTCTTGTGGGCGACAAGGGCAACGACCAGATCCTGATGTTTCGCATCGACTATGCCGCGCGCAAACTGGTTCTGTGCGGCGATGGCCCCTTCGCCACCATTCCCGGCGCTTCCGTCCGATGCAGCGTCTTCCACCCAAACGCTCCTTTGCTCTTCGCCAATTATGAGACGAAATCAGTCATCGCGTCTTTTCGCTATGATGAAGACGGCGGCCTTGAGCCGCTGCATCTCGTAAGCTCGCTTCCTGAGGGCGTCGAGGACAGCCTCACCATGATGCCCTCGGAGATCAAGGTCCATCCGTCCGGCGAATATCTATACACGCTTGTGCGTGGCATCAATTCGGCTTCAGTCTTCAGGATTGATCAGGAAACAGGCGCGCTTGAGCGCATCCAGACCATTCAACTTGAGGGCAAGAATCCCCGCAATTGCACCATCTCACCCGATGGTCGGTTTTTGCTTGTCGCGATGATCCTAAGTTCAGAGGTCCTTGTGCTTTCGATCGGTGAAGACGGCAAGCTCTCGCCGACTCCTTTCAGGGCTGCGCAGCCACATCCGGCCAACATCACATTTGTTCCGGTCTGACCCGACCTCATCATCACATCAGTGCTTTCAGGAGAGGATCATAGACATGACATCTTGGATTAAGCGCCACGCAGCCTCAGCCCTCTTGATCATGGCCCTGACGATGTCGTCGGCAGGGCCGATCGCGGCGAGCGCGCAAGAGTTCTACAAGGGAAAGACCCTCACTATCTTTGTAGGGTTCGAACCTGGAGCCAGCTACGATTTTTATGGTCGCCTGTTGTCTCGTCATATCGGCAAGCACCTCCCAGGCAACCCGACCGTAATCGTCAGTTCGATGCCGGGCGCTGGCGGCTTGAGGGCTGCGAACCACCTTTTCACCATCGCGCCTCGTGATGGGACCGCGATCGGCATCGTCACTCTTTCGCTCTGGCTCGAGGAGGTGCTCGGCAATCCGGCGGTCAGGTACAAGACGGAGCAGTTCAACTGGGTCGGGCGGGTCAGCGACGTCGTCGGCGTCATCATGACCTGGAACACCTCCAACGTGAAATCAGCGGCCGACCTGAGCAAGCGGGAAATCCCGATCGCAACGACAGGACCGGGCTCGACGACTTACGGCTATTCCATGCTCTTGAACGCCTTCGCCGACAGCCGCTTCAAGATCGTAGCGGGGTATCAGGGTTCAGCGCCTTCCTTGCTCGCCATGGAGCGCGGTGAGGTTGAGGCCGCCACCACCGATTGGAATCTGCTGCGGACGGGAAAAGCGGATTGGTTGCGGGATAAGACCGTGAATGTCTTGCTGCTGCATTCCAGCAAGCGGCTTGCGGAATTGCCGGATGTGCCAGCCGCGGCGGAGATCGCCAAGACCGACGAGGGGAAGCAGATCCTCACGCTTTATGCGAGTGGGCAGGACATCGTTGGTCGTTCTTTCCTGGCGCCGCCCGGATTGCCGCCGATCCGGATCGCTGAACTGCGCGCCGCTTTCGACGCCGCCATGAACGATCCCGAATTGAAGGCGGAAATCGCCACGTCCGGCGCTGATCTCAACCCCATGACCGGCGCTGAATTACAGCAGCGTTTGATGGAGCTGAGCAAGACGCCGCCGGCTTTGCTGGCTCGGATGAAGGAGGTCTTGTCGGCACAGTAACTCTTAGATCTGGCGTAATTTTGCGTAGAGTACGCAAATGATCGGCCAAAAATGTGAGGGAATTTATGGGGCTCGATGCAAAGCGGCGCCTGCTTTGGTGCGAAGGTCCTCGTCAACTTGCATCGTCAGGCTTCGGGCAGATGGGTAATGGATGACTGTGACCTCCCACGATAACTCCGCTCCGTCTCAAATAAAGCAGCTCTACTCTCGGTTGTTTCGGGTCCCCGCAGCGAATGATTGCAATCAAAAATCACCATGCGGAGTGGTTTTTGTATGGGCGCATCTGAGCGCAAGGGCCATTCCATAGGCGAGCCCTGGCGCCTGGTCGGCTCGGCAATCAATGCGGCGAAGTTCGACGTTTCGAATTGGCGTCGATCCAGAGTGTGCGCGCAGGTCGAAGTCCGCACATGCCTCCTGCCACATGAGGTGGCCGTCGCCCGGGGTAGGCTTGTACGACCCGATCTTTGAAGGAGATGTTGGCGTCTCCAACCGGGGTTCAACCCTTGAGGCCCTTTTCATCGAAAAGCGTCATCCGGCCGCCCCAGCGCGGGAACGTGGGCGAGACACGCCGGACAAACGGCCACGAATTTTCTGCGGTCGGCCATGTCATGCTTCCGAGCGGCTCGGTTTTCGGTGGACGGCGCAGGCGTGACGACCTGACGCCAGAAACGAGGTTCAAACAGCGGATGTTCCGGCGAAGCAAGTAATGCTACCGCGCGCCGCAGCTTATTGCATTTGTGGCGTCGACCGCTTCCGGACCGCTCACTTTGCGGCCTGAAGTTCGTTCTTGAACATCCCTTGTGCATCCAGATCAGAAAAAATATCGGAACAAAGCGCAGCGATGCGTGTCACGGCGGGTGCTTTCTGCCGGGATCTTGCAGTGGCTATGACAAGTCTTCGCTGCATGTTGTCGTCGAGAATGCGGTGAACCCTGAAGAGGCCCATCAGATATTCCCGGCGGCAGAAGGAATAGGGCAAGATGGTCGCGCAATGGTTCTCCTGCACGAGAACGCGCAGCGCCTCCAGGCTGTTGATTTCGGCCTGGATATTGAGGTGCGCGGCTTTCGAAGCCATCAATTTCTGCATGATCAGGCGAATGGTGTGGGTGAGCATCAATGGAAGGCTTGAAAGCGTGCGCCAGTCGACGATCTCGCCTTCGATCCCGGCGAACCGGGCGCCGGTCACCAGAACCATCTCCTCCCGTGCGACCTCGGTGCGGTCGAGCAGCCGGTTCTTCGTCATATCCGCGAGAACGCCAAGGTCGATCTGCCCATTCAGAATGCTCTCGGGAAGAGCAAGGCTGCCGCGTTGCTCGATCTTCAGGTCGATCTGCGGAAAAGCGGCGACTGCGGTGATCAGTTTCGGCAAAATGACAGGACACAGCGTGGGCGTGATTCCAAGCACGACCGTTCCGCGCGGCACGATTTCTTTGGCAGCCACATCATCGCGCAGGTGGTCGATTTCCTGAAGAATGCGGACCGCGCCTTCCAGCAATCGCTCGCCCGCCTCAGTGAGGCGCACGCCGCGGTTCACCCGTGCGAACAGTTTGACGCCGAGGTCTTCTTCCAGCCCGTGAATGCGCCGCGTAAGAGACGGCTGGGCCTGATGCAGCAGTTCGGCTGCATGGGTGATGCTGCCAATTTCCGCCACCTTGATGAAAGAGCGGAGGCTGGTGACGTCCATTTCGATGCCTTTTTGCTATTTCAGAGATAGTAAAATAGCATTTGTCTATATTGATCCAGATCAATAGGTTCAAGGCATGATGATCTCCGGGGGAGCGGGCATGGCCGAGGTTCTTGTCGTCAGGCAGGCTGATTTGTTGGAGGCGCGCCGCAAGGTCGTTTCAGTCGATGGCGTGGAGATCGGGATTTTCCAGGTCGGGACCGACATCTACGCCTGGCGCAATCATTGCCCCCACCAGGGCGGACCGGCCTGTCAGGGCAAATTGATGAAAGGTGTCGAAGAGCGCCTCACCGAAGACAAGCAAAGCCTTGGCATTCATTACAAAGATGACAGCCTGAACATCATCTGTCCCTGGCATGGCTATGAGTTCGACGTTCGCACGGGGCGTTATGACGGCGCCGGCGGGTTGAGGCTGAAAGGCTATCCTGTGACCGTTCGGGACGGGGGCGTTTATGTCACCCTCTGAGCTGGACGGCGTCATCGCCGGCGAATTTGAGGCGCGCACGCAGGGCGTTTGGCATGCGGCTCAAGCGATCGACCGCGCGGGTCGTGCGGCCGAGGTCAGCGATGCGGCCATCCAGAACCTCATGTCAGCAGCCCTAAAGCTCTATTCGGCCAAGATCGATGCGCGCCGGTCGCATTTTTCTCCCGTTCGCGATGACGCCAACATCACCGCGACAGAGGCTGCGGTGCTTACGGTGGAGCTCATGCACGTTGTGAATTTGAATCTGTTTGACCTTTCGATGTGGGCGTCGCGTCCGAGAGACTAGACCCGGTCGAGGGGTGGGGAGACACATATGTCCGATCAGCACAAAATATCAGAGCTTCCGATCATCGATGCTTTCACTCATTCCGGCGATATCCTCGCAAAGGTGGGGCAGCAATCGACTGAGCGTCGCATGGATGATTATTTCATCGTCGACGTGGATTCGCACATCGGCGACGCAGAGGCGTGGCCGGAAATCCTGAAGTATATCGAGAACGACGCCACACGCGAGGCGGCGGCTTTCTTCGGGGGCGGAACCGGACGCGGCGCCTATATCAATTCGACCCCCGGCCTTCAATTGCAGCACGTCGGAGGCCGCATTCCCCATGGCGCCGCCCTGCAGGAAAAGATCGATGACAAGTCGGTCCCCCGGGTGGTGACCCTGGCCCGCCGCGCCATAGACGCCATGGGCCTCAGCTATCAGGTCTTCTTCCCCAGCGCGCTGCTGTTCCTTGGGATGCATCCGGTTCGGGAAATGGAAGTCGAACTGGCCATCGCCTACAACCGCTGGATCGTCGAGCATGTTCTGCCTCACGAACCACGAATGAAGGCGATGCTCTATCTTCCCTTCAACACGCCCGAAGCTGCTGAAGCGATGGTCAAGCGGTTCATCGGCGCCAAAGGCGTGGTAGGCTTCCTTGTGACGAGCACACGCTACCAGCCTGTGCACGCGAATGAATACATGCGGGTCTATTCCATGCTTGAGGAAGCGGGCATGCCCATCGGCTTCCATGCACATCACAACTGGAACAACGAGTACACCAAGCAGCTCAACCGTTTCTTGTCGATGCATGCGCTCAGTTTCGTCCTGAGCAATATGGTCCACCTGACGAATTGGGTGATCAACGGCTTGCCGGAACGCTTCCCCAAACTCAAGGTGATGTGGATCGAAAGCGGTCTGGCCTGGGTGCCTTTCCTGATGCAAAGGCTCGATCACGAATATCTGATGCGCGTGTCCGAAGCGCCGCTGCTGAAGCGGCTTCCCAGCGAATACATGCAGGATATGTTCTACACGGTGCAGCCGATGGAAGCCACCAACATGAAATTGCTGGAGGGGACGCTGGAGGCGATCAAAGCTGAAACGCAGTTGCTTTACGCCTCGGATTGGCCGCACTGGGATTTCGACGTGCCGTCCCGCGTGTTTGACTTGCCCTTCCTGACCGAGCAGAGCAAACGAAACATTCTCGGCGGAAACGCAGCCAAAGTCTTCAATCTGGAAATTCCGGATCGTTATAAAGCAAAATACTGAGCGCCTTTGGGGAGGAGCCCGCGATGTTGAAGAATTTTTGCAGCGCACTGATGTTGGTGGGCCTGGTCTGCGCGTCGCCGGCCTTCGCTGACGATCCTGCGCCGATCATTAAAAATGAGCAGAACGCGGCTGAGCGCGAGCGCGTGCTCAAACTGATCGAAGAGGCCAAAAAAGAAGGCAGCTTTCACTGGGCTGGCGTGTTCATCGAGCCCGAGGAGGCTCGCAAGATTCAGGACGAATTCAAACTCTATTACGGTCTGCCTGACCTCAAGATGGAATATTCATTCGTCGGCTCGGGGCCGCTCGCGACCCAGGTCGAGCAGCAGATCAAGGCCAACAAGACGAATTTCGATATTGTCTGGGCGTCCGCCTGGTCCTGGTTCAAGGATCTGCACCGACGCGGTGAGGTCTTGCAATATCACTCGCCCTATTATGACCAGTACACCCTTTCCAAAAAAGCGGGCTTGTCGCTCGACGGCTATTGGGCTTCGGACGCGCGCACCTATCAGCCCATGTATAACGTGAAAGTCCTGGAGCAGAAGGGAATCACAAATTTCGAGCCAAAGAGCTGGAATGATTTTCTCGACCCGCGGTTTGAAGGCATGGTGTCGCTGGGCGACGTCAACCAGTCCTTTTCCTTCGCGGAGATGGCCGAGAGCATCCGCCGCACGAATGGCGACGAATTCTTCTACAAGCTCGGCAAGATCGTAAAGCCCGTCTATTTTTCAAAAACGGCGGAAGGCCGCAGCTGGGTCGGGTCGGGCGAATTTCCCATCACGCTCATGGGCCACGGCAAGAACGCCAGCATCCTGCGGAACCAGAAAATCGATGTGAAGCTGGTGTTTCCAAGCGAAGGCGTCCTGCTGATGCCCGATACGCCCGTGATCCTGAAAAAGGCGCCCCATCCCAACGCTTCACGCCTCTTTATGGACTTCGTGCGAAGCGCCCATGGGGTCGAGACGATCAAGAACTCAGGGGCCGAGCTCTTCTTCGGCCGCCCGGGCGTAAAAACGTCCGATCCTGAACTTTTCCCCACCTGGGAGGACGTAAAGGCGATTTCCATGGATTGGGACACCAGCACGCCTGACAGCATCAAGAAGATTCGCGATCTCCTCAAGAAGGCCGGCATAGGCAAGGCAGGATGACCGTCACAGTCGCGGCGACGCCGGGTGGCGGCGGCCAGAAAGTGCAAAGACGGATCCTTTCAGGTCTGATCTACACACTCCTGATCATCAGCATCATCTATCCGATGCTGATGATCCTCTATGAATCGATCGCTGAGTCTTCGGAGGGGTTCATCACCCATGCCCACAGCGTCCTGACCGACGCCGATGTGGGGCTCGCGATCGTGAACACCCTCAAGATCAGCTGTCTTGCGACGGCTATCGCCGGCTCGCTCGGGGTGAGCCTCGCCTGGCTGGTCGCGCGCACGGATATGCCCTTCGCCCGGATATTCGATCCCCTGAATATGCTGCCTTTCTATCTTTCAAGCGTCGTGGGCGCTTTGAGCTGGCAGGTGATCGCGTCGCCAAAGATAGGGTTGCTGAACAAGTGGCTGGAGCCCTTGTTCGGCGCGTCGCCCTTGGTGAACATATATTCCATCACCGGCATCGGCTTTGTGTTGGGACTTTTTTACGCGCCTTACATCTATCTCTTCACATTGGAAAGCCTCAGAAGCATGGACGCCTCGCTGGAAGAGGCCGCGCGCATGGCGGGATCTTCGATCCTGAATACAGCATTTAAAGTGACGCTGCCGCTATCGGCGCCGGCGATCCTGTCATCTTTCATGCTCGTGTTCGTGACCTGCGCGGGCATATTCGGCGTGCCGCAGGTTCTGGGGACCCCCGGCCACATTACGACGGTGTCGACGATCATCTACCGCGCGATGAACGATTATCCGACGGATTATCCGACAGCGGCGCTCCTGAGCCTGCTGCTCTTCATCTTCACGGCGATGCTGATCGTTCTGCAAGTCAAGTTTCTCAAGAACAAGTCCTTCGCCACGATTACCGGCAAGGGGTATCGGCCGCGCCCTCTCAAACTTGGCAAATGGCGCTGGTTCGGCTTCGGCGTCAATCTGCTTTACGTCTTGTTGATCGGCCTTCCTTTTGCAGCCCTTTGCGCCGTCTCGTTGCAAGACGCATGGACCGGCTCGTTTGAATGGGGCCGTTCAACGCTCGAAAATTATCGCGCCGTGCTTTTCATCGAAGATGCGGCCCGTCGGGGCTTTTCCAACAGTCTGATCATCTCGTCGCTCGGAGCCACGATCGCTGTGGGCGTCTGCTTCCTTCTGGCGCTGATCGTCCAGAAAACGAGATTGCCCGGGCGCAGGATGATCTCGTTCATCTCCTCGCTTCCGGTCGCCATTCCCGGCATTGTGCTGGGTCTTGGCTTCCTCGTCGGTTTCATCAGCACGCCGCTTTACGCGACGATCTGGATCATCATGTTCGCCTATATCGTCCATTATCTGCCGACCGGCCTCAGCAACATGGAGGCTCTGGTCCTCTCCGTGTCGCGTGAGCTTGATGAGTCAGGTCGAATGTCTGGCGCAAGCTGGTGGCAGGCGATGAGCAAGATTTTGCTTCCGCTTCTCGCGCCGGGAATGATCTCCACCTGGATCTTGCTCTTCGTGACATTCATTCGCGAAGTGAGCGCTTCGGTGATGCTCTATACGCTGGGCACGGAAACCCTGTCGATCGCGCTCATCAGGATCATGGAGTACAAGCCCTATGGAATTTCAGCCGCGTTTGGCGTGTTGCAGACGTTGCTGCTGATGGGCGCCGTCGTCTTGTTGAGATTTGCTGCGAACGGAAGCGCAGACAGGAAGGGGCGTCTTTGATGTCAGAGCGACAGCAGACATCCGCCAACGCCGTCGAGGTCAGAAACCTCACCAAGGCCTTTGGCTCCGTCACGGTCATCAATTCCGTGTCCTTTAACGTGAAGAAGGGCAAGACAGTGACCCTGCTCGGGCCCAGCGGTTGTGGCAAGACCACGACCTTGCGGTGCATCGCTGGCCTTGAAGAACCGACATCTGGCGTCATTCATATTGGCGATCGCCTCGTTTTCGACGGACAGGCGCAGTTTGAGCTGGAGCCGGAAAAGAGAAACGTCGGCATGGTCTTTCAATCCTACGCAATATGGCCACATATGACCGTAGGAGAGAATGTCCGCTTCCCTCTCGACATCAAAAAGCTGCCGCAGAAAGAGCGCCGCGATAAGGTTGCGGAGATTCTCAAGTCCGTAGGGCTTGGGGATTATGTCAATCGGCCGGCTTCGCAGCTGAGCGGAGGCCAGCAACAACGCGTCGCCCTTGCCCGGGCGCTCGTTTTTGAACCAAGCGTCGTCCTGTTTGATGAACCGCTGTCGAACCTCGACGCGAATTTGCGCGATCACATGCGCCATGAACTGCAGGAGCTGCAAGAACGTATCGGGTTCACCGCCATTTATGTCACGCACGACCAGCGGGAGGCTTTGTCGCTGTCGGATGAAGTCATCGTGATGAATGGCGGCCGGATTGATCAGGTCGGCCCGCCGGAGGAAATTTTCTCCTATCCGCGTTCGGTCTTCACCGCGCGGTTTCTGGGCTGTTCCAATATATTCATGGGAACGGCGAGCTCTGTTTCTGGAAATGGAGTCGTCTCAGTTTGCGTCGCTCCGGACACGCATTTTTCCGGCAAGCATCACGGCGACCAACCCGCGACAGGGGCTGAACTTGCGATCGCCATCCGCTCGAACAAGATCAGGCTGTCTGCGCAGGATGACTTTTCCGACCCCAACCTGCAGCGTTTTCCAGCTGTGGTCGAATCGCGGGTCTTCTTCGGCACCTATATTGAATATGGGCTGTGCGTAGGATCCCTGAAATTGAAGGCCGACTGTGAGGTCGGCGTGCACTATGACCTCGGGCAAAGCATCTTCGCCGCCATGAGCCAGTCGGACTGCCTCGTGGTCAAAGCTTAGCAAGGTCAGGAAACATGCTAGTCAAGGGTTGGTCATGAGCGCTGCGGATCAAGTCATCATCAAATCAGTCGAGGCCTATGCGGTGGCTTTGCCGCTGACGAAGCCGATCAGGATGGCCCACGCCGTTTTTGAAACGGTCGAGAACGTCATCGTGCGGATCGAGTCTGAAGATGGCTTCGTCGGCTGGGGCGAGGCGGCCTCGGCGCCCAGCCTGACGGGGGAGACATGGCAGGGAATGGTGGCCCTTATCCAGGGCTTCATCGCGCCATTGCTGATTGGCCGCGACGCCCGGCTGAGGTCTAAGCTGATGGATCGCATCGGCGCCAATGTTTTTGGCGCCACGGGTTCCGTATCCGCCGTGGAGATCGCTCTGATCGATCTTCTCGGACATCGTTTCAATGTCCCGTTCTCCATGCTGATTGGCGGCATGTGCCGCGATCATGTGGAGCCCATGTGGATTCTGGGCAACGGGTCGGTGGATGCTGACATCGCAGACGCCAGACACCGGCATGATCAGGGCTATCGCTTTTTCAAGCTGAAGGGCGGAACGCAGTCGATCGACCGCGAAATTGAAGCCACTATGCGCCTTCGCGAAGCGCTTGGACAGGACGTGAGGCTCTGCATAGACGCCAATTCGGGGTATACGCTCGCGCAGGCTAGAAAGTATATCGCGGGTACCCAGTCAGCGCATGTCGAATTCATCGAGCAGCCCTTTCCCAGAAATGATCTCGCCTCGCTCCGGTCGCTGGCGGCGGACGGATCAATTCCGATATGCGCTGACCAGAGCGTGCATGACATTGCAGACATTCATTTGCAGTCGCAATGCGGCGTCTCGGGCGTCGCGCTGAAGCTGAACAAACTCGGCGGGGTCACGCCTTCGCTTCGAGCGGCGTCGATCTGTCAGGATAACGGGATGAAGATCATCGTCGCGGCGAAGGTGGCCGAATCAAGCATTGCATCTTCCGCGATCATGCATCTTGCTTCGGTCGTAGGGCTGGTGGACTGGGGCGTGAGCCTCACGCACGCCTATCTCGCCGCAGACCTGGTCCGCATGCCCCTGCAGGTGATCGAGGGGAAAAGTTTTCTGCGCAATGCGCCTGGCCTTGGCGTGGAAGTCGACCTCGACAATCTGGACCGCCTGAGAATCAGGTGATTGTTCTGCGGCCAAGGAGCAGCTCATGAAATACGAAGTGGCCCGTGAGATTCTTGATGGTGTGCGGGCGGCCGGCCGTCGTCATGGCTTCCAGCCTCTCGCCATTGTCGTCATGGATGCGCGCGGGGCCATCCGCGCCGCGCTTTCAGAAGATGGAACGAGCACGAAACGGGTCGAAATCGCCACGGGCAAGGCCAATTGCGCCATCGCCATGGGATTTGGTTCGCGGGACATCGCCAAGCGGGCGCCGCAATTCCTCGCCGCCGTCACCCATGCGGTGGGCGGGCTGTTCGTTCCCGTGCCCGGCGGCGTGCTGGTGCGGGACGCCTCGGGCGAAATTCTTGGCGCTGTCGGCGTATCCGGCGACTCCTCTGATAACGACGAGATCGCCGCCGTCGAGGGAATCTCCGGCGCGGGATTGGCTGCCGACGCAGGCTAGACCGATAGGAGAGTTCGTCATGGCGAAGCAGGAGACGAAACCGAAAACACCGCCGAAAACGCCGGGCGTGCAGACATCTGGATTGATCGGTTCAGGAAGCGCCCAAATGACTTTGAGCGATGCGACGGTGAAGAAGATCTTCAAGCTTGCCGCGCAGAGGGCGGCGGCCAAAAAGTGATCGCCTTTGCTTGCGCTGATATAAATCAAGCGGTTGATTTTTTTGGCTGCGATCGGAGACCGGGATGAAGCAGTCTGCGCCAGACCTTGATGTGATTGTGAGCGAGATTGTTGCAGAAATGCGCGCGCGTAAGGATCGCGGGACTGTTGCGACCTATATTCCGGAGCTTGCTAATGTCGATCCAGATCATTTTGGTCTGGCGATCGTCGATGTGGCGGGAAATGTTTTCTCCGGAGGCGACTGCACCGTTCCTTTTTCAATTCAGAGCATTTCAAAGGTCTTCACTTTGACATTGGCGCTGGGGCGCATTGGCGATCGGCTGTGGCGCTATGTGGGGCGGGAGCCATCCGGCAATCGCTTCAATTCCATTGTGCAGCTTGAGCATGAATTGGGCGTTCCGAGAAATCCCTTCATCAACGCCGGCGCGATAGCGGTTACGGATGTCATCTTGTCTGGTCGTCAGCCACGGGAGACATTGGGCGAAATTTTGCGTTTTGTGCAATTTCTCGCTGATGATGGAGCCGTGTCCATCGACAAAGACGTGGCGGCTTCGGAAAAGCGCACTGGCTTTCGTAATGCGGCGCTCGCCAATTATATGAAGAGCTTCGGGGTCATTGAGAACCCCGTTGATCACACCCTCGGCGTTTATTTTCATCATTGCGCCATTTCAATGACCTGCGAGCAACTGGCGCGTGCTGGCCTTTTTCTCTCCTGCAATGGTGTGAATCCATTGACCGGACTTTCGGTGGTCTCAGCGGAGCGCGCGCGCCGCATCAATGCGATGATGCTGACCTGTGGCCATTACGACGGTTCGGGGGAGTTTGCTTATCGCGTCGGTCTGCCCGGGAAAAGTGGAGTAGGGGGCGGGATTCTGGCCATAGCCCCAGGCAAGGCGTCCATCGCGGTCTGGTCTCCCGGATTGGATCAGGCCGGCAACTCCCATCTTGGTCGGATCGCTCTTGAAGAGCTGACCCGACGCACGGGGTGGTCGATCTTCGGGGCTTGAGGCCAGTTTGGTCGCTCGCAGAGAACTCTTGCCTGGCCGCCATCAGGGCTGGTGAACTGGACGTTGCTTTTGCGGCCTCCAGCGGGGCCAGCAAGCGGGTTGGAGCGGCGAGGCCGCTCAGGCAATAAAAAACCCAATCCCCTCAAGGGGATTGGGCGAAGTAGGAAGTTTCGGGAGGAAACGTCCTCCATCCTACGCCCCAACTCCCCGAACGGATCACAGTCGGCGCCCGGGGAGTCATCAGCTTGTCTTGAAAACCGCTTAGCGGAATTCCCATCTGAGCGCTGTTCCAACCAGAACAAGGAACTTGAAATGCCAAGCTATAGCGTCACGATCAAGCAAGGCGATCACGTTCTTCATTCTCTTGAGAACGTGATCATTTCTGACCCCACAGACGTCTGGGGGGTCATCGAAAAATTATCTGCTGAATTTCCGACGCCGGGCCTTCGCGTCATCGTCAGGGACGAAAATGGCGATGTGGTGATTATGGCGGGGTTGATCTCGGCTGACCGGATGAAGCCTCAAATCGCCGCCTGAAAACAACTCTCGACGGGTTTCGCCCGTCGAGGGTGCTCGTCTCGGGTCAGAGCGCTCAAGCAGCTTCTTCAGCCTGTTGAGATTTCCTGGCTTCAGACTCGTCCCTCAGCGCCAGAAAGCTTTTCTTCCCGAACTGGACACGTCCCATCTGGCAGAGAGCGGCGGTGCGTGCGTTCTTGGTCCGAAACACCAGCCAATCATCCAGATAGACACAGTAATATGTGCCGATGAATTCCGACCGTTTTTCAACCATTTCGAACATATCAACGCCCCCATACGCCTATTGACGCAAACTTACAGGCCATACCGTGCCATAAGCGCCTGACGCTTGGAATGTCTTTTCCAAAAATCTGCTTGTTAGTATTACCGCCGCGCCTGGCGCGACCGCGCGATATTTGAGCGGTGACCTGTCGAGTTCTGACAAAGCTTGCAGACCCCAATGAAAAGTCTGGATTGATTGGCAGGCCCAAGCGCGAATTGGATCACGCCGCGGGCTTGTGCGGCTGGGTGATCTCTTTGACCATGCGGTTCCCCTTGAAGGCGACAGGAGATGCCAATTTTATGAAATACTGACGATTATTGACATTCGTCATTCATCATGAAAATCTCGGGCATTCTTTCTCGTGACTGGCTCCAACTATGCTGACCATCCGCAAACCAGCCGAACATGCTCGACTGCGGCCCATGATGGCGCTCTGCGCCCTCCTGTTGCTGACGGGCTGCGAGGATTCCGCCAAAAAACAGGTGGAGATCGTCCGTCCCGTGCTGGTGGCGACCATCCATTACAAACCTCAGGTGGTGGATCGCAGCCTTGTCGGGGTCGTCCGGCCACGCGTCGAAGCCGACCTTGGCTTTCGCGTTGCGGGCAAGGTCGTGACGCGCCTGGTTGAGGTGGGGGACGTGGTTGAGAAGGGCCAGCCGCTGGCGGCGCTCGATGGCGTTGATCTGCGCCTGCAAGCGGATCAGGCGGAGGCCGAAGAACGGGCCGCCCGGGGCGCGCTTGAGCAGGCGGCGGCGGCGGAGGAGCGCGCAAAGGGGCTTCGGGGCGGGGGATGGTCAACCGACGCCCAGATCGAGCAAACGCGGGCGGCTGCCGACGAGGCGCGGGCGCGACTGCTGCGCGCCCAGCGCACGGTCGAATTGACGAAAAACAGCCTGTCCTACGCCACCTTGCTCGCCGATGGCCCGGGCGTCGTCACCGCGACCCTCGTCGAGCCCGGCCAGGTGCTGGCGGCCGGGCAGACCGCCGTGCGCGTGGCGCGCGCGGGGCAGCGAGAGGTTGTCGTGTCCCTGCCCGAAGCCCTTGTGGCGAGCGCGAGGGACAGCGCCGCCTCCGTGTCGCTCTGGACGTCGCCCGACAGGAAATACGCGGCGAAGCTGCGGGAGCTGGCGCCTTCCGCTGATCCTGTCACGCGCACCTTTCTCGCGCGTTTTTCCATCTCCGGCGCTGGCGATGACATGCGCCTTGGCATGACCGCCACCCTGACCCTCTCGGAGAACGGCGGCGCGCCGGTGGCGCGCGTGCCCATTTCGGCTCTTTTCAATCAAGGCGCCGGACCATCGCTTTATGTGGTGAATGAAGGTGCCAATGGCGTCACCCTCAAAAAGGTGACGGTCAGATCCTATGGCGCGCAGGACGTCGAGATCACCGGCGGCGTCGCGGAAGGCGCGCAGGTCGTCACCCTTGGTGTGCAGAAGCTCGATCCCTCGCAAAAGATCAGGATCGTGTCCTCTCTGGCCTTCTGAACCGCGCCGTTCCGCCTTTTCACGAGACATATGATGCAACGTTTCAATGCTTCGGCCTGGGCGGTCTCGCATCCGGCCCTGACCCTCTTCTTCATGCTGGCGCTCGCCGCCGCCGGCGCCTTCTCCTATCAGGGCGTGGGGCGCGCGGAAGATCCTTCTTTCACTATCAAGGTGGTGGTCGTTCGTGCGGTCTGGCCGGGCGCGAGCGCCGCCGAGATGCAAAATCAGGTCGCCGACCCCATCGAGAAGAAGCTGCAGGAGCTGCCCTGGTTTGAAAAGGTCGTCACCTTCACAAAACCCTCCTTCACCGCCATGCAGGTGGTCTTCAAGGACAGCACCCCCGCCCGTGACGTGCCATATCTCTTCTACCAGTTGCGCAAGAAGCTGGGCGACATCAAGAACGACCTTCCCCAGGGCCTGATCGGCCCCACCATCAATGACGAATATGGAGATGTGGATTCGATCCTCTTCATGCTGACGGCGGATGGCGCGGACTATGCGCAGATGAAAACGGTTGCGGAGGGCCTGCGCCAGCGTTTGCTGCGGACCAGCGGCGTCAGCAAGGTGAATATCTATGGCGCGCAGGATGAGAAGGTCTTCGTCGAATTCTCCCATGCGAAGCTGGCGACCCTTGGCGTCGATCCGCAGGACATATTCGCATCGCTTGCAAAGCAAAACGCTGTCGTCCCCGGCGCCGTCGTCGAAACCTCCGCCCAGCGCATACCGCTGCGGGTGAGCGGTCGGCTCGATACGCTGGAATCGGTGCGCGACACGCCGGTCGCCGTAAATGGGCGCAGCTTCCGTCTCGGGGACATTGCCGCCGTCACGCGCGGATTTTCGGACCCGCCGGACTTCGTCGCGCGGCAGGAGGCCAAACCCGCCATTGGCGTCGGCGTGGTGATGGCCAAGGGCGGCAACATCCTCGACTTCGGCAAGCAGGTGAACGCAGCCTCAGCGGAATTCATGAGCGCTGCGCCGCGAGGCTTCGACCTCACGCAGATCGCCGATCAGCCGCAGGTGGTCGAACATGCGGTGAGCGAGTTCCTGCGGTCCTTCGCTGAGGCGCTGGTGATCGTCCTATTGGTCAGTTTTCTCGCGCTGGGCCTGCGCACAGGAATCGTGGTCGCCCTGTCGGTTCCGCTGGTGCTGGCCATTGTCTTCATCGTCATGAACGCAATGAGCATCGACCTGCACAGGATCACGCTGGGCGCGCTCATCATCGCCCTCGGGTTGCTGGTGGACGACGCCATCATCGCGGTGGAGATGATGGTCGTTAAAATCGAGCAGGGCTGGGACCGCGTCCGCGCCGCCTCTTTCGCCTGGGAGTCCACCGCCTTTCCCATGCTGACGGGCACGCTGGTCACGGCGGTGGGATTCCTGCCCATCGGCTTCGCCAATTCGTCCGTGGGCGAATATGCGGGCGGCATTTTCTGGATTGTCGCCATCGCCCTGCTCGCCTCATGGGTGGTGGCCGTCGTCTTCACCCCCTATATCGGCGTCAAGCTCCTGCCAGCCCTTGGCGCCGACGCCTCGCATCCTGATGCTGGCGCTTTATATAAAACGCGCAGCTACCGCGCCCTGCGCAGGGTCATCCAATGGTGCGTGGATCATCGCGGATGGGTGGTGAGCGCGACGGGCGGCGTCTTCGCCCTGTCGATTCTGGGCTTCGGCCATGTGCAGCAGCAATTCTTCCCTCTCTCGGAGCGCCCTGAACTGTTCCTGCAACTGCGCCTGCCAGAGGGAACCGCCTTCGGCGTCACGCATAAAGCGGTCGCCGAGGCCGAAGCGCTGCTGAAGGATGACGCGGACATCAGCACCTTCACCGCCTATGTCGGCCAGGGTTCGCCCCGCTTCTGGCTGGGGCTCAATCCGCAATTGCCCAACGAAGCCTTCGCGGAGATCGTGATCGTCTCGAAAAATGTCGAGGCGCGCGAACGCATCAAGGCGAGGCTCGAAAAGGCGGTGAGGGATGGGCGCCTGACGCAGGCTCGCGTGCGTGTCGATCGCTTCAACTTCGGCCCGCCCGTGGGCTTTCCTGTGCAGTTCCGCGTCATCGGACCTGATGTCGCGCAGGTCCGCGCCATCGCCTATCAGGTGCGCGACGTCATGCGCGTCCATCCGTGGATCGTGGACCCCAGTCTTGACTGGAACGAACAATCGCCTTCCATACGGCTGGATGTGGACCAGGACCGCGCGCGGGCGCTGGGCCTTACGCCGCAGGATATCTCGCAATCCCTCAACATGCTGCTGACGGGCGTTCCGATCACGACCATTCGCGCAGGCGTCGAGAAAATTGACGTCGTGGCGCGGGCCAGCGAGGCCGAGCGTCGCGATCTCAATCGTATTGGCGATCTGGTGATCAGGACCATCAACGGCGCGCCAATCACCGTTTCTCAGGTGGCGCGGCTTGAATATGCCCATGAGGAGCCGATCATCTGGCGGCTCAATCGGGACATGGCGATCACCGTGCGCGCTGACGTGATCGATGGCGTGCAGGCTCCTGACGCCACCACAGCGATCTGGCCGCAACTGAAATCCATTCGCGACGCCCTGCCGTCGGCCTACAGGATCGAGATCGGCGGCGCCATCGAAGAGTCGGAGAAGGGCAATGGCTCCATCTTCGCCCTCTTCCCTCTCATGGTGCTCGCCATGCTGACGCTGCTGATGATCCAGCTGCAGAACTTCTCGCAGGTGATACTCGTTTTTCTCACCTCGCCCCTGGGCATCGTCGGCGCCTCCCTTGGTCTGAATCTCGCGAACAAGCCCTTTGGCTTCGTCGCGCTTTTGGGTCTGATCGCGCTTGCGGGCATGATCATGCGCAATGCGGTCATTCTTGTGGATCAGATCGAGAGCGATGTGCGCGAGGGCCTCAGCCTGCGCGTCGCCATTGTCGAATCCACGGTGCGGCGCGCGCGGCCCGTCATCCTCACAGCGCTGGCTGCGATCCTCGCCATGGTTCCCCTGTCAGGCTCCGCCTTCTGGGGGCCTATGGCGATCACCATCATGGGCGGCCTCTTCGTCGCGACCTTCCTGACCCTTCTTTTTCTCCCGGGCCTCTATGCTCTCTGGTTCGCGAAGCGGCTGGATGCGTGAAAACACAGAACCCGCCAACACAGGATCGATGCGCCATGAACCGCAATCCGGCGAATGAGAAAACCATGGGCGCAGGATCAACAAGGCCGGATGGCGAAATGCGTGAAGCGGTTCTGGTGACCGCGATCCGACTGTTCCGCGATGTGGGCTATCACAAGACGACCGTAGCGGACATTGCAAAGGCGCTGCGGATGAGCCCGGCGAACATCTACCGATTCTTCGAGTCGAAGAAGGAGATCCATGAAAGCGCCGCCCGCTTCTTGATGGGCGAAGTCGAGACCGCAGCCCGAAACATTGCGGACGGACAAGAGCCCGCAACCGAGCGCTTGCGGACCCTTCTGACCACGGTCCACCATATGAACGCCGCGCGCTATGTCGAGGACTCGAAAATCCATGAGATGGTCGCGGTGGCGATGGAGGAGGCCTGGGATGTTTGCGAGGCCCATATCCTCCAGATCACCCTTTTTATCGCACAGGTCATCGCAGACGGCGCCGCCGCAGGCCTGTTTCATGTGGCGGATGTCGAAGTCGCCGCCAAATGCGCCAGCGCCGCCATGCTCCGCTTTTTCCACCCTCAGATGATCGCGCAATTCAATCACAAGCCAGGCGCAACGCTGGATGACATGATCGCCTTCATCATCGCGGGCCTGACCGCAAGGCCTTCGCCGTGAGGCGACCGCAGCCGAAGCGGCTGGTCATGGAGATGTTGACGGCGCCTGCCGCCCACACGCAGTCGGGTTGATTTGTTTGTTCAAAACTTCGGTTAGGCATCACCGAACGCACACTAAAGGCCGAGCTTGCAAAGGTCGCCTTACCCCTGAAAAGGTCTGCGATAGCTGCGCATAAAACAGTGTTGAGAAAGGTTTTCAGGAGGAACAATGGAAATGTCGCTTAGAGAAGAATTGCTGGCCCTTCTTGGCGGTGAGGACGCGGTCTCCTGCATGAGCCACGAGGACCGCGCCGACGCGCTTGAGCATTTTCAAGCCGAGAAGCTCGAAGCCGCCATCGTCGCGCGAAAGGCTGGCAAGCCCAGCGTGCAGGAACTGGCTGACCTCATCGACACCCGTGGCTATCGTCGCGGCATCGGCAACATCTTCATTCACACGCGCAGCAACAAGCGTCCCTATGAGGATACCACGGGGCTGAAGGTGAAGCGGCTTGCGCCGATGCCGAATTGCGCGTAGGCCCGGCGCCGCCGAGCCCGGAAATGATGGCGGGCCTGCCGTCAAAAAGCGAGATGGCGGACGAAAAGTCGATGGCCTCAAGCAGATTTCAAATCGTGGCTGGCTCGCGCGGCGGTCAGGCTCCAGCATCTCTGGCGGATGGAGTCCATGAGATCGCCCGCAATCCCCAAGGCGGAGCGCCAGGTCAATATCGGGGACCCCGTGGGTGCAACCGCATCTTGAGCAAGCCTATGATCCCGGCGCAGCACGGCCCGTAGCCTGCCGTTTCGCTGCTGCACGAAAGGATGAGGCGTCGCCGCTCAACATTGCAAAGCCCAGCTCGTTAGGCTCTGAAAACCGCCGGAGCCGGGCTTTTGGGTGGGCCTTCTTGCGGCGGCGAGGCTCAAGTCTACCTCCATTTAAGGGATGGAGTTTGTCAACGGTTGAGGTTTGATCCGCAGTCTGTTCGTCAATCCACGAAGACCGGGCTCCCGCTGATGCCAAAGAAATCCCATGTGCAACAAAGAGCGGAAGCCAGGGTCAGGCTGCTGCAGGAAGGGCGCGGCCCCTTCGTGCTGGCTTGCGAGATGTCGAAACTGCCTATTGTCTTCACCGATGCGAACCACCCCGAGAACCGCATCGTCTACGCCAATGACAGCATGCTCAGCCTGCTGGGATATTCAGCGCAGGAACTGCTCGGAAAAAGCATTTATGCGCTGATCGCCCCGGGCACAGATCCTGCGCTTATCGCCAAGCTGCGGCAGGGGCTGGCCGAAGGAACGCCCATCGATTCTGAAATCGATTGCGTGCGCAAATCAGGGGATGTTTTCCGCGCCTCGGTCTTCATCACGCCGGTGAGCGACACCGCAGGACGAAAGGTCCAGTATTTCGGATCCTTCGTCGAGCATAAATACGAGGAGGCCCATTGGAAGCTGGTCATCGATGAATTGAATCATCGTGTCAAAAACAGCCTCGCCATGGCTCAGTCGATCGTCAAGCAGGCTTTGGCCACAGAGGCCGACCGGCCTGCGGTCAAGAAAATCATCGAATCGCGCCTGTCCGCCTTCGCCCGATCGCACGACCTTCTGGCGCAGCAAAATTGGATCAGCGCGGGGATTTTCGACATCATCAGAAACACGCTTGAGCCTTTCAAATCGGTGGATGGCCTTCAGGACCGCATCGTGATTCACGGCGACAACATTCGCTTTCCCCCGAAGGAGGCGCTGGCGCTTTACATGGTCTTCCATGAACTGGCGACGAATGCGCTGAAATATGGCGCGCTGCTGAGCAAGGGCGGGTCGGTCCACATTGACTGGCGCCTTGCGCCATCGCCGCAAGGGCTGCGGTTGAAGCTGATCTGGCGAGAAATGGGGGGGCCGCCGGTCAAGCCGCCGACCCATCAGGGCTTCGGATCGCAGATGATCAGCCGTGGCCTCGCTTATGAGCTGAACGGCTCGGCTCATTTCGATTACAGGCCCGAGGGGCTTGTCTGCGAGCTGGACATACCAGCGCCAGCGCCCATCGCCGCAGAAACGTAAGTGAGCGGGCGGCTCAGCCTCCGCCTTTCGCGCGCGTGGCTCGTGTCATGGTTCTTTAAATCCGTTTTTCGGCGCCCGAAGAGAACTTTTATCCCGTCAGGACGATTAGAGATATCGACAGGCGGGGTGGCTTTCGGAGGGGGCAGGGTTCATGAACGCGCAGTTTGCAAACCATGGATCGACGTGAGCGATCCGATGATCGTGAAGCAGAAAGCGCGCCGGTTCCTGCTCGTCGAAGACGAGATCCTGCTTGTCATGATGGTCGAGGACATGCTGCGGGACTTTGGCTGCGCATCTGTGGCGTCCGTCTCAACAGCTGAGCAGGCGATCAGGCTGATCGAAAGCCAGGCCTTCGATGCAGCCCTGCTCGACGTCAATCTGCAGGGACGAAAGAGCGACGCCGTCGCTGATGCGCTCGCCCTGCGCCACATACCCTTCATCTTCTGCACAGGCTCAGCCCAGGTCGAGGTCGCGCCGCGCTTTCAGGATCGGCCGTTCCTTCGAAAGCCCTTTGGGTGCGAAGATCTCGCAAGGGCGGTGGAGCGGCTGCCAGGCGCAAAATCGCCTGCGCCGCGCTAACGCTTGGGGAAGCCCGCCCGGACCAATCGCACCAGAGCCAGATCGAGCGCCGAGAGGAACTCCGAGCGTTGCTTTGGTGAAAAGGGCGGCGGGCCTCTGGTGGTCTCGCCTTGCGAGCGCAGGTCGTCCATGAGGTTGCGCACGGCCAGCGCCATGCCCATGGATTGCTCGGTGAAGGCGCGGCCGCTGGGCGCTATGACATGGGCGCCCGCCTTCTGACAGCGCGCCGCCAGCGGCACATCCGCCGTCACCACCACGACGCCGGGCCTTGCGCGCTCCGCGATCCAGTCATCGGCGACGTCGGGCCCCGCAGGAACGACCACGCGCTCGATCATGGGGTCGCGCGGCGTGTTGATCCAGCTATTGGCCACGACGAAGGTTTTGACATCGTGACGTTCGGCGACCTTGTAGGCCTCGTTCTTCACGGGGCAGGCGTCGGCGTCGATCATGATGAGGATCGGGCCTTTTTCATTCGCTTCATTCATGGGCTGTTCCGGCGCCTCTCGACAATTCCATCGCCGATGGTAGGCGATCCCTGTAGGATGGTCGAACATTTCAGCAAGCTGCGCCAGGAACCCCGGAATGAGCGACAAATTGGTCGAAGTCCTCAGAAGGCTCGATGACCTTGAGGTGCGGATCGCCCATCAGGACCAGATGAGCGCCGAGCTGAACGAGGTCATCACGGCGCAATGGCTGAAGATCAGCGCGCTGGAGCGGCAGGTGGCGCATTTGCGCGAGGAGGTGCAGAACAGCGCGCCGCAGCGCGATGGCCCGGAGCCGCCGCCGCCCCATTATTGAGGCGGCCCCCGCTTGCGGGATTCGCCGCATCCAGCGATGATGCCCCCATAACAATAGGGGGGAGACATGACCATCATCACGCCGGATTGCGCCTGCGCCGAGCCTTTGCATCACGGCGCGCGGGCGCCGCGTTCACGTCGCTCGTTCCTGTCAGGCTCCATCGCCTGCGCGGGAATCGGGGCCTTCAGCGGCGGGGCCTTTGGGCAGGACAAGGCGCCGCAGCCAAAGCCGCGCCGGATCGACATTCACCACCATTTCATGCCGCCCAAATATATCAAGGAAGAGCATGATCGGCTGAATTTCGCCCATAATCTGCCCCCTGACGCGCTCATGGCCTGGACCCCCGAGCGCACGCTGGAGGGCATGGACGAGGCGGGCGTCGAAACGGCCATCGCCTCCATCTCGACCCCCGGGGTCTGGTATGGGGATGTCGCCGCCGGTCGGCGCCTCGCGCGCATGTGGAACGATTACGCCGCAGAGCAGATCAAGACCTGGCCGGGCCGATTCGGCCTCTTCGCCGTGCTGCCGCTCCCCGACATCGAAGGCAGTCTGAAGGAGATTGAATATGCCCTCGATGTGCTGAAGGCGGACGGGATCGGCCTGCTCAGCAATTACGATGGAAAATATCCCGGGGATGCGGCGTTCAAGCCGGTGTTCGAGGAGTTGAACCGGCGCAAGGCGGTGGTTTTCTTCCACCCGACGCTGGCGAACTGCTGCGGCAACATCATTCCGGACTTGCCGCCGCAGACGCAGGAATATCCGTTCGATTCGACCCGCGCCATCGTGAGCCTGATGATCAATGGCGCGGTGCATCGCTACAAGGACATCAAATGGATCTTCTCCCACGGCGGCGGCGCCACGCCCATGCTGGCCGGTCGGCTCGAGGACAATATCGGCAAGAACAAAAAATATGCCGAATATTTCCCCGATGGCCTGCTGCCTGAGCTGCGCAAGCTCCATTATGACACAGCCAGCGCCAATTCCGAGGCGTCGCTCGCCGCGCTGACGATCATGGCGACGTCGAAGCAGATCCTCTTCGGGTCAGACGCGCCCTTCGGCACGGTGCAGAAGGCCGTGAAATATATGGCGGAGCGGACGCTGACGCCCGAGGTGCGCCAGACCATCGACCGGGGCAACGCCCTGCGGTTGATTCCCCGCCTGAACACTTGAGGCGTGACGGGGGCGCCTTGTGCGCCCCTATTCCGGCTCGATGCCGACGGATTTGATGATGGCGCCGAAGCGGTCGATGCCGTCCACCATCATGTCGTGCAGCCGCTGGGGCGATCCGCCGAGCATGGCGTAGCCCGCGTCCTGAAAGCGCGCCTGCATGTCGGGCAATGCCAGGATCTTGGCGATTTCCGCATTGAGCCTGGCGATGATGGGCTCCGGCGTGCCCTTGGGCGCAAAGAAGCCGAACCAGGTGGGCGGCTTGCGGAAGGCGGGGATCGCCTCGCTGATCGAGGGCGTGTTGGGGCGCCGCTCGAAGCGGTCCGGCTCCAGCATGGCGATGAGCTTCGCCTTGCCCCCGTCCACCTGCGGCGCCGCCGTCGACATGGCCGTGAAGAGCACGGGAATATGGCCTGCGATGAGGTCGCTCATGGCGGGATCAAGCCCCCGGTAGGGCACATGAGCCATCTGCACGCCCGTCGTCTGCTTGAAGAGCTCGCCAGTCAGATGGAAGACGGAGCCATTGCCGGAGGTGCCGTAGGAGACCTTGCCGGGGTTGGCCTTGATCCAGGCGATCAGTTCCTGAACCGTATTGGCTGGCACGGAGGGATGCACCACCAGACAGGTCACCGGCTCGACGGCGGCGATGATCGGCTCGAAATCCTTCACCGGATTGTAGCGCAGGTTCTTCGTCAGATGCACGGCGGTGACATGAGTGCCGGAGGTGGCGAGCAGGATGGTGTAGCCGTCGGGCGCCGCGCGCATGACCTGTTCGGTCGCGATGGCGCCATTGGCGCCCGGACGGTTCTCGAAGACCACCGTCTGCCCCAGCGCCTCCTGCAGCTTCGCCGCCACGGGCCGGCCGACGATGTCGACCGGCCCAGGCGGAAACCCCAGGATCATCTGGATCTGGCGCGCGGGATAGGTCTGGGCCTGCGCGCCGGCGCCCGCGAGGGCGAGGGTTGCGGAAAGGCTGACCAGCGCGTCGCGCCGTGTGATGGATGTCAACATGATGTCCTCCCTGTCAGGCGCCCATGACCGGCTTCACGTCGGCGGGCGGGGTCGCCCATTTCTTGTGGGGCTGTCCATTGGCGATGGCGCGCAATTCACGCAGCAGAATGCGCCGCCAGGCGACGATGCCCGCGTCCGAGCGGCCCAGGAACTCATTTTCCCGGTCGGCGATGCGGCCCTGCCCGGCCTGCACGGCGATGTCCTGCACGCGCGCGAGCTGGGGATGGCGCACCTCCTCATAAATGAGCTTGCCGCTCCAGATGTCCTGCACCACATCCATGACCGGGCGGAAGTCGCCGGCCTTCGATTCCAT
This sequence comes from Beijerinckiaceae bacterium, assembly GCA_947453205.1. GTDB lineage: Bacteria > Pseudomonadota > Alphaproteobacteria > Rhizobiales > Beijerinckiaceae > Terripilifer. The sequence goes on along the minus strand of CANGFT010000005.1, from coordinate 74,766 downwards.
TTCATGGCGCTTGGCCCAGTATTTCTCCGCCTCCTCGCCGCTCACATGGACCTTGCTGGTGGCGAACCAGCGGCAGTTATGGTCGTCCACGGGCGTGAAGATGAGGATCAGCTCCGGCCAGCCGCCGACCGCGCCCATGCCGAACATGGGCGGCACGAAGACGCGCACGGCGTTGGGGGCGTAATGGAGGGTGTGGCGCACCTCCCCCGTCTTGCGGCGGCCATAGCGCATCATGCCCCAGTCCGTCTCCTCCGCCGTGATGATCGGCAGGTCATGGGCGATCTTGGCATGGGTGCCGCCGGGCGCATGGGTGAAGGCGACATGCACCTCGTCCATGCTGTTCTCGAAACACTGGAGATAGTTGCAGGGCGCCTCGGTGGAGGGCCGCACCTCGATCACGCCCTCGCCCTCGGGCTCCGGGAAGGGCGGGAAATGGGGCGGCTCTCCCTCGCCGAAATAAGCGAAGACGAGGCCCATATGCTCGCCAGTGGGATAGGTCTTGATGCGGACCTTTTCGTTATAGCCGGGCTCTTCTGCAGGCTGCTCGGTGCAGGCGCCGGAGCAGTCGAATTTCCAGCCATGGTAGACGCAGCGCAGCTCCTCGCCCTCGACCCAGCCCAGATGCATCGGCGCCCCGCGATGCGGGCAGCGCTGCGCCATGACCTGCGCGACGCCCGATTGCGTGCGGAAGATCACGTAGTCCTCGCCCATGATGCGGATCGGCTTGGCGCGGCCGACGGGAAGGTCGTCGCTGTCGTGAACCGCAATCCAGAACTGGCGCATGAAGACGCCGCCGGGCGTGCCGGGCATGGTTGATGCAAGGTCGACATCGTAGCGTTTCTTGGCGTCCGAACTCATGTGCGGTGTTTCCCCCGAAAATTTTCTGGAGGCATTTAGCCTTGCCGGGGCGTCAGCGGCAAGGTGGTGGTTGAGGCGTTGCGCAGGTGAGGGGCTTAAAATTATGGTACCCGTTCCTCGCCCGGCGCCCCCCGCGCGGGCGTCCGTGTGATTCGAACGAGCGCAGGCCCCGGCATGTCCAGCATTTTCATCGCGCCGCTCACCAAAGAGGCCTTCGCCCCCTTCGGGGATGTCGTCGAGGCGGATGGGGCTCTGGTCAAGGCCATCAACCAGGGTTTCGCCACCCGCTGCGATGGTCTGGCTGGCGTCGATGTGGGCGCCGAGGGCGGGGTGGTGAACATCAGCCTCTTCGTCGCCGAGCCGCGACCCCTCCCGATCCGCGTGGAGATCATGGAGCGGCATCCGCTGGGAACCCAGCTCTTCCAGCCCCTGCAGGACCGCCCCTGGCTGGTGCTCGTCTGCACCGATCCTCGGAACGCCTCGACCTATCGCGCTTTTGCGGCGAGCGGGCGGCAGGGCGTGAATTACGCCCGCAATGTCTGGCACCATCCTCTCCTGGTGCTTGACCCCGCCAGCCGGTTTCTCGTTGTGGACAGGGGCGGGCCGGGGAATAATCTGGAAGAGGTCTGGCTGGAAGCGGGCGAACAGCTCACGCTTGCCCCCTGAACGGAGACGATCATGAGCCCCAAAAGCTACTACGCGATCCCCGGCGGCCATCCTCCGCAGACCGAGCTTCTGACGGGGCGCGCGGTCTTCACCGAGGCCTATGCGGTGATCCCGAAGGCGGTGATGCGCGACATCGTGACCAGCAACCTGCCTTTCTGGGAGAAGACGCGGGCCTGGATCATCGCGCGGCCCCTGTCGGGCTTCGCCGAGACCTTCGCGCAATATGTGATGGAGGTCGGCCCCGGCGGCGGCAGTCTGGACCCCGAGCCTGATCCGTCAGCGCAGGGCGCGCTCTTCGTGGTCGAGGGCGAGTTGCGCCTCGAGGTCGCGGGCAGGGTCCATCAAATCACGGCTGGCGGCTTCGCCTGGCTCGCCCCCGCCTCCCGCTGGACCCTGCGCAACACGGGCGCAGGCCTCGCGAAATTCCACTGGATCCGCAAGGCCTATGAGCCCTTGCGCGGCGTGCCCGCCCCTGAGTCCTTCGTCTCCAGCGACCAGACCGTGGCGCCCGCCTTCATGCCGGATGTGAATGGGGTCTGGGCCACAACGCGCTTCATCGACCCCGACGACATCCGCTTCGACATGCACGTGAACATCGTCACCTTCCAGCCCGGCGGCGTGATCCCCTTCGCCGAGACCCATATCATGGAGCATGGTCTCTATGTGCTTGAGGGAAAAGCCGTTTACCGCCTCAATCAGGATTGGGTCGAGGTCGAGGCGGGGGATTTCATGTGGCTGCGCGCCTTCTGCCCGCAGGCCTGCTACGCGGGCGGGCCCGGCCCTTTCCGCTACTTGCTTTATAAGGACGTCAACCGCCACCCCGCGCTTGGCCCGGTGGTGCGGTCGGGCGCCGGTCGTTAGTCGACAGCGGCGAACGTCTCCCGCAGAAAATCGGTGAATTCCTGCACGGGGCGGGCGAGACGGCGCTGCGGGTTCATGAGCAGGCGCACGTCGAGAAAGAGCGGCGGCCCGTCGATGTCGATCAGGGCGAGGCGTCCCGCCGCCAGATCGGGCTCCACCGAGGCGAGAAGAGAGCAGCCAAGGCCAAGTCCTGCGGCTGCAAGATCCCGCACAAGGGAAAACTCAGTCCCCTCGGCGACGACGCGCATGCGCTCCACGCCGATGCCCGCCAGAAGCTTCTTCTGGGTGCGCCCGAACAGGGACGAGGCCACCGGCCCGATGAAGTCGTGATCGGAAAGGTCGCGCGCGGGAATGCGCCTGCGTCCGGCCAGCGGATGATCCGGCGCTGCGAAGACCACGAAGCGCTGGCGTCCGATGATGAGGGAGGGGATGTCCTCCGGCTCTTCGTTGGAGATCAGGCAGCCCAGATCCGTCGCCCCCATGCGGACGGCCGCCATGACCTCCTCCTGAAAGGCGATGCGCAGCGACAGCCGCGTGTCGCGGCGGGCGCGGGCGTAATTGGCTATGGGCGCCCTCAAAATGGTGAGCGCCAGCGAGCGCTGGCAGGCGAAGGCCACGCTCGCGCCCGCCGCCTCCGCGCCCTCGGAAAGCTCCTGCTCAAGTCTGGCCGTGCGCTCCAACTGGTCGCGGGCGTGAACCAGCAGGCTGCGCCCCGCCTCGGTGAGGCTTGCCTGTCGCCCGCTGGCGCGCTCGAACAGGCGCGCGCCGGTTTCCCGCTCAAGACCCTGCACGTGGGCGCTGATGGAGGGTTGGGCGATGCCCAGCCTGCGCGCCGCCCCCGCAAAGGAGCCGGCGTCCACGATGGCGACGAAGACCTGAAGGGCGCGTGTGCTGAGAGATATCATAGCGCCTTATAGTCTTTATACTATATTTGACAAAGCCTGCCGACGCCTTGCTTCGAGCACTTGTGATCTATGGAATGGAATGGTCGGGCTATAGTCCCGGCAGGCGGGCCAGATCGGCTCCGTCGCCGAGAACCCGCCTGAGGCGGGCGCCGCTGAGGCGGTCAGATGGGAGAAACGAAAATGATGGTCACGCGTCGCAGCGCGCTCGCCCTCGCGGCCATGGCAGGCATGGCGGTCAAGACCGGCCCGGCTTTCGCGGCCGACAAATTGCGCGTCGGAAAATCCATCGGCTCATCCTTCCCCTTCTCGGGCGCGGATCTCGCGAAAACCAAGGGCTTTTTCGCCGCTGCCGGCATCGACGCTGAAATCTCCGTCTTCCGCGGCGATGGCCAGATGCAGCAGGCCATGGCCGCCGGCGTCCTTGATGTCGGCTTCGGCTCGGGGCCGGGCATGGGCTATGCCGCCAAGGGCGTGCCGGCCATCGCGGTCGCCGCCATGGCGAGCGAACCCCGCAACATGTCGCTGGTCGTGATGAAGGACGGCCCGATCAAGTCCATCGACGACCTCAAGGGCAAGCGCATCGGCGTCACCACCGCTGGCTCCCTCACCGACTGGCTCACCCGCCGCCTGTCCGAGAGCAAGGGCTGGGGCGCAACCGGCATCGAGGTGACGGCCATGGGCGAAATGCGCACGCGCCTTGCCGCCATGAAGTCGGGCGAACTCGCTGGCAGCGTCAATTCGATCCAGGAGACATGGAACCTCGTCGAGAATGGCGAAGGCCGCCTGCTAGCCACCTTCGGCGACGCGGTTCCTGACTTTCACACCCATGCGATCTTCGCGCATCGCAATCTCATCAAGAACAATCCTGATCTGCTGAAGCGATTTCTGCACGCCTGGTTCACCACCACGAAATTCATGAAGGAGAATCGCGAGGAGACGGTGAAGCTCATCGCGGCCACCATGAGCCTGCCGGTCAGCGTCGTGGACAAGAGCTACGACTATGAGATGCAGATGCTCTCCATGGACGGCGCCTTCAATCCCAAGGCCATCGAGACCATCCGCAAATCCCTCAAGGATCTTGAAATCCTCGACCGGACCCCGGAAGCCAGCGAACTCTTCCTGCCCGGCTTCGCGCCGGTGAAGCTGTGAAGCTGAACCCATGAGCGAAACGGCTATCTCGATCCGCAACATAACGCAGCGCTATGGCGCTGCGGATGAATCTGGCGCCGTGCTGGCCCTCGACGATGTGTCGCTCGACATCAAGAAAGGCGAATTCCTCTGCCTGCTCGGCCCTTCCGGCTGCGGCAAGAGCACATTGCTGAACATCGTCGGCGGCCTGTTCAAGCCAACGAGCGGAACCTGCATGGTCAATGGGAGGCTTGTCGATGGCGAGCCCCATCCCGACAAGGTCGCCTTCGTGTTTCAGGAAAGCACGCTCTTTCCCTGGTATACGGTGATCGAGAACTTCCGCATCGCCCTCAAGTTTCAGGGCATTCCTCAGGCGGAATGGGACGACCGGGCCATGCGCGCGCTCAAAGCGGTCGGCATGGCCTCGTTTGCGAGCCATTATCCCGAGCAGCTTTCGGTGGGCATGCGCCAGCGCGTGAACATGGCGCGCGGCATCTGCGTCGAAACCGACATCCTGCTCATGGATGAACCCTTCGCGGCGCTTGATGAACAAACGCGCATGGTGCTGGGCGAGGATCTCTCGCAGTTGCTGGCGGCGACCGGCAAGACCATCGTCTTCGTCACCCATTCGCTCGCCGAGGCGGTCTTTCTTTCGGACCGTATTGTGGTGATGAGCGCGCGTCCGGGGCGCATCAAGACTATCATCGACGTCAATGAGCCCCATCCGCGCTCGCCCGACTTCATGCTGGAGCCCCGCTTCAGCGAGTTGCGCAATGAATGTTATGCGCTGCTGCGCGACGAGATCCGCGCCACCATGGCCGCCCAGCGTGACCCTCAACCCCAGAGCGCGGGAGCCTGAGGGTGGAGCGTTCCAGTTTCGCGACGCGTTCGGTGCAGCTCGCCTTTCTGGCGGTGGTCGCGGGCGCATGGTTCTTCGCCACTGAGACAGGCAGCGTCACGCCCCTGTTCCTGCCGAAGCCTGCGAGCGTCTACGTCGCGCTCGAGCGGCTCGTGAAGACGGCCTCCTTCTGGTCAGCGGTCATGGTCACGCTCACCACCATCGCCAAGGCTTTCGCCATCGCCATCGTCGCGGGCGTTCTGGCGGGCTACGCCATCACCCGGTCCAAACTCGCCACGCAAGTGATCGAGCCTGTCATCGCCGGGCTCTTCACCGTGCCGATCACTTTATTCTTCCCGATGTTCATTCTTTTCTTCGGCATCGGCACGGGCTCGAAGGTCGCCTATGGCGCGACTTACGCCTTTTTTCCCATCGCTTTGAACACCATCGCCGCCTTCTCCAACATGGAGGAGCGTTACCTGCGCGCGGCGCGCTCCATGGGCGCAGGCCAATTCGACACCTTCCGCCATGTGCTGCTGCCCGGCGCCTTGCCCGTGCTCATCACGGGCATGCGCATCGGCTTCTTCATCTGTTTCGCCTCCGTGCTGGGGGGCGAGACGATTTCTTCTGTGGCTGGCATCGGACGCAACATAGCCCTCGCCGCGGAGCTCATGGAGTCCGCGCGGATGTATGCCTGGATCACCTTTGTGATCGCGACCTCCGTGACCCTGAATCTGCTGGTCTACAGCTTAGAAAACCACATCAGGAGCCGGTGATCAGATGAGCGATCTCGCCTCCCCGCAAAACAGTCCCGCGCTTGCGGCCTCGCCGGGCGTTTTCGCCAGGGCTCTGCGCAAGCCCCTCTGGCTGCGCGTGGCGCTTCTGGCGGGGGTGGTGGCGCTGCTTGAGTTCTATGGTCGGCTTTATGCGGACCCCGCCTTCATGAGCCCGCCCAGCCTCATCGTGAAGGCCTTCTTCGACAAGATCGCGCCGCAGCCGAAGATTCTCGAGGCTCTCTGGTTTTGCGTCGCGCAGATCGCCGCCGCCTATGCGCTCTCGGTGGTCTTCGGAATCCTCATAGGTCTTTTGATCGGCGCGTCCGGTTTCAGCCGCAGCGCCTTCCTGCCCATCATTCTGCTGCTCTACGCCATTCCCCAGGTCTCATTGCTGCCGCTGGTGATCCTGATGTTCGGCCTTGGGCCTGCGGCCAAGATCGCCTTCGGCTTCAGCCACGGCATCTTTCCCATCATCATGAATGTGGTGGCGGGCATGCGCGACGTGAAGGAGCTGCATCTGCGCGCGGCGCGCTCCATGGGCGCAAGCCGCATGGACACGATCCGCCATGTGATTCTGCCTCATGCTGTGCCCAGCCTTTTCACGGGCTTGCGGCTTGGCATGACGCTCACGCTTCTGGGTGTGATTCTGGCCGAGCTCTATGTCTCGACAGGGGGCATCGGCTATTTCACCCGCGTCTTTGCGGAGAGCTATGATCCAGCGCCCCTCTTCGCCCTCACAGGGTGCCTCGCCATCATCGCGGTGATCTTCAATGAACTGGTGCGCATCGCCCAGAACCATCTCACGCCCGGCAAGCGCCGACCTCCAACGCTCAAGAATTCGGTGAAGGAATGAACATCGTAGGCATAGACATCGGCGGGACGTTCACGGACCTCGTCGGCTGCGTGGATGGACGGATCGTCACATCCAAGACATCGACCACCCCCGCCGATCCGACCCTCGGCGTGGCGACCTCGCTCGCCCTCGCCGCTTGCCACCTGCCCTCTCTCAGCGAAGTGCTGCATGGCTCGACCATCGCCATCAACACCGTGCTGGAGCGCAAGGGCGCCGTCACCGGGCTCATCACCACCAAGGGCTTCCGCGATGTCTACGCCATCGGGCGCGGCAACCGCATCGAGGCTTTCAATCTCTGGTTCCATCGCCCCAAGCCCCTCGTCGAGCGTCGCCACACATTCGAAGTGCACGAGCGCATCAACGCGAATGGCGACGTGATGACCGCCATCGACACGGCCGAGGTCGAGCGGCTCGCGCTGGAGCTGAAAGAGGCGGGCGTGGAGGCGGTCGCCGTCTGCTTCCTGCATTCCTACGCCAATCCCGACCATGAAAAGATCGTCGGCGACATTCTGCGCCGCGTGAATCCCACCCTCTTCGTCACGCTCAGCCACGAGATCCTGCGCGAGTTCCGCGAATATGAGCGCACCTCCACCACCGCGCTCAACGCCTTCGTCGGCCCGCGCGTGCGCAATTACCTGAACACGCTCGAAACCTATCTGCGCGGCGAGAGCTTCGGCGGCAAGGTGCACATCATGCGCTCGAACGGCGGCGTCATGTCGCTCGATCAGGCGCGCGTGCAGCCGGTGTCCATGATGGAGTCGGGCCCCGTGGCGGGCATGATTGGCGCTGGTCGTCTTGCGGCGCATCTGGGGCTTGAACAATGCATCGGCTTCGACATGGGCGGCACCACCGCCAAGTCCTCGCTCATCACGCGCGGCCAGCCCGCGATTGAAGACGGCTATGTCATCGGCGATCACGCCTCCGGCCAGCCCATGCAATTGCCGGTCGTCGACATCGTCGAGGTCGGCAATGGCGGCGGGTCCATCGCCTGGGTCGATTTGTCAGGCGGCCTGCATGTCGGGCCCAAGAGCGCGGGCGCCGATCCCGGCCCCGCCTGCTATGGCAAGGGCTCCATGGACCCCGTCGTCACCGACGCCGATCTCATGCTCGGCCGCATCAATGGTGGCCGCTTCCTCGACGGCGCCATGCAGCTCGACATCGCCGCCGCCGGCCGTGCGCTCGATGAAAAAGTCGGCAAGCCCCTGGGCCTCTCCACCATGGAGGCCGCGCTCGGCGTCGCCACCATCGCCGACAACAACATGTCCCTTTCGGTGCGCGCCGTCTCCGTCAACAAGGGCGTCGATCCCCGGGAGACCTCGATGATCGCCTTTGGCGGCGCAGGCCCCCTGCACGCCATCGCCATCGCGCGCGAAATCTTCATTCCGCAGGTCATCATTCCCAAGCTTCCCGGCACCTTCTCGGCGCTCGGCATGTTGATGGCCTCATGGCGTCAGGACTTCGTGCGCACGCTCGTCGGGCGCCTCGGCGGTCTCGACAAGTCCATCGTCGAGCGCGTCTTCAACGAGCTCGCCGCAGACGGCAAGGCGCAGATGCAGCGCGATGGCGTATCTGGCGACGTGGCGGATTTCCGCTTCTACGCCGACCTTCGTTATGTCGGTCAGGAGCATGCGCTTTCCATCCGCATCGAGAACGCCGACTTGCTGTCCGGCGACACCAGCCTCGTGCGCGGCCGCTTCCATGAGGAGCATGACCAGCGCTACGGTCAGGCGGCGGTCGAGGAGCAGCTCGAGATCGTCAACCTGCGCCTGGTCCTCACCGCCCCGCGCGCCGACACGCTCGCCGAGCAATGGCTGACCGAGCCCTGGACCCCCACGGACGACAAGCCCGAAACCGCGCGCGACGTCGTCTATGATGATCCCAAAAATCCGCTGCGCGCGCGCGTGCTCTGGCGGCCCTCGATGCCGGCCGGCATGAGCATCACCGGTCCCGCCGTCATCGAAGAGCCCAACTCCACCATCCTCATCCACCCCGGCGACAAGGTGACCGTGACTGAAGCGGGCCATCTCATCGTCGACATCGCCCGGAAGGACTGACCATGACGAACGCTGCGGGCGCTCATCCCATCACTGTCGAAGTGGTGCGCAACTCCATCGTCGCCTATGCCGACGAAATGGCCAACGCCCTGTGCAAGGCCGCCTACAACATGATGATCTATGAGGTCCGCGACTTCTGCTGCGGCCTCATCGACACGCAGGGCCGCATGATCTCGCAGAACCGCGGGGGCCTGCCGATCTTCCTCGCCGACCTTGGCGTCGCGGTCGAGGACGGCATCAAGCGCTGGGGCCTTGACGGCTTCAAGCCCGGCGACATCCTCATCATGAATCATGGCGAGGTCTGCGGGCAGCATCTCAACAATGTCGTGCTCTATGCCCCCTGTTTCGTGGACGGCGAACTCGTCGCCTTCGCGGCCAACCGCGCGCACTGGGTCGACATTGGCGGCATGCGCATCGGTTTTGGCTCTTCGCTGACGACCGAGATCTTCGCCGAAGGCCTGCAGATGCGTTCGCTGAAGATCTATGAAGCGGGCGTGCGCAATGAGACGCTCTGGCAGATCATTCAGGACAATGTGCGCTTTCCTCAGGCCTGCCTTGGCGACATGCGTGCGCAGATCGCCTCGTGCCAGCTTGGCGCGCGCCGTTATGGTGAACTTGTGCAGCGTTATGGCCGCGATGTCGTGGAGGCCTGCATCGACCGCATCTGGGATCAGGCGGACATGACCGTGCGCAGCGTCATCGAGAAGATTCCCGATGGCGTCTATGTGGCCGAAAGCGCGCTCGATAACGACGGGCGCAATCTCGACCAGCCCATCAAGATCAAGACCACCGTCACCATCAAGGGCTCGACCATGACGGTCGATTTCTCCGAGATGAATCCGCAGACACATTCCCCGCTCAACTCCGGCAAGTCCGGCGGCATCGCGGCGGCGCGCGTCGCCTTCAAGGCGATCACCTCGCCGGAGCTCGATGTGCATGACGGCTGCTTCCGCGCGCTCGACGTCATCATTCCCGAAGGCACGATCGTCAGCGCAAGGCCCGGCACGGCCATCGGCTTGTGGAGCATCGCGCTGCCCACGACCATCGACACCATCCTGAAGGCCCTCGCCCCCGCGCTGCCCCATGTGATTCCCGCCGCGCACAAGGGCGACATGGGCGGCTGCTCCTTCTATGGTTTCCGCGAAGATGGCAGCCGCTTCCTGCTGCTCAACATTTTCGGCGGCGGCTGGGGCGGGCGCCCGACCGAGGACGGCGAGGACGCCAGCGTCTCCGTCTGTCAGGGCGATGTGCGAAACACCCCCGTCGAATTGCAGGAGATCCGCTATCCCGTCCTCGTCGAGGAACATGCGCTGCGTGAGGATTCGGGCGGGGCTGGCGAATATCGCGGCGGCCTTGGCGTGCGCATCACCTATCGCTCGCTCGTTCCCTGCAAGGTCACGATCAATTGCGAGCGCACGCAGGTTCCCCCGTGGGGCCTGTGCGGCGGAGGCGTCGGCGCGCATAATGTCGCGGTGATCCATTCGCAGGGCGTCGCCGACCGCACGGTCTACAAGGGCACGGAGATCCAGCTTCTCAAGGGCGATTCGGTCACCTTCCTCACGGCGGGCGGCGGCGGCTATGGCGACCCGAAGAAGCGCGACCGCGCTGAGATCGCCAATGATGTCGCGCAGGGCTTCGTGTCGCCCGCCAGGGCGTCGGAATTTTACGGCTGGCGCGCGGGCGCGTGATCGGCGTAACCTCGCTTGTCCAACAAGAGGCTTAAATGAGCAAGGAAGCGCTTGCGGCGCGAACAGCCGCCCTGAAGGAGGCCATGACGCGCGAGAATGTGGAGATTCTCGTGCTCTTCGGCAATAACTGGCATGCCGATCATCTGCGCTATGCGACGGATTTCGGCATTCAGGAGGGACAGGGCATAGCGCTCGTGCGCGAGGACGGGTCCATCACCCTGATCCTCGACGATCCCGCCGAATGCGAGCGGGCGCGCTGTGAGACTGTTTGTGAAACCATCTTCGCCCCCGCCCTCGTGCAGGAGGCGAAGCGGCAGTTGTCGCGCGCGGGCAATCACAACATCGCGGCAGCCCCCTATCATCTGCTGCCCTATGGTCTGCTGCATGGCGAGAAGGATCTGCGCGTCGCCGATGGCGCTAAGATCGTCGAACATCTGCTCATGACCAAGATGGAGGTCGAGATCGCCGCCGTGCGCAAGGCCGCCGCGCTCGCCGATCAGGGCTACGCCATCTTCCGGCAGGCGGCGCGTCCGGGCCGCAAGGACTATGAGCTCGTCGCGGAGATGGAGTCCTTCTTCCGCGCCCATGGCGTGCCTGAGAATTTCATGATCGTCGGCGTCGGCGGTCAGGAGGTGCGGGGCATGGCGCCGCCCGGCGGCAAGATCCTCAAGAAGGGGGACATGGTGACGACGGAGCTGACGCCCTGCTTTGATGGCTATTATGCGCAGATCTGCCGCACGCTCGTGGTGGGCGAGCCGAGCGAAGCGCAGCGGCAGGCTTTCGCGGTCTATCTTGAGGCCATGGAGGCGGGCATCGCCACGGTGCGCGCAGGCGTCACGGCGGCTGATGTGGCGAAGGCGGAGAACGACGTCTTCCGCAAATATGGCCTTGGCGAATATGTGACGTCTGAATATACGCGCGTGCGCGGCCATGGCATGGGGCTCTTCCCCGACCAGAAGCCAGCCATTCTGGAGGATGTGAAAATCACGCTTCAGGCGGGCATGACGCTCATCGTCCACCCCAACACCTATCATCCCGCGGTGGGCTATCTGGTGCTGGGCGATTCGCTTGTGGTGCGCGAGGGCGGGCATGAGCTGCTCTGCGGCACGAAGCGCGAACTCTTCTCCGTTCCCTTGCAGTGAGGACGCCATGCGTCGTGGTTTGATGGCCTGGGATCCCGCAGAGGTTCCCGCTTCCGCTCTTGCCGATCGCCTCGCGCGCCTGCGCGCCGAGCTCGCGCGCGAGGGCGTCGACGTCTTCGTCGCCTACACCAACATCGCGCGCGGCGGTTCGGTCTGGTGGCTCACCGGCTTCACGCCTTATTGGAATGAAGGTCTGCTCTATGCGCCCGCACAGGGCGAGATGGTCTTCGCCACCGCCCTTTCAAAGCGCGTGGCCGAATGGATCAGCTCGGTCATGCCCGCTGGCGAGGTCACGACCACGCCGCGTCCCTCCGCCTTCATCGGAGAACATATCGCCCGTGATGGCGCAAAGCGCATCGGCGTTCTTGAGCTTGACGACTTTCCTGCGGGCCATGCGCAGGCGATTTTGGCTGCGTCGCCCGGCGTGGAGCTGGTGGATGTGACGCAGGCCTTCGCGCGTGTGCGGGGCGAGGCTGATGCGGTGGAGCGGCTCCTGCTGACGAAGGCCGATGCGCTGGCGCAGGCCGCCTGCGGCGCCGTCGACGTCGCCAGCCTCCATGCGCGCGATTTCATCGCCCCCGCCGAATCCGTCGCTCGCCTTGGCGGCGCCGAGGAATGCTTCACCCTCGTCGCCTGCGATCTCAGCGCGAGCGGCGCCTTCGTGCGCACCGATTCCATGGGGCCTCTGGGCGACACATATGCGGCCCGCGTTTCGCTCGCCTACAAGGGCGCTTGGACGCGCCATGTGCGCAGCTTCGCGCGCGACGCGGGCGTGCAGCAATCCTTCGACGCCGCCCACGCGGTCCTGATGGATTTTGCGCAACAACCGGGCGAAGCCCTGGGCGCCGCCGTCTTGCGCGCCTTCGCATCGTCAGGTGAAGTCGTGAACTGGGTCGCCGAACAGCCGCGCGGCTCCTATCCGCTGGCGCCGGTCGCGAATATGGCGCAAAGCGCGGCGGGCCTTTCAACGGCGGCGCCCTTCGTGCTCGATGTCGAGCTGAAGATTCAGGGGCGCCGGTGGATCGGCGCCCGCATGATCGGGCTTTGACCGAAAGGCTTGATGGCCCGCCTCACGCGGGCCATCGCCCATCAGCGCTTACTTGGCGAAAGCCATCTCCGGCGCAGCCTTGGCGGGCGCGGGATCCCTCAGGTTCAGGATGCGCCGGGCGTTGTCGTAGAACAGCTTCTGCTTGTCCGCGTCCGACAGGTTCAGCTCGTCGATCAATTTCAGACAGGCCGCCGGATCCCAGCAGGGATAGTCCGTGCCATACATCACACGGTCGATGCCGTAATATTCGATGGCGAACTTCATGCCCGCCGAATGGGGGCTCACCGTGTCCGTATACATCTGCTTGAGATAGTCGCTGGCTGGACGCGGCAATTTGGCCGCCTTGGTGTTCTTGTCCATGCGGCCGGACTGGTAGGGCAGCGCGCCGCCGGTGTGGGACATGATGAGCTTGAGATTCGGGTGACGCTCCAGCGTCCCCGAGAGCACAAGCCGCATGGCCGCCACGCTCACCTCGACCACCCGGCCGAGCGACAGGAAAAGGGCGCCGTTGTACCCGTCGAGCATGTGGTTGAAGATCGCGTCGGTCGGATGCATGAACACGGGCAGGTCAAGCTGCGCGCAGCGGGCGTAGAATGCCTGCATCCGCTCGGCGTCGATGCGCGGGTCTGAGCCGATGGAGCCGGGCAGGTTCACGCCCATGAGGCCGAGGCGGCCGATGGCGTCCTCCAGCACATCCATGGCGATTTTTTCATCCTGGAAGGGGATCGCCGCGCTGCCCCAGAAGCGGCCGGGATAGCGCCGCTGCGCCCAGGCCATTTCCTCGTTCCACTGGATGGCGAGGTCGCGGCCTTCCTCCTTCGGCAGGGCGGAGAAATAGACGGAGAAGGGGCCGATGGAGCCGACGGCGTCGACGCGGTGGCCGAGCTTGTCCATATGTTCGAACTGCTCATCGATGTCGAACCAGTCCGGCCAGCTGTTCATCGTATAGTCTGCGCCGTCCTGCAGCACGCAGGTGTAGCAGCCCTTCTCATTGGGCTTGGCGTAGGGCGTCTCCGTGCGCTTGCACAGGGTCTCGAAGACCGACCGGGGCCACCAATGAAAATGGGAGTCGATGATATGCATGGGCTGCTCCTTGGCCGGGGCGCGATCTCCCCGAAGTCTACGCGAAAACAGCGCGCTCAGAAAGGCGCCGCTTTATTTGGCCTGTCCGAGGCGGCGATATTCGCTCACCACCTCAGGCGTGGCGGTGGCGGCGAGGTTCGCCATGACCTTTTCAAGCTCAGGCGCAGGAATGGGGGCGCCGACCGGCTCGCCGGCGGTGGCCGCGTCCTTGCGGAAATCCGCGTCGTTGCACATCTCGATGAAGGCCTTGCGCAGGATTTCGAGGCGATCCGAGGGGATGCCGGGCGGGCCGACGACCATCAGGCCGGTGTCGTCATAGGCGTTGAAGAGGCCAAGCACCGCATGGTCTTTCTTCGGCACAATGTCGGCCACGACCGTGAGGCCCGGAACGATCCGTTTGGATTGCAGCAGGGGCACGACCACCTTCTTCTCGATAAGGTCGGGGCGTTTGGTGAAGCTGTCCTCGGGCGTGTAATAGGCGCCGACCTCGCCCTGCTCCAGCGCCAGCAGCGAGCGCGCTGAGGAATTGTAGCCGAGCACCGTGCGCAGCTGGTAGCCATATTCCGACAGCATGTTCGGAATGGTCACCGTCGGCGTGCCTGCGCCGATGCCGGCGGCGGGGATCTTCTGCGGATGGTTCTTGAGGTCTTCGGGCGTGCGGATGTTGAGGTCGCCGCGCAGATAGAGCATCGTGTTGTTGACGCCGGTGCTGCCGATGAAGCTGAACTTCGTGGGATCGAAGGTCACGCCGGGGCTTTTCACGATGCCCTCCACGAACCAGCTGCGGCCGGGCAGGCCGATGGTCAGGCCATCTCGCGAGGCGCGTGCGCCCAGATAATTGCCGGAGATGACGCCGCCGGCGCCTTCCATGTTCTGGGGCGTGATGTCCGGCTTGCCGGGAATGAAGCGGAAGAGATGGCGGATGATGAGGCGCGAGGCGGTGTCGACGCCCCCGCCTGGCCCATAGCCGATGATGAAGGTGATGGTCTTGCCCCGGTAGAAATCCTGCGCCGGGGCCTGCGCCTGCGCGGAGGCTGATGCGAACAGGCCCGTCAGCAGAAGCGCGGCTGCGTGGATCTTTCTCATGGCGGTCCCTCTCGTTTTTCGTTGATCAGGCGTGAGCGCCATTCTGGCGCCATTCGATGATGGAATCCACGACGCGGGCGAAGAATTCGCGATAGGATTCCTCCGTCACGAAGCCGATATGCGGCGTGAGCACGGTGTTGGGCAGCGCGCGCGCGGGATGGTCGGCGGGCAGCGGTTCGGGCTCGAAGACGTCGAGTGCGGCGCCTGCGATCACGCCATCGCGCAGGGCGGCCGCGAGCGCATCCTGATCCACGATCGGACCGCGCGATGTGTTCACCAGCACGGCGCTGCGCTTCATGCTGGCGAGTTCTTTCGCGCCGATGAGGCCGCGGCTGCGCGGGCCCAGCTTCAGGTGGATGCTGACGACGTCGGCGCGGGCGAGCAGCTCGTCCTTCGACACGGGCTCGACGCCAAGGTCGCGGGCGCGCTGCGGATCGAGATTGGCGCTCCAGGCGATGACCGGCATGTCGAAGGCCTGCCCATAGCGGGCGACGCGGGCGCCCAGCGTGCCAAGGCCGATGAGGCCCAGCGTGCGGCCCTCAAGCCGGAAGCCGACGCTCGTCTGCCAGCGGCCTTCGCGCATGTTGCGGTCTTCGACCGTGATCTGGCGGGCCAGCGCCAGCACCAGCGCCCAGGTCAGCTCCGCCGCCGAATGGGACGCGCGCGGCGAGGTCAGCGTGACGGGAATGCCGCGCTCGCGCGCCGCCTCCATATCGATCACCTGCGTATGCGATCCCGTGACGGCGATCAGCTTCAGGCGCGGCAGGACGGCGATGAGGCTGCGCGGCAGGGCCATGCGCTCGCGCATGATGCAGAGCACGTCGAAGTCGACGAGCTCCACGGCGGCCTCCGCCTCGCTGAGGTGGCGGTCGAAGCTGACGATCTCGGCGTCCTGCCCGATGCGCGACCAATCGGTCATGCTCAGGGCGACGGACTGGTGATCGTCGAGGATGGCGATGCGCAACATCGGCCCGCTCAATCCGACAGGGCGCCGGTGGATTCGTAGATATATTTCCCCGTGCGCGAGGGGAAGCCGCCGCGCACCTCGCCGCCCTTGCGGTCCTGATAGATCGTCGAGAGCGCGTCGGACAGGGGGCGGCTATTAGGCACGGAGAGCCACATGCGCAGCAGATGGCGCCTGCGGTCGGTCTCCTCGTAATCCTCAAAAGCTGTGCGCGAATGCAGCGCGACGTGGTTGTTCACGAATTGCAGATCGCCGGGCTTGAACATGAAGGAGAAGTGGAAGTCCTCGCTCCAGGCCAGTTTGTCGAAGGCGTCGAGCGCCTCGATCTGCAGGGGCGTGAGGCGGGGAACTTCGGGGAAGCGCTGGCCCGAGGTGATGTGCACGCGCACATAGCGGCAGGAGAGCTTGCCGTCTTTCGTGGAGAAGAGCGGCTGCTGGTAATAGGGCGTTCCGCCCGGGGGCTCCTGCGTTTGCCAGCTCCAGGTGAAGGGCTGGTGGAGGACTTCGAGCAGATCGGGCCTTGTGCGCGCGAGATGGTTATGGATGGCGTGGGAGCTCGCCAGCAGGCTGAGGCCGCCGGCCTTGGCGACGCGCAGAACCATCAGGCCCACGACGTCGCAGGTGTCGGTGTGGAAGGTGAGGCGCTGGTTCGATTTATAGCCACGGCCCTGCGGACTGTTCACGTCGACACCGACATCGCGCACATCGCCGAGGAGATCGCCATCCTTGCTCTGTGAGACAGCCGTGCCCATGTGCTTGCCGATGCCCCAATACATCAGCCTCAGCGTGGCCTTGTCATAGCCTTCGATATTGATGCCCCGGAACTGATAGATCCCGAGCCCCTCTTCGAGAAAGGTTCGCGCATGAGCGAGCCGTTGCGAGACCAGGGGCAGGGGGAAATCGTCGCGCGTCAGCGTCTCGATGGTCTTGCCGCTCTGGAGCGCATGGCGCGTGGCGGCGTCGATTTCGGCGATTTCCTGCGGGGTGAACTCATGGATCCAGTCGGTGCGCTTCGCCACATCCGCGCCGCGCCAATCTGCGGGGCTGTCGATGACTGTCTGCATGGCGTAAACTCCCCGTATGCGACAGGCTGCGCGCTATGCGCCTGTCATTCGCGATCTGCGGCATGAATGACTCATGCACGCTTCAAGCGCAAGCACGGGGCGGGCGACAAAACGCCTCCAGCCCGAAGGTGGAGGCGCCTGTTCATCAGCGCGCGAGAAGCGGAATCGTCTTGGGGTCGGGCGGCGCGGGCTGGGCCGAGATGAAGGCGTAGATATCCGCGAGATCTTCGTCGGACAGCACCTTCTTTGAAAATGGCGGCATGGGCCCATTCGTGCCGCGTACGAAGGCGGTCAGGGCTTCAAGCGGAAGTTGGGTGCGCGCCAGCCTTGGCCCGGCGTTTCCGCCCTGGCCTTCCCAGCCATGGCATTGCCAGCAGCCGTTCTTGCCGAAGGCGACGCGGCCCTTCTCCGCTGAAGCCGCGAAGGCGCCGGTGGAGGAGAGCAGGAGCGTCGCTGCGATGGTGGTGATGAATTTCAGATTGCGCATCGAATCGTCTCCCTCAGCGCGGCTGGGTCCAAACATTGAGAAGGGCGGGCTGGCCGGATTTCACGACGGCGATGGCCTCCTTGAGCGCGGGGCCGAGCTGCGCAGGATCCTTGATCGGGCCCTTCGCCCACCAGCCCATGGATTCCGCGAGCTTGTGATATTCGATGTCGGGATTTTCGATGCAGGTGCCGATGGGGCCCATGTCGCCGCCGTAATTGGCCTTGCGGTTGCGGAAGTTCGACAGGCGCTGAACGTGCATGACCTCCTGATGCCAGGCGCGGTTGTTGTGCATGACCGACAGCAGGGGGATCTTGTGCTTGGCGGCGGTCCACAACACGCCTGGCGCGAACATGAGGTCGCCGTCGGACTGGATCGAGACCGAGAAGCGGCCAAGCTCCTTGTTGGCGAGGGCCGCGCCGACGCTGGCGGGCGCGCCGTAGCCCACCCCATAGCCGCCGGATTTACCGAGCCACTGGTGATGCTTCTCGATGGACCACAGGCGTGCGGGCCAGTTGCTCACATCGCCCGCCGAAGAGACGAGCGACCAGTCGAGATCCTTGATCTGGGCATAGAGCTCCATGCACAGGCGCGCGGTGCTGATGGGGCTCGAATCCCAGCCCACAACCGCCGCCTGCATGTCCCGGGCGCGGATGTCGGCATAGGCTTTCTTCGCCTTGTCCGTGCGCTCGGCGATGGCGTTGGCGCGATCCTTGGTGATGGCGGATTTCACGGCTTCGATGAGCGAAGGCAGCGTCGTCTCCGCATCCGCCGCCATATGCACATCGACGGTCTGGAAGCGCTGGAAGTCCTGGTAATTCGACTTGGTGAGCAGATCGACCGAGGTGATGCTGATCATCTTGGTCTGCGGCTTCACGCGGGAGGCGTTGACGCCGACGCCGCCATTCTCGCCGTTGTCGGTGAAGCTGTTCACCGTGCCCCAGAAGTCCGAGAGCTCGAGGCCCATGACCACATCCGCGCCCGCGATGACGCCTGCGGGACGCGAGAGATAATGGGTGTTGGGGAAGTTCATGCGGTTGCCCTGGTCGACGACCGGGCATTGCAGGAGTTCGGCGAGCTCCACGAGCAGCTTCGCTCCATTGGGCGTGCGCGCGCAGCGATCCGCGACGATGACCGGATTGTCCGCAGCGACCAGAAGCCGCGCGGCCTCGCGCACCGCATTGCTGTCGCCCTGCGGGGGTGACGTCGGCACATAGCGGGGAATGTAGAGCTTCGAACCATGCTCGTGGATGGGCTCTTGCTGAAGCCCTGCGTCGAGCGAGATCGCGACGGGGCCATAGGGCGGGGTCATCGCGATTTTGTAGGCGCGCACCATGGACTGCGCGTAATGCTGCAGCGTGACGGGCGTATCGTCCCATTTGGTGTAGTCGCGCACGATGGCGTTGATGTCCTGCGCCGCATGGAACGTCGGCACGCCCGGCGGGCGCGTGGCGGCGTCAAGATCATTGCCGCCGATGATGATGAGCGGCACGCGGTCGCAATAAGCGTTGTAGATGGCCATGGTGGCGTGCTGCAGGCCCACGGTGCCATGCACCATGGTGAGCAGCATCTTGCCGGTCGCCTTGAAATATCCATGCGCCATGCCGACGCCCGATTCTTCGTGCATGCAGCTGATATATTCGGGGGACTTGTTCTCCCCGTAGTTGATCATGGACTCATGCAGCGCGCGGAAGCTCGAGGCGCAGTTCGACGGGGCGTATTTGATGTCGAGCGTCTTGATGACGTCGATCATGAAATCCGAGCCGGGCTTGCCGCCGATGCGCGACATCTCCTCCGGCGGCTGGGTTTCGGCGGCGATGGTCTTCATCGTCGGCGGCAGGGCCGAGGGCGTGTGGCGGGGGGCGGCGACTTGCGCCTGCGCGGGCGCGCTGGCCTGCGTCAAGGCCGGGGTCACGCCCGCCACGGCTGCGCCGGTCAGGAATTTGCGGCGATCAAAGCCGTCCTTGCCGTTCAGGTCTGTCATGGAGCCTGCTCCTCTTGTCTATGTTGGGCGTCAGCGTTCAGAAGGCCTGGAGCCGCGATGAACATGAAGGCGCGCGGCGCGGCTGCGCGCTCGAGGGCCCTGGATTGCGGCTGAAACCTGTCCTCCCATCACGGCTTCTTCACGAAACCTTGAAGGGGATGATATACGGGCCGCGCTGTTCGACAAGAGGCGTTGCGCGGCAATCTTTGCTTTTTTATCGAGGCAGGCATGAAGCAGTCAGGCGCGCTCGTTCTGTTTTCCGGTGGGCAGGATTCCACGACCTGCCTGGCCTGGGCGCTGGAGCGCTTCGACCATGTCGAGACCCTCGGCTTCGACTATGGGCAGCGCCATCGCGTCGAGCTTGAATGTCGCGAAACGCTGCGCCGCGCGCTCGCCCGCATGAAGCCGCGCTGGGCCGATCGGCTCGGGGAGGATCACACGATCGAGATCGGCGCCATCGCGCAGGTCTCCCAATGCGCGCTCACGCAGGATGTCGCGATCGGCATGGCCGAGAATGGACTGCCCAACACCTTCGTGCCCGGCCGCAACCTCATCTTCCTCGCCTTCGCGGCCGCGCTCGCCTATCGGCGCGGGCTCCGTCATCTCGTCGGCGGCATGTGCGAGACGGATTTTTCCGGCTATCCCGACTGCCGCGACGACGCCATCAAGGCCATGCAGGTCGCGCTCAACCTTGGCATGGCCCAGTGCTTCATTCTGGAGACCCCGCTCATGTGGATCGACAAGGCGCAGACCTGGAGCCTCGCCGAAGCGATGGGCGGAGCGGCGCTGGTCGATCTGATCCTGCGCGAGACCCACACCTGCTATGTGGGCGAGCGCGGGGCGCTGCATGCGTGGGGCCATGGCTGCGGCCTCTGCCCCGCCTGCCAGCTGCGCGCCGATGGCTTCGCCCGCTACAGGGCCGTCCAATCCGGCTGACGCCGCGCCTCGTATCACCCTCGTTCACAGGGGCGAGACATGACGAAGCGGGTGGCGATCATCGGGTCTGGAATGGCTGGGCTCGCGGCGGCGCGGGTGCTGCGCGGCTCCGGCGCGTCCTGCGTCATCTTTGACAAGAGCCGCGGCCTTGGCGGGCGCATGTCGACGCGCCGCGTGGGCGACCTCACCTTCGATCATGGCGCGCAATATTTCACCGCGCGCGGCCCGCGTTTCGCTGCGCTTGTCGAGGAATGGCGTTCAGGCGGCGTCGCCGCCCATTGGTTCGGCGAGGCCATCGTGGGCAGCCCCGGCATGACCGCGCCCGCCCGCGCCATGGCGCAGGGCTTTGAGACGATCATGGGGTTTGAAGTCACAAGCCTGCGCCGCGAATCTTCGGGCTGGAGCCTTGTTGCGGGCGAGGCCTCCCATGGCGGCTTCGACGCTGTGATTGTGGCGACGCCCGCCCCGCAGGCCGCGCCGATTCTTGCGGCCGGCGGGGCGTCATTCCCCGCTCTGGCGTCGGTGCGTTACGCCCCTTGTCTCGCCTTGATGCTGGCCTTCGACGGGCCGGTCGCCTTCGAAGGCGGTCATCTGCGGCCTGAATCAGGCCCCATCGCCTGGATCGCCCGCAACTCCTCCAAGCCCGGCCGCAATGATTCCGCGAAGACCTTCGTGGTCCATGCCGGGCCCGAATGGTCCCGCGCCCATCTCGATGAAACGCCGGAGGCGATCCTCGAAAAGCTGAAGCGCTATGCGCTTGATCTCATTGGCGCGCCGTCGGCGCCCATCTACGCCGCCGCGCATCGCTGGCGTTATGCGCTGGTGGAGCAGGCGGCGGGCGCGTCTTGTTTCTGGGATGCGCAGGCGGGCCTTGGCGCCTGTGGCGACTATTGCCTCGGCCCGCGCGTCGAGGCCGCCTTCGACAGCGGCGAGGCCATGGCGCGGGCGGTTCTGGAGTCATGGGGCGTGCATGTCGCAGCCTGACCCGAAGCTGACGGTCTATTACGACGGCGCCTGTCCGCTGTGCCGGGCCGAGATCGGCCATTACAGCGCGCAGGAGGGCGCGGGCGCGATCTGTTTTCTGGATGTCTCGACGCCCACAAGCGACCTGCCCCCCGGCCTCACGCGCGAACAGGCGCTTGCGCGCTTTCATGTGCGCCGGAGCGATGGCCGTGTGGCCTCCGGCGCTGAGGCATTTGTCGAGATCTGGGGCGCGCTGCCGCGCTGGCGCTGGGCCGCGCGCCTTGCAGGCCTGCCGGGCGTGACCCTGCTTCTGGAGCTTGCTTATCGGCTTTTCCTTCCCGTCCGGCCCTGGCTGTCCAAGGCTTTTGGAAAGTTGAAATCATGAGCGCGGTTGAGTTCTCCTCATTTCCGCAAGGCGGCGTCGCCGTCGTCTTCGGCGCCAGCGGCGGGGTCGGCGCGGCCCTTGTCGAAAACCTGCGCGCGGGCGGCGGTTTTGCGCATGTCGCCGCTTTGAGCCGACGCAGCGATCCCGCGTTTGATCTGACGGACGAAGCCAGCATAGCGCAGGCCGTCGCTTCGGTCGCCCAACGCGGCGCATTGCGCCTCGTCATCGACGCGACCGGCTTTCTGCATGACGAGGCGCAGGCGCCCGAGAAGGCCCTGCGCGATCTTGACGCCGCCAATCTCGCGCGCGCCTTCGCCCTCAACGCGATCGGCCCCGCCTTGCTGATGAAGCATGTCCTGCCCGCGCTCGCGCCCTCGGGCAAGGCTGTCTTCGCCACGCTCTCGGCGCGGGTGGGCAGCATCGGCGACAATCATCTGGGCGGCTGGTATGGCTATCGCGCCTCCAAGGCCGCGTTGAACCAGTTCGTGCGCACGGGCGCCATCGAGTTGAAGCGGCGCAGGCCGGCGGCGCTCTGCGTCGCATTGCATCCGGGCACGGTGCGCACGCAACTGTCCGATCCCTTCACCAAGGATGGCCTTGAGGTGCAGACGCCGCAAACCTCCGCCGCGCGCCTGCTCGGCGTGATGGATGGCCTGACCGCCGACCAGTCCGGCGGCTTTTTCGATCACCTGGGCTTGCCAATCCCCTGGTGAGATCAGCTCTTGCCGATGCGCAGCGTGTCTTCGCCCTTGCGGGTCAAAAAGGCCTGCACGGGCTGCGCGAGTTTCTGCAGGAGCCAGGGCAGATCGACCTCGATATGTAGCTGGTCCTCCCCAACATCGATGCGCGCGTGAATGGTTTGCCCCAGGGCGCCGACCTTGATCTCGGCGTGATCGTCCTGCCAGACGATCTCCGCCTGCGAAATCTGCGACGCATATTGCTGGCGCAGGCTGTCGACGCCGCTGGAGATGCGGCGCTTGGCTTCAGCGGCGCCCAGCGAATGGGGAAGCGTGACGGAAAGCGTCTTCGCCATTTTGTCCTCGCATCTGAAAAGGCGGGTCTAGAAATCCGTGCGCGAACGGATGGCCGCCGACAGGGTTCCTTCATCGAGATAATCGAGTTCGCCGCCCACGGGCACGCCATGGGCGAGGCGGGTGATCTTCACATCGAGGTGGGACAGAATGTCCGTGATGTAATGGGCGGTGGTCTGGCCATCGACGGTGGCGTTCACCGCGAGGATGATTTCGCTCACCCCGCCTTCGGCCACGCGCGACACGAGCGAATCGATGTTGATGTCCTTCGGGCCCACGCCATCGAGCGGCGAGAGCGTGCCGCCAAGCACATGGTAGCGCGCGCGCAGGGCCGCGGCCCGCTCCAGCGCCCACAGATCGGCGACGGTCTCCACCACCACAAGCAGCGAGGCGTCGCGGCGCGGATCGGCGCAGACGGTGCAGGGGTCGCTGGTGTCCACATTGCCGCACGCCGTGCAGGTGAGGATGCGCTCCTTCGCCACCTGCATGGCGCTCGCCAGCGGGCCCAGCAATTCCTCGCGCTTGCGGATCAGATGCAGCGCCGCCCGCCGCGCCGAGCGCGGGCCCAGTCCCGGCAGTTTCGCGAGCAGCTGGATCAGACGCTCGATCTCGGGACCGGCGACGCGTTCAGCCATCAGAAGGGAAGCTTCATGCCGGGGGGCAGGGGCAGGCCTGCGGTGACGGCCTTCATCTTCTCCTCCACGAGGCGCTCGCCTTTCTTGCGCGCGTCTTCATGGGCGGTGACGATGAGATCCTCGACGATCTCCTTTTCATCCGCCTTCAGCAGCGAGGCGTCGATGGCGAGGCCGCGCATGGCGCCCTTGGCGGTGAGCGTCACCTGCACGAGGCCGCCGCCCGACTGGCCCGTGACCTCCATGCGCTCCAGCTCGGCCTGAATGTCCTGCACGCGCGCCTGCATGGCCTGCGCCTGCTTCATCAATCCCATGATGTCTTTCATTGGAGTCCGGGCCTCATAAATCGTCTTCGGTGTAGATCTGGTCGGCGTAGCCGATTTCGTCGCCGCCATCGGCGGTTTCGGGCGCGATGGCCGCGGTCACGGGTTCGGGCTCCGCCTCGGGGCCGCGGATCGCGACGATCTGGGCGCCGGGGAAGGTTTCGAGCGCCTTGCGCACGAGGGGCAGGGCGCGCAGGCCCGTCATTTTCTCTTCAGCCCGCGCGTCGGCCTGTTCTTTGAGGGTCGCCGCGCCCTCTTCGCGCGATACGGCGACCATCCAGCGGATGCCCGTCCATTCCTGCAGGCGGCGCATCAGGGTCTGGGCGAGCTGCGGGGAGGCGCCGGGGGCGAGCGAGAATTCGATGGCGCCGCGCTCGAACCGCACGAGCTTCACATCCCGCTCGAGGGCGGTCTTCAGCTGAATGTCTCGGTTGGCGTGGGCGAGGGCGACGAGGTCTTCAAAACGCGCCAGCTCCACGCGCGCCTGCGGCTGGGCGCTGGCTTGCGCGGTCGGCCTGTGCTGGGGCGCGGGGGCGCTCGCCGCCACGCTCATGGTGCGCGCAACGGCCATGGCGGAGGCTCCGCCGCCGCCGCCGGATGAGGTCGCCTGACGGTAGGGGCCGCCATCGGCGCCGCCTTGCGGGGCGTCCTTCAATTTGCGCAGAACCTCGTCGGGCGTCGGCAGATCCGCGGCATAGGCGAGGCGCACCAGCACCATGTCGGCGGCGGCGAGGGGACGCGGCGCGTCGCGCATGTCCTGAAGGCCCTTGGTGAGGAGCTGCCAGGCGCGGGTGAGGACCTGAATGGAGAGAGCGGCTGCGAAAGCCGCGCCGCGCGCGCCCTCCTCGGGGCTCACGGAGCCGTCGGGCCTTTCGCTTGGGGCGAGCTTCAGCTTGGTGACGAAATGTACGAATTCGGCGAGGCCGGTCAGCACATGGGCGGGGTCGGCGCCCATGTCATATTGTTCCCTGAGAATGCCCAGCGCAGCCGCCGCATCGCCCTTCATCACGCCTTCGAAGAGGTCGATGATGCGGGTGCGGTCGGCGACGCCCAGCATGTCGCGCAGATCCATCGCGCTGATCGCGCCGCCGCCCGAGCCATGGGCGATGGCCTGATCGAGAATCGACAAGGCGTCGCGCACCGAGCCTTCGGCGGCGCGGGCGATCAAGGCCAGGGCGTCGCGCTCGATGGCCACGCTCTCCTTCGCGCAGATGCCCGCGAGATGGTTGATGAGCACATCGGGCTCGATGCGGCGCAGATCAAAGCGCTGGCAGCGCGAGCGCACGGTGATCGGCACCTTCTCGATCTCGGTGGTGGCGAAGAGGAACTTCACATGCTCCGGCGGCTCCTCCAGCGTCTTCAACAGGGCGTTGAAGGCGTTCTTGGAGAGCATGTGCACTTCGTCGATGATATAGACCTTGGTGCGCGCCATCACCGGGCGGAAGCGCGCGTTCTCGATGATCTCGCGCACATCGTCGACGCCGGTGTGCGAGGCGGCGTCCATTTCGATCACATCGATATGCCGGCTTTCGATGATCGCCTGACAATGGGCGCCAAGCTCGGGCATATGGATCGTCGGCCTGGTGACGGCGGGCTGGCCGTCGCGGGCGGGGCGTTCGTAGTTGAAGGCGCGGGCCAGAATGCGCGCGGTCGTGGTCTTGCCCACCCCGCGCACGCCGGTCAGCAGATAGGCCTGATGGATGCGGTTCAGCTCGAAGGCGTTCGAGAGCGTCCTGACCATGGCCTCCTGGCCGATCAGATCCTCGAAGCTCGATGGCCGATATTTGCGCGCCAGCACCCGATAGGCGGCGGGCGGCTGGGTTGCGGCGGGGGATGCAGGCGTGGCGGGCGCCATGCCAAGGTCGAGGCCCAGCGAGGGTTCTTCAACCCCGTCGTCCTGTCGCTCATCGGTCATGATGGGGCGCCATTCCAGTGCCGGCCCCATGGGGGGACGCGGCGTGAAGGGTGGGAGGCTGGACAGAGACCCGCCCGGTCTCGTTAGGGCTGCTTCCTTCCGGACCTGACCCGGTTGGCGAGTGGTGCGTCCACCGCCAACCTCCCGCCTCTATGTGGACCAGACAGGCGCGTTTCGCAAGCGCGGGGGAACGCTTTTGTCACACCTTGTAGAAATCCCGATGCCAGTCGACGAAGCGCCCGATGCCTTCTTCAAGGGGCGTGGAGGGCCGAAAGCCCACCGCCCGCTCCAGCGCCTCGATGTCGGCATAGGTCGAGGGAACGTCGCCGGGCTGCATGGGCAGCAGGTTCTTCTTCGCCTCCCGGCCGAGCGCCCGCTCCAGGATCGCGATCATGTCGAGCAGCGCCACCGGCTGGTTGTTGCCGATGTTGTAGACCCGCCAGGGGGCCGCGCTTGAGCCGGGATCGGGGGCCTCGGCGCTCCAGTGCGGATCGGGCGCGGCGGGCTGGGCGAGCGTCCGCACCACGCCTTCCACGATGTCGTCGATATAAGTGAAGTCCCGCTTCATCTGGCCGTTGTTGTAGACGTCGATGGGCAGCCCCGCGAGGATCGCGCGGGTGAACAGGAACAGCGCCATGTCCGGCCGTCCCCATGGCCCATAGACCGTGAAGAAGCGCAGTCCGGTCGTGGGCAGGCGGTGCAGGTGGCTGTAGGCGTGGGCGATGAGCTCGTTGCTCTTCTTGGTCGCCGCATAGAGGGACAGGGGATGGTCGACCGAATCGCTCACCGAATAGGGCTGGCGCGCATTCGCCCCATAGACCGAGCTTGAGGAGGCGTAGACGAGATGGCGCACCGCGAAGGCCCGGCTCGTCTCCAGAATGTTGAAGAAGCCCACGAGATTGGCGCTGATGTAATCCTGCGGCGCCTTCAGGGAGTGGCGCACCCCCGCCTGCGCGGCCAGATGAGCGACGAATCCGGGGCGCCGGGCGTCGAACAGGCGGCGCAGGGCCTCGCCATCGGCGATGTCGCCCTTCGTGAAGTCGAAGCCCGGAAACTGCCGCAACTGCGCCAGCCGCGCCTCCTTGAGGCTGACCTCGTAATAGGGGCTGAGATTGTCGAAGCCGATGACCTCGCAGCCCGCCTCCAAGAGGCGGCGCGCCAGATGAAAGCCGATGAAGCCCGCCGCCCCCGTCACCAGAACGGGCGCCTGCCGCAGGGTCTCCATGGCCAGGCTTGTGTCGTCATGGGTCGTCATCGCGTCGGTCCCGTTTGCCAGATTGTCTGTAGGGGCGAAAGGGCGGGCGATCAACTTGAGGCTCAACTTGGAGACCGCCTCACGCAGGGTTCACAAAAGGCTCCGCATGCTATGTAGTGCGTCCATGATGAGCGATCCTTCCAGCCAAGAGCTTTCCGCCTTCGTCGGCTTTTCCGGCAATCCGCTCGACCGCCTGTCCGAACTGCGGGACGATGCAGGCAAGGTCGCGGCGCTCGCCCGGCAGGATGACGCGCGCAGCCTCGTCTTCGTAGCGGATACGCCAGTGCTCAAACAGGGCGAGGCGGGCCTTGAGGCCTTCTTCACCCTCGCCGAGGTCGAGGCGCTCGGTCCCCGGCTGGAGCAGGTTCTGCTCGGCCGCACCGACGAGGCGACCGTCTTCGCCACCCTTCTGCGGCCTGAAACAGCCGGGAGAGCAGAGGCGAATGGCCCGCTCGCAATCCCCGGCCGGGAGGATCTGGCGCTCGTCGACCTGCGCAGTCTTGCTGCGAAGGCCCAGCTTGAACGGCCGGTCATCGCCATGATGGCCCAGGCCAAGAGCGTGCTCTTCTGGCACGACCGGCACCGTTTCTGCTCAAGATGCGGCGCCCCCAGCGCGATGGCTTCGGCCGGCTGGAAGCGGGAATGCGCGGCTTGCGGGACGCAGCATTTCCCCCGCACCGATCCTGTCGTCATCATGCTGGCCACGCGGGGCGACCGCTGCCTGCTTGGCCGTCAGGCCCGGTTCGCGCCGGGCATGTATTCGGCGCTGGCGGGTTTTCTGGAGCCTGGCGAGACCATCGAGGAGGCCGTGCGGCGCGAGGTGATGGAGGAGGCGGGGATTCGCGTGGGCGCCGTCACCTATATGGCGTCCCAGCCCTGGCCCTTCCCGGCAACCCTGATGATCGGCTGCCTGGTGGAAGCCCTTGGCGATGAGATCACCGTCGATCATACGGAGCTTGAGGACGCCCGCTGGTTCACCCGCGCCGAGGTTCAGGAGATGCTCGGCGGCGAGCACGCCAATGGTCTTGGCGCCCCTCAGCCCATCGCCATCGCCAGGTCGCTCATGCGAGTGTGGGCATTCGCCCAAATTGAAAAGTTTTAATTTTCATGCCGTGCAACTTTTCATAGCAAGACCTCGCGAAGCAGGTAGTAAAAAGTATAGTTGTCGTTTGATAAATATCGTTTGATAGAAAACAGCTTTGTATAAAAAATGTTATGAAATTGAAATTCTTTGGTTGCCGTAGCTGGATTCTGGGTGTTACTAGCAAAAACTCACTACGCAGTCGCATCACAATCAACCTCGGCGCAGCATCTCAACTTTGCCTGGAACAAGAAATGACGACTGATCCAGAGGCCCAGCAAGCAACAGTCCTTGCAGATCAACAACCTGAGACGCTTTTGCAACGCAAAAGGGCGAAAAGGTTGCCTGCAGCGGAACGCAAGGCCGTCATTCTGCGCGAAGCTTCACTGTTTTTCGCACAGGAGGGTTTTTCGGCGTCGACCCGTGATCTCGCAGACCGCCTGGGCGTTCGCCAAGCTTTACTTTACAAATACTTCCCATCGAAAGAAGCTCTACTTGAGGCGATTTTCGAGAACGTGCTTGCGGTGCATTGGGTCATGGAATGGGCGGGCGTTTTCGCCGACGCCTCGCTGAGCACGGAACAAAAGCTGCTGCATTTTTACAGCGAACACCTCAAAAACGAAGACGGGATCGGCCTGCGCCTCTTTCTGCGCGCCGCGCTGGATGGCTGGCCTCTCTCCGTCCGCCGCATGGAGCTTGTGCGCGCCAAGATGGTGCGGCCGCTGATCGCCGAAATGCGGCGTGAGGCCAAGCTGCCGGACTACGACGCGGCGCCCTTGATGTGGGGCGAGCTTGAGCTTGTGATGACCCTGCACGCCTCGGTCATCTTCTATTCCATGCGCGTCCATATCTACGGCGGCGACATGCCTCCCGACACCGGCGATGTCCTGCGTCTCTATATCGCCAATTTTCTCAGCGGCGCGCGCGAAACCCTGCTTCGGCTGCATGGCCCCGAGGCGCCGGCGAGCCTCAGGCTGCCCGTGGGCCCCGTGAAGTCGGCGGTCTGAACGTCCTGCCTCAGGTCCGTTATGCAGATTCGTTCAAATGTGATGAATCGGGTTGACGGCTGAGCTGCGCCGCCTCTAAATAGTCCTCGGATCCCTGACCTTAGCCGTGCAAGACGGGCTGCAGCCCGCCATGGTCAGGTCGCCGGGTATGAGGAACGTGATGATTCGTATGATGCGCAGCCTGCCTCGGGCTCCCCTGAAGACCCGGATCGTGGCGACCTTTGGTCTGTTGATCCTTGGCAATGCCGCGGCATGGGCGATGGCCTTCGCGGCCTTCCGTCACGAGCCGGTGCTCCTCGGCACCGCTTTTCTCGCCTATGTGCTGGGCCTGCGCCATGCGGTCGATCCCGACCATATCGCCGCCATCGACAATGTGACGCGCAAGCTCATGCAGGAGGGCCAGAAACCCGTCACCGTGGGGTTCTGGTTCGCCATGGGCCACTCCACCATCGTCGTCGTGGCCGCCGCAATTCTGGCCCTCATGGCCGCCTCGCTGAATGATCGGTTCGAGGAGTTCAAGTCCATCGGCGGCGTGATCGGCGTCTCCGTCTCCGCGGGCTTTCTGATCCTGATCGGCCTGTTCAACCTCGTGATTCTCTCAGGCGTCTGGAAGAGCTTCCGCAAGGCCCGCCTGACGGGCGAGGTCTGCGAGGAGGACACCAACGCCCTGCTCGCGCGGCGCGGGCTCCTCGCGCGCATCCTGCGCCCGCTGTTCGGCCTGATCTCCAAGCCCTGGCATATGTATCCCCTGGGTTTCCTCTTTGCGCTGGGCTTTGACACCGCCACCGAGATCAGCCTGTTCGGCGTCGCTGCCGCCAGCGCCTCGAGCGGCGTCTCCTTCCTCGACATCATGTGTTTTCCCCTGCTCTTCATGGCGGGGATGGCGCTCGCCGACACAGCCGACGGGGTGCTCATGCTGGGCGCTTATGGCTGGGCCTTCGTCAAGCCGATCCGCAAACTGTTCTATAATCTGACGATCACCCTGATCTCCGTGCTGGTCGCCTTCGTGATCGGCGCCATCGAGGCTCTCGGGCTCATTGGCGAGAGGCTTGGCCTGCAGGGCTGGTTCTGGGAGCTGGTGGCCGGCGCCAACGATCAGATGGCCTTCTTCGGCTTCGTGATCGTCGGCGTCTTCGCGGGCGCCTGGGCGCTCTCGGCCCTGATCTACCGCCTCGGCGGCTATGACGCGCTGGAGGTCAAGGTCCAGGCCTGATCATTCCGCCGCCTTCTGGGTCTCCAGCCGGAAGGGATGGGCGGCGTAGACGCCCAGAATCTTCACCTCGCGCGAGAAGAACTCCAGCTCCTCCAGAGCCCGGCGCAGCGGCGGATCCTCGGGGTGGCCATCGACGTCGGCGAGGAACTGGGTCGCGGCGAATTCCCCGTTCACCATATAGCTTTCCAGCTTCGACATGTTCACGCCATTGGTCGCGAATCCGCCCAGCGCCTTGTAGAGGGCGGCGGGCACGTTGCGCACCCGGAACAGGAAGGTGGTCACGGGGTTGGGCTCGCCCTGGGGCAGCCATTGGGGCGTCTTGGAGAGAATGATGAAGCGGGTGGTGTTGTGCTTCTCATCCTCGACATTGCTGGCCAGCGTCTTCAGCCCATAGATGTCGGCGGCGAGCGCTGGCGCCAGCGAGGCGCGCGTCGGATCCTTCCATTCGGCGACTTCGCGGGCCGAGCCTGCGGTGTCGCCGGTGACGACGGGCTTCAGGCCCAGCTCCCGGATGATCTTGCGGCACTGGCCGAGCGCATGGACATGGCTGTAGACCGAACGGATCGTGGAGATGTCGGCCTCTGGCAGGGCCAGAAGCTGGAAATGGATCGGCAGGAAATATTCGCCGACGATATGCAGCCCGGCCTGCGGCAGAAAATGATGGATGTCGGCCACACGGCCGGCGATGGAGTTCTCGATCGGGATCATGCCGAGGTCGGCCACCCCATCGATGACCGCCGTGAAAGCGTCCTCGAAACTGGCGCAGGGCATGGGCTCCCAGTCCGGATAGACGTCGCGGCAGGCGATGTGGGAATTGGCGCCGGGCTCGCCCTGATACGAGATGACCTTCTTCACCTTGGATGACTCCGTCATTCGCCCGCCAGCATCAGCCGGGCGCGCTCAAGATCGTGGGGCGTGTCCACCCCCAGCGGAACTTCGCCCACGACGCTCACATCAATCCGCATGCCCGCCTCGAGCGCCCGCAGTTGCTCAAGCTTCTCGCGCTGCTCCAGCGCCGAAGGCGGCAGGGCGACGAAGCGCGCCAGAGCCGCGCGGCGATAGGCGTAGAGCCCGATGTGGTGCCAGAGCGGGCCATCGCCATGGGGGGCGGCGGCGCGCGTGAAATAGAGCGCCCGCATATGGGTCTCGCTGAGGGGCGAGCCGACCACCTTGACCACATTGGGATCGGTCCGCTCCTCCAAACGCGTGATCTGCGCGCAGACCGTTCCGATGTCCACGGCAGGGTCCGCCAGGGGCTGGAAGGCGGCGCGCACGGTCTGCGCCTGAACGGTCGGCAGATCGCCCTGCACATTGACCACAATGTCGTGAAGTCCCTGCGGATCGGCGAGGCCCAGCGCCTCGAAGATGCGGTCCGAGCCCGACTGATGGTGGTGGCCTGTCAAAACCGCGCGCCCGCCTGCGGCCTCGACGGCGGCCACGATTTCGGGCGCATCCGCGGCCACGACCACCTCGCCAATGGCCGCTTCGCAGGCGCGGCGCCAGACATGGACGATCATCGGCGCGCCCCCGATGTCGGCGAGCGGCTTGCCGGGAAGGCGGGTGGAGGCCATGCGGGCGGGAATGAGGATGATGGCGGTCATGATCGGGCGGCAAAAGGTAGCATTGCGGATCTTGCTTATACTGTTGCCAAGCGGGGCGCAAAGCGGGTAATCACACCTCCATCCCATGAGGCTGGAGTTCTGGCCTCCCACCCCTTCGCGCGCGACAAGCGCGGATCGGCTGAAAGCGGAGCCTGCAGGCATGGATTCTTTCGAGCTCAACAAGATCGCCGGCGCGGTGCTCGGCTCCCTCCTCTTCGTGATGGGGCTTAGCGTCGTCTCCGATATGCTCTTCGCCGCCCCTCATCCGGCCAAGCCCGGCTATGAGCTTCCGGCGGCGGAAGAGAGCCATGGCGGCGGGGCTGCGGCCGCGCCCGAAGCCGCCATCCCCCTGCCGACCCTTCTCGCCAAGGCGGACTCCAAGAAGGGTGAGAACCTCGTCAAGGCCTGCGCCGCCTGCCATTCGCTGGACGCCAGCGGCTCCGCCAAGGCGACGGGGCCGTCCCTCTATGGCGTGATCGACCGCGCCGTCGCCTCCACCAGCTTCTCCTATTCGGACGCCATGAAGGCCAAGGGCGGCAAGTGGGGCTATGACCAGATCAACGCCTTCCTCACCAATCCCAAGGGCGTCGTCGCTGGCACGAAAATGTCCTATGCGGGCGAGAAGGATGCGGCCAAGCGCGCCGACATCATCGCTTACCTGCGGTCCCTGTCGGCCAACCCGGCGCCGCTTCCCAATCCCTGAGACGCCTGAAAAGCCGTCGCCAGGCCGGGCTCGCGCCCGGCCTTTTGCTTTCGCCCGGCCAGCTTCCGTGCTATCGGCAGGTCCATAATGACCACTCGCATCGACCAACGCTTCAGCGAACTTCGCCATGAGGGCCGCGCCGCCCTCGTGACCTTCCTCATGTGCGGGGATCCGGACCTCGACACGTCCTTGCAGCTGATTCGGGCCCTGCCCGAGGCCGGCGCCGACGTCATCGAGATCGGCATGCCCTTCACGGACCCGATGGCCGATGGGCCCTCGATCCAGGCTGCGGGCCTGCGGGCGCTCAAGGCGGGCGGGACCATGGTCAGGACGCTTGAGGTCGTGCGCGCCTTCCGCGCCGGGAACGACCGCACGCCGATCGTGCTCATGGGCTATTACAATCCGATCTATGTCTATGGCGTCGAACGTTTTCTGGCCGATGCGAAGGCGGCTGGCGTCGATGGGCTGATCGTGGTCGATCTGCCGCCCGAGGAGGATGCGGAGCTCTGCATCCCCGCGCTTGAGGCCGGGTTGAACTTCATCCGCCTCGCGACCCCCACCACCGATGAGCGGCGCCTGCCCAAGGTGCTCACCAACACCTCGGGCTTCGTCTATTACGTCTCGATCACCGGCGTCACCGGCGCGGCGACCCCCGATTATTCGAAAGTGTCGCAGGCCGTGCAGCGCATCAAGGCCCATACGGACCTGCCGGTGGCCGTCGGCTTCGGCGTCAAGAATGCGCAGAGCGCGCAGTCCATCGCCGCCCATGCGGATGGGGTCGTGGTGGGCTCCGCCCTCATCGACGCCCTGAAAGGCTCGCTCGACGCCGACGGCCGCGCCACGGCGGGCACGGTGAGCGCGGTCACCAGTCTGGTCAGCGAAATCGCAGGCGGCGTGCGCGCGGCCCGCAAGGCGGTGGCGTGATGAGCGAAGCCGATAAAGACGCCGGATTCGCCATGAACTGGATGTCGAATGTCGTTCCGCCGAAGATCCGCTCCTTTTTGAAGCGCGAGACGCCGGAGAACCTCTGGGTGAAATGCCCCGAGAGCGGCGAACTCGTCTTCCACAAGGATCTTGAAGCCAATCTCTATGTGGTGCCAAGCTCCGGCCACCATATGCGCATGCCCGCCAAGATGCGCCTCGACACGCTTTTCGACGCCGGCCGCTATGACCTCATCGCCACCCCCGAGGCGCCGCTCGATCCCCTGAAATTCCGCGACGTCAAACGCTACACCGACCGGCTCAAGGAATATCGCTCCAAGACCGGCGGCCCCGACGCCGTGAAGCTCGCCGCCGGCGCCCTTGAGGGCCAGCAGGTCGTCGCGGCTGTGCAGGATTTCGACTTCATGGGCGGCTCGCTCGGCATGGCGGCGGGCGAGGCCATCATCACCGGCATGACCGAGGCCGTGAAGCGCCATACGCCCTTCATCATGTTCACCGCGTCAGGCGGGGCGCGCATGCAGGAGGGCATGTTCTCACTCATGCAGATGCCGCGCACGACCGTGGCGGTGCAGCGCCTGCGCGCGGCCCGGCTGCCCTATATCGTGGTGCTCACCAATCCCACGACCGGCGGCGTCACC
Source organism: Beijerinckiaceae bacterium (assembly GCA_947453205.1). GTDB lineage: Bacteria > Pseudomonadota > Alphaproteobacteria > Rhizobiales > Beijerinckiaceae > Terripilifer. The sequence goes on along the minus strand of CANGFT010000005.1, from coordinate 40,659 downwards.
GCCTCCTACGCCATGCTGGGCGACATCCACATCGCCGAGCCCGGCGCCGTCATCGGCTTTGCGGGCGCGCGCGTCATCGAGCAGACGATCCGCGAGCGTCTGCCCGAGGGCTTCCAGCGCGCGGAATATCTCAGGGATCACGGCATGGTGGACATGGTCGTGCCGCGCGGCGAGATGCGCGCCACCCTCGCGCGCCTGTGCAGCCTCCTCACCAATACGCCCCCTGCGGCTTAGGGCTGTCCATGACCGGGTCCGATCTGATTCTGGAGCGGATGCTGGCCCTGCATCCCCTGAAGATCGATCTCTCGCTGGGGCGGCTCGAAGATCTTCTGGCGCGTCTCGGCGATCCCCATCTGCGACTGCCCCCCGTGATCCATGTGGCGGGCACCAATGGCAAGGGCTCGACGGTCGCCTTCATGCGCGCCGTGCTGGAGGCCGCCGGGCGGAAGGTCCATGTCTACACCTCGCCCCATCTCGTGCGGTTCCACGAGCGCATCCGCCTCGCTGGCCGCCTCGTGGACGAGGACCGCCTTGTCCGGGCCTTGGAGGAATGCGAGCGGGTCAATGACGGCGCCCCGATCACGCTCTTTGAAATGACCACCGCAGTCGCCTTCAAGCTGTTCCACGAGACCCCGGCGGACGTTCTGCTGCTGGAGGTGGGCCTTGGCGGACGGTTCGACGCCACCAATGTCATCGCCGCGCCCGCGCTCAGCGTCATCACGCCGGTCTCGATCGACCACCCCGAGTTTCTCGGCTCGACTTTGGCGGCCATCGCCTTCGAAAAGGCGGGGATCATCAAGCCGCGCATCCCCGTCGTCGTCGCCGCGCAGGAGGACGAGGCCCTTGCCGTCATCGAGCGGCAGGCCGGGAAACTGCGCGCGCCCATCCTGATCGGCGCGCAGGATTTCACGGGCCGCGAGGAGCATGGGCGGCTTGTCTATCAGGACGAGGCGGGCCTTCTCGACCTGCCGTTGCCCCGGCTCGCCGGCCGCCATCAGATCCAGAACGCCGCGACCGCCATCGCCGCCTTGCGCCAGTTCGATCCTTCCTTGCCGGAGGCCGCCTTCGAGGCGGGGATGGAGCGGGTGGACTGGCCTGCGCGCCTGCAGCGCCTCCCCCCCGGCCCCCTCGCCGATCTCGCCCCGAGCGGCGCCGAGGTCTGGCTCGATGGCGGGCACAATGTGGCGGGCGGGCGCGTGCTCGGCGAGGCCATGGCTGATCTCGAGGCCCGCGCGCCCCGGCCGCTCCTGATTGTCTGCGGCACGCTCGCGACCAAGGATACGGCCGGGTTTCTGGCGGCCTTCCAGGGCCTCGCCCGGCATGTCTTCGCCGTCCCCATTCCCGGCGAACACGCCGGGCGCGCCCCGCAGGAGGTCGCCGCCGCCGCCGCTCAGGCGGGGCTTGCGGCGGAATGCGCGGAGGGCGTCGCCGACGCCTTGCGCCGGATGGCCGCGCGCGACTGGGATCAGCCGCCGCGCATCCTCATCACCGGCTCGCTTTACCTCGCGGGCCAGGTGCTTGAGGCCAATGGCTCGCCGCCTGCCTGAAAAGAGATGCGCGAACGAAAAAGCTGACGTATATTGCTTGAATTGCAATATCGTGAGCTTTCAAAATGTCTCTTTCCCCCGCCCCCACGTCGGCGCTTTCGATCCGTGGCCTTTGCAAGCGTTTTGATGGCAAGTCCGCCGTCGATCAGCTCGATCTGACCGTCCGCCCCGGCGAATTCTACGCCCTGCTCGGCCCCAACGGCGCCGGCAAGACCACGACCATCCGCATGACCGCGGGCCTGCTTCTGCCCGATTCCGGCTCGATCGAGGTCTTTGGCGTGGATGTGCTGAAGGATCCTGTCGCCGCCAAGCGCATCACCGCGTGGCTGCCTGACGAGCCCGCCCTCTATGACAAGCTCGACCCGCTGGAATATCTCGAATTCGTGGCGGGGCTCTGGGGCGTCGAGCCCGGCGTCGCCCTCGCCCGCGCCCGTGAATTGCTGGAGGTGCTGGAGCTCTGGCCCCATCGTCATGCCCGCTGCGAGGGTTTTTCGCGCGGCATGAAGCAGAAGGTGGCGCTGGCGGGGGCGCTCATCCACAATCCCATGCTGCTGCTGCTGGACGAGCCCCTGACCGGGCTCGACGCGGCCATCGCCCGGCAGGTCAAGGATCTGCTCGTCGCCCGCGCCAGGACCGGGCGCGCGATCATCCTGACCACCCATATTCTGGAGGTCGCAGAGCGTCTCGCCGACCGCATCGGCATCATCAGCGCCGGGCGCCTCTGCGCCGAGGGCACGCTTGAGGAATTGCGCGCCCTTACCGGCCGGGCAGGGGATTCCCTTGAAAATGTGTTCCTTCACCTGACCAGCCGAACGGCCGCGCCATGAGCCTGCGTCCCGGCTCTTTCCTATGGCTCGTGCGCCATGACCTGCGGGTGAGCTTGCGCCGCTTCGGCGGTCATTTCGCTGGCCGCTCGCTGGCGAAGGTCATGGCCATGATCGCGCTCGGCCTCGCCTTCATGCATCTGATCTGCGGCCCCACCGCTGCGATCTTCGCCCGCAAGGATCTTGAAGCCCAGGAGTCGCTCCTCGGCGGCGCGGTCCTGTTCATCCTGCTGTGGCAGATGTCCCAGGTCATCTCTCAGTTCACGCGGCTGCTCTATTCGCGCGGCGATCTTGATCTGTTGCTGTCCTCGCCGGTTTCGGGCCGCGCGGTCATGGGCGCCCATGCCGTGGCGATCGCCATAGAAGTCAACCTCGTGGTCGGCTCCTTCGTCTTCCCCATGGCCGATATGGTGGCTCTGCGGATGGGCGCGGGCTGGTTGCTGGCCTATCCGGTCGTCGTGGCGTCGGGCCTCTTCGCCACGGCCTGCGGCCTCGCCATCACCGTCGGTCTGTTCAAGCTGGTGGGGCCGCGGCGCACGCGCATGGCCGCGCAGATCACGGCGGCCGTCCTCGCCTCGGCCCTCATTCTGGGCGGACAGCTCGCCTATCTTCTGTCGAGCCCGGCCCGGCCGGCCTCCGCCCTGATCGCGGCCGCGCCCATGGTCTCGCCGACCTCCCTTGATTGGCTGACTCTCGCGCCGGTGCGCGGCGTCATGGGCCATGCGCCATCCTTGCTCATCTGGACGACCCTTTGCGTGATCGCTTTCGCCCTTGCCGTCGTCCGGCTCGGTCCCACCTTCCTGCGCAGCGCCATCCGCTCCGGCGGCCTCGCCGCCCCGCAGATCGTGGCGCGGGTGAAGCCCGAGAGGCCCTTTCGCCCGGGCGCAAACGCAGCCCTGCGCCGCAAGGAGCTGAAGCTTCTGGCGCGCGACCCCTGGCTCTTCTCGCGCGCCCTGCTGCAGCTTCTCTATCTCTCGCCGGTCAGCATCATCATCTGGATCAGTCAGGACGATCCATCCCTGTCCCTGATCGTCGCGCCCGTGCTCATCATGGTCCTGTCGCATCTGGCGGGGATCATGGCCTGGCTGACGGTGCTGAGCGAAGACGCCCCCGACTTCATGGCCACCGCCCCCGTCTCGCGGGATGCGATCCTGCGCAGCAAGCTCGCGGCCATCGCCATACCGCTCGGGCTTATCTTGCTGGGGCCCGCGCTTGGGCTTTGCTGGCACAAGCCCTGGGACGCCCTGCTCACGGTGCTGTTCTGCATCGCCGCCTGCGTCTCGACGGCGTTGGTCAACATGTGGCATCCCGCCCCGGCGCGGCGCGAGAACGCCGCCAGCCGCCACAACGCCCCGAAGATCGTCTCGCTCAAGGAGAATGTTCTGGCCGTATGCTGGGCGGTCGCCTGCGCCGCCGCCATCGAGCAGGAGGGCTACTGGGCCTATGCGACGCTCGCCGCGATCTTCTTCGTCTGGATCAACCGGCCGCGCAGCAAGGCTCACGCTTGAAGCGCGAGATGGGCATGGCGCTCTCGCGCGCGCCGCATTAAGGTCCGGCTCTGTTTTGAGCCGGACCGGATTCATGAGCCTCACCCACCGCAATGTAAAACCGGGCGATCACGTCTTCCTCGTCGACGGATCGAATTTCATCTTCCGCGCCTATTTCCAGTCCATCCGGCAGGACCAGAAATACAACTACCGCACGGACCGCCTGCCCACAGGCGCGGTGCGCCTGTTCTGCACCAAGCTCTTCCAGTTCGTCCGCGAGGGCGCGGCGGGCATCAAGCCCACCCATCTGGCCATCATCTTCGACAAGTCGGAAAACTCGTTCCGCAAGGAGCTCTATCCCGCCTACAAGGCCAACCGCAGCGAGCCGCCCGAAGACCTCGTGCCGCAGTTTCCGCTGATGCGCGAGGCGGTGCGCGCCTTCGGGCTCATTCCGGTCGAACAGGACCGCTATGAGGCGGACGACCTCATCGCCACCTATGCGCGGCAGGCGCGCGAGCGCGGCGCGGATGTGCTCATCATCTCCGCCGACAAGGATCTGATGCAGCTCATCGGTCCGGGCGTCGCCATGTTCGATCCGGCTTCCGGCGTCGCAGGCAATGCGGGCGCGCGCGAGGAGCGGCGCATCGGCGAGGCGGAGGTGGTCGATTATTTCGGCGTGCCCCCCAACAGGGTGGTGGATGTGCAGGCGCTCGCGGGCGACTCCACCGACAATGTGCCGGGCGCGCCGGGCATTGGAATCAAGACCGCCGCCCAGCTCATCAATGACTATGGCGATCTCGAAACCCTGCTCGCCCGCGCAGGCGAGATCAAACAGCCCAAGCGCCGGGAGACCCTGACCAATCCGCAGGTGGTGGATTTGGTGCGCGTGTCGCGTCAGCTCGTGAATCTCTGCGACGACGTGGAGGTGGCGACGCCCCTCGACGATCTTGGCCTGCACCAGCCTGACCCGCGCGAACTGATCGCCTTCCTGAAGGCGATGGAGTTCACCACGATCACGCGGCGCGCCGCCGAAATCTACGAGATGGACGCCGCCGAGATTGATCCCGCGCCCGCGCTCATGGGCCCCGGCGGCTGGCGCCAGCGCAACGGCGAGGTCAAGGAGCAGCCGCCTGCGAGCGAGCCCGCCGCCGCCGCGCAGACGGCCGCCGCCGCCAGCGAAGGCCTCTCCATGCCCGCAGCTTTAGCTGCGGCGCGCGCCGCCGAGGCCCGCGCGCAGACCATCGACCGCTCGAGCTATGCGGCCATCGACACGATGGAGGCCCTCGACGCCGTCATCGCCATGGCCTTCGAGGAAGGCGTGGTGGCCGTGGACACCGAGACCTCCTCGCTCGATCCCCTCACCACGGAGCTTGTCGGCGTTTCGCTGTCCTGTCGGCCCGGACATGGCTGCTACATTCCCCTCGGCCACAAGAGCGACGGCGCAGGCGATCTGTTTGGCGGGGATGCGCTGGCGCCGGGGCAACTGCCGCTCGACGCGGTGCTGGAGCGCCTGCGCCCCTTGCTGGAATCAAAGGGCGTGCTCAAGGTCGCCCAGAACGCCAAGTTCGACTGGACCGTGTTCAGCCAGCATGGCGTCGAGATGGCGCCGCTCGATGACACCATGCTCATGTCCTATGTGCTGGACGCCGGGCGCAACGGCCATGGCATGGACGAATTGTCCGAGCTGCATCTCGGCCACAAGACGATCCCCTTCGGCGATGTCGCGGGGCGCGGCAAGACTTTCGTCGGCTTCGCCCGCGTGCCCATCGACAAAGCCACCGAATATGCCGCCGAAGACGCCGATGTGACGCTGCGCCTCTGGCGCGTGCTCAAGCCGCGCCTCGCCGCCGAACATATGGCTGCGGTCTATGAGGGCCTCGAGCGTCCCATGCCCGAGGTGCTGGCGCGCATGGAGGCGCGCGGCATCGCCATCGACCGCCAGATCCTCTCGCGCCTGTCGGGCGATTTCGCGCAGTCCATGGCCCGCTATGAGGCCGAGATCTATGAACTCGCAGGCGAGAGCTTCAACCTTGGCTCGCCCAAGCAGCTCGGCGACATCCTCTTCGGCAAGATGGGCCTGCCCGGCGGCAAGAAGACCGCCACCGGCGCCTGGTCGACCTCGGCCAGCGTGCTTGATGAGCTGGCCGAACAGGGCAATGACCTCGCCGCCCGCATCCTCGACTGGCGCCAGCTGCAGAAGCTGAAATCCACCTACACCGACGCTTTGCCCGGCCATGTGAACCCCCGCACCAGGCGCGTCCACACCAGCTTCTCGCTGGCGGCCACCACCACCGGGCGCCTGTCGTCGTCAGAGCCCAATCTGCAGAACATTCCCGTGCGCAACGAAGCGGGCCGCAAGATCCGCACGGCCTTTGTCGCGACGCCCGGAAACAAACTCATCTCGGCGGATTATTCGCAGATCGAACTGCGCATCCTCGCCCATATCGCCGACATTCCGCAGCTGCGCCGCGCCTTTGACGAGGGGCTCGACATTCACGCCATGACGGCGTCCGAAATGTTCGGCGTGCCCGTGAAGGACATGCCCTCCGAAGTGCGCCGCCGCGCCAAGGCCATCAATTTCGGCATCATCTACGGCATCTCCGCCTTCGGCCTCGCCAACCAGCTCGGCATTCCGCGCGAGGAGGCAGGCGCCTATATCAAACGCTACTTCGAACGCTTTCCGGGCATCAAAGATTACATGGAGGCGACGAAGAAGGCATGTCGCGAGAATGGCTATGTGACGACGATCTTCGGGCGCAAATGCCACTATCCCCGCATCACCGCATCGAACCCGTCAGAGCGGGCCTTCAATGAGCGCGCCGCCATCAATGCGCCGATTCAGGGCTCCGCCTCCGACATCATCCGCCGCGCCATGATCCGCATGGACGAAGCCCTGGCGCGGGCGCGCCTCAATGCGCGCATGTTGCTGCAGGTGCATGACGAACTCGTCTTCGAGGCGCCGGAGGCGGAGGTCGAGAAAACCATCGCGCTCGTGCGCAAGGTCATGATCGACGCGCCCCACCCGGCGTTGCAGCTGCATGTGCCCCTGCAGGTGGATGCGCGCGCGGCGCATAACTGGGACGAGGCGCACTGATCAGCGCAGCGTCGCGAAGGCTTGTTTCACCATGTCGTCGCTGAGCGCCTCGATGCGCGGTCCTTCCGTCCAGATCAGAAAGGCGGCGATCTCGCGACCCGGATAAAGCGCCTGAACCGCCGCCCGGTAGAGCGCGAGCTGCAAGGCGTAGCTTGCGGGCATCTCGCCTTTCGGCGGCGCGCCTGTCTTGAAATCGGCGATGATGATCTGCGTCGGCGTCTCCGCGAGACGGTCGATCTGGCCGACGATGTCGCGCGCGCGCCCGTTCACCGTGATGGCGCCCGCAAGCGAGACTTCCGCCCGCGAGCCGGGGCCGAAAAGGGCCGCCAGACGGGGGTCGCCGATCACGCCGAGCGCCTGATCGAGGACATGTCCGCGCGTCTCGGCCGGCAGGCCTGATCCGCGCCGCGTCACATAGGTCTGCGCCGCGCCAGCGCGTTGGTCGGGGGCGAGGTCGGCGAGGTGCTGCAGCAATTCATGCACCATGCGCCCCGCCTGCATCGCATGGGCGCGCAGGGTCTGGGCCGCCTGGGACAGGGGCGTCTGGTCCGCCGCCGCCAGCGCGGAGGAGGGCCGCAGGGGTTGGGTCGCGAGCGGCTCGGCAGGGGCGGGACGATCAAGCCAGAGCGGTCTTTCCATCGCAGGCCTGGGCGCTGTCTGCGCCGCCGCAGCCTCGCCAAGGGGCGCGCCGTCGACGCAGCGCAAAACGGTCTCGCCCTCGCGGTCCCAGAAGGCGGGAGCGTCCTCCATGCGGCCCTGCATGGTCCTCTTGACCATCTCGTACCAGCAATCGGCCTCTGGCCCCTTCGCGCCATGAAAGCCCATGATGTAGAGACGCTCCTCCGCGCGCGTCAGCGCCACATAAAGCAGGCGCCGATATTCTTCTGCGCCATCGCCGCGGGCGCGGGCGCGCTCTATGGCGATCGGCCCGCAGTCGGCGCCGGAACGCGGGCTCCAGGCGAGCAGCGGCGCGTGGTCGTCGCCAAGCTCGAAAATCTTCGGATCGAAGCGCGAGCCCGGCGTCGAGCATGTGTCCGGCAACAGCACGATCTTGCCTTCGAGCCCCTTCGCCGCGTGGACCGTGAGCACGCGCACGCATTGACCCGCCGCCTCCATGTCGCGCTTGATGCTGATGTCCTGCAGCTCATGCAGAAAGGCTTGCAGGGACGGCGTTTCGCGCTGTTCGTGGTCGAGGGCGAGCTTGACGAATTCGTCCATGGCGTCGCGCGATTCCGGCCCCAGCCTCTGCTGGATGCGTCGCCGTCCGCCCTCCGCCCCCAGCAGATGCGCATAGAATCGAAACGGACTTTCCGCACGGGCGCGCGCGCGCCAGCCCTCGATTCTCGCGAAGGCTTGCTCGTGCGCTTTATCGCCGGACGCGGCGAGGGCTTCATAAAGTCCCGCCTTGCGTTCGGGCGCGATGGCCATGAGATCGTCGTCGGTGAGGCCGATGAGCGGCGACTTCAGCACGCAGGCCAGCGCCAGATCGTCCTGCGGCAGAAGCGCCGCGCGCCCCGCCGCAACGAGGTCCATCACCGCGATGTTTTCGAGAAGCTGCAGACGGTCGGCGCCCGCCACAGGCACGCCCTTCTCCTTCAAGGCGCGGATCACCGCCTCGAAGAAAGCGTTGCGGCGGCGCACGAGGATCAGCACATCGCCTGCGCGGATCTGGCGCCCGAGGCCATTCTCATCGCAGACCCGCTCGGCAGAATCCGCCGCGAGCCAGCTTGCGATCATCGTGGCGATGCGCCGCGCCAGAATGGCTGGCGGATCGTGCTCGTCCTGCAGGTCGACCGGCAGGCGCCAGTCGCGCTCCTGCACCGTGTCGCGCGCGCCAACCAGCGGCCAGATCTCGACGACGCTTGGCTGGTCGTGCTTCAGCGCGAGATGTTCGGTGTTCACATCATCGCCATAGACGAGCCCGCGTCGATTGCCTGCGTCGGCGAAGACGGCGTCGACGCAGGCCAGAATCCCCGGCGCGGAGCGAAAGGAGAGCTGCAGCGGCACGCTGGCGAAATCGAGGCTTGCGGCGCGCGCGCGCGATTCAAAGTGGCGGCGCATTTCGTCGAATTGGCGGGGCTGCGCGCCCTGAAAGGAATAGATGGACTGCTTCTCGTCGCCCACGGCGAAGAAGGTGCGTGTGAGCCCGCGCTGTCCCTCGCCCGCCATGAATTCCTCCGCCAGCGCGCGCAGGATGTCCCATTGGCCGGGCGATGTGTCCTGCGCCTCGTCGACGAGAATATGGTCGATGCCGGAATCGAGTTTGAAGAGCACCCAGCTTGGCGCGGCGTTTCGCAGCAGGCTGCGCGTGGTCTCGATGAGATCGTCGAAATCAAGCAGCGCGCGCGCGTTCTTCAAGGCGGAATAGCTCTTGAGGATGTGCGCCCCGATGCGCGCCAGCGCGGCGGAACGCTCAAGGCATCGCACGCTGTTGACCTGCGCGCGCAGGGCGCAGATGCGGTTGAGCTCCTGCGTCAGTTCGTCCTTGAGGCCGGGGTCGATCTTGTCGAGCGCCGCCGTGGTGAGCTTGGCGCGCGGCTCCAGTTTGTCCTTGCTGAGAAAGACCTGCTGATAAGCAATGCGCTTCGCCTCGCCCGTGGCCTGCGCCGCAGCGCGAAAACGCCCCGCAGCCTCTTTATCTTTTGGGGAACCGCGATCCAGCCGCGCCGCATAGTCGAGCCAGCGGTCGGGCGGCAGGCCTGCATGGACGATGTCGTCTTCCAGCTCCGCCCCACTGCGGTTGGTCTCGACGCCAAGCGTGCGGCGCAGCGCGGCCTCATAGCGCGTGAGGTCGCCTGCCGCCTCGATCCCGCGCATGAGCTTGTCGCGCTTGCCCAGCACGGCTTTCAGCAATTCATCGAAATCGGCAGCGCTCGTCTGGCCGCTGATGAGGCGCAGCGCAGCCCCAAGCGCGCCCTCTTCATCGTCAAGCGCCTGGGCTAAGGCCCTGTCGCGCGCCTGCGCCAGAAGCTCCGCCTGTTCGACATCTTCGATCACGCGGAAATGCGAGGCGACATTCGCTTCGAATGGAAAGAGATGCAGCAGCCGCTCGCAGAAGGCGTGGATGGTCTGGATCTTGAGCCCCCCGGGCGTCTCCACCGTGCGCGCGAAAAGCCGCCTTGCGAAGGCGAGATCCGCCGGCGCGAAGGGCGCGCCCGTCCTGCGGATTTCGGCTTCAAGGGCGGCGTCGTCCAGCACGGTCCATTTCGACAGCGTGTCGAAGACGCGCAGCGACATATTGGCCGCCGCAGCCTTGGTGAAGGTGAGACAGAGGATTTTTGAGGGCGGCGTGCCCGCGAGCAAAAGACGAATGACGCGCTGGGTCAGCACATGGGTCTTGCCCGAGCCCGCATTGGCCGAGACCCATGCGGTGGTCGCCGGGTCCGCCGCGCGCGTCTGGGCGGCGAGGGTGGCGGCGGGTATGGCGTGACGCAGGGCCATCATTCCCCCCCTTCGCCGCCCGCCGACCATTCGCGCAGGCGCGCGAGATGGTCATAGGCGCCATAGGCGTTGGTGAACTGGGGAAAGGGCCGGGGCACATAGGGCGTCGCCTCGTCGCGGAACTGCGAAAGCAGCTTGTGCAGTTCCTCGAACTGGTCCTGCACGAGCTCGTCGAAGGACTGGTCCTTCTCGCTTTTGACCTCCTTCTCCTCGACGCCCTTCGCGCCGCCGATCTTCACATAGAGCGCGGCGGTCGCCTCTTGCGCGCGCACCTTCTCGAAGGCGCCGCGCGCGATCATGGCGGCTTCAAGGGTCAGCTGCGGCGAGAAGCCCGCCTTGATCTCCTTGGGCGAGGGCACGCGCCCGCTCTTGTAGTCGACCACGATCAGCCCGCCGTCCTTGCGATGTTCGATGCGGTCGGCGACGCCGGTGAGCGTGAAGATCGAGCCGTCGGCGAGGGTGAGGGGCAGGCGCCCGTATTGTTCGGTGTCGATGTCCGCGATGTCGTCGCGGCGGCCGTTCTCCCAGTCGATGAACCGCGTCATGGCGAAGGCGTGGCGCGGCCAGGTGAAGGCGCGGAAGGCGGCGTTGCGCATGAGGTCGCTGAAGGCCGTGCGCGCGCGCTCCACAAGCTCCGCCTCCGCGCCCGGCGCCAGCCGCCCCTTGGGGTGGTCGATCACGAAGCGCGAGAGCACATCATGCAGCAGGATGCCGGATTCGCGCGCGCCCGCCTCCGCGCCGATGGGCTCCAGCGGCTTCAGCTTCAGGATGCGTTCGGCATAGATCGAATAGGGATCGCGCCGCAGGGTCTCGATGCGCGTCACGCTGAGGGAGGTGGGACGCAGCTCCAGCTTCGGCCGGGGCGCCGGGCGCCGCGCGCGCGCGCCTTCCGCCTCGTCGCCGTCGATGAGCCGCGCCAGCGCCAGAGCGCGTTCGCCCCGCGCCTTGCACTGGCTCCATTGCACATCGCCCGCCAGCGCCGCCAGCCGTTGCAGGAAGCGCGAGGGCACCGTGGGCGAGCCGCCGCGCTTTTGCGCGCGGGTGATGACGATCTCGCGCGCGCCCATGGCCTGCGCGAAGTCATGGGCGGTCTGGCCGATGCGCCGCTCGGGCGAGGACAGGCCAAGCTCCGCGCGCATGGGCCGGTTGAGAAAGGCGTCGGCGCTCGATTGCGGCGGCCAGACGGTTTCATCGAGCCCGCCCAGCAGGGCGAGATCGCAGGGCATGAGGCGGGCTTCCAGAAGGCCAAGAATCTTGAGCCTTGGATGCGACTGCGTCGGCCCGCGCACGGCGAGCTCCGCGCCGATGTCCTTGAAGAGCAGGCCATAGCTTTCGAGATCGACCGGCAAGCGCTCGCCTGCGCCTGAGAGCTCATCGAGCAATTCCTGCAGGGTCTCGATGGCCGGCGTGAGGCCTTCGGCGCCGTTCAGCGCGCCTTGCAAGGCGCCCAGATGGGCCTTCGCATAGGCCGAGAGCGGCTGGCCCGCGCCGATCCCGCGCAGGGGCGCGAGCAGCGCCTCGATGTCGCCCAGCAGCGCCTCGATGGCGCGCCAGTCCTCATCCCCGATGCGCTGCGCGGCCGGGTGGCTGTCGCGCCCGCTGGCCGCCTTCTGCGCGGCTGTCATGAGTTCGGCGATGCTCGCCTCGTCCGGCAGGACCATGCGCAGCAGGCTGACGTCGATCAGCCGCCCCAGCCGTTCGATGTCGCGGGCCTCGCGTCCGATCCGGAACAGCGGATGGGTCAGCAGGGCGAGCAGGGCGATGGAGGGCTGCGGTTCGAGGGCGCAGGCGAGCAGCAGGTCGGCCAGCGCTCCCTCGGGGGTCGTCCCCAGCCGCTCGCCGCCTGAATCGTCCACATGAATGTCCCAGCGCGCGAGTTCGCAGCGCACCCGCGCCGCCAGCGCCCTGTCGGGGGTGATGAGCGAGCAGGTCTTGGCCTCCGTCTCCAGCGCCTCGCGCATCAGGAGCGCGATGGCGAGAGCCTCCTCGCGGTCGTCGGCGGCCTCCACGAGGGTGATCTCCTCCAGCGCCAGCGCCACGGCGCCGCCATTCATCCGCTCGGGAAAGCTGCGCCAGGCGTCGGTCGTGTCGGCGGGCCGCAGGGCCTCGCTCACGAGGTTGCGGCGCGCCTGCAGCGCGGCGTCGGGCTGGCCGATCTCCACCACATCCGCGCGCGTCGCGCCGATGGTCTCCAGCAGCTTGTTCAGCATCATCTGGGGATGGCCCGCATTGGCCTCGACGCGCCCCGCGGGATCGCCGGGGATCATCGCCCATGTCTTCTCATCCAGCCATGTGTCGAGCCCCGGCAGCACGACCGCGCCCATGGGCGCGCGGGCGAGGGCGGCCAGCAGGCGGGCGGTGGATTTGTTGGTTCCGGTCGAGCCTATGGCGACCACGGGCTCGTCCGCCCGCGCGGCGATGCGCGCGATTTCGCCGTCGATCAGCCGCACCTGCCGCTCCGCCCGGTCCATGCGGCCGACATCCCGCAGATGGTCGGGCCAGATGGTCGTGGCGATGCGCAGGAATTTGAGGGTGAGCTCCCAGTAGCGGTCGAATTCGCGCGGCGCGAGGGTTTCGAGCTTGCCCCAGTCCACGCCCTCGATGGTCATTTCGTCCATGAGGCCCGCAAGGTCGCCCGCAAGGCGGAAGGCGTGGGCGGGGCCTGGCGCGATGAGCGGCGCCCCCTCCGCGCGCTCGGCGGCGCGCAGGCCTGCGGCGAAGGCGAGGATCAGCCGGGCGAGATCGAGCCGCCGCTGCATCTCGCCGATGGCTTCGGGCAGATCGTTGGGCAGGTCGTCGGGCAAGGCGGAGGTCCGCGCCTCCTCGAACATGAGGGATGTTTCGATGGCGTCGATCTGGCCGAGCGGCACGATGCGCGGCAGCAGGGTCACGGGTTTGGCGGTGAGCTTTGAAAACTCCACCGCCAGCGCCCGCGCCGCGCGCCGCGTCGGCACGAAGATGGTCGCCCCCGAAAGGCGCAGCGGGCCCACATGGGCGCCGAAGCCCGGCACGATCCCGCCATCCAGAAAGGCCCTGGCGAATGTGGCGAGCCAGGGGACGCCCGGCGGGATCGAGTAAAGGCGCGGAGCGGCGGCGCGGGAGGCCATGGTCAGAGCGTCGAACGGGCTATGGCGTCTTCCGCCTCGCCGATGGCTTGCGGCGTGCCCACATGCAGCCACAGGCCCTCGAGCCTCACGCCGAAGAGCCGACCCTTCTCCGCAGCCTCGAAAAGGAAGGGCGAGAGGCGGAAGACCTCGCGCGGATCATCGGCGAAGGGCTCGGTCTTCAAAATGCCGACGCCCGAATAGACGAAGGCCGCGACCTCGCTCTGTCCGCGTTTGGTCAGGCGGCCTTCCTGATCCATGTGGAAGTCGCCGGGCCAGTCCACGCCGATGCTGGTGGCGGTGGGCGCGACGAGGAGCAGGGCGTCCATGCGCTGGGGATCCCAGGCCTTCGCGAGGCGCCGAAGGTTCGAGGTCGGGCCCTCCACCCAGAAAGCGTCGGTGTTGGCGACGAAGAAGGGGTCATCGCCCAGAAGGGGCAGCGCCTTGCGGATGCCGCCGCCCTGATCGAGCAGCTTGCCGCGCTCGTCCGAGATGTGGATGCGCGGCGCCTTGCGGTCCTTGAGATGGGTCTCGATCTGGTCCGCGAGATAATGGACGTTCACCACGGCGTCAGGCAGCCCGGCCTCGCCGAAGGCGTCGAGCACATGGTCCAGCAAGGCCTTGCCGCGCACCTCGACGAGGGGCTTGGGCTTCGTGTCCGTGATCGGGCGCATGCGCGTGCCAAGGCCGGCTGCGAAGATCATGGCGTTTTTGGGCGATGATCCGGCGGTCATGGGGCCCTCGTTTGCGAATCAGGTCTGCGCGGCCAGCGCGCGTGGGAGGTGGGTTTCATACCATGCCCGCAGGGGCGCGAGATCGGGATGGTTGAGATCCTTGGCGAGATAGCGCTCCACCCGCGGCAGATGGGCGAGATAGTGCGGCTTGCCGTCGCGGCGGTCGAGGCGGGCGAAGATGCCCAGAATCTTCGTGGCGCGCTGGGCGCCCAGCGCCGCATAGGCGCGGGCGAAATCCATCATGTTGAAATCGGGCGTCTGCGCGCGCCGCAGCCGCGCATAATGGGACAGCAGCTTCAATTCGAGATCGTCGGAGACGGTGACCCGCGCGTCCTGCAAGAGCGAGACGACGTCATAGGCGGGATGGCCCATCACGCAGTCCTGAAAATCGATCACGCCCACCCGATGCAGGCCCTCGCGCTCGGGCAGCCAGATGAGGTTCGGCGAATGATAGTCGCGCAGCGCCCAGGTCGCAGGCGCGGCGCAGATCTGCTGGAGCAGGGGGCGCCACAGGTTGATGAAGGCGGCGCGGGCGCTGGAGCTGAGCTGGATGCGCGCCACATGGGGCGCATACCATTCAAGCACGAGCTCGATCTCGATCATCATCGCGTCGAGGTCATAGGGCGGCACGCGATAGGCGGGCGCACCCGTGAGCGGCAGTTCGGTCGGCAGCTCCCGCCCATGCAGCGCGGCGAGCACGGCGGTGGCCTCGGCGTAGCGTTCGGGCATGGGCCCGTTGGCGTCCACCACGGGCTCGGCGCCGAAATCCTCCAGCACGGCTAGGCCCGCCTCGGCGTCATAGGCCAGAATGGCGGGCGCCGACAGATCCTGCGCGCGCAGCGCCTCGTCGACGGCGATGAAGGGGCGGATGTCCTCGGCCAGCCTGGCTATGGCCGAATAGGGCTTGCCATTGCGCACCGGCGGCCCATCGGGACGCGGCGGGGAGATCATCAGGACGGCTCTGGCGCCGTCTGGATTGGTGAGCCGCTCATAGGCCCGCACCGAGGCGTCGCCAAGCATGAAGGCGCGCTGCGCCATGCCCCAGCCCGCGCCGTCGAGCAGGGTCTGGATGTTGCGGGCGCGGGCGACGCGCTCGGCGAAGACGCCATGGCCGGTGATCGTTGCCCTGCGCCTTCCGGGGTCGCGTCCGGAGGTCATGGCGAGGTCGATGTCGAGCCGGTCGGGGGGCAGCTCCCCCGCCTTCTCGGCCCATTCGACGATCAGCAAGGCGCCCTCGGCGGCCTCTTCCCAGCCGAGTTCGGCAAGTTCGGAGGGATCGGTGATGCGGTAGAGGTCGGCATGGACGACGGGGAAGGCGTCGGTCGGATAGACCTGCATCAGGGTGAAGGTGGGGCTGGGGACTTCAAGCGCCGGGTCTTTCGTCAGCAGGCGGACCAGCGCGCGGGCGAAGGTCGTCTTGCCCGCGCCAAGGTCGCCCGAGAGGGTGACGAGCGCGTTGGGGCCGACGAGGGGCTGGATGCGCGGCGCCAGCGCGATGGTCGCGGCCTCGTCTGGCAGGTCGATGGTCCAGCTGGTTTCGGGATCAGCCATCTCGCCCCCTTACGCCACTTCGGTCGCCGCGTTCTGCGCCGCCCCGCCTTCGGGGAAGATGCAGGTCACCGTGGTGCCCTCGCCGGGAGCCGACTGGATCTGGACCTTGCCGCCATGCAGCTCCACGAAGGCGCGCACGATGGAAAGGCCAAGGCCGACGCCCTTGTGGCGCGTGCCGATCGTATGGGTGCGGAACCTGTCGAAGACCTGACCCAGCACGTCCTGCGGAATGCCGCGGCCCTCGTCGGTGACCCGGAAGACGATCTTGTCGCCGCGGCGCATGGCCGCCAGCGTGACCGTCTGGCCCTGGGTCGAGAAGCCGATGGCGTTGGAGAGCAGGTTGAAGAGCACCTGCCGCAGCCTTTTGGCGTCGGCGCGGAAGGTTCCGACATTGTCCATCGCCACGATCTGCAGATGGATGGAGGATTCCGCAAGCCGGTCCTGAAGGCCCTGCGCGGCGGCCTCGATGGCCTGACGGATGTCGACGTCGCTGAGCTCCAGCTCCAGGGCGTCGGTGTCGATGGAGGCGAGGTCGAGAATATCGTTGATGATCGCCAGCAGCGACGCCGACGACTTCATGATGTAGCCGCTGTATTCGAGCTGCTTCTGGTTCAGCTGCCCGCCCGCGCCATCGCTCAGCAACTGGCTGAAGCCGATGATGTTGGTGAGCGGCGAGCGCAGTTCATAGGAGACATGGTGGACGAAGTCGTTGCGGATCTTCTCCGCCTGCACCAGGGCCTCGTTGCGCTCGGTGAGGGCGCGCTGGATGTCGACGGCGGCGCTCACATCCGAGAAGGTCAGAAGCGTCGCGCCATCGGGCAGGGGCGCGGCGGCGCAGTCGATGGCGCTGCCGTCGAGGCGCATCATGCGGCGCTCGAAACCCGTCCGCTCGTCGTGGAGGCCCGCCACCAGGGCCCGGAGCTTGCCCCAGTCCGCCAGCGCGCCGAAGGCGCGGCTGCAGGCATGGGCGATCTCGTCGATATGGGGCTGGTCGGCGAGGGTGGGCGCGGGCAGGCTCCAGAGGGTCTGGAAGGCGGGATTGTGCAGCTTCAGGCGCCCATCGCTGCCGAAGACCGCGACGCCCTCGCGCAGGGAGTCCAGCGTCTCGCTCTGCACCCGCATCAGGGCGTTGTAGCGGGACTCCAGGTGGAAGCGCTCGGTCACATCATCGAAGAGATAGGTCACGCCGCCCTGCGGATTGGGGCTGATGACCGCGCGCAGGGTGCGGCTGTCGGGCAGGTACCAGACCTGCTCGATGGTGTCGACGCTCTGATAGGCGCCCATGATCTCGGCCTTCCAGGCGCGAAAATCCGCCTGTTCTGGCAGGCGCTGTTCGGCGCGCAGGAGATCGAGGATTTCGGAATCGGTCGGGTTCTGGTCGAGGAAGGCCTGATCGAGGCTCCACAGGTGGCGGTAGGCCGCGTTGTGGAAGGTGAGGCGCTTGGCCCGGTCGAAAATGGCGACGGCGGTCGAGAGCTGGTCGAGGGTGCGCGTATGGGCGTCCATCTGGCGCGACAGGTCGGCGCGCACGCCCTCAAGTTCGGAGAGATCCGTCGCCTGGCCAACCGATCCGCCGGGGCAGGCGAGGTCGAGGACATCCATGAGATTGCGCCGCCCCGCGACGACCGCATGGACCCGCCCGCGCCACATCTGCGCCTCCGCGCGGCCTGCGGCGGCGGCCTGCCGGGCGTTCCGGTCAAGCAGTTCGAGCTTGCGGGCGACGGCGTCCGCGCCATCGGCGGCTTCCACGGCCCGCGCATAGGCGGCGTTGGCCCAGGTCAGATCCCCATCGGCGTCGCGCGTCCAGACGGGGGTGGGCAGGGCGTCAAGCAGGCTGCGCAGGGATTGAAGTTCGGCGCCGGCGGCGGCGTCGCGCTCGCGCAGGCGGGTCAACTCCAGCCGGTCGCCGGAGACGTCGCGGATGCGCAGCACGGCGCGACCCCCGACGGCGCTGCCATCGGCCTCGAAATGGCGGCCCTTGAGGCTGGTCAGGGAGAGGCGGAAGCCCTCGCCCCTGTGGCGCAGACGGTCCACGGCGCGCTCCAGCGTCTGCGCGCCCTCGGCGTTGAGCCAGGATCCGAAGGCGAGGGCGTGGCGCGGCGAGGCGCCGTCCCCGGTCAGGCAGAGGTCGCCCGCGATGTCCGGCTCCTCGTCCGCGCCCCATGAGATGAGGATCTGCGATTCGGAGGAAAGGAAGACATTGGCGCGGTGCAGGTCGGCGCGCGCGTCGGCGAGCTCCTGCGTCAATTTGGCCTCGCGCTCGCGCCAGGCCTTGCGGCCCGCCAGATGGACGAGAGTGGTGGCCGTGGCGATGCCCGCCAGCGCGATCATGAAGAGAAGGCCGATGAAGGGCTGGGACGCCGTCGCCTGCTGGACGGTGTCGACCCCTTCTGCGAGCGCGCCTGTTGCGCCTGCGATCACCGGCAAAGTGGCGAAGCGGGCGATGGGCAGCGCTATCCTGCGCGCTGCGGGCCCTGTCGCGCCAAGGGCTGCGGGCCCTGTCGCGCCAAGGGCTGCGGGCGCTGTCGCGCTAAGGCGGGAAGCATCCCTTGACCGCCCCGTTCCTGCCATCGTGCCTAGTCCCCAGTCCGGATCGCCGCGCCCATGTGGGCGATGCAGCGCGCGAATCAGCGCACTTTACCCGTAGCGGGACTCCCAGCGGAAGTGGGTAATCAAATGAAATCGCCTCCACGAGCGTTCGTGGAGGCGAAATTCGGAGGGAATGGCGAGGCGCCGAGGCGCCGCCGTCAGTAGCGATAGGTCTCGGGCTTGAAGGGGCCCTGCTGCGGCAGGCCAAGATAGGCGGCCTGCTGGTCGCTGAGCTTGGTCAGCTTCACGCCGATCTTTTCGAGATGCAGCATGGCGACCTTCTCATCGAGGTGCTTGGGCAGGGTGTAGACCTTCTTCTCGTAGTGGCCCTGCTTCGTCCAGAGCTCGATCTGCGCGAGGGTCTGGTTGGTGAAGGAGGCGGACATCACGAAGGAGGGATGGCCCGTGCCGTTGCCAAGGTTCACAAGGCGGCCTTCGGACAGAAGGATCATGCGCTTGCCGCCGGGGAACTCGATCTCGTCCACCTGCGGCTTGATGTTCGACCATTTGAAGTTGCGCAGGCCCGCGACCTGGATCTCCGAGTCGAAGTGGCCGATGTTGCAGACGATGGCGCGATCCTTCATGGCGCGCATGTGGTCGACGGTGATGACGTCCACATTGCCGGTCGCGGTCACGAAGATGTCGGCGCGGGGCGCGGCCTCCTCCATGGTGACGACTTCATAGCCTTCCATCGCCGCCTGCAGGGCGCAGATCGGATCGATTTCGGAGACGAGCACGCGGCAGCCCGCGTTGCGCAGCGACGCCGCCGAGCCCTTGCCCACATCGCCGAAGCCCGCGACCATGGCGACCTTGCCGGCCATCATGACGTCCGTGCCGCGGCGGATGCCGTCGACGAGGGATTCCTTGCAGCCATAGAGATTGTCGAACTTCGACTTGGTGACGGAGTCGTTGACGTTGATGGCGGGCCACAGAAGCGTGCCGTCCTTCTCCATGTTGTAGAGACGATGCACGCCTGTGGTGGTCTCCTCGGAGACGCCCTTGATGGCCTCGCCATTGCGCGTGTACCAGCCCGGATTGGTCTTCAGGCGCTTCTTGATGGCGGCGAAGAGCACTTCCTCTTCCTCATTGCCGGGCTTGTCGAGGAAGGCGGTGTCGCCCTTCTCGGCGCGCATGCCCAGATGGATGAGCATGGTGGCGTCGCCACCGTCGTCGAGGATCATGTTCGGCGTGCCGCCGTCAGCCCATTCGAAGATGCGGTGGGTGTAGTCCCAGTAGTCCACGAGGCTCTCGCCCTTGATGGCGAAGACCGGGGTGCCGGCGGCGGCGATGGCGGCGGCGGCGTGGTCCTGGGTCGAATAGATGTTGCAGGAGGCCCAGCGCACGTCAGCGCCCAGAGCCTTCAGCGTCTCGATGAGCACGCCGGTCTGGATGGTCATGTGGAGCGAACCGGCGATGCGGGCGCCCTTGAGCGGCTGGGCGGCGCCGAATTCGGCGCGGGTGGCCATCAGGCCGGGCATCTCGGTCTCCGCGATGTCCAGCTCCTTGCGGCCCCAGGCGGCTAGGTTCATATCGGCGACGGCGTAGTCGTGGGCGTTGGCGGTCATGGGAGGTCCATCCTTTGAAAGGTGAGGCTCTATAACAGGGGTCGCGCCCGCCTGCAACGGCATATAAGGAATTCTTTATATCATCGTCGGAAGCGAACCTGCGGTCGTCGGTGCGGTTGCCTCAACAATGGAGACGCAAGTGGAATTTCCCTTCCCTCTGCTGGTTTGCGACGTGGGCGGCACCAATGCGCGCTTTTCGCTGGTGGAGGCGCCGGGCGCCATCCCCCTCTCCCTGCCCCCGCAACTGACGGGCGGCCATGCGGGCCTCGCCGAGGCGGCGGAGGCGGCGCTCGCAGGCCAGCCCTTGCGGCCGCGCTCCCTGCTTGTTTGCGCGGCGGGCCCCAACGAGGGGCGCCGCATCAAGCTCACCAACGCCGCCTGGCTGATCGAGGGTCCGCAGGTCGCGCAGGCGCTGGGGCTCGAACAGGGGCTGATGTTCAATGATTTCGAGGCGCAGGCGCTCTCCCTGCCGAGCCTGCGGGAGGAATGGGTGGTTCCCATCGGCGCGCCGCGCGAGGGGGATGACGGGCCGCTGCTGGTGAATGGCCCCGGCACGGGGCTGGGCACCGCCGCCCTCATCAAGGCCGAGGAAAAGTGGCGGGCCATCGCCAGCGAATCCGGCCATCTCGACTTCGCCCCCGTCACGGCCGAGGAGCGCGCCTTCTGGCCGCATGTGGAGCCGGTGCTCGGGCGCGTCACGCCGGAGGCGCTGATCTCGGGGCCGGGCCTGCCCCGCCTCCACCGGGCCCGGCTGGCGGCCCTGGGGCTGGCGCGTCCTGATCTCGGCGGCGTGGAGATCGTCGAACGCGCCCTCGCCGTGTCCACGGGACAGGAGGCAGCGACCATCCGCGCCTTCTGGCGGCTCGTGGCGCGGTTCGCCGGGGATATGGCGATCACATTTCTGTCAACTGGGGGGGTGACGCTGGCGGGCGGCATCCTGCCGCGCATCCTGCCGCTGCTCGACCCCGATGAGTTCCGCGCCTCTTTTGAGCGCAAGGCGCCTTATGAATGGCTGGTCCGCCGCATTCCTGTGCGGGTGCTAAGGGCGCAGGACACGGTGCTGGCGGGCATGGCGGACATCGCCGCGCGGCCGCAGGCCTACGCCATCGACTATGCGGCGCGGCGCTGGCTTTAGGCCGCGTGCGAGGCCTGCGCCTGCGTCAGCAGCAGATAGAGCGCGTCCGGGTCGCGGGTGGCGCGCAGCCTTGCGGTGAAGGAGGGGTCGCGCAGGGAGCGGGCGATGCGCGAGAGGGCTTTGAGGTGGTCCGCGCCCGCTGATTCCGGGGCGATCAGCAGAAAGATCAGATCGACGGGCGCGCTGTCCTGCGCCTCGAAGTCGATGGGGCGCTCAAGCCGGGCGAAAACCCCGAAAATCCCCTGAACCCTCGCCATCTTGCCATGGGGAATAGCGATTCCATTTCCCACCCCGGTGGAGCCCAGACGCTCGCGCTGGAGCACCACGTCGAAGATCTCGCGCGCCGGCAGTCCGCAGACCGCGCTCGCCCGCTCGGCCAGTTCCTGCAGGGCCTGCTTCTTGGAGCTCGCCCGAAGCGTCGCGATGACGGCTTCCGGCGTGATCAAATCTGACAAAGGCATGCTGATCTGTTCCTGTGATACGACGCGCATGGCAAAGAGCATGCCGTATCGAAAGATTATGGCGCGAGGATTTCACCACTTAAGGGTGTGTCGTTTCGAGCGATGCCCTTTAGGCGTGTGGGGCTGTCGGGTCAAGCCAGCCGATGTTCCCGTCCGCCCTGCGATAGAGAATGTTGGTCCGGCCGCTGGCGGCGTGGCGGAAGACAAAGACCGGGGCGCCCGTGAAGTCAAGCTCCATCACGGCCTCGGAGACCGGCATCTGTTTGAGGCCAAGGGTCTGTTCGGCGATGATGACGGGGTTGATCGCGCCCTCTTCGAAATCCTCGTGGGCGGGCGCTTCAAGGGTCACGTCACGCACGATGTCGCGGGGCGGCTCGGGCGCATGTCCGTTGCTGTGGTTCTGGCGGATGCGCTGCTTGTGCCGGCTCAGGCGACGCTCCAGCCGATCCGCTGCCTGATCGAAGCAGGCGTAGGGCTCCTGCGCGCGCCCCTCCGCGTGAAGGCTCACGCCGGAGGACAGATGCAGCGTGCAATCGGCGCGATAGCCGGAGCCCTCATGGTCGATGATGACATGACCATTGAGCGCGCGGCCAAAATAACGCTGACCCGCCGCTTCGACGCGCGCGAGAATATGCTCGCGCATGGCTGTTCCGATGCTGAAGTTCTTGCCGGATACGCGCAGCATGCCGCCACCTCGTCCAGTTGGTCCGCAGTCCGGCCGCCTGCTCAGTCCAGCTTTCTACGCGCCGGTCTGGCCGTCTGCGAATGCTTCGACATCCAAGGGTTAGGTTGACGAAAGGGGTCTGTCAACAGGCTCTGAAGCATCGAAAAATCACGCCGCAGCGCACATTCATCTTTGCTGCATCGCAAGCTTTTCGCGCCGCCGCTCGACTGAGGAGGGGATGCGCAGGCTCTCGCGATATTTCGCCACGGTGCGGCGGGCGATGTCGACATTGGCCTCCTTGAGGCGCAGGACGATGGCGTCGTCGGAGAGCACCGATTCCGGGCTTTCCTGGTCGATGAGCTGTTTGATGCGAAAGCGCACAGCCTCGGCCGAATGGGCCTCGCCGCCAGCCCCCGAGGGGATCGAGGCCGTGAAGAAATATTTCAGTTCGAACAGCCCGCGCGGCGTCGCCATATATTTGTTGGAGGTGACGCGCGACACCGTCGATTCATGCATGGCGATGGCGTCGGCGATGGTCTTGAGGTTGAGCGGACGCAGATGCTCGACGCCTCTGGCGAAGAAGGCGTCCTGCTGGCGCACGATCTCGGTCGCGACCTTGAGGATGGTGCGGGCGCGTTGTTCGAGGCTCTTGGTCAGCCAGTTGGCGTTCTGCAGGCAGCCCGTGATGAAGGTCTTGTCAGCGGCGTTGGTGGCGCCCGAGACGACCCGCGCGGCGTAGCTGTGGTTGACCAGCACGCGCGGCAGCCCTTCGGCGTTGAGCTCCACGAGCCAGGAGCCGTCCGAGCCCCGGCGCACGGTGACGTCGGGTACGACAGGCTGAATGGCGCCGCCGCCGAAGGAGCGGCCGGGCTTTGGATCGAGGCGGCGGATCTCGGCGACCATGTCGGCGAGGTCTTCCTCATCGACGCCGCAGATCTTGCGCAGGGCGGGAAACTCGCGCTTGGCGAGCATGGGCAGATTGGCGATGAGCGCCTGCATGGCCGGATCGAAACGGTCCTGCTCGCGCAGCTGGATCGCCAGACATTCCGCAAGATCGCGCCCGGCCACGCCGCTAGGGTCGAAGGTCTGCACAACCCGCAGCACAGCCTCTGCGCGGGCCATCGAGGTTCCCAGCCGCTCCGCGATCTCCTCGAGTTCGGCGCCGAGATAGCCGCTGTCCTCGATGGAGTCGATGATGGCGTGGCCGATCATCCGGTCCATGGGGTCGGTGATGGCGAGCGCCAGTTGTTCGCCCAGATGGTCGCGCAGGCTGAGGCGCGCGGCGACATAGGATTCGAGGTTGCTTCCCTCGCCATCCTCGCCGCCGCCTGACCCCGGCGAGCCGCTCCAGGATGTGGCGGAAAGCCCATCGTTGGAGAAGGCGCCCTCGGCGCCCATGTCGGCGGACGGGGCGCTGCGGTCGCCGTCGAAGGTGTTTTCGATTTCGGTGCCGAGGCTGGAGGCGAGGGCGTCGGCGTTGGTGGCGAACTCCTCGGAGGCCCAGTCGCCGTCGCGGCTGTCGAAGCTCTCGCCCGGCAGCGCCGGATCGCTGACGCCCGAGAAGTCGGCCTCGCCGGTGAAGTCCCCATCCCCGCCATCGCCGCCGAAATCGTCATCGGTTTCGCGGGTGGCGGCGTGCTCGAGATGGTCGGGCTGTTCTTCGGCGCGCTCCAGCAGGGGGTTGCGCTCCAGCTCCTCCTCGACAAAGGAGGACAGCTCCAGATTCGACAGCTGGAGGAGCTTGATCGCCTGCAATAGCTGCGGTGTCATGACCAGGGACTGGCCCTGTCGCATCACCAGCCGTGTCGAAATCGCCATCAGACTTTCACCTGGCGCCACCTGTGGCGCAGCCGCAAGCGGCTCGCTTCTTGCATAGTGCAGTCGGCCGCGAAAGGCTACCCGGAAAAGCCCGGAATTCCCCTGAATCCTGAATGAGCTGGGGAAAGTTGGCCCCGCTACATCCGGAAGCTTTCGCCCAGATAGAGGCGGCGCACGTCGGGGTTGGCGACGATTTCCTGGGGCAGGCCCTCGGTCAGGACATGGCCGGAGTGGATGATGTAGGCGCGGTCGATCAGCCCCAGGGTCTCCCGGACATTATGGTCGGTGATGAGCACGCCGATGCCGCGCTGCTTGAGATGGCGGACGAGATCCTGAATGTCGCCGACCGCGATGGGGTCGATGCCCGCGAAGGGCTCGTCAAGCAGCATGAAGGAGGGATGGCCCGCCAGCGCCCGCGCGATCTCGCAGCGCCGCCGCTCGCCGCCCGACAGGGCGATGGAGGGGGATTTGCGCAGGCGCTTGATGTCGAATTCATCGAGCAGGGCTTCAAGCTCCTCCTCGCGTCGCGCCCGGTCGGGCTCGCTCACCTCAAGCACGGCGCGGATATTGTCCTCGACGTTCAGCCCCCGGAAAATCGAGGCCTCCTGCGGCAGATAGCCGATCCCCAGCCGGGCCCGGCGATACATGGGCAGGGTCGTGACGTCATGGCCGTAGAGCTCGATGCCGCCCTTGTCCGGACGCACAAGCCCGGTGATCATGTAGAAGACCGTGGTCTTGCCCGCGCCGTTGGGGCCCAGAAGCCCCACCGCCTCGCCCCGCCGCAGGACGAGGCTGACGTCCTTGACCACCTGTCGGCCGCCATAGCTCTTGCCAAGATTGTAAACGCCGAGCGTCCCCTCAGCGCCGGGCGCGGGCGCGCCACCGGAGTCGGATCCGCCAACCCAGCTTCTGGGGTCGGCGCCGATGGAGCTGGCGGAATTGCGGGTCAATGGCTTGATCCTGACGGACGGGACGGCCTATCGCTAGCCTGCGCCCGGCTGTGACGCAACAGCCGCGGCCGTGATGGCGTCACGGGGCCTTTGGGCGGGCGGGCTGCGCGGTTGCGGCGGGCTTGCTCTTCTGGTCGTCGCCACCGCCCGGCGTCATCAGCGAGCTGACGCCGCCCGCGCCCTCGACCACCGCATGGCTGGTGGTCAGGTCATAGATCAGGCGCGAGTCCGCCTTGCCGCGGATGATGTTGCCGCCTTGCGACAGGCTCACATTGCCGATCAGCAGAACCTTGTTCGCGTCCTTGTCATAGGTCGCGCGGTCGCCCATGCCCACCTGGTCCTTTGAGATGATCGTGACCGGGCCGGCGGCCTCCATGCGTTTGATCTGGTTTTCGCCCGCCTCCGGCGCGCCCCCGCCGCCGCCGCCTTGCAGCGGGCCGTTGTTGAGGAAGATGACCAGCGTCGTCGCCTTCAGGGAGGCTTCGCCCTGTTTGGCGAGCACGCCGCCGGAATAGACCAGCTTCTGCTCCTTGTCGAAATATTCGAGCCGGGCTGAATCGATGCTGACGGGGGCCTTGGAGTCGCCTCCGGGCAGCACGGGGGCGATGAGCTTCTGGGCCATGGCTGGTCCAGCGCAGAGGGCGGCCATCAGGCCCATGGCGGCGACGATCGAGGGGAAGGATCTCACGGCTTTGTCTCCACGGCCTGTTCGCCGCCTTTTGGGTGGAAGAGGGTGCGCACGTCGCCATCGAACACGATGCTTTCGCCGCTGCCGGTCACGGTGAGGGAGGCGGCGTTGATCGTGCCGCCGGTCATGACGACGGAGACCGGCTCATGCGAGACGATGGCCCCGCTCTTGAAGTCGGCGTCGGCCGTGCTCATGCGGATGTCGAAGCCGGAGTCGCTGCCGATATGGATGTCCTGGGTCATCTGCAGGAAATCCCTGCCGCTGTCATAGACGCCCCTGAGGGCGGCGACGCGGACCACGGCCTTCGAGGTCGTCTCGAACTTCGCCTCGAGCTCGTTGAGTTCGATGATGTTGGGGGTGCGGATGTCCTGCACGCCCGAGGTGGCGCGCACGTCATAGGGGCGCCCATCCTGCCGGTAGCCGCTGAGCTTGGGCCGCTCCATGGTCACCCGCGTGCCGTTGAGCGTGGCGTTGGCGATCGAAAGCTTGTCGGGCGCCTTGGCGAAGGGATCATAGAAGGCGCGCCCCAGGAGGCCGAGGCCGGCGAGGGCGCAGCCTGCGATGATGGCGACGCGCAAGAGCCGCACCCGTGAGGAATGGACCTTCGCCGCCCGAAACGCAGCGCCACGGTCCGGGCCAATCGAGGCCCGGCGCGCAGCGGCGTCGGTTTCGCGCAAGTCAACCATGTCACCCTCGGCGGCCGCTGGGGCCGCGCCCATCCCTGATGAAGGGTCGCCGTGGCGAGTTCAAGGCTACGGTGACGCTTATCTCACTCGTGGGAGAATATGTCCTGATCGTTCCAGCCCAGCAAGTCGAGGGCGGCGCGCCTTGGCAGGAAATCGAAACACGCCTGCGCGATCTCCATGCGACCCTCGCGCGCCAGCATCATGTCGAGCTTTTCGCGCAGCCCGTGGAGATGAAGGACGTCCGAGGCGGCGTAGGCGAGCTGGGCGTCGCTCAGGGTCTCGGCGGCCCAGTCGGAGGACTGCTGCTGCTTGGAGAGGTCGACGGCCAGAAGCTCGCGCACCAGATCCTTCAGCCCGTGGCGGTCCGTATAGGTCCGGCAGAGCTTGGAGGCGATCTTCGTGCAATAGACCGGGCCGATCTCCACCCCGAAGGCGTTGGAGAGCTGGGCGATGTCGAATCTGCCGAAATGGAAGATCTTGAGGATGTTCTGGTCGGCGAGCAGGCGCTGCAGATTGGGGGCGCTGGTCTGGCCCCGGGCGATCTGCACGACGTCCGCCGTGCCGTCGCCGGGCGAAAGCTGAACGACGCAGAGGCGGTCCCGCTTGAGGTTGAGGCCCAGCGTCTCGGTGTCGATGGCCACGCTCGAGGTGTAGCGCGAGAGGTCCGGCAGGTCGCCTTTGTGTGAACGAATGGTCATGCAGCCCCGCAAGTGATGAGCCCGCCCGGTCTAGCGGGCGGGATGGGCGAGGGCAAGGGCGAGGCCAAGGGCGAGGCAAGGGCGCCGGGTGAGAAGGCGGCTTGTGGGGCCGCGTCAGCGCCAGTGTCCGTGAGGGCCGCCGCGTCTGACGCGGGGGGCGGGACGATAGACCTTCGGTCCGCGCACCCGCGGCCCCCAGCCGCGCCAGCCCAGAGGACCGCCCCAGCCAAAGCCCTGCCGCCAGGCGTAGCCGCACCAGTAATAGCCCGGACCCCGCCAGCCATCGGGGTAAAAGCAATAGCGACGCCCGCCATAGACATAATACTGGATCTCCTGAAGGGGGGTGGGAATGAGGCCCCTGATCGGATCGACCGGGGTCGCCTGCGCCGACGATCCAAGCCCCGCGAGCGCCAGGGTCGCGGCCAGGAAAATCCTTTTCATTCAAACGCTCCATCATGCGGAAATGGCGAAGGCCGCCATGTTCGCATGAAAACCGCGCCGACGCATGGGGCCTGACGAGCTTTCGCGGATTTTTCTCTGTCGCGCCCCCATTGGCCGGGGCGCGGGATCAGCATAGATTGGCGCAAACGAGCCGCGAGGTCAGGGAGGGATGATGTTCATTGCAAGAGGGGCCCTTTGCGCCCTCGCCATGGCCGGGGTCGGCCTTGCGGGCGCCGGGCCCGCGCTGGCGCAGGATTTCTATGCAGGGCGGAACATCGAGATGATCGTCGGCTATGCGCCCGGCGGCAGCAATGACCTTTACGCCCGCCTCGTCGCCCAGTTCATCGGGGATCATATCCCCGGCCGCCCGCGCCTGATCGTGCAGAACATGCCGGGCGGAGGCAGCCTGCTGGCCGCCAACCACATCTATAACGTCGCCCCCAAGGACGGGACGGTGCTCGGCGCCGTCTCCCAGGGCATTCCCCTGCAGGCGCGGCTCGGCCACCCACAGGCCAGATTCGATCCGGTGAAATTCAACTGGATCGGCCGCACCGCCGCCTCCTCCAACGTCACGATGGTCTGGCGGACCTCCTCCGCCCAGAGCTTCGCCGACGCCCTCAAGCAGGAGATCACCCTTGGCGCGACCGGGGCGGGCTCGACCGTTTCGCTCTATCCCAGCGTGATGAATGAGATCCTGAAGACAAAATTCAAGCTGATCCTCGGCTACAAGGGCTCGCCCGAGGCCATGCTGGCCATGTCGCGCGGCGAGGTCGAGGGCCATTCCACCACCTGGGAGGCGGTGAAGGCCGTGAACCCCGACTGGGTGAAGAAAGGCGATGTGCGCATCCTCGTGCAGCATGGCCTCTATCGCCATGCGGACCTGCCGGATGTCCCGACCTCCGTGGAGCTGGCGCAGAACCCGGAGGACCGCGCGGTGATGGAGGTCATCATGAGCGCGGCGGAGGTGGGCAAGTCCTATTTCAGCAGTCCCGCCGTTCCTCCCGAGCGGGTCGCGATCCTGCGGCGGGCCTTCGACGCCATGGTCAAGGACGAGGCCTTCATCGCGGCGACGCGCAAGCTCGGCGGCGATGTCGCGCCCATGCGCGGCGAAGAGGTGCAGGCCATGATCGGCGAACTCGACAAATTGAGCCCTGACCTCATCGCGAGGGTCAAGGCCGTCTATAACGAGCAGTGAGCCCATGCATTACGACGCACTCGAAAATCGCCACGGCCTGAAGCATGATCCCTTCAAGGCCCTCGTCACGCCGCGCCCGGTGGGCTGGGTCTCGACGCTGGGCCGCAACGGGGTCGCCAATGTCGCGCCCTACAGCTTCTTCGCGGCCGTCTCGGAAAAGCCGGCCTATGTCATGTTCTCCGCAAGCGGCGCCAAGGACACGCGGCGCAATGCGGAGGAGACCGGGGAGTTCGTCTGTTCGGTGGCGACCTATTCGCTGCGCGACAAGATGAACCTCACCGCCAGCAGGCTTGGGCCAGACGAAAGCGAATTCGCCTTCGCGGGCCTCACCCCCGCACCCTCGCATTTCGTGAAGCCGCCAAGGGTCGCGGAAAGTCCAGCCTCGCTCGAATGTCGTTATTACAAAACCGTGGAGTTCCCCGCCATCCGCCCCGACGACAAGCCGCATGCGGCGGTCTTCGGCCTCGTGGTGGGGATCCATATCGAGGATGAATATATCCGCGACGGCGTCGTCATCACCGACCTCATGCGGCCCATCGCGCGGCTTGGATACCGCGATTATGCCGTGATCGGCGACGAGAACATGTTCACCATGCCCTCGCCCCCGCCCGTGGGGCGTTAGCCCTCACCAGCGGCGATAATAGCCATCGCGGTAATAGGGACGCGGATAGACATAGACGGGCGCCGGGCGCTCGTAGACGATCACGGTTTCACGCGGCGGCGGGGGCGGCGTGATGACCTGGTTGCCGCGTGAGTGCATGCACTGGGCATAGACCGCGTCATAGCGCGCCTGCACCGAGCCGCCGGCGGCCGCCGCATTGCCCGCGCCGATGGCGCTGCCCGCAAGAAGCCCTGTCCCCGCGCCGATGGCGGCGCCGGGGCCCGCACGGCCCGAAGCCCCGCCGATGGCCGCGCCCGCGAGCGCCCCGATGGCGGTGCCCACCACCGCGCTCGACACGGCGGCGTCATTGGCCGCCGCGCCAGGCGACTGGCCGCCGACCGCCCGCTGGGCCGCGGCGTCGCAGGCGTCGGCGTCCCTCTCATAGGCGACCGTCGATTTGTTGGCGCCGGGAATGACGGTGAGCGAGGGCGCCGCAGGCCGGGTGGAGGCGCAACCGGCGAGCGACAGCGCAAGAACGCTGATGGAAGCGACGATGATCTGCGATTTCAACATGGGGATGGCCTTTGTTGCAAAGTCCGCTGTTGCAATGTCCGCCGATCCGGATGCGCGCGCGCGCCGCGCTGATTCGATTCGGCGTTGGAGCGCCATCATATAGCGAAAAGATTTTTAACCGTAGCTGAACAAGCCGCTGCGATTTGAGGCAAATCCCTCCGCCGGGTTTGACCGGGCCGCCTGATCGGCTAACATCACGCCAACATAAGGCCGCATCGTCGCTTCTTCCGTGATCGGTTGCGCCACATCACGCGAGCGAAACGACCATGGATGACGACGCGGCCCTTTTTTTCGACCTCGCCCGCAAATACCCCACATCCTTCGACCTGCGCGAGCGCGCGCGGCGGCTCATGCCGCGCTTCGCCTTCGAATATATGGATGGCGGCGCGGGGCCGGTCGATTTCGGGATCAGGCGCAATTGGTCGGCGCTGGACAATGTCGAGCTCGCCCCGCGCTATGGCAAGGTGGCGCGTCCGCCGACCTGCGAGGCGAAGATCTTCGGCCGTGATTATTCGGCGCCTGTGGGCGTCTCGCCCATCGGCGGGCCGGGCACGGCTTTCCCCGGCGCGGAAACCTATCTCGCCAAGGCCTCGCAGAAGATGCGCACGCCCTATGTGCTGGGCCTTCTTTCGGGCATCGACGTCGAGGAGGCCGCGAAGCTCGCGCCGGACGTTCTGTGGTTCCAGCTCTATCGGCTGGCGCGCAACAACCACCAGATCGGCCTCGACCTGACGCGCCGCGCGGCGGCGGCGGGGGTCCATGCGCT
Organism: Beijerinckiaceae bacterium; assembly: GCA_947453205.1. Taxonomy (GTDB): domain Bacteria; phylum Pseudomonadota; class Alphaproteobacteria; order Rhizobiales; family Beijerinckiaceae; genus Terripilifer. The sequence goes on along the minus strand of CANGFT010000005.1, from coordinate 10,047 downwards.
GGTGCTGACCATCGACACGCCGATCCGCACCGTGCGGCCGCGCGAGACCAAGAGCGGCATCCTCAATCCCTTCCGCATCACCATGGGCCTGCGGCTCGACGCCATGTCCTCGCCGCGCTGGAGCGCCTCGCTGCTGCGCCATGGCATGCCGCGCTTCTCCTCGCTCAAGCCCTATATGAAGCCGGGCGCCACTTTCGAGGAGACGACCGAGTTCGTGCGCCGCGAACAGGGCGGCGCCTTCACCTGGGACGAGATCGCGCTTTATCGCGACGTCTGGAAGGGCCCGCTCGTCCTCAAGGGCGTCCTGCATCCCGCCGACGCCCGGCGCGCCGTCGACATGGGCGTCGACGGCCTCATCGTCTCGAACCATGGCGGACGCCAGATCGAGGCCCTGCCAGCCTCCATCGACGTTCTGCCCGCCATCGCCAAAGAGGTCGCGGGACGCGCCACGATCCTCTTCGATTCCGGCGTGCGCTCGGGCGTCGATGTGGCCCGCGCCATCGCGCTGGGGGCGGACGCCGCCTTTGCGGGCAAGTCCTTCCTGTGGAGCCTCGGCGCGCTCGGCGAAATCGGCCCGGAACATTACATCCGCCTGTTGACCGAAGACCTGCGCGCGACGATGGGCCAGCTTGGCTGCGCGAATGTGTCGGAGCTGCGCAGCGTCAACCGCAGACATGCGGGCCATTGGGCGCATGACGAGCTGCAGGGCTAGGTGTCCTGACGGGGCCGCATCCGCCATCTTCAGACGGATGCGTCTTTCAAATAAATGCTGCGCGGCAGTCGACAGTGCTGACCTGCTGCGATAATTTTCCTCAGGCCTGTTCGCTGAGCGAAAGACTCAGGGATCCAACGGGCATGGGAGGAACGGTCCGCAGAGATCAGCGACAAGCTGCGCATGCGCCGGAATGGCGCCCGCCGTTCGAGCGGCGATGACGCCTGCCGCCTCTTTGCGTCACGGGGGGACGAACATGTTGTCTGCTGAAGAAAACGAACTGCTCACGCGCGTCGGTCCCGGCACGCCCATGGGCGAACTGATGCGCCGCTACTGGATTCCCGCGGCCTTTTCAAACCAGATCGAAAAGCCCGACTGTCCGCCCGTGCGGGTGCGCCTCATGGGCGAGAATCTGGTGCTCTTCCGCGACAGCGACGGCAATCCCGGCCTTCTCGGCGAATATTGCCCGCACCGCACCGCCTCGCTCTTCTATGGCCGCAACGAAGAGGGCGGCTTGCGCTGCGTCTACCATGGCGTGAAGTTCGACATTCACGGCAAGTGCCTCGACGTGCCCTGCGTGCCGCCGGGCAGCAATGTGAAGGATCAGGTCCGCGCCAAGTCCTACCCCTGCATCGAGCGTGGCGACATGGTCTGGACCTATATGGGCCCGCCCGAGCACAAGCCGGCGTTTCCCGATCTCGAATGGGCGCTCGTGCCTGCGGCCCAGCGGTTCTCCACGCGCCACATTCAGGAATGCAACTGGCTGCAGGGGCTCGAAGGCGGCTTTGACGCGAGCCATCTGTCCTTCCTGCACAGCGGCCAGGTCGACATGCGCCGAGGCCGCACGGACCATGACCGGCGCATCGTGCCGACCAAATACGAGGTTCTGCCCCTCGACTTCGGCTTCGCCGTCGCAGGCGGGCGCGAGCTTGAGAGCGGCGCCACCTCCTGGCATGTGGATGTGATGCTCTTTCCCTTCCACAAGATCATCCCCTCGGTGCCGCTCGGCGCGCATATCTGGGCGCCCATCGATGACGAGAACACGATGCTCTACAGCATCAATTTCCATCCCGAGCGGCCGCTGACCGATGAAGACCTCGAGCGTGAGCTCGAATGGCGGGGCATCCATACCGACAACATCCCCGGCACGGACATCGCCAAGGCCAACCGCAGCAACGACTATATGATCGACCGCGCATTGCAGGCGAGCGGCCGGTCCTACACGGGCATCCGGGGCCTTGGCGTGCAGGATTGCGCCATGCAGGAATCCATGGGGCCCATCGCCGACCGCACGCAGGAATTTCTCTTCGTCGGCGATTCCGGCATCGTGCGCATCCGCAAGCTGCTGCTGAAGGCCCTGCAAGATTTCGCCGACGGCAAGCCGCTCATCGGCATGGACCCCGCAGGCTATCGCGTGCGGTCCTTCCGCCACGAATGTCCGCCCGGCGTGCCGCTTTCGGCGGTGGTGAAGGAAAAGCTCACCGTCGACAAGATCGCCGGCTGACAGGAAATCAGAACAAGGGAGTGAATGGAATGAATGGCGCAGATGTCGTTGCTCAGATTTTGAAGCGTGAGGGGACGGAGTTTCTGTCCTGCTATCCCCGCAACCCCCTCATCGACGCAGCGGCGCGCATCGACATCCGCCCCATTCTGTGCCGTCAGGAGCGCGTGGGTGTGGGCCTCGCCGATGGCTTCACCCGCATCCGTCGCGGGCGCCAGAACGGCGTCTTCGTGGCCCAGCAAGGCCCCGGCATTGAAAACGCCTTCCCCGGCGTGTCGCAGGCTTTCAGCGAAAATGTGCCCATGCTGGTGATCCCCGCGGGCTATAATCTCAAGCGTCAATATAACCATCCGACCTTCCGCGCTGCGGAGGTCTTCAAGCCCATCACCAAATGGGCGGCCATGGCGCATCATGTGCAGGAGCTGCCCGAACTCTTCCGCCGCGCCTATCAGATCATGCGCAGCGGCAAGGGCGGGCCGGTGCTTGTCGAGATTCCCAACGAGGTGTTTGAAGCCGAGTTCGAGGGCGAGATTGATTACAAGCCCGTGGAGCCCCTGCGCGTCGCACCTGATCCCGCCGCCGTGAAACGCGCCGCCGCCATGCTGCTCGCCGCGCGCAATCCGGTGATCTGGGCGGGCCAGGGCATCCATTACGCCGACGCCAGCGAACAGCTCGCCATGCTCGCTGAAATGATCCCCGCGCCCGTGGCCTGCACCAACCCCGGCAAGAGCGCGATTCCCGACGCTCATCCGCTCTCGCTCGGCGCCTCCACCCGCGTGCAGCCGCGGATGTATACGACCTTCATGCAGGGCGCGGACCTTGTCTTCGCGGTCGGCTCCAGCCTCACGCGCACCTCCTTCGGCCCCGCTTTGCCTGCGGGCAAGACGCTCGTTCACTCGACCAATGACCCGAACGACATCAACAAGGACATCCGCTGCGATCTCGGCCTTGTGGGCGACGCCCGCCTCGTGCTCGAAGCTCTCATCGAGGAGGTCGCGCGCCAGAAGACGGGCGACGCCAACCGCAGCCTCTCCGACCTCAAATCGGAAATCGCATCAGCGAAGGCGGAATGGCTGGAGGGCTGGGGCCACAACCTCAATTCGGAGGAGACTCCGCTCAACCAGTACCGCATCATCCGCGACCTCATGAACACCGTGGATCGCGACAACACCATCATCACCCATGATTCCGGCAGCCCGCGCAAACAGCTTCTGCCCTTCTGGCAGACCACGAAGGCTGGCAGCTACATGGGTTGGGGCAAGTCGACCCAGCTTGGCCATGGGCTCGGCCTGACCATGGGCGCCAAGCTCGCCTCGCCCGACAAGCTCTGCATCAACGTCATGGGCGATGCCGCCATCGGCATGACCGGCATGGATCTCGAGACGGCGGCGCGCAATGGCATCGCCTCGCTCACCATCGTCTTCAACAATGCTGTCATGGCGGCGGAGCGGCATGTCATGGAGACCTCGACCGCCAAGTTCAATGCGATCGACGTCGGCGGCAACTACGCCAAGCTGGCGGAGGCCCTCAACGTGACCTCCAACCGCGTCGACAAGACGAGCCACATCATCCCCGCGATCAAGGAAGCGGTGGAGGTGACGCAGAAGGGCAAGCCCTTCCTGCTCGAATTCGTGGTCAAGGAAGGCTACGACTTCACTTGACCTGAGGGCATCGCAGGGCGCGCTCCGCAAAGAGTGCGTCCTGTCCATAATGAAAACGGGTGAAGCCCGATGGGGAGGTAGACATGCGGCGCATGGCCATGAGCGCATTGCTGGTGCTTGCTTCGGCGGGCGGCGCCGATGCAGAGGATTTTTTTAAAAACAAAACCATCACCATCATCAACAGCACCGGCAACGGCGGCAGCTATCATAACATCGCCCTCGCCATGTCCAGGCACATGCCCCGATATATTCCGGGCGCGCCGTCCATGGTCGTGAAGAGCATGCCGGGCGGCGGCAATGTGCTCGCCACCAATTTCATGTATGTCTCGGCGCCCAGGGACGGCACCCATATCGCCACGATCAACAACTCCATTCCGCTGCATCAGGCGCTCGATGGGCGCGGCATTCAGTATGATGTGACGAAGTTCAACTGGATCGGCTCCACCGGCACCTATAATTCAATCGCCTATGTCTGGGCGGGCGCCGGGGTGAAGACCGTCCAGGAGGTCTTCCGGCGTGAAGTGGTGCTGGGCGGCACGGGCGTCGGCTCCAGCATCGTCATCTATCCCGCCGCCATGAATGCGCTGCTGGGCGCGAAGTTCAAGATTGTGCTGGGCTACAAGGCCACCAGCGAGATCGACCTCGCCATGGAGCGCGGCGAGGTGCAGGCGCGCACCGGCAGCTACACGGGCCTGCGCAGCGACCATCCGGATTGGCTGAGCGAGAAGAAGGTCGACATCATCATGCAGATCGGCAGCAAGCGCGATCCTGAACTGCCGGATGTTCCCTTGCTGTCGGAGCTTGGCCGCAACGAGGAGGAGCGCAAGATCCTCGAACTCATCTCCGCGCCCATCGCGCTGGGCCGGCCCTATCTCGCCCCGCCCGGCGTGCCCGAGGATCGGCTCGCCATATTGCGCTCGGCTTTCGATCAGACCCTGCGTGACGAGGCTTTCCTCGCCGAAGCCCGCAAAATGGATCACGAGATCGCCCCGCAATCCGCACAGGAGGTGGCGAGCATCGTCGAGGCCACCATCAAGGCTCCCCCCGCCATCATTCAGAAGGCGAAGGAAGTCATGGGGCCGATGGAGTGAGCGCGGCTCTCAGATGAAGCCCTGCGCCCGCGCGCGCTTCAACTCCTCGAAGAAATCCGCAAAGCCTTCGCGCAGCGAATAGTGCGGCTTCCAGCCGATGTGTTTTTCAGCGCCCGATATATCCAGCGGGTAGGATTTTGATTTGGGCGGCTCGCCCGGCTCGATCTCATATTCGAGGGCGGGGGCGATCTCCTTCACGGTCTTCACCACATCCTCGAAGGGCGACACGAAGCCGTTGCCGATGTTGAAGATGGTCTTCGCCGGCATGGGCGCGGTCGCGGCGCAGTCCACCGCGCGGCCCATGTCGTCGGCGTAGATATATTCATTGGCCATGGTTTCGGAGGCGGGAATGCGCGCCTTGCCGCCATCAAGCCCCGTGTGCAGCAGCGCCTGCATCTTCATCCCGCCGGAGGAGCCCGCGAAGAAATGGCCGAAGCCATAGACATTGGCGGGCCGCAGCATCAGCAGTTCGAATTTGTATTGCTGCTGGTAGGCTTCGAGGATCAGCTCCTTCGCGCCCTTGTAATTGCCATAGCCGCGCCCGGCGCCGCGTGGGAACTCTTCCGTCACGGGGCCGGTCACCTCCCGGCGCATGTCGTAGACGCCGAAGGTCGAGATATGCACGAGCCGCTTCACGCCGGTGAGGCGCACGGCCTCTGCGACGTTCTTGGTGCCGCCGAGATTGATGTCGAAGGCGGCGGACAATGATTGCTGCACGCGCCCGCCGATGAGGCCTGCGGTGTGGACGACGGTCGTGGGCCTGTGCTCCTGCATCGCCTCAACCAGCGCAGGCAGATCGCGCACATCCTTGCGCACGAAGTCATAGCCGCTCTCGCCAAGCTTGAACCGCAGGAAGCTCTCGCGCGGTTCAGGATCAAAGAAGACGATCCTTTCGCCGCGCTTGATGGCGTGGCGTGCGAAGGCGGTTCCGATGAGGCCGGCGCCGGTGACGAGGGTTGTCATGTCAGTTTCTCTTGCCTGCTATTTGTTCAACATGCGGCGCACGGCCGCGACGATCTTGTCGGCGTCGGGCGTCACCGCCTTCTCGAGGGTCGGCGCATAGGCGAGCGGGGCCGAGGGGCGGGCCACCCGAACGGGCGGCGCTTTCAGCGCATGCAGCGATTGTTCGGCCACGATGGTGATGATCTCCGAGGCGATGGAGCAGGTCGCCACCGCTTCTTCGGCCACAAGCAACCGTCCGGTCTTTTCGACCGAGGCGCAGATGGCGGCGGAATCGAGCGGCACGATGGTGCGGGGGTCGACGACTTCGATCTCGATTCCCTCTTTCGCAAGAATCTCCGCTGCGGCCAAGGATTCGCGCACCATGAGCGAGGTCGCGACCACCGTGACGTCGCGGCCTGCGCGCTTCACATCCGCCTTCCCGAAGGGAATGGAGAAGTCGCCGTCGGGCGTGTCGCCCATCCATTGCAGCAGTTTGGTGTGCGTGAGGAAAATCGTGGGATTGTCGCTCCTGATCGCCGTGCGCAACAGGCCCTGCGCATCTGCGGCCGTCGAGGGCAGCACGAGTTCAAGGCCGGGCGCATTGGCGAACATGGATTGCGGGCTCTGGCTGTGCTGCGCCGCCCCGCCCCCGCGGATGCCGCAATACATATGGAACACCAGCGGCGCCTTCAGCTGACCATTCGACATGAAATGGGCGTTGCCCGTTTCGTTGATCATCTGGTTCCAGGCCTCGAAGGCGAAGCTGGAGGTGCCGAAATTGACGAAGGGCCGCATGCCGCAGACCGCCGCGCCCGTCGCCATGGCGGCGATGACGCTTTCGGAGGTCGGCGGATCGATCAGCCGGTCGCCATATCGATCGAAGAAGGCGTCCTCTTGCTCGATCGGCAGGCCGCGATCCCTGATGAAGCTCCAGGCGCCGAGGACGGCGACGGTGGGATCGGTCTGGAGGGCGTAGCCGAGGGCGTCGAGCATGCCGGTGGCGAAGGTTTTGCGCGCCATTGTGATGCTCCCTCAGGCGAAGACATTTTCGAGCGCGGCGCTCGCATCGGGGAAGGGGCTCGCCTCCGCATAGGCGCGGGCGGCGGCCATCTGATTCTTCACGCGCGCGTCGATGGCGAGGAGCTCATCCTTCGACGCCGCGCCTGCGGCCAGAAGCTTCGCAGCGTAAAGCCGGATCGGATCGTGATGGCGCACCCAGTCGGCATGTTCGCCGGTGATGCGCGCCTCATCCCAGACGAGGCTCATGTCGGTGACGCCAGTCGTATGTTCCGGGCGCATCTGGTGCGAGCCTGGCCAGCGCGCGAGCTGCGCCTCGATGAAGATGGGACGGCTGTTCGCCCGGATTTTCGCCAGTGCGGCCCGCACGCAGCCATGCACGGCCTCGGCGTCCGCGCCATCGACCACATGGGTCTCGATGTCGAGGGAGGCTGGCACGTCGGTCAGGCGTTTGGCTGCCAACATGGAGGTGATATGCGCGCCTTCCTGCGAATTGTTTTCGCACAGGAAGAGCACGGGCAGGGAGAATTTCGAGCAATAGTTCAGGGCCTCATAGCTGATGCCCTCGTCGAGCACGCCATCGCCGAAGAGCGCGACGCTCACCCCCTCGCCCTGCTGCTTGCGCGCGAAGCCCGCGCCGACGGACATGCCGATGGAGCCGCCGACCATGGCCGAGGTGGAGCCGAAGCCCCTGGTCGGATCGGTCATGTGCCAGGTGCCGCCCTTGCCCCCGCACAGGCCGCCTGCGCGCCCCATGATCTCGGCCAGCGCCTTGCCGGGATCAACGCCCCGCGCGATCATATGACCGTGGTTGCGATGGGTGGAATGGGTCACGTCCCGCGCGCCAAGCTGAACGAGCGCCGGGCCGCCGACGCCTTCGTGGCCGATGTAGAGATGATTGCGGCCGATATATTTATGAGCGGCTGCGGCGCTGATGACCTCTTCCTCGAAACGCCGCATGAGCAGCATGCGCTCAAGAAGCGCCAGCCTTTCGCCGCCTGTCAGGGATGCGCTCATTCTGTCCTCCGGGCCTCGCCTTTTTCGTTGGCGGGAAGTCTAGAGGGCGGGTCAGGTCGCGTAAAGCAGAAAGGGCGGGCCCAAAATCAGGCTTGCCGGATCGGGCATGCGCGTTATGCTTAATGAAAAATAAGGGAGGAGCGCAATGCGCAGCCATATATGGGCCGCCCCTTTTGCGGGCGTCGGCTTCATCGCCGCAAGCTTTGCAGCCCATGCGGCTGACCCTGCCGTCGAGGCCTTCTATAAGGGCCGCAATCTGGAACTCTATGTGGGCACGACGCCGGGCGGGGGCTATGACCTCTATGCGCGGGTGGTGGCGAAATATATTGGCAAGCATATTCCCGGCGCTCCCAACGTCGTCGTCAAGAACATGCCGGGCGCGGGCCAGCTCACCATGTCGAACTGGCTCTACAAGGCCGCGCCGCGCGACGGTTCCGTGATCGCCATGGCGCCGCAGGCCGCAGCCATCGAACAGGCCCTGAAGTCCGAGGGCATACAATATGACGCGTCGCAGTTCCGCTTCATCGGCCGCGTCGCACCCGTCGTGGAGGTGACCTACACCTGGGGCGAGTCGCAGACGAAGACGCTTGAGGATGCGCGCAGACGCGAGACGGTGATGGGGGCCTCGGGGCCAACCTCTCCCACCTATTATTATCTGCAGGCGCTGAACGAGCTTGCAGGCACGAAGTTCAAGATCGTCAACGGCTATCCCGGCGGCGGCGAAACCAATCTCGCCATGCAGCGCGGCGAGGTCGAGGGCAACAGCAAGTCCTGGGCCTCGATGAAGGTCGACAACGCCGACTGGCTGCGGGAGAAGAAGGTCAACATCCTCGTGCAATATGCGCTGGAGCGCGCCCCCGACCTGCCCGATGTGCCCCTGATGATGGAGCTTGGCCGCACCGAAGAGGCGCGCACCGCGCTTCGGGTCTTCGCCATGGGCAACGCCATGGGGCGCTCCATCGTGACGACGCCGGGCGTGCCCCCAGAGCGGCTTGCGGCCCTGCGCGGCGCCTTTGACGCGACCATGCGTGACCCTGAACTGGTGGCCTTCACCCGCGAGAAGAACATCGACATCGGCCCGCCCCTCGATGGCGCCGGGCTCGACAGGCTGGTGGCCGAAACGCTCGCCTTTCCGCCGGGCGTTCTTGCGACGGTGAAGAAGGCGAAGGGCGACTGAGGCTGACCGGCCTGTCCGCACGATCCTGCGCCTCGTCCACGGCGGGCGGGGTGGTTTTCGATGAAAAGGCCTGTGGGACTTGTAATTATTGATATTGTTTTAAAAGATTATCCAGCTCCGTGGATTCCTGAATATATAATTGTTAACCATGAGGCGTTTTGACAATCATTAATTAAACAAGAAGGGTAGATTTACTATTTATACACTATAACAAATCCACTTTTACAGTCGATTTCGGCTCGTTTTATTTAAAAACGATGCAAGTCTGGCCGTTCACTATATCAACGGTCCACTCAGTTGAGCCGGGCTCAGCGGCGCGTCGTCGTTGATCGAACCAAGACAAGCGGAGACAGGTTATGACCGCCATCAACACCAATACCGGCTCGCTCTATGCGCAGCAGTCCCTGAACACCAATGCGCGCAGCCTCGCCACCGTCATGCAGCAGCTGTCGACGGGCAAGCGCATCAACAACGCCGTCGACGACGTCGCTGGCCTCGCCATCAGCACCCGCCTCACCTCGCAGATCCGCGGCCTCAACCAGGCCGTCCGCAACGCCAACGACGGCATCTCGCTGGTCCAGACCGCCGAAGGCGCGACCGAGCAGGTCACCAACATGCTGCAGCGCATGCGTGAACTGGCGATCCAGGCGTCGAACGACACGAACAACGCGATGGACCGCGGCTTCCTCGACGGTGAATTCCAGCAGCTCAAGGCGGAAATCAACCGCATCGGCCAGAACACGCAGTGGAACGGCGCGAACATCCTCGACGGCACGGGCGGCATCGGCAAGGACGGCAAGTTCGCCTTCCAGGTAGGCGCCAATTCCCGCCAGACCATCAGCGCGTCGCTCGGAAATCTGCAGACCTTCACTGAAATTAGTGATGTGGCGGTAGCTGGCACCACAACTGCGCCTACTTTTCAGTTTTCT
>CANGFT010000004.1 GCA_947453205.1 Beijerinckiaceae bacterium | reverse complement strand
GCCAGCGTGTTCCGTGCTGAGCCTCGTTGTCCAGCACAAGTCTGACCGCCCGCTCGCGGACTTCAGGTGAGAATTTGTTCGTTGTTTTGCTCATGACGCTCCATCCTACTCAGGAGTTGGAGCCTCCGGCAAACCCGGGGCGGTTCACAGATCCTCCTTGGGGACGCCCTTGTGAATGAGAGAGGAGGCGGCCATGCGAAGTTGGCGTTCGCGGGTCACAAGGGTTGCCGGGCGCGCAGGCTTTGGCGGCCCGTCTTCGCTGAGGTCCGTTCCTTCCAGCCGCCGAAGATACCCCCGCGCGTCCTCGTGCAGCGATTCCGGAAAGGCGCTCCATGGAAAAATATAGACCTCCCGCTTCTCCGCGCGGGGAATAGGAACCTGCGGCCAGCCCGGCACCTCGCGCACGCAAGCGTTCCATGCCCAAACAAGACCATCCCACGCCTTCTCAGGCTTGCTGCGCAAACGGTCTTGAAGGATCGCCTGACGATATCCCTCAAGATGGGCGAGAGTGACGCCGTCCGGCGCCACCCCGCGCTCGCTAAAATAGCGCAGCATCGGCAGCAACCGAACGCGCCGGTTGAAATTGAGGGTCGTCTCCCCCGCCAGGGCGTCCCATGACGGTAAGAGCGGAAACACGCTGCGGCCTGGCAGCATGGGCGCGACCATAGCGATCGCCTTGCCGAACAAGGAACGGATGTTGTTCCAACGCCCCGGGCTCACCCCTGCAACCTGATGCGAGATCCCCTCCAAACGGCGGCGCAGATTTGCGGGATCGACGGGAATCAGCCCAGGGTCGGCGCCCAAGACGGCGGCGACCTTCCGGACGGCCGAGCTCATGTCTGCCTTCACCTTGGGTGGCAGGTCTGCCCCAGAAATCCGGACTAAAACGTCCGCCAGTGTCAATCGTGAACTCTGTTTCGTGGACATGAGAGACCTCGTTAGGACAGGTGGGGACAGGGGCTACAAATCGTTATTACACCAAATACCAGAATAACGCTGTTCAGATGCAGATGTACTAACGAACACTCAATCATGGTGTCCCCCATCTCCAAAATTGCCTCCACTGGGGCAACCAGTCGCGATCAAGCGCTCAAGTTCTGAAAAGCGAATCCGCACAGAGCGGCCGATGCGGATGGCCTTCAGATGGCCGTGCGTCAGCAGGCGTCGGACGGTTTTTGACGACACCTGGAGAACCGCTGCGGCTTCCTCGACACGAAGAAGGGCCAGATTGGGAGAGACAAGCTCAGACAGAGAGCTTGCCTGGCGGGACGCCACGCGCTGATGTTGAGGTGTGGTCTTGCATTCCAGCGCCCAAGCAGGGGCGACAGACGTCAAGATGGGGGGCTTTCGATCGCGCTTCATCGCGCGAGCTAATGAGCGTCGCCCAAAAATGACGATCCAATTACCTACGGAATTTCAGCTGGGGTTTTGGGATATCGGGACTGTAATTTATAAAGTGGGTGTTCGAGTGAATGGCCTCGAAGGAAGTAACGGTCGCCGCCGCTTCGCCTGCGCGAAGCAACGCCGGCTTAAGGCGGCCGGAAGTTATAGAGGGGCCCTTACAAAGGGAGGCCTTGAGTGGATGCAAAGGCGTTATCTTGGGCGCCTGCGCCCAGACAGACGAAATTGCGATATTTGGGGGGAACTTCAGGCCAAACATGCGCCCTATTAAGCGCGACTTCTAACCGTCAGCTATCCAAAAAGCCCAGCCATATTGCATTAGGTAATTAGATTTCTCGTCATCAAAGAACCAAGAACTTTGCCGAGATAGCGAACTCAACGATCATTGGCGAATGCAACAAGCAGATCCCGCATCTGAGCCACACGCGCGTTTCCCTGAACCTGGCCTCCTATCTGGTGGCCTGCGCCAAGATAAGCTTGAGCGATATCAGACTGAGCAGCGATGGCCTTTGCCTCGCCGCTATGGATGATGCGCCCATTCGCGAGCACATAAGCGCGGTCAGCGATGGCAAGGCTCTGCCGAGCATTTTGCTCGGACAGGAGGATCGAGATCCCGGTGCTGCGAAGGCTGGCGATCAATCGAAAAATGTCTTTCACCAGATTTGGCGCAAGGCCCAGGGAAGGCTCGTCCAGCACCAGCAAAACCGGTCTCGCCATCAAGCCCCGAGCAATGGCGAGCATCTGCTGCTGGCCTCCCGAAAGATTTGCCGCCGATTCTTGCCTGCGCGCTAGCAAGATCGGAAAGGCTTCACAGGCCTGGTGTATGGAAGCCTCCATATCTGCAGCGCTCATTTCAGCATGGGCGTAGGCGCCTAGCCGCAGATTTGCCTCAATGGAGAGCGATCCGAAGATCTGCCGCCCCTCCGGCACAAGGCAAAGTCCTCTGCGCACGCGCTCCTTTGCGGACAGGTTCTGAGCGTTCTCGCCACCCAGCGTCAACACTCCGCCGCGCGGTTCGATCAATCCCGCAATGGTCTTGGCGAGGGTCGATTTGCCCGCCCCATTGGCGCCGATCAAGGTGACGATCTCGCCTGGCTTGACCTCCAGATCGATGTCGTGCAGCACGGTGCTGCGGCCATAACCGGCGCTGAGCCCCTTGGCGACAAGCATCTCAGCCCTCCATGCCGATATAGGCTTCGATCACGCGACGATCTGCCTGCACCTCGCCTGGCGTTCCATCGGCGATCACCCGGCCCGCATCCAGAACCACAACATGATCGGCGATGCCCATCACAAGAGACATATTGTGTTCGACCACCAAAATGGTGGCGCCCGCATCGCGGATGGCGCAGAGCAAATTGGCGATTTCCGCTGTTTCCGTGTCGTTCAAACCCGCAGCGGGTTCATCGAGCAGCAGCAACCTGGGTTCGGCCATTAACGCGCGGGCTACTTCCAGCGTCTTCTGTGCGCCCATTGGCAGATCAGTAGCGGCGACCTCGGCCATATGGCTGAGCCCGATCAGATCCAGCAAGGCTTCGGCCTTTTTACGCAACCGACTCTCATCGCGGCGTGCGGAGGGCAGATAGAACATCTGCGCTAGAGGGTTTGATCTGGTTCGCAGATGCCCACCCGCAAGCACATTTTCCAGCACGGTCATGCCGGGAAAAACGCGCGCGCTCTGGAAAGTTCGGATGAGCCCAAGCCGTGCGATGGACGCCGCCTCCATATCCCGCAGGGCGTGGCCGAAACAGGTGACGTTCCCGGTCGTTGGCGGAAAGATGTTGGTGACAGCGTTGAACAGGGTCGTCTTGCCTGCGCCATTGGGCCCGATCAACGCGCAGAGGCTGCCTTCGGCCACCTCGAAGGACACATCATCCACGGCGAGCACCCCGCCGAAACTGCGGGAGACGCCTTTTATTGAAAGCGCGGACGTGAGCATGACTACTCCTTGCCCCTGGCGCCGCTGGTCCAACGGCGCGCGACAAACAAAGCCATGCGTCCGAACAGCCCTTCCGGCAGCAGGAGAATGGCTCCGACGAGCAGGAGCCCCGACACGATAGTTTTGTAGACGGCCAGCGACTGCACCAGCGTGGGCAGCATGGTCAGGAAGAGAGCGCCAAGCAGGCCGCCGATCAACGTTCCCTCACCACCCAGCACAAGCATGGAGATGAAGTCGAAAGATCGTGGCGTCGAGACCATCTCAGGCGACAGGAAGTGAAACTGGAAGGCGTAAAGGCTGCCCGCGAGGGACGCGAGCGCAGAGGAGATGCAAAGCGCGGCCAGCTTCACTGCGGGCACATTCACGCCAAGCGCGGCTGCGGCGAGTTGATCGGTACGCACAGCCTGCAGGCTGCGCCCGAAACTCGACCGCATACCCCCTTCCAGCAACACGATGACGACAGCCGCAATGCCCAACGCCAGATAGTACATCTGCTCGGATGAATCGAATTCAAAGGAGCCGATGGCGAAGGAGGGAATGCCGACGAGGCCGGAGGGCCCACCTGTCAGGTCGATCAGCCCGACCGTCAGGGAATCCACCAGCAAGCCGAAGGTCAGCGTCGCCAGCGCGAGGTAATGACCCCGGAGCCGTCCCGTCACCAGCGACAGGGCGAAGGCGCAGACAAGGCTCAGGCCCATGGCGGCGAGGGTCGCCAGCAGCGGCGGCCACTCATGGGTCGTGGCCAGAATGGCCGCCGCATAAGCGCCGATCGCCATGAAGCCAGCCTGCCCCAGGCTCACCTGACCCGTGTAACCCATCAGCACATCGAGCCCCAGAACCGCCAGAAAGATGATCATGGAAATCGCAAGAGAGGAGATGACGCCGGGCGGCAACGGCAACAGGGGAAGGCAACCGAAGACAGCCAGCAGCACGCCGCCAAGGGCGATGGCTGCCCGCCCCGGCAGGCGGACCAGCGCGCGATGGATAATGGAATTGACGCGGACATCGACGCGCTGAACGGCGCCCGCCCTGAAGAGGCCTGCCGGACGCCAGATCAACACGACGATCAGCAAGGCTAGAGACAGGCTCGTTGCAAAGAGCGAGGAGACATAGAAGGCCGCCAACTGACCCGCGATTCCCAATATCAGACCGCCGACGACGGCGCCGCCGAAGGTCCCCATGCCTCCAATCGCAACGGCGATGAAACCGGAAGTCGACAGCATGCGCCCGGAATCGAACTGGATCGCAGCGACGGGGGCGAATAAGACCCCTGTCAGCGCACCGATGCCCGCCGCCAAAGCGAAGGCCAACACCATCATCCGCCCGACGTTGACGCCCATGAGACGCGCGGCCAACGGATTTTCCGCCGAGGCCAGCAGAGCCTGTCCCATCCTGGTGCGATGGAGCAGCCACCAGAGGCCAACGATGATCGCCAGAGATCCGGACGACAGCCAAAGACCCTGCGTGGGAATGCGAATGCCAGCGAGTAGGATCGGGGCTTCGCCGGAAAAGGTGGGCAGAGCATAGGGCTGATTGCCCCACACGACGAGGGTGACGCCTTCGAAAAAGGTAAGCAGCCCCGCCGTCAACATCAGGGTGTTGCTAACCGGCAGCCTGAAAACCGCTGGCACGAAGGCCGTCGCGCCCACGATGGCGGCGAACAGAGCTGTTCCAAGCACAGCAATGATCACCGACAGGAGGATGGGGATCCCGAACTTCACCTGGCAGAAATACATGCCCATGGCGCCCAGCACGCTAAAGGCGCCCTGTGAAAGATTGACTACGCCCGTGACGCGAAACACAAGCGAAAAGCCAAGCGCGATGGCGGCATAAACGCCGCCCTGGATGATGCCGCCAATCAGCGCCTCGATAAGACCAAGCAAGGTTTCAATCCGGTCACAGAAACAGAAACGAAACCGGCGGAGGAGCATCCGCCGGCGATAGGTCAATGCAGATGGTCAGGGACGAACGGGCATCTCGCCAGATGGTCCGCTCACAACCACCCATTTCTTTTCAGCCGCACTCCACCGAGTGACCAATGCATTGCGGCTATCGAGACCACGTTGGGGATTAGCCTTGAAGTCATAGACGCCATTGATGCCGACAAGGTCGGTCTGAGAAGCGATATGCTCTCGCACCTGCGAGGCGGTGGCCTGCGGTCCGAGTTTCTGCACAGATGAAAGCGTCAGCATGGCTGCGTCCCAGATGCCGGCTGACAGATAGTCAACCGCGAGATTGCCCGCCTTCATGGTCTGGTAAAACTCCTTCTGGGACGCCTCGATGCGCGGATCCAACTTCAGGAAGCCCTCACTATCCGGGAACATAGAAGTCGGGATATAAAGCGTCTTCGGGACGAATTCTGCGAACTGCTCCATCACCATATTGGCCTGATTGCCATTGGTGGTGGCGATCGGCACGTCTAGCCCCGCTTGAATCGCCGATTTGAAAATGGTGGCGATGGCGCCCCCGGTTGTCCAGGCGATCAGAATATCCGGATTGGCGGCCTTGATGTTCGCCATCTGCGCGGAGACGCTCAAATCGCCAAGTGTGAAGCGTGTGCGCTGCACAAGCTTGAGGTCCTTATTCTCCGGTAGTGCGAAAATCGCGTCGAAGGAGTTCTCGATGTCCTGTCCCGTGGCGTCGGTGCTCGTGATGGAGGCGACGCGGGTCATGCCCCTGTTGCGTATGTAGCTTACCAGAGCGCTGAGCAGATTCTTCGTGGCGACCCCGCCAGAGAACATATAGCTGCCAGCGGGCGGATAGACGCCGGGCGAGATGCAGTAGGTGAAGGGACCATTCTTTAGCAAGGGCGCCTCGGCGTTGCACATCGCAACGAGACTGGACCCGATCATCACCGCTGGCTTCGACGCCAGGATCTCGTTAGCCGCCTGCACGGCCACCTGCGGACTCGTCTGATCATCATAGACCTTGAATTGGAACATGCGTCCATTGACGCCACCCTTCTTATTCATGGTCTCCGCCGCCAGCTTCAGTGTGGCGCTATGCAACACGCCCACAAAGGAAGCATTGCCTGTCATCGGTAGAATCGCATTGACCATATATTCGTCGGCCGCGCGCGCGCGGTCCGGCGAAAGGAGTCCCACTGAGACGACAGCGCCGATTAGCGCTGTCACGGTCTTTCCAGCTATTGATCTCATCTCTCAACTCCCTTTCTTATCTTTTGGCCTGTCACCGCTCTCTGGCGATCGAAGGCGCTGATCTCAGTTCGTACGTCTTGGTTTTCTCTTGAATTGCGCCCCCACGGCATTGTCGCTCAAATAGCGGGCGGTATGACCGATGTGCGCGCGCATGGCGGCGCTGGCGACTGATTCGCGTCCGGCAAGGATGGCTTCGACGATGGGTCGATGCTCCGCTCGGCTCACCGAGACGGGCGGAGGTTCGACAACCACGTGCAGAAGAGCGAGAAGCCCGGGCAACTCAAGTTGTTGGAAGAGTTGCGTGAGCCGCGCATTGTCCGCCAGATCGATGATCAGGCGATGGAAGGCCATGTTGTATGTCATATAGCGCGAAGGCGACCCATCGAAGTTTCGATCAAAGGATTCCTCGAGCGAGACCAGCCGCTCCCGATTGCCCGGCCTGTCGATATTGCGCGCCGCCAGTTTGGCAGCGAGCCCCTCGAGCACCTCGCGCACCTGGTAGAGGTCGAGCACTTCGCCAATCCCCAGCGCCCGCACACGAGCGCCCTTGTGATGCTCCAGCTCTACTAGGCCCTCCGCCGCAAGACGACGCATCGCCTCGCGAACCGAGCTGCGGCTGCTCTGGGTCTGCGCGCAAAGGTCGCTTTCAATCAGTCTTTGCCCTGGTGCATAGCGACCTGCCCGCAAACCATCCTTGATGATCGAGATGACCGTCTCCACCACAGACCCGGCAGGCGGCGCCTCATCGTCGATCGCCATCAGGCGAAAATGCTCGACCACACGGACTTTATGTCCCTGCGCCGCAACCTTGCTGATGGCGGATTTCCTCACTCCCTGCGTCACCTGACGGCCACCCCCTCGTCGCCCCACTGGACTGTCTGACATTTTTGTCTACTCTAACAGCCGCAAACTCAGGACGCAATCAAAGCTCTGAGGCGGAGGAGGCGCGGAAAATGTCGATCAAGTCACGTGTGCTGATTGTTGGGGGAGGGCCCGCCGGACTAGTGATCGCCATCGAACTGGGCCGCCGCGGCGTGCCTTGCGTGGTCTTCGACCTCGGCAAGGAACCGCCGAAATTTCCCAAGGCCAATTCTACGACCTCGCGCACGATGGAACATTACCGGCGGCTCGGGCTTGCGGCTGAAATCCGTACGCTCGGCCTGCCGCCCGACCATCCGCCGGACATTTCCTACCATACCCATTATGCGGACTATGAACTCGCGCGCAGGCATTGGCCGACATGGAATGAACTGTCCGCCAATCCACGCCCCAATGATCCGCGCTGGCCAACATCCGAACCCATGCACCGGGGGCAGCAGACCCGCGTGGAAGCGGTGCTGCGCCGCCATGCGGCGGAATTGAAGGTGATCGACCTGCGCTTTGGCTGGCGCGTGGATGAGGTGGCGGAGACAGCCGATGGGGTCTCCTGCAAGGCGAGCCCTGTTGATGGCGGCGCTGCGGAGACCTTCGAGGGGGAATACCTCGTTGGTTGTGACGCCGCGCGCAGCATTGTTCGCCGCTATATGGGCGTCGAATATGAGGGCCATGGTTCGGAGGACCGCGAGTTTCTGGGCGGGCGGATGCTAGCTACGTGGCTGCGCATGCCTGCCTTTTATGATCTGGCGCCGGAAAGGCGCTCCTGGCAATATTGGGCCATGAACCCGCAGCGGTTCGGCGCGCTTGTCGCCATCGATGGCAAGGGGGAATTCGTTCTTCACACCCAACTGCCGAAGGGCTTGCCCGGCACCATGGACTTCGCGCGGGACGCCGTCGAGATCACCACGGGCCGCAAATTCGATTACGAGATCCTCGGCATCGCCGAGTGGATGGCGGGCTTCATGCTGGTGGCGCAACGATTCAGCAGCAAGCGCATGTTTCTGGCGGGCGATGCGGCCCATCTGTTCACGCCGGCTTCGGGGCTCGGCTACAACACCTCCGTCGACGACGCCTCCAATCTCGGCTGGAAGCTCGCCGCCGTTTGCCTGGGCTGGGGTGGCCCCGAACTGCTTCAAAGCTATGGCGTGGAGCGCAAGCCCATCGCCCATCGCAACACCAGTTTCGCGCGCAATGTCGCTGAATATTTCCGCACCATCAAAATGCCCGCGGCGCTGGAAGAGGCCGGGTCAGAAGGCGACGCTGCGCGTGCAGAATTTGGAACGCTGCTGAACGAAATCGGCGAGAAGGAATTCGATACGCCGGGCATCCACTTCGGCGTCTTCTATAAGGACTCGGCCATCATCACGCACGAACAGGGCGATCCGCCGCCTGATGACCCCCATTGGTATGTGCCCCACGCTCGCCCTGGCGCGCGCGCGCCTCATGTCTGGACAGGCGACCGCGAAGCGCTGGCCGATCATTTCGGTATGGATTTCACGCTGATGAACCTGCGCGGCGCCAATACAAGCGCCTTCGAACAGGCGGCGGCGGCGCTCCGAATTCCCTTGAAAGTGCTGCGCATTGACAACGACGATGTGCGCCGGCTCTATGACGCTGATCTCGTGCTCATCAGGCCCGACCAGCATATAGCCTGGCGGGGCGCAGCAAGCGGCGGCGACGCGAAAGCCATCATCTCGCGCGCAGTCGGCTTTTGAACCGAAAACGCTCGAGGCGACACCGCAGCTTCAGTGCTTGAGCATTGGCAATTCGCCGATCCGCAACTCGCCGACCGCACCGCCATATTGCGGCTTGAAAGCAGGGTCAGCGAGCCGTGCATGGGGGAAGCGCTGCACCAGGCGAGAGATCGCGATGGTCGCCGCCATCTTTCCAAGCCGGTTGCCGACGCACAGATGCGGTCCGGCGCCGAACGTGAGGATGCGCTTGGGGTTTCGACGCACGTCAAACCGCAGCGGATCTGCGAACACCTTGGGGTCGAGGTTCGCGGCCTGTGGTGAGGGCCGCACGATCATGCCCTTCATAATTTTAGTGCCGCCCACTTCCGTGTCGCATGTAGCCACGCGCGGGAAGGTGAAATAGCCGCCCGAACCGAAGCGCAGGCATTCTTCGATCCCCATGGGCATCAGGTCAGGCTCGTTCTTGAGGATGTCGAGCTGATCGGGATGGGAAAACAGGGCGAACATCATGCCGCCCATGGATCTGGTGGTTGCCGACAAGGCGGCGCCACATACAGTGAAGGTCTGGTTGAAGAGTTCCTCATCGCTGAGCTTGTCGTCTGCATCGCGGGCGGAAATGAGCTGGCTGATGAAATCATCCCCAGGGCGAGCGCGGCGCTCCTCGATGATGCGATCAACCATGTCGCGCGCCTTCTCGAGCGCCGCCACGCAGACCTCCGGATAGGGCTCGCCAGCCTTCACATAGGTGGTGAGCGGCAACACTTCGTGGAATTCCAGAAAGACCGCTTTCTGCGCCTCATCCAGACGCAGCATGGCGTCGAGCAAAGCGCCGACGATTATCTTGGCGCCATAGTCGCGCATGGCGTCGAAGGAGTCCCCAGCCCTGCCCTCGATCGCGTCCAACATGCCATCAACCAGCTCGGTGATGCGTCCCTCAAGCCGGGTCAGGCTAGACGACGAAAAGGCTGGCATCAGCAATTTGCGGATGCGCGCATGTGCCGCCCCATCAGTTTGCGCAAGCACCTGTATGCCCATGTATTTGTCGAATTTCTCGAAGCCACGTCCCTTCGGAAGCTCGGAGGAGAATCGCTCGGTGTCGAGAAAAACCTCCTGCGCGTCACCATAGCGGCCACAGACCACTTCGGTGCCCCCTTCGGCGGGAACATAAAAGGGCTCGGATTGCGCCCATTGGGCCAGATGGGTCCATGCGTTCTGCTTGAACGCCGCCCCGCCAAGATCGATATCGACGATTTTGCTCTGGTCAAGCCCTGTTGTCCCAGCCATGCGCTCCTCCCGGATGTCGTCCCGCCTCGCCAGCTTTGTCCGCTGCTTCAGACAGGATTATCAGACAATCCTAGCGGAGGAGAACTCGGCGGGCAATCTTCGGATCAAAAGACTCCGGGGTAGGCGCCGCCGTCGATCAGGAGGTTCTGGCCATTGATGTAAGCGGCGTGCTCACTGCACACGAAGGCGCAAATCGACCCGAATTCCTGCGGATCGCCAATGCGCTTGGCCGGGTTCGCCTCCTCCAGACGGCGCCAGGCTTCCTCGAAACTGACCCCATCGCGCTTGGCGAGGGCCGCAGCATAGGACCGCAGACGGTCTGTCGCGAAATTCCCCGGAAGAAGATTGTTGATGGTGACGCCACTGGCCGCCAATTCCCGCGCGATGCCCGCCACGAAGCCTGTGAGGCCAGAGCGCGCGCCATTGGACAGGCCCAGCAGTGGCAGCGGCGCCTTCACAGACCCAGAAGTGATGTTGACGACCCGGCCCCATCCCTTGCGCCGCATGGTCGGCGCAGTGGCGCGGATCATCTGGATGGGGGAAATCATGTTGGCGCCCACAGCCGCCATCCATTCAGCCTCGCCCCAGGACTCGAAATCCCCCGGCGGCGGACCAGCGGCGTTGTTGACGAGAATGTCAGGCTCTGGGCAGGCCCGCAGGATCTCCGCCCTGCCCGCCTGCGTCGTCACATCCCCCACGACTGCGCGCACAGACTCGCCCGAGAGCTCCTCGATCTCGGCTCTGGCTGCGAGCAGCCGCTGTTCATCGCGACCGTTGATGGTCACACGGGCGCCAGCCATGGCGAGCGCGCTCGCGCAGGCCTTCCCGAGCCCATTGCTGGATGCACACACGAGCGCCTCGCGCCCTGCCAAACGCAAATCAAAGGGCTTCATCCCATTTCCTCCAGGACCATATGGCTATAATGCTGTCTGAAACCGATATTGCAAAGGTACATCGGAGGAAATCGATGGCGACGAACGATCTTGAGGCGGCGGCGCAGCGTCTGCTTTATGCGCATGAAACGCGCGCACCATTCGCCAGCGACGCCCAGTTGCTCAAGCTACCCCTGGCTCTCGCCTATGACGTGCAGGATCTCTTTCAGGCCCGCCGCGCGCAGGGGCAGGCCCTGGCCGGATACAAGATAGGCCTGACCACGCCGCGCATGCAGAAAATGTGCGGGCTCGACCATCCCATCGCAGGACAGATCCTGTCAGGAACAATTGTGCGCTCGCCTGCAAGCCTTCAGTCGTCACGTTATGTGCGCCTGGGCCTCGAATGCGAAGTGGCCGTAAAGCTCGGCCGAACCATCGACGCCCGCAACGGCGATTTTGATCTTGAGCGAATTGCGGCTTGCGTGGAAGGCGTCTGCGTTGCCTTCGAGATCATCGAGGACCGGGCGGCGGATTACGCCAGGCTGGACATGCCCAGCCTCATCGCGGACAACAGCTGGAACGCTGGCGCGGTGCTGTCAGAAATCAGCCCGCTCCCCGACCTTGCCAACCTCACAGGCAGGCTATGGATCAATGGCGAGGCGACGGATTCCGGCAGCACGGCCGATGTTCTCGGTCATCCCCTGGCCTCTGTACAATGGCTTGCAACCCATCTGGCCCGAAGAGGCCGCGCGCTGGAAGCGGGGCAGTGGGTGCTCACCGGCAGCATTGTGCCGACACGCTTTCCAAAGCCTGGCGACTCCTATCGCTTCGAGGTGGAAGGTCTGCCCCCGGTCGCCGCCAGCATCGCCTGAGGCCGGTTGCGCAAGACGCGATTGTCTGACAAACTCATCTCCAAAAGAACAGGCTGACCTGATCGGCCATCAAGGGAGATATGCGTGTCAGACGTTCATAGCCTGCAGCGCGTCGAAGAATTGCCGACCGATTATCGGGCTGATCTTGACGCAGGCAATGTGCTTGCAGCCTGGACCCTGCTGCGCGCAGTGATGCCGGTCGGCAAACCCAACCAGCAGGCTCTCGCCACAAAATGGAGCTACAAACATCTGCGCCCCCTAATGCTGCGCGCAGGCTCGCTGGTGCCCATGGAACGCGCCGAACGGCGCGTGCTGGCCTATGTGAACCCCGGCCTGCCGCGCGAACGGATGGCGACGACGCCCTCCATCTTCTTCGGCCTGCAGATGATCATGCCGGGGGAACGCGCGCCCAATCACAAACACATACCGGCAGCAGCCCGCGTGATAATTGAAGGCTCCGGCGCCTATACGACGGTCGATGACGAGAAACTGCATATGGAGCCCGGCGATGTGATCCTGACGCCGCCGCTGCATTGGCATGATCATGGCAACGAGGGCAAAAAACCTGTCATCTGGATGGATGTGCTCGACCATCCGCTGGCGGTGCCGATGGATGTCTCCTACATCCTCCCCGGCGCCCTTGCGGAAAGCTACATTGAACAGCCAGATTCCGGCGACACGTGGTTCAGCTGCCCGGGCCTTGTGCCCTATCGCGGCCCAAATCGCCGCCCGCCCGATTATCCGCTCCGCCGATTCCGTTGGGACCGCGTACGCGGTGCGCTGATGGCCAGCGCCGAGGTCGCCTCGCGCGATGAACCCGTGCATCTGCGCTACTGCAATCCCGAGACAGGCAAAAGCATCCTGAAGACCATGGACTTCTCCGCTCGGCTGGTGCGCCCGGGCGAAAGCCGAAGCATGGTCCGCGCCTCCGCCAATCGGGTGTTCCTTGTCATGGGTGGGCGTCTGGAGATCGAGGTGAATGGCGCAACCCACGTTTGCGAGCAGCATGACACGGTCTGCGTGCCAACCTACGCCAGCGTGACGCTGCAAAATACCTCCTCCGCACCCGCCTTTCTGCTGCAGGTCGACGATACGCCGACCATGACCAAGCTTGGTTTTTACGAAGAACTCACCTGACCCAAAAGGACGATCATGCATATCTGTCGCTTTAACCAGAACCGGCTGGGGCTCGTCGAAAACGGTCGCATCTATGACGTGACCGCAGCGCTCGATGTGGTGGAGCGCCCAAGCTGGCCCTATCCTCAGGGGGACGTGCTGATTCAGAATTTACCCGCGATCCAGACGGCTATTCGCGCCCTCCGGCACAACGCCGCAAGCCATGCCCTGGACGAGGTGAAACTGAACAGCCCACTCACCTCGCCGACGAAGGTCATGGCCGCGCCCGCCAATTATGCGCTGCATGTATCAATCGACGCTCAGGACCCCGGCGTGAACCACGGCCTGCACAACAAGCAGCTCGAAGGCGTCGAGCGGCCGGTGGAGAAGCTGGGCATCTTCCTGAAAGCCTCCTCCTCCATTGTTGGGCCAGGCGATGGCATCGCGCTGAAATGGCCGGATCGTCGCAATGACCATGAGGTGGAGCTCGCAGTCATCATCGGCAAGGGCGGGCGCGATATTCCCCGCGCCAGAGCCTTCGAGCACATCGCCGCCTACACGATCGGTCTCGACATGACCGTAAGGGGCACCGAGGATCGCAGCTGGCGCAAGTCCGCCGACAGCTACACGCTGCTGGGGCCATGGCTCACGACGGCGGACGAAATCGCCGATCCCGAAGCGCTCACCATCTGGCTGGACATCAACGGACAGCCAAGGCAGAAATCCTCCACGGGCGCCATGACGGTCGGCATCGCTGAGCTGATCGAAATGTGCTCTAGCGTTTACGAATTGCATCCGGGGGATGTTCTGATGACCGGCACGCCTGAAGGCGTGAGCGAAGTCAAACCTGGGGATATGATGATCGCAGGCTGCACAGGCATCGGCGACATGACCATCGCCATTCGCGCCTACAAGTAAGCCTGCGATGGAATTCGGTCTCCAGTTCTTCCCGGCGGTCGGACCCGCGCAAAAATCCGGCGCGCAATACTGGCGAGAGGCGCTGAGCCTCACCCAGCGCGCGGAGCGACTTGGCTTCACAAGCGTGCGCACAGTGGAGCACTATTTTCATTACTATGGCGGCTATAGCCCAAGCCCCCTGATTTTCCTCTCGGCGGCGGCGTCCCTGACAAAAACCATGCGTCTCATCACCGGCGCGGTTCTGCCAGTGTTCAACCACCCACTGAAAATGGCGAGCGAGATCGCCATGGTCGACTCTATTTCAGATGGACGTCTCGAGGTTGGTTTCGCGCGCGCCTTTCTACCGCAGGAGTTCCAGCGCTTCGGCGTTTCCATGGATGAAAGCCGCAGCCGCTTCGACGAAGGGGTCGCGCAGATTCTCGAGCTCCTCGCACACGAGAATGTCACCTCGAACGGCAAGCATCACGCCTACCGGGACGTGACAATTTTTCCGCGTCCCGTCCAGACCCCGCATCCCCCAGTCTGGATCGCGGCCATGTCCACGCCCGAGTCCTTCGAAACCGCCGGTCGGCTTGGCTACAACATGATGGTCATTCCCCTCGCAGGCCCGCAAATGGCGCCGCTTCTGAAGATCTATCGCAAGGCATGGACCGATTCGGGTCGCCCAGGATGCGGCCGCATCATGTTCGCTTTTCATATGTTCTGCGATCATGATCGCGAAAAGGCGCGTGCGCTCGCGGTTCCCCATCTTGATCGCTATCTGCGTTCTATCGTGGAGGCTGCATCGGACTGGTCTTCAGGGATCTCGTCGAAGGACTATCCCAATTATGGCCGAATCATCGAGGGACTGGCAAAAGAGACCGCCGCATCGCAGATCGAGAAGGGCGGCGCATGGATCGGCACGCCGGACGACATCGTGGCTGCGGCCCGCAAGTATCTGGCTGAGGCCGGACACTTCGACATAGCATCGCTACAGGTCAATTTTGGCGATATCGCGATTGCGGATGCGGAGAAATCCATCGATCTCTTCGCTAGCCATGTGATGCCGCAACTCGCCTAGACAAACAGCCGATGATCAAATCAAGGGAGGGAGTCCAATGAGGCTTGCACATGCGATCTTCGCGCTTGTTTTAAGTATGGGGTCCGCTGCTGCGCAGGGCGCGCGCGAAGTCATCTGGGCCCATCCCGCCGGCGCCTATTACTGGGGACTCTTCAGCGCAATGGATCAGGGTTTCATCAAGGAGGAGGGGATCAAGCTGGAGGAATCCACCACCGACAATCCAGCCCAAGCGATGCAGATGCTGGTGACGGGCGCGGTCAACGTAATCTCCATGAGCCCTGAAGTGGCGATAACCGCCATCGAGAAAGGCGCTGAGATCATCATTGTCGCCACGGAAAATCGCAAAGTCGGCTGGTCGCTGATCGTGAGGCCGGAGATCAAGGCCTATGGGGATCTTAAGGGCAAGTTGCTGGGCGTAACGCAACTGCAGGAAGCCTCAGGAACCATGCTTAAGCTTCTTCTGGAAAAGAACGGCGTGAAGGAAGGGGACTACGATGTGGTTCCGCTCGGCGGGACGCCCAATCGTTTCGCCGCCCTCAACGGGGGCGCCGTCTCCGCGACCTTGCTGAGCCCGCCGATGGACATTCGAGCCCTCGGCGGAGGCATGCGTAAACTGGGCGACACCTTTGAAGCATTCTCCGGCGCCGGTGTGTTTCTTGTCGCCAACAAACGCTGGGCATCCGCCAATGTGGATACTCTGGAACGGTTTTTGCGGGCTGCCGCCCGTGGCGGCGCATGGCTCTTCGAGCCCAGCAACAAGGACAAGGCGGCCGAGGTTCTGGTGAAGACCATGAAGATCACACGGGAGGACGCCGACAAGAATTATGAACTGCTGGTGGGCTCCGGCATCGTCGCGCGCACGCTGGACATTGGCGCGGGTGAAATCGAGCCTTGGCTGAAGCTGCGCGGCAGTAACGACAACTCCGCTCGCTACTTCGACGCTGCTCCCCTGGAGCGCGCCCTCGCTCGCTGAGCACCCAACAAATCTTGAAAGAACAGGGAAACAAGACCTATGCGCAGCGACAAAGCGAAAGCGGCTATCCGGGATCTCATGATCGCCAACCGGATTCTGGGCGCGGAAGGCGTGGTGGACGCCTATGGCCATATCAGCGTTCGCAACCCTGACAACCCCGAACGCTATTTTCTCTCACAATCTCGCAGCCCCGAATTGGTCAGCGAAGATGACGTGATGGAATATGACCTCGACAGCAACCCCATAGACCAGCAAGGCCGCCCCATGTATTCGGAGCGCCCGATCCATGGCGCTTTATATCAGGCGCGGCCGGATGTGATGTCCGTCTGCCACAGCCATGCCTATGCCCTCGTGCCCTTCACCGTCACCGACACGCCCATCAAACCGATCTGGACCATGTCTGGCGCCATAGGCGCGGAGGTTCCCATCTGGGACATCCGCGAAGAATTCGGCACGAAGACCAATATGCTGGTCACCGACAACAAGAAAGGTCACTCCCTCGCCCGCAAGCTGGGCTCACGCACCTGCTGCATGATGCGCGGACATGGCGCTGCGATAGCAACCAAGGATCTGCGGCTGACAGTGCTCGTCTCCGTGTCCCTGATGCTGAACGCGACCATGCTCATGCAAGCCATGTCGATCGGTAAAGTGAACTTCCTGACCGATGATGAAGTGCTTGGCCTGACAGACATCTTGACCGGAGACCGCACGCTTGGAAGGGCCTGGCAATATTGGGCGCGACGCGTCGGCTTCGATGTCGACTATAACCCTGATCGACTGTCCATTGAAGGTTGAGTCAGCCAGGCTCAGGGCTCATTGGTCATATTCCTTGTCGACCGGAAACTCCGTTGCTTCTGGAATTGCGGGCGGCCTCCACGCCACACCCTCGAAATCGCTGATCTCCCCTTGGCTCAGGAGCAAGGATGGCAGCTCATCCCAAGCGCATGCCGTGGCTTCCCAGACCACGGCCCGTGACTTCGGCAACGATCTTGCGGTCGAGCGCTGTGACGACGCGATTTTAGGGGATCTCTATGGAAGTGCGCTCGCGCTGATCAGATCATGTCCGATCAGGTTGTCACTTGGCGTCGGATCTGAGACAGTGTCCATGCACCGACTACATTCGGTCGTGAGGTAGGCGGCATCCTGAGGGCGCAGCGGCCAAGCTCACCAATAAAAGATCGGGAGGAATAGGATGAAGGGTGAAACGTTGCTCGTTGGGAGCATCCCTCTGCCGACCACAACGGAGGCATTGAGGACCTTCGGCGAGACGCTGGGCCCGCATCTCGCCAGCCTTCCGGATGGGGAAGTCGGCTGGCGCCAGTTCTGGATCACCCGCGTGCACTTCCAGGTGCTAGCCATTCACCCGGACATCGAGGTCGTCCAGCAGCCGCGCCGCGACGATGGGGTCGAGCGGATATATCCGCATGACGCGACCGATAACTGGAATTTTCGGGTGCGTCCCGGCGTCGAGAAAATCGTGTTCGGCCATCCCGGCTGGCGTCTTGGCTTCTATCAGGACGCCCTGAACTCCTATGAGGTCTTCAAGGAGATGAAGGCGCAGGGGCGGCTCCCCAAGGCCCTGCGCTTCCAGGTGTCGATCCCCACTGCCGTCAGCGCCCTGCCGCCCCGTTGCTTTCCAACACCCGGCGATCTCGAGAAGGTGCGGTCCGGCTATATAGATGCCGTACGTGCCGAAGTCGCGGCCATTCTCCAGCACATTCCTGCAAACGAACTGGCCATCCAGTGGGACTGTTCGACCGAATTGCAGGATGCCTATGGCATGGTGAAGGGGCTCGAACCCGAGGGCATGATCGCCCGCAACCTCGGTCAGGTGCACGAACTCTCAAAGGGTATTCCTGACGATGCGCTGATCGGCTTCCATCTGTGCTTTGGCACGCTGGGCGGCTGGCCGCGGTTCGAGCCTCCGAGCATGGACAAGGCCGTCGAACTCGCCAATGCATTCATTGCAGGCGCCGGGCGTCGCGTCGACTGGATGCATATCCCCGTCCTCGATCGCAGCGACGAGACCTATTACGCACCGCTCGCAAATTTGAACCCGAAGGAGGCGCGGATCTTCCTCGGCATGATCCACAATATGTCGACTTTCGCAGTGCGGCTTGCAGCAGCGCGTAAGCATCTAAAAGACTTTGGCGTAGCCGCCTATTGTGGATTTGGCCGCAGACCCAAAGGTGACCTGCCGGAGATTTTACGAGACCATGTCTCAGCCTTGGATATGATGCGCGGATAAGAACACACTTGATGGGAGGACGTCATGAAGAAATTGCCGCTGATCCTTGCCGCGATCGGGTCACTGTTGCTGAGCGCACATGCCATGGCGCAGGATTGGCCCACCCGCCCCATCAAGCTCATTGTACCGACCGGCCCAGGCGCCGCCACGGACGTCATGGCGCGTGTCATGGCCAACGAGGTCTCAAAAACGCTTAACGGCAGCGTCTTCGTCGAGAACCTGCCGGGAGCTTCAGGCATCACGGCCCACCAGGCCGCGGCAAGAGCCGCTCCTGACGGATACACTTTCCTCTTCACCAATACGTCTGGCCTTGCACTTAATCCCGTCGCTTTTAAATCACTGCCTTATGATCCGGCGAGGGATTTCACGGCCGTCGCCATGGTCGCCGATCTTGGCCCACAGCTCGTGAGCGTTCACAAGGATCTTCCGGTCAAGTCGCTTGCTGAGCTGATCGCCTATGCCAAAGCGAATCCCGGCAGGCTCGATTATGCTGTCGACATCACTGCAGGCGCGGCGCCGATCTCGGCCCGGCTTCTCAATGACCGCTCTGGCGCGAAGATGTCGGAAGTGCCCTATCGCTCAGCCGCGCAGATGGGCCAAGATGTCGCTGCAGGTCGCGTGCCCGTGCTGATCAGCTCCATCGCTGCCTCGCGCGCCTTCACGGACACGGGAGACATCCGGCCGATCGCTATCTTTTCTTCTCGTCGATTCCCGACACTCCCCAACGTGCCGACCGTCGCCGAGACTATCCCGGACACAGTTCTCGATGGCTTCTTCGCAGTGGTGGCACCCGCGGGAACGCCTGCCAATCTGATTCAGAAGTTCAATCAAGCCGTCGCTCAATTCCTCAGGACTGAAGATGCGCCCAAGCGCCTTGCAGATATAGGCCTCGGAACGAGCGGAGCGGGAACACCCGAGAGCACAGCCAAATACATCGCAGACGAACAGCAGAATTGGCGCGACCTCGCTAAGGAATTGAAGATCGAGCAGCAATGATTTTGCGCAATTATTTGAAGCCCGCCGCGTCTGCTTTGGCCGCAAATTGGGCATCCGGCTGAGGGCGCGGGATCAGTATGTTCGCTTCAGATCGAAATCCGGTCGCGCGCACAGGCGTAACATTACTGGCGCTTCTGAAGGGTGCACATTCTACGCTTATGGTACAGCGATCTAGTCGGCTCCATGTTGCTTCGTTTAGTGGTCGACTTTCTGATTGGTGAGGACCAATTTACAGGGATAGCCGAGCATAAAGCGGCTATTGCATCGGCCTCGGCAATGCCGTTGCGGAAGTGTAGACTGAGCGATTCAGCCGGTGGGAACGCAGCAGAAAACAATTTGAAAAGCGTATCGTGACGCTCAGTCTTGCGCCTCGAAATTCTGGATGAATTCTGACGGCAGGTTAGGGCCCCAGACATAGAGCGAGTCCGCCGCCGGATGATCGCCCGCGTCCCAGTCAAGCGTGGCCGGCACGTAATCAATATCGGCGGAATATTCGCAGTAGCTGCCCCAGGGATCGCGAACATAATGGAAGAAATTTGAGCCCAGAACGTGGCGGCCGAGCCCCCAGCCGCGATCATAACCCTTTTCCAGCATGTAGGTGGCGCCAAGCCCGATCTCGGAGACCGAACCGACATCCCAGCTGTAATGATGATGGCCCGGCGCATGGGATTTCACAAAGGCGATCAGATGATGGTCGCTGCCATGGATCCCATGCATGAAGGCGATGATGTCGCCCGAGCGGTCGGACAGGCGCAGGCCGATGATGCGCGAGTAGAACGCCAGCATACGGTCGACATCCGGCGTGAAAAGCAGAACATGGGAGAGGCGCCGAGGATAGGTGCGTGCGGCGGTGCTGCGATAGGGCGCGCCGCGAACGCCGGCAGGCGTTGATATTTCCGTGAAGATCGATTTGGCGTCGGGCGTGCGTTTGGGGCCGACTTTCACCTGAATCAGATTGCCATCGGGGTCGTCGAACCAATACCCCGAGGGATCGTGGCCAGCTGGCGCTTCCCTGCGTTTGACGCCATTCGCTTCGAGGCGCCGGCCGAAGGGGACATAGTCTTCCTCGAAGACCGAGAGCGAGAAATATCCGAATTTCTTGCGCGCCCCTTCACCGATGCGTATCCAGCAATGGTCGTCGGCGGCCGCCACATGCAGATGATCAGCGCTTTCCGTAACCTTGAGGCCAAAGGCGTCGTAGAAATGGAACGCCTGCTTAAGATCCGGGACGGACATATAGCAATGATCAAGGGAGTGAACGCCAAGTTCGCCCGGTCGCCGGGTCGGCGGAATAAAGCCGTGGTTCGCTGTCATGCCCTGCTCCCGATGTTGCAACCCAGATAAAATGGTCCTTCACCTGAACGGCCCCGTCAATGGGCGCCGAGATAGGCGGCCTTGATTTCACCTTGCGCCTCAAGTTCGGCAGGGGACCCCTGCGCGACGATGTTTCCGCAATCAAGAATATAGCCTCGCTGGGCGATCTTGAGCGCCTTGACCGCATTCTGCTCAATGAGAAGAATTGCGACGCCGGAATCGCGGATCATCGCGATCACCTCAAACACCTGACTGACGATGATGGGGGCTAGGCCGAGGCAAGGCTCGTCGATCAGCAGCAGTCGAGGCCTCGACATGAGCGCGCGGGCGATGGCCACCATCTGCTGCTGTCCGCCTGACAGGGTCCCAGCGATTTGCTTGCGACGCTCCCGAAGGACCGGGAACATGTCGTAGACATGGTCGAGCGACGCCGCGCGATGCGTGCGGGCCAAGGTTCGATAGCAGCCAATGTCGAGGTTTTCCTCAACCGTCATGGTGGTGAATAGCCGACGCCCTTCGGGAATAAGCGCGACGCCTCTTGCGCCAAGCTCAAGCGGCGATAGGTTCGTCACGTGCTCCCCTTCAAAGAAGATGTCTCCTGCATGAACCGGGAGAATGCGGGCGATGGCGTTGACCAGCGTGGTCTTGCCCGCGCCATTAGGGCCGATGACGGCGACCAGTTCATTCCTGTTCACCTCGATGGAGACGCCGGTCAGGGCGCTCGCGAGGCCGTGATTGACGCAAAGCCGATCAATTTTCAGCATGGTCCGCTCCAAGATAGGCGGCCACGACGACGGGGTCGGCGATGACCTCGCGGGGATTTCCATTAGCGACGAGATGGCCCTGGTTGAGGACGATGAGCCGGTCGGAAAGCTCCAAAACCGCTCGCATGTTATGTTCGACAAATAGGATGGTCGTGCCGCACGCGTGGATCTTGCGGACCATTTCGATGGCCTCGGAAATTTCCCGGGGCGTCAGGCCGGCCAGAACCTCATCCAGCATGACGAGGCGGGAGCCAGAGGCCAGAACGCGCGCCAGCTCAAGAAATTTGCGCTGATGCAGATTGAGTTCGTCAGGGAGGGCGTCGCAGCGATCCTGCAGGCCGACAAATTCAATCGCCTCCATCGCCCTGTCTCGCGCATCGCCTCGCGACTCATGGCGGGCTCCGAAAAGCGCGGGGACCATGATGTTGTCCAGCACCGTTTGCCGGGCGAAGGGCCTCGGAATCTGAAACGTTCGCGCCAGGCCCAATCTGGCCCGCTCGTGTCCGCTCATGCCGGTGATGTCATGACCGCAGTGGAGGAGGACGCCTCCGGTGGGTTTGTAGAAACCTGTCACCACGTTGATGAGCGTCGATTTGCCCGACCCATTCGGACCGACGAGCCCAAGGATCTCTCCCTTATTGATGGTCAGGCTGACGCCATCAAGCGCGCGAAGCCCGCGGAAGGACATGGTGATCTCCCGTGCTTCGAGGAGGGGCCCGTCCGTCGGCTCATAGGGGGGTGTCTTCGGCGCGGCTGCGAAGCTTGCATGCGGGGCTGGCAGCTCAGGCGCCGTTATCCTGGCGCGCAGCAACAGGCCTATGATCCCTTGGGGCAAAAAGATCGTGGCGACAATCAGCGTCAAACCGATGGCGGCCCGGGCTATGAGGGCCGAGTCGCCGCCGACGAAAGAATAGCTGATCGTGGTGATGACGATTGCGCCGAGGGCGGGGCCAAGCCAATGGCGCGCGCCGCCGAGGATGCTCATCAAAAGCACATAGAGCGGAACGGATATGGAGAAGGTTTCGCCGACGGTGACGTAGCTCACGAAGATGGCATGCACCCCGCCCATGACGCCCGCAAGAAAGGACGAGATGCCGATGGCGATCAGCTTGTAGGCGAATGTGGGCACGCCAAGGATTTCCGCCACGTCTTCATCATCGCTGATGGCGAAAAGTCCGCGTCCGAGCGTGCCGAGCTGTACGGCTCTGGCGACCATGATGGAGCCGAAGGCGACGCACAGTCCGATGAGGTAGAGGGTAGAGGACTGTTGTTCATAGACATGGGGAATGGCGATGTTCACCATGACGCCGGGCCCGCCGTCGATGGGCGTGTTCAGCACGATGGTCGAAATGATGATCGCGAGCGAAAGGGTCAGTAGCGCGAAGAGCTCACCCCTCAGGCGGCGGATGCGGAATGTGACGGCGCCGATGGCCACGCCCGTCGCCGCAGCCAGCAATCCGGCGAGCAGCAGGGCGGGCCCGAAGGTGAGGGGCTTGCCCAGATTGGCCATGGCATAGACGCCAATTCCATAAAAAGCGCCATGGCCGAAGGATACATAGCCTGAAAAACCACCAAGGATCGTCCACGACGTCGCAAGCGTGATCCAGAAGAATATCAGGTAGAGGAAGGACTCGAAGAACAGCGGAGGGTGGAACAGAGGCAGGAGCGCAAGCGCGCATGCCCCCAGCGCGAGCAATGGCGTTGCGCGTCCGGCTGAGTTCGAGCGGGTGCGCGCCGCCATGTCAGAGGCGCTCCGGCCAGAGAATGAGGATCAGAATCAGCAGCGTGAACGGCACGATGGGCGCCCAGGCCGGTGCGGTCAGCGCCATGGTCAGGGATTCTCCAACGCCGATCACCATGCCCGCCGCCAACGCGCCGAAGGTGCTGCCAAGGCCACCCAGCAGCACGGTCGCCAGAATGACCCCGAACCACGAATAGATCTGCGAGGGCGTGAGCGTGAACAGAAGCGCTATAAAGACGCCTCCCAGCGCCGCGAAGGCGCTGCCCATGCCGGCGAGGGCCAAGGAGAGCTTTCGGTTTGGAACGCCGAAGGCGGCGGCGATCGAGGGGTTGTCGAGCTGCGCGCGCAAGGCCTTGCCATGCCAGGTGTGCTTCAGCACGACCCAGACAAGCAGGCAGGCTATGATCGAGAAACCGCACATGATGAGCTGATCCCACGGCGCGAGCCACGGGCCCAGTTCGAGGCTGCCACGCGCAAGCCTCTTCTCGACGCGGATAAAATCCGCAGACCAGACATATTGGATCAGGGATTCGATGATGATGGTGACGCCGAAGGTCACAATCACCGACGCGAATTCATCCACTTTGTAGCGCGACATGAGCACCTGTTGCGCCGCCCCCAGCATGAAGAAGACAGGTAGGAGCAACAGCGCGGACAGGAATGGATGCCAGCCCCGGGTCGACATTTCATAGGTCAGATAGGCGGCGAGGAAGATCAGCGCGAAATGCGCCAGGTTGATGATGCGCAGATATTTCCAGGTGAGAGTCAGGCCGAGCCCGAGCAGAGCGTAAAGGCAACCGGACATAAGCCCGGACAGGAGAGACTGTCCGATTAGAGTGGCGCTCATGTTCGAGTCCCGGCCTGTTTCAGCTCTACTTGACGATAATCGTCTTGCCCGGAGTCGCCTGCTCCTTCGGCCAGACGATGACCCAGGCGCCATTTTGCACTTGCTTCACCTTCATGAGGTCCGGGCCATAGTTATTGGCGCCATCGAAGCGAAATTTGCCCACGATCGTGTCGGCGCCATTCCCCTTGAGATAGTCGGCCAACACCTTGTCATCGAGCGATTTCGTCGCGTTGACGGCGCCGGTGAGGGTCTGCCAGGCCGAATAGCTCGTGGCGGCCTGCGTGTCAGGCTCCAGATAGGGCAGCTTCGCCTTCTGCGCAGCGACGCGGAACAGTTTTGAAAACTCCTGCGCCGTCGTGCTTGCGTTCAGCGGCGCGAGATCCTCGTAGGCGGTGGCGGCCATGGCGTCAGCGCCGAGCGGCGAGGACGCCAACGGGCCGGGCGTCGGATAGACGTAGTAGTGATTCCTCGGTTTGTAGTTCAGCTGATCCAGCGCTTCGAGCAGCTGGCTGCCCTCAAGCCCGATGGCGCCGACATACAACAGGTCCGCATTGGCTTCACGCACACGCGCGGCGATGGGACCGAAATCACGATTGCCGAACTCGAATTCAAGATAGAGCTTTTCCTCGATGCCGCGCTGTTTGACGACGTCGCGCGCGCCGGCCGCGAGGAACTGGACGGATGGGAATTTGCTGGTGACGATGGCGATGGATTTCGGCGCCTTTCCGGTCGAGGCCAGCGCGTCGAACAGGTTACCGGTGACGGTCTTTTCCGGCTCAGCGCCAAGCGGCCAGGCGGGGAAATGCCTGTCATAATTGGCGAGCTTAGGAATGCCGAAGGTGTGATGGATGAGAACCTTGTTGAAGCGCTGGGCGACCGACATGGCTGAGAGGATATTCGCCGTCGCATAGGGCCCCATCAGGAGATCGACCTTGTCGACGGTGAGCAGACGCTCGTAGAGGGTGCGGGCAAGGTCGGGCTTGGACTGATCGTCGAGCAGCACCCATTCGATTGGACGACCAAGCATGCCGCCAGCCTTGTTCTCCTGTTCGATGAAGATTTCGCCGACGACCTTGTGGATCGCCCCCGTTTGAGCGAGCGGGCCAGTGAGGGCGAGCGTGCCGCCAACGCGGATCGGAGCCCCTGAAGCCTGAGCTGCGGCTCGGCCAACGCCCGCAGCGCTCGCCATCATAGCCGCGCCCGCCGCGAGGGCGCCGCGACGTGTCACGCCTGCCTTAAGGCCTATCGTCTTCATTCGTCTTCCCTCCACTTTCACGGCGCCAACAAGCCGATTGTTTCGCTCAACTGTAATCACTTTGCGCTTTGACGCCAGTGATCCTGTCAGGAGGCTAGATTCGACCTTAGTCGCAGGATAAGCCGATCGTCTTGTGCGTTGCGGTAAAGCACGCGATAAATTTCTCGGAATGCTGGCAACCAATTCGCTCAGGTGGGACTTCGGTGATGGTCGAAAAGTTGTTGAAAACGACGCATGCCGGCTCGCTGCCGCGGCCCCTTGAGCTCGTGCGGACCATGTTCGCAAAAGAAGAAGGCGTGCCGGTCGACGAGCGCGCGCTGGACGGGCTGATCGCTGGAGCGGTGCGCGACGTGGTCGCCAGGCAGGTGGCGGCGGGGATCGACATCGTGAACGACGTGGAAATGTCGAAGCCATCCTATGCCACCTATATCAAGGACAGGCTTGAAGGGTTCGGAGGCGCCGACAACCGCTTCAAATATCGCGATCTCGACGATTTCCCGGCCTTCGGGCGGCGGGTCTTTGGCGATCCCGGTCGTTCGCGACGCCGCACCCCTACTTGCAATGGCCCAATCGGGGTGAAAAACGCTGCGGCTGCGCAACGCGACGTCGCCAACCTGCGCGCGGCCATGCAGGAGCACGAGGTCGAGCATGGCTTTATGAGCGCGGCCTCGCCCGGGGTCGTAGCGCTGTTTTTCGCAAACGAATATTATGCGACGCGCGAGCATTATCTTGAAGCCATCGCAAATGCGATGCGTGAAGAATACGAGTGCGTCATCAACGCCGGATTCGATCTTCAGATCGACTGTCCCGACCTCGCCATGGGACGGCATATCCAGTTCGCCGACGCCACGCTCGCGGATTTTCGTCGTCAGGCCGCTTTGAATGTGGAGGCGTTAAACCACGCATTGCGTGGCTTGCCCGTCGAACGGCTCCGCATGCACATATGTTGGGGAAATTATGATGGTCCCCACCATTTCGACGTTCCGCTTAGAGATATAGCCGACATCATCTTTTCAGCCCACCCGAGCATGATTTCCCTGGAAGGCGCCAACCCGCGCCACGCGCATGAGTGGGCGGAGTTCGATGTGCTCAAGTTGCCGGACGGCAAAAAGCTCATTCCTGGCGTTTTGGAATCGAAGACGAACTTCATCGAACATCCGCGATTGATCGCACAGCGACTGGAGCGTTATGCAGACCGGGTGGGCGCGGAAAATGTTCTGGCTGGCACGGATTGCGGATACGGAACCTGGGTGGGCCAAGCGGCCGTCGACCCAGAAATTGTCTTCTCCAAATTCCAGGCGATGGCTGAAGGCGCTGCGCTGGCGCGCGCCAGATACGCCTGATCGTAACCGAGCTATTTTTCGCAGGCGCCGGCGGACAGCGGCGGAGCCCCGTGCTGGCAGTCAGGCTTCAAGGCATAGGCGAAATTTTAAAAAAATCGTTTTATTTCAATTATATATACGTTCGTTTCTTCATTTTGCCCGGCGCGCTGTTTGCTGATGTAGCCACGAATATGAAGACTTTCATCCTTGGTGTCGATCGGTGGAAATCAATATTTAGACGGCGTCTACGAATTGGTTTGTATACAGGGTCTCGGCGTCGCCGGGATCGGCTACATTGTTTTCCCGCAGCGCCTGAACACCTGACGTCCAGAGTTTGGGCACGTTGCGCAGCAGGTTCTCGCGGCCTTCCGAAAGCCACAGGCGATCTGCTGTCGCCTTCTCAACCTCCGCGAGATCGGTGATGTTGCGAATGTTGGGGATCTCATAATCCTTGGCGGCGCGCTCGAAGATCGGCGGGAGCGGCTGGCTCATGATCTCCTGCGCGGACGCCCTCATGGCGCGCATGGCCTTGGTGAAGGTTTCGGGCTTGGCCTTTATCATCTCGCGGCTGGAGATATAGCACTGGCCGGGCATGGGCGCGTAGCGGTCGGTGGACCACATCTCGACGTCTTCCTTCATGCGCTGCAAGGCCACGACCACCTGAATGGAGGCGATGAAGCAATCCACGCGGGCCTGCTTGACCATTTGCAGCGCGCCCGGTGAGTTGCCGGTCACCTCTCGCTTCACCGAATCCTTGGCGAGGCCGCCCTTGGCGAGGATCAGGTCGAGGTAGACCTCGGTCGTGCCGCCGACCGAGACGATGCCGACGATCTTGTCCTTGAGATCCTCGGCCTTGCTGATCGGCTTGCTCTTCAGGCTGACCATATGAAAGGTCGAGGCCTGATACATGGTGCCCACGGATATCAGCGGCGCCTTGGTGGTCGAGATGGCGCGCATGACATCAATGCCGGAGGCGCGGATCATCTGCGCCTGGCCGGTGATGAGTTGCTGAATGGGCTGCGCGGTGCCCTGACCGCCCAGCAGCTTCGCGTCGAGCCCCTGCGCAGCCATGTGGCCGCCGGAAATCGCATTCATCATTTCAATGAAGTCGGCGATGAAGCCAAAGGGCGTCATCATCACGAAGGGCTCGCGGGTCTGGGCCCGCAGGATGGCCGGAGACGCGATCAGCGCGCTGGCGGCGACGCCCGACTTGATGAATTCACGACGGTTCGTCATCGAAGCCCCCTCGTTGCATGGCGAAGCGCGATCGCGCTTATGTTTTGACCTGAGTGAGTAGGTTGTCTTAAATAGCAGACAACGTCAATCGCCCACCGGAACACCATCATGTCAAACGCACGAAGCGATTGCGAGGTCATCATCGCGGGCGGGGGGCCGGTCGGCCTGTGCCTAGCCTTGCTGCTGAGCCGCGCGGGGGTGAGCGTGCGCGTGTTCGAGGCCGAGCCCGCGATTTCGCTGGACCTGCGCGCCTCCACCTTCCATCCGCCGACCCTCGACATGCTGGAGCCCTTTGGCGTGACGGCGGACCTTGTGGCGCGCGGTCTGGTCTGTCCCCATTGGCAGATCCGCCTGCATCCCGATGGCGACCGGGCGGTGTTCGATCTTTCCGTTCTGGCTGGCGAAACCCGCCATCCCTATCGCCTGCAATGCGAGCAATGGAAGCTCTCCGAAAGCCTGCTGGCCCATCTCCAGAAGGAGGGTCACGCGCAGGTGATCTTCGGCGCCCCGGTCACTGAGGTGGCCCAGGACGAAAACGGCGCCTGCGTGCGCGTGCAGAGCGCGGCCGGCGTCGAGACCCATCGGGCCAGATTCGTCATCGGCGCGGATGGCGCGCGCAGCCTCGTGCGCAAGGCCATGGACCTGCCCTTCGAGGGCGAGACCTATCCCGAAACCACCCTGCTGGTGACGACGCTCTTTCCCTTCGAGGAGCATCTGGAAGGCCTGTCCAACGTCACCTACTGCTGGAAGAAGGATGGCAATTTCAGCCTGCTGAAGGTGCCCGGCCGCTGGCGTGTCTCCATCTATCCGCGCGAGGATCTGTCCATCGAGGAGCAGCTCTCGGAGGAGATGATCGAGGCGAGCCTGCAGGAGATCGTGCCGCGCGCGCAGGCCTATGAGGTCAATGAGAAGCGCCCCTATCGGGTGCATCAGCGCATCGTGGACAAATATAACAGGGGGCGTCTGGCGCTGGCGGGCGACGCGGCTCATCTCAACAGCCCCTCGGGCGGCATGGGGCTGAATGGCGGCGTGCATGACGCCTTTGAACTCGCCGCAGCCCTCGTCGACATGCTGCGCCATGGCGCGCCGCTGGAGCGGCTCGATC
Source organism: Beijerinckiaceae bacterium (assembly GCA_947453205.1). Classification (GTDB taxonomy): domain Bacteria; phylum Pseudomonadota; class Alphaproteobacteria; order Rhizobiales; family Beijerinckiaceae; genus Terripilifer. The sequence continues at coordinate 124,700 of CANGFT010000004.1, read as the reverse complement.
TTTACGACCGCAAGCGCCGGCCCATCGCGCGCGATCAGATCATCGCGCAGGCCGACCGCAACCGCGCCCGCATGCGCGAGAAGGATCCGGAGAAGCGCCGCGAGATGCTCGCGGATTTGCAGGCCATCGTGAACGACCGCCAGCGCCTGCACGCCTATCTGCTGCGCTCATCCATGATCGAGGGCCTGCGTCAGTCGCAAGCCATCACTTGATGTCCACGGACTGGTGCCAGGGGATCGCGAAACGGCGCAGTGCGCCTGTGGCGAAATAGAAGATGAAGCCCAGCAGGGTCATCTGGATGATGACGGCGAAGAGGCCATCGGTCTCATAGCCGTTCATCTTCGACACCAGCATGAAGCCCAGTCCCGCATTGCCGCCGAGATATTCGCCGACGATCGCGCCGATGATGGCGAGCACGATGCCGATCTCCATGCCCGTGAGGATATAGGGCAGGGACGAGGGCAGTTCGAGGCGACGGAAAATCTGCCAGCGTGTCGCGTTGAGGCTGGTCATGACATCGCGATGGCCGGCGTCGACGGATTTCACGCCCAGCACCGTATTGGTGAGGATGGGGAAGAAGGCCAGAACCGCCGCCACGATGATCTTCGAGGTCGCGCCAAAGCCGAACCAGACCACAAAGAGCGGCAGCAGCGCCACTTTCGGGATCACCTGCGTGGCGACGATGAAGGGGTTGAGGGTCAATTCGAGCCAGCGGGTGCGGCCGAGCACCACGCCGAGGGACACGCCGATCACCAGCGCCCAGCCAAACCCCATGAGGGTGACATAGACGGTCGTCCAGGTGTGGCGCCAGGCGCGCGAGGACGAGAGCATGTCCATCCAGGAATCCCAGACCGCCGAAGGCGCGGGCAGGATGAAGGAGGAGATGCCCGTGCCCCGCACATAGAAATGCCAGGTCGCGAGAATGACGATGAGCAGCAGCGGCGTGGTGATCCAGGGCAGCGCCGTTTCACGGGTCAGCCCCTTGCTGGCGCCAAAATGGGCGGGCGGCGTGGCCGGGGGGAGCGTCTTGTCTGTCATGGCGCTCTCACGAGATTTCATTGAGGCGATGGCGCAGGGTCCGCGCGATGGTCTGGAATTCCGGCGTCGCCTGCACGTCAAGCGAGCGCGGGCGGGCCATGGGCACGTCGACGATGGTGTCGATGCGGCCGGGCCGGGGCGAGAGCAGCACGATGCGGTCGGCCAGAAACACCGCTTCGGAAATGGAATGGGTCACCAGCACGATGGTCTTTTTCGTCGCCTGCCAGATGCGCTGCAATTCGAGATTCATCTGGTCGCGGGTCATGGCGTCGAGGGCGCCGAAAGGCTCGTCCATCAACAGGATCTTCGGATCATAGGACAGGGCGCGGGCGATGGCCGCGCGCTGGCGCATGCCCCCCGACAGCTCCTTCGGCCACCGCTTCTCGAAGCCCGAGATGCCCACGAGCTTCGTCAGTTCGCGGGCGCGCGCCAGACGCTGCGCCTTGCCCACGCCCTTGAGCTCCAGCGGCAGGGCGATGTTCTCTTCGATGGTCAGCCAGGGAAAGAGATTGGCGTCCTGGAACACCATGCCAAGCTCCGATAGGGCCTCGCCCTGCCGCTCGCCGCCGTTCCAGAGCGCCTGATCCTCGATGGTCAGTTCGCCGGCCGTGGGCTCGAGGAGGCCACCCATCATCCGCAGCATGGTCGTCTTGCCGCAACCGGAGGGGCCGAGCAGAACGAGCAATTCCCCTGCTGGCACGTCAAGATCGGTCGGCGCAAGCGCATGGACGGGATGGGCGCGGTCGCCGAACCACTTTTCAATCGCCCGCAGGCCGATGGCGGGGGCCTCATTCGGCGCGTTGCTGGCAGGGGTGTCCAAGGAAGAAATGCTCCCGCAGTGGATCGGATGCGCTTGACCGATCATTTAACCTGTATGCTAATTAATACAACAGATGTGTCAACGGGAGCGGTGGTGACGATATGACCGTGGAATATGCAGCCAAGGGTCTCGTTGGCGTTCTGACGCCCCAGGCCAACACCACCGTGGAGCCTGAATACGCGATCCTGATGCCGCGCGATACGGCCTGGATCAACGCACGCATGCTCAGCCGCCACAAGACCATCGAGGAGCGGCTGGTGGACTATTGGGGGCGCGCGCCGGAATTCGCCCGGCAATTCGCCAATGCCCCCGTGGGCTCCCTCGCCTTCGCCTGCACCGGCACATCCTATCTCGTGGGCAAGGAGGCCGAAGACCGCGTGCTGGCGCAGGTGACGCAGGAGTCCGGCGGCCTTCCCGCCATGAGCGCGGCGACTTCCGTCGTCTATGCGCTGAACGTTCTAGGGGCGAAGCGGATCGGCCTTGTCTCGCCCTATGAGGGCGCGCTGGATGAGGCCTGCACGCCCTATTGGCAGTCCCGCGGATTCGAGATCGCCGCCAAGACCAACGCCAGCGGCGCGACGCTCGACTTCCACCCGATTTATTCCCTGCCCTCAGGCTCCGCCCAGCGCGCGCTCGACGAGATCGACGCCACCGATCTTGACGCGATTGTGATGTTGGGCACGGGCATGCCCACCCTCGCCCCCATCGCCCGCACGCCCTTCAAGGGGCGCACGCCCGTGCTCTCCTGCATGTTCTGCATCGTCTGGCTCAGCCTCGCGCTGGCCGCCGGGCGCAAGCCCGATGCGGATGATCTGCTGGCCTGGGTGCGGGGGGACTGGTGGCGGGAGCGGATGGGTCTCCCGGTGCTTTAGCCAGCCCGCGGCGTGGCCCAGGGCCGCTGCGCTTTGTCGCGGGCGGCGAAGGCGGCGATGTCCTGCGCATAGGACTGCGTCAGGTCCACATCGTCCCAGCCGTTCAGCAACTGCTTTTTCCAGTCGGCGCGCACCTCGAAGGGGATCGATTTATTGCCGACGCTGATGGTCTGCGCCGCCAGATCGACCCTGATGGCGCCGCCAGCCAGCACCACGGGATCAGCCAGCAGCGCCTCTATGTCCGCAGCGCCGACGCGCGCGGGCAGCACGCCGTTCTTGACCGCATTGGAGGAGAAGATGTCGCCGAAGCTGGGCGCCAGCACGCAGCGATAGCCTGCGTCCGCCAGCACATAGACCGCCGCCTCGCGGGAGGAGCCGCAGCCGAAATTCGCCCGGCCGATCATGATCTGCGCGCCCCCATAGCGCGGATCATTGACCGCCAGATCAGGGCGCAGCGCGCCCGAGGCATCGCGCCGCAGATCATGCAGCAGAAAGCCGCCATAGCCCTTGGCGCGCGGCGTCTGCATGAAGCGGGCGGGGATGAGCTGGTCGGTGTCCACATGCTCCAGCCCCAGCGGGCAGGCGGACGCCTCGATGGTGGTGAGCGCGATCATGATTGTCCCTCCGCCATGAGCTCCCTGACGTCGCACAGATGGCCGCGAACGGCCGCCGCCGCCGCCATGGCGGGCGACATGAGATGGGTGCGGGCGTCCTTGCCCTGCCGACCCTTGAAATTCCGGTTGGTGGTCGAGGCGCAGCGCTCCCCCGCTCCCACGAGGTCGCCATTCATGCCCACACACATGGAGCAGCCCGGACCGCCCCATTCGAGCCCCGCCGCCAGAAAGATCGCGTCGAGCCCCTCGGCTTCAGCCTGCCGCTTCACCCCCGCCGAACCCGGCGACACGAGCCCGGGCACGAGCGACCTGCGGCCTCGCAGAACCGCAGCGGCGTCCCGCAGATCCTCGATCCGGCTATTGGTGCAGGAGCCGATGAAGACCCTGTCCACGCGAATGTCCCGGATGGGCATGCCCGCCGTGAGGCCCATGTAGGACAGGGCGTCGCGCCAGGCCTGCGCCTTCGTGGGATCGCTGACATCGGCGGGGTCAGGCACCAATCCCCCGACCTGCGCCGCCTGCTCCGGGCTCACGCCCCAGGTGACGGTGGGGGCGATCTCGCGGGCGTCGATGGCGATCTCGCGGTCGAAGGCGGCGTCGGCATCGGTGGCGAGCTGGCGCCAATCCTCGACAGCCCGATCAAAATCCGCGCCCTGCGGCGCATAGGGGCGCCCCCGCAGATAGGCGAAGGTGGTCTCGTCCGGCGCCACAAGCCCCAGCCTCGAGCCTGATTCAATGGACAGGTTGCACAGGGTCAGGCGCCCCTCGACCGACAGCCCGCGCACCGCGCTGCCCGCATATTCAATGGCGCAGCCCGCCGCATAGCCCGTGCCGAGCTTCGCGATGATGGCGAGCGCCATGTCCTTGGCGGTCACGCCCGCGCCCAGAACCCCCTCCACGGTGATGCGGATGCGTTTGGGCCGCGACTGCCAGATGGTCTGGGTCATCAGGACATGGGCGACCTCGGAGGCGCCGATGCCGAAGGCGTAGGCCCCCAGCGCCCCGTGGGTCGAGGTGTGGCTGTCGCCGCAGACCATGAGAAGGCCCGGCAGGGTCAGCCCCAGCTCCGGCGCCGCCACATGGGCGATCCCCTGCCGCGCGTGGCCATGGCCGAAGCAGGCCACCCCATGCTCGGCGCAATTTTCGGTCAATTGGCGGATCATCCGCGCGGAATCGGGATCGACGGCGATGCTGGGCCGCGTCGGCACATAATGGTCGGCGGTCCCGAAGGTGAGATCGGGCCGGGCGACGCCCGCGCCGCGCTGCCTGACCTGCGCGAATCCGTGATGCGAGCCCTCATGGACGAGATGCCGGTCCACCCACAGCAGGCAATCGCCATCCTCGCGGATCGCGATCACATGCGCGTCCCAGATTTTGTCGATGATGGTGCGCGGCGCCACGGCTGTTGCTCCCTCTCTTGCGAGACTGGTTTCGAGTCGTCCCATAATGTATACAAGTGGAAACCCGATCCACGGCTTTGGCAATGGCTGGCGACAAACTTTTCAAAAGGCCTTCTCTTTCCAAAAGCCGTCAGGTCTATATCGCCCTGCGCGAGCGGATCGCCCGCGGCGTCTATGACCAGAATGGCGGCCTGCCGGGCGAGCAGACGCTGGCGGCGGAGCTGGGCGTCTCCCGCGTGACCCTGCGCCGTGCGCTGGCCTCCCTCAAGGAGGATGGCGTCATCGACCGGCGCCGGGGCGCGGGCACCTTTTTGAACGACAGCGGCAAACCCGCCCCGATCACGGTGGATCTGGCCGACGCCATGTCGCAGCTTGCGGCCATGGGCGCCTCGACCGAGGTGCGCCTGCTGGACTTCGTCTATGAAGAGGCGCCCGGCGAAGTGGCTGATGCGCTGGGCCTGTCCCGTGGCGCGCTTGTCCAACGCTCGGTGCGCCGCCGCCTGCTGAACGGGCAAGCCTTTTCCTATCTGGTCGCCTATGTCCCGGAGATCATCGGCCGCACCTTCTCGCCAGAGGATCTTTCGAGCCGCCCCCTGCTGGGCCTGCTGGAGCGGGCGGGCTGCAGGGTTGACCACGCCACCCAGGATCTTGGCGCGGAGCTGGCCGGACCGGACGCCGCGCAGGCGCTGGGGATCGACATGGGCGCGCCCCTGATCTCCCTGACCCGCACGATCTTCGATGCTGACGGCGCGGGGCTGCAACATCTGCGCGCGCTCTATCGCCCCGACCTCTACCGCTTCCGCATGGAGCTGGTGCGCGCAGGCGAGCGCAGCCAGCGCCACTGGGAGCCCATGCCGAACGCCCTCGATCCTCATGCGGAGACGATGCTTTGACTGAACTCCCGGCGCCCCATGACCTGCGCGCAAGGCTCGCCAGCGGCAAGATCGTGCTCGCCCCCGGCGTGTTCGACCCGCTCACCGCCTCCATCGCGGCGGACGCCGGGTTCGAGGCGCTTTATCTTTCAGGCGCCGCCATCGCCTACACCAAGCTCGGACGCCCCGACATCGGCCTCGTCACCATGACCGAGGTGGCAGACACCCTCGCCCATATCCGCGAGCGGGTGGACACCCCGCTGATCGTCGACGCCGACACGGGCTATGGCAATGCGCTGAATGTCGAGCGGACCATGCGGGTCTTCGAGCGGGCAGGCGCCAGCGCCATCCAGCTCGAGGACCAGTCCCTGCCCAAACGCTGCGGCCATCTCGCCGACAAGAGCCTGATCTCCGCGCAGGAGATGGTGGGCAAGATCAAGGCCGCCGTGGACGCGCGGCTGGACTCGCGAACCCTCATCATCGCCCGCACAGACGCCGTGGCTGTCGAGGGCCTGCCGGCCGCCACCGACCGCGCCGGCCTCTATGCGCAGGCCGGCGCCGACATGCTCTTCATCGAGGCGCCGCAGGACAGCGCGCAACTGGCGCAGGTCGGCAAGGTGGGACAGGGCCGCATCCCCCTCATGGCCAATATGGTCGAGGGAGGCCGCACGCCCGTCCTGTCCGCCGCTGAACTTGAAGCCCTCGGCTTTGCGCTGGTCATTTTCCCCGGCGGCATCGTGCGCGCCCTCGCCAGAGCCGCGCAGGACTTCTACGGCACGCTGGCGCGCGACGGGCAATCCAACGCCTTCCGCGCGCGCATGTTCGATTTCGAGGGGCTGAACGGCCTGCTCGGGACCAGCGACATCCTGGCGCGCGGCAAACGCTATGATGAGGGCGGGCGATGAGCGGGGATCTGGCTCACGCCGCGCTGCTGCTCGTCGATCTGCAGAATGATTTCCTGCACCCGCAGGGCGCCTATGGGCGCGGCGGCCAGAGCTGCGCGGACATCGCCGCCCTGCCTGCCCGCCTCGCCCCTTTGGCGCAGGCCTTCCGCGCCAAGGGCGGGCTGGTGATCGCGACGCTCTTCACCCTCGTGCCCGGACGCGGCGGCGAGCCGATCATCTCACCCCATCTCAAGCAGATGCGCCCCTTTCTGGGGCGCGGCGATTTCGCGCCGGGCTCCTGGGGGCAGGCGGTGGTGGATGAATTGCAGCCCGTGGACGCAAGCGTGGAGAAGCTGGCCTATTCCGCCTTCTACATGACCCGCCTGGACTGGCTTCTGCGCAAACTCGGCATCACCCGCCTTGTGGTGGGCGGCATCGTCACCAATGGCGGCGTCGCCTCGACCGTGCGCGACGCCCATGTGCGCGACATCGACGTGACCGTTCTGTCGGACGGCTGCGCGGCTTTCTCGCCGGAGGTTCACCGCGTCTCCATTGACGCGCTGCGTCCTGTCGCCAAGGTCATGAGCGTGGATGAATGCGCCCGCGCATTATTTCAATAATGCTCTCACCATCCGCCAGAGGTGAGCCGCTCCTCCAGCAATTCCATTTTTTCAATAACGAAGAAGGGCTCATCAGCAAGATGTCCGGAGAGGGATATTAATAATTACATCGTAAATTCAGATACATAGATGTTATTGTTTTTTATTCTGCACGGAGCGCCAATCACCCTTGATCATGTTCATCTTTCTGGGTTTCGTGGGAAAGATGGCCTGAAAGGGCGGACGACGCTCGCCCATGCTCCTGAATCACAGACCGCGACTGTGGCTTCCTGCGCAGGACCCCATGGACCACGCCGGGGAACAAAAGCTGGCTGCATGATCCATCTTGGGAACGGCGGATCCTGAGCCTCGACAATCCAAGGCGACAAACCGAAAACGTAACTTTTTCCGTGCACTTGTCAGAAAATCCCTCTCCGTGCGAAGATATGGCGGTGAGTTGAGGGAGTGTGCGGCGTGGCGACGAAGAAGACTGGGAAGGCGGCGGCGGCAGAATCAAAAACAGCAAAGACGCCAAGTCCGAAAGAAAAGCTCAAGATCAAGACCAAGGCCAAGCATAATGACAACGCTTGGTATGACGCTGCGTTCAAACAATTCTCCATCTCGCTGAACCGCACCAACCAGCAGCGCGACCCTTTGGCCGCATTGGCGCCCCCGATCAAGCCCGGGCTGCAATGACCGCGCTCTGATCGGCAAACACGCCATCCCTGCCGATCGAGGCCCGACGAGGCCCGCAGTTCAAAGGCCAGGGCCACCGCAAGCCGGAGGTGATGCGCGCACGCCCCTCATGATTCCGCCGACAGAGCCCGGCAGCGATCCCTGGAAAGCCGCACACGCAAGGACTGCCCTGCCTGCGGGGCCTGCGCGGGATGCAGGCGCAGGGTGAAAGCCTGCGGGCCGATCCGCATATGCGCCTCCACGCATTCGCCCAGAAAGATCACGCGCTCAACCTGCCCCTCGAAGACATTGTCGGCATCAACCTCGCCATGCCCCACAAGTTCGACGTCTTCAGGCCGGATCGAGACGATCACATCGTCGCTCTGGCTGAAGGGGACGCTCCACAGCAGGCCCATCGGCGTCTGCGCCAGCACATGGCGACCGGCGCGCTCTCTCACACTTCCTGAGATGATGTTCGTGCAGCCGATGAATTGCGCGACGAAGGCGCTGCGCGGTTCTGCGTAAATCTGCGCCGGCGTGCCCGCCTGAACGATCTTTCCATCCTTCATGACGGCCACCATGTCGGACATGCTCAAGGCTTCGAGCTGCTCATGGGTGACGAACAGGGTCGTCACATTCAGCCGCTTTGAGAGATCGCGCAATTCGATGCGCATCTCCTCGCGCAGTTTGGCGTCGAGATTGCTGAGAGGCTCATCCAGCAGGAGCACGCGAGGCTCGCCCACAAGCGCGCGAGCAAGCGCCAGACGCTGTTGCTGGCCGCCGCTCAGATGCGGCGCCGGGCGATTGGCGTAGGACTCAAGCTTCACGAGCGCGAGCGCCTCAAGCACGCGCCGCCGGACCTCTTCATGGGCGAGGCGCCCGCCATCGTTGACAAGCGGAAAGGCGACATTCTCGAACACCGACATATGCGGCCAGATCGCGTAGGACTGAAAGACCATGCCGATGTTACGGCGATGGGGAGGAATCCAGGCCCCGGTCTTCGAAGAAAAGACGAGGTCATCTCCGACCGTGATTTCGCCTTGATCGGGCTCCTCGAGGCCCGCCACGCAACGCAGCGTCGTGGTCTTGCCGCAGCCGCTGGGGCCGAGCAGCGTATAGAATTGACCCTGCTCGATATGGAGGCTGACGTCTTGCGCGGCGGCGACGGTCTCGCCGCCCGAGCGATAATTCATGCGCAGATGATCGACCCGGATCATGACATCCTCCTAGGAAGCCGCGGCCAGCAGGCCGAACCGGCGCGCGAGCATCCAGTAAACCACGATGATCGGCGTCATCGCCGCAAGCATCAGCAGCGCGGCGGCTGATGCTTGCCCCAGCCCGCCGCCAAGCCAAAGGCTCCAGATGACGACCGGCAAGGTTGTGTTGCTGCTTGAGGACAGGATCACGGCCAAGGTCAGTTCGCGGAAGGTCAGCAGGGCGATCCATAACCATGCGTAAAGCAGCGTCGGCGACAGCAGCGGCAGGAGGATGCGGCGGAAGATGCGCGCAAGAGGCGCGCCGCTCATCTGCGCGGATTCCTCCAACTCCCTGTGGATCTGTATGAAGCCGCTGTTCGTCATGCGCGTGGCGTAGCTGATCCTTGCGATGACGAACACGAGCAGCAGGATCCAGATCGTTCCATAGATCGGCACGGCCTGCTGCAGGACATAGAGCGTCAACAACAAGGCGCCGACGCCAAAAATCATGCTTGGCACGGCGTGGGGGAGAAAGGCGACGAAATCGAAAAATTCCTTGCCCGGCGCCTTGGAGCGCAGCACCGCCCAGGAAAAGGCCAGGCTGACGATCAGGGTGATCGTGGGCGTCAGCACCATGAGGATCGCGGTGTTGCGGACGCCGGTCAGAACGAGATCCCATGGCAGCGTCGCGTAATGGGCGAAAGACGCCATGGATAAGGCATAGGCCGAGGGCATCTGAAAGAAGGGCAGCAGGGAGCTCCAGCCCAGCAGGGCGATCGGCAGGACTTTGCTCAAGGTGAAGTAAAGGCCGAGGAAGATCCAGACCGGATAGATGGCCCTGCCAAGCCTGACGATGCGGGGGCGATAGGCCTTGCCCGTCACCACGGCGAATTGACGGGACCGTTTCTGCATCAGGCCGTACCACCAGCTCAGGGCCGCCGCCAGAGCCATGACGATGGTGCTGAGCGCGGCCGCCACGCCATAACGCGGCAATACGTCCTGCGGGCTGATGAGCAGATAAAGAAACGTGCTGAAGGTGAAGACGCGGTTGCTCCAGCCGATGATCGCAGGCACGTCAAAGGCCGCAAAGCCGATGGTGAATATATAGATCGACGCAGCCATGATGCCCGGCCAGGCCAGAGGCAGGGTGACGCGGCGCATGGTGCGCAGCCAGTTGGCGCGGCTGGTATGGGCCGCCTCCTCAAGCGAGGGGTCCATGGCCCGAAACACCGCCGCCGTCATGATGAAGGCCAAAGGCGCAAGGTTCAGCCCCTGCACCCAGCCCATGCCGATGACCGAGGCTATGTCGAAGGGGCCGTTGTCGAGACCGAACAACTGCTTGGCCCAGACGTTCATAAGCCCGATGCGCGGATGCATCAGAAAGAGCCATCCCATGGCGGCCGCAAAGCCCGGGATCAGCATGCCGATGGTCATCAGCGTATAGAGCAGGGTCTTCCCGCGCAGATCGGTGCGCTCGACGAGCCATGCGGCGGGCAGGCCGAAGATCAGCGCGACCACGAGGCTCACCACCGAAAAGCCCAGCGTGTTGGCCAGCACATCCACGATGCGGCCGTCTGTGAAGACCTCGAGATAATTCTTCAGACTATAGACATGCATCGCCGCGCCGGGCGAGCCCTCGATCACGCTCAGCCACAGAATGACTGCGAGATGCGCGAGAATGATGAAGCAGACGCAGCCGACGCAGACGAGCATGGCGACCGAGAGCGGCTCAAGGCGCCAAAATGGCCTGCGGCCTTGCTCGCGTTGCGCCATGGCCGCGCTCATGACCCGCGCTCCGTCTGCAGCGCGCTCATTTCGTGGTGACGATCTTGATGAGTTCACGCTTGTGTTCGTCGATCTCGGGGTGCTTGACCCACCACTGGATCGTCACCTCCTTGAACTTCACATTTTGCGCATAATAGGCCTGCATCTGCTTGCCAATCTGCGACCCCTGGAAGGTATGGAGATCAGCTTTCCAGGTGTCCCAGGCGATTTTCTGCCCCTCTTCGGTCATCATGAAAACGGCGAAGAGCTTCGCGGCGTTGGGAAATTTCGCGTTCCTGGGAACAGCGAGATAATAATAACGCTGCTGCGCGGCGTCGAGCGGCACCATCTGCGCAAGCGGCGCGCCGCGCTCCTGCCAGACCAAAGCGTCCTGCCCCGTGCAGTCCATCACCAGCGAGATGAACTCGCCCGTGGCGATGCGCTCAGCGTCGCCGCAACGGATCAGGCCCGCCAGTTGTTTATTGAGCTTCGTGACATAGTCGAAGGTCTTGTCCTTGCCCCAGACGTCATCGGCCACCAGCACATCGAAACTCGCGGCATAGGGCGTTGAGGCGACCTTGCCCTTCCATTCAGGCTTGAGGAAATCCGTCAGCATGGTGGGTTTGGACGGCGCCAGGCGGGAATTGTAGGTGACGCCCGACAGGCCTGTCACGAATCTGACGAACTGGTTGTCGACTTCGAGATAGTCGGGACTGATGCGCTCCGGCAGGAACTTTCTCCAGTCCGGCGCCTCGAACATATTGAAGCTCACGAGCGGCGCGATCTGCGCGGCGGAGCCGAGGTAAACATCGACGCTGGCGGGCTGCTTGGCCTGAAACTCCGTCGCAAGCTGATTGGCGATGCGCGCCATCTCCGCGCCCGGCGCGAAGTTGATTTTGACCTTTGTGCCGAACATCTTGTTCATGGCGGCTTCGATCCGGGCCGCGCCCTGGCTGCCGCCGAGCGAAGACTGGCTCCAGCTCAGATTGAGCCGCCCTTCTGCGGTGGCCGCTTCTGCAAGAGCCTTCAGTTCGCCGGTCATCTCCGCGCCATTGGCGCTTGCGCCCAGGAGGGCGAGCGCAGCGCAGGCTGCGGCAGTGTATGAAAACCTTTTCATCATGGCGCCCATCCTCCCTTTTTGTTTTCCTTCAAGCCGGGCGCGTCACACGCCCATGCTCGTCCACCGCGACATTGTATGTGTTCTGCGCAGCGGCGCGGCTGACATAGCCTTCGTCAAGATCGCGTTGCAGAAGGGCGAGGTCACGCTCTTCGACCGGGCCATAGCCCCCGCCCCCGCCAGTCGACAGGATCACGACCTCGCCCGCCTTCAAGGGCTCGCCGCGCGCCTTGCATTGCGATGTGGCCTCGCCAGTCGTCTCATTGACGACAACGACGGAGCCGGAGAGCGCATCCTTGCCGCCAAGAACGCCCCATGCGGGATGGTTCGTGCGATCAAGGTTCGTCTGCAGCAGGCAATCTTCGAGAATGCGATATTTCTTCTCGAAGCCAAGCCCGCCGCGGAACTTGCCCGCTCCCCCTGAATCCGTGCGCAGCGAAAAGGATTCGATGCGGAAGGGAAGGAGGCGTTCCTGCAATTCAAGCGGAATGAGCCGGGTGTCGCCATGGGCCATGGTGCGGTAGGGGCCTGAACCATCATGCGTGGCGCATGCGCCCCAGCCGCCGTGGCCGCTGTCATGGCCATTGAACGTGCGGCCGTTGGCGCGGCGTCCGAACAGACGGAAGCCCGAATGCGTGCCGAAATGTCCGCCTGTGACGCGCTCTGGCAGCGCCTTTTCAAGCGCCTTGATGACGGCGTCGATGACGGTGGGAAAGGGCATGGGATAATTCGCCATGGGCGCGGTCGGATCGGCGCTGAGGATCTTACCCATGGGCAAAATGAGTTTGAGCGGCCTGAACAGCCCCTCATTGGCGGGCTCATCCGGCGCCACGAGGTAGCGGAACGCGACGCGGGCCGTGGTCAGTCCGCCCCCGTGATAGCCCGAATTGATCGATCCCTTGGCCTGATCCGCGATGCCCGTGTAATCGACGGTGATTTCGTCTCCCGCGACCACCACCTTGACCTTGATGGGGATCGGCTGGTCGCCCTCGCCATCATTGTCGAGCCAGGTTTCATGGATATATTCCCCATCCGGCAGCGCGCGGATATGGGCCCGCGCAGCAGCTTCGGCCTGATCGAGGATGATGTCGATGGCGGTGCGGAATGTGTCGGCGCCATATTTTTCGATCAGGTTGCTGACGAGGCTTCGCCCGAGGAAACAACCAGCCAGCTGCGCCTCGATGTCGCCCATGAGCTCGGTGGGCAGACGGGTGTTGTTCTCGATGATGCGGTAGACTTCCTCGATCGGCTCGCCCTTCGACCACATCTTCACGGTGCGCAACTGCAGCCCTTCCATGAAGATGTCGTTGGAATGAGTCATCGTGCCGCCGATGTCGATCCAGTGCACATTGATGGCGAAGAAGCCGATCAGCTTGCCCGTCCCGTCCGCATGTTCGGCGATGGGCGTATACATCACGGTGTTGTTGAGATGCTGGCCCTGCACGGCGGCGTGGTTGCAGACGATGACGTCGCCATGATACAGACGGTCAAGTCCATAGATCTTCAACCCGTCACGCACTGCCGTTCCCACGGAATCGGCGACGAAAGGCGGCATGCCCCCTGTGCATTGCGCCACAAGCCGACCGTCGATGTCCGTGAGCCCCACGGCGAAGTCATTATATTCATAGATATAGGGGCTGAAGGCGGTGCGCTTGATGTTGGCGTCGATCTGGTTGCAGGTCGAGATCAGGCCATAACGGATCACTTCGAGCGTGATGGGGTCGATGGTCGGCCTGGAGGCTTGATGCGTCATTTCTGCTCTCCCTGCCGACGGTCACAGTGAACGCGAATCTCCCGCAAGGGTCCGATCTCGAACCAATCATCGGGCCCGACGAGGCTGGTGGAGCCATATTCCTCGATCACAGCCGGACCATCCGCCCGGAAGCCAATGGCGAGCGCCTCGCGCTGATAGACGGCGGCGTCCACAAAACCACCCTTCTCCCTGAAATAAATGGGCCGTGAGCCGGGGGTCGCGGCTACTTCGGAGTCGATGATGAGATTCTTCAGATCAGGCCGGTCCTGACGCGCGAAGGCCGACAGATGCAGCGCCTGCAGCTCCGCGGGATTGTTGGGGTCGGAATGTCCGTAGCGGCGCTTGTAGTCGCGCTCGAAGGCCGCGCGTATGGCGTTGAGATCGCCGATCTGCTCCACGGGCACCTTGATGTTGTGGCGTTGGCCAAGATACCGCATTTCTGCGTGCCGCTCGAAGAAGACGTCCTGCGCGCCAAATTCTTTCGCAAGGGAGGCGGCGGCCTCCGTCTCCATCTGGGCATAGGCGTCCTGCAGATCCCCGATCACCTCTGCCGACAAAAGCCCCGTGAAGGTCTTGGACAGATCAATGCGCGCATCCGCCAGCAACATGCCGATGGCCGAGAAATTGCCGGGCGCAGGCGGTATCACCAGCATGGGGATGGAAAGCTCGCGCGCCAGCGCCGCGCCATGCAGCGGCCCGCCGCCGCCATAGCTGAAGAGGACGAAGTCGCGGGGGTCGAGGCCATGCTCGACCGAGACCTGGCGGATGGCGCCGGCCATGGTGACGGTGGCGAGCGCGAGAACGCCGTCGGCCGTCCGCAGAACGCCCTCGTCGCCCCCAAACCCCAGCGGTTCGGCAAGCCTGCGGATGGCCTCGCTGGCGCCCTGCGTGTCGAGCGTCAGTTCGCCGCCAAGAAAGCGCTCGGGGTTGAGCCGCCCCAGCACAAGATTGGCGTCGGTCACCGTCGCTTCGGTTCCGCCTCGCCTGTAGCAGACCGGCCCGGGCGTTGACCCTGCGCTGCGCGGACCCACATGCAGGCGGTTCTGGCCGTCGATCCATGCGACGGAGCCGCCGCCCGAGCCGACCTCGACGATGTCGATGACCGGGGATTTGATGGGAAATCCCTGAATATATCCATTCGCATAATAAATGGATTCGACATTGAAGCGCCCGTTCTCAACAAGGGCGCATTTGGCGGTCGTGCCGCCCATGTCGAAGGCGACGACATTCTTGAAGCCGAGTTGCTCCGCATAGGCCCCTGCCCCGATGCAGCCGCCGATGGGACCGGATTCGACGAGGCTCACGGGCTGGCGACAGGTGCGGTCGACAGAGAGAAGACCGCCGTTCGATCCCATCATGAAGAGCGGGCCGGTGAAGCCGCGCGCCTTCATATCCTCCTCAAGCCGGCGGATATAGGTGTTCACCTGCGGGCCTACATAAGCATTGGCCGCAACTGTGGAGGTGCGCTCGTATTCATACCACTCGCGCGTCAATTCGGTGCTGTGCGTGACATAGACGCCCGGAAGCCGCTCACGAAGCCGCGCTGCGGCGATCTCTTCATGCTCGGGATTGGCGTAGGAGTTCATGAAGAAGACCGCCACCGATTCCACTGCGGCGGCGCGCAGCTCCTCCGCCAGCGCATCGAGCGCGGGAAGATCGAGCGGTTCGATGACCTTGCCGAAGGTGTCGATCCGTTCCGGGGCCTCAAACCGCAGGGAGCGGGGGATGAGGGGTTCGTCACGCTTGTAATGAAGATCGAAAGGGTCCGGGCGGTTGCCGCGCGCGATCTCCAGAATGTCGCGGAAACCCCTGGTCGTGACCAGCGCCGCCCGCGCGCCCCGCCGCTGGATATAGGCGTTGATGACGAGCGTGGTGCCGTGATTGATGTGGTGCGCCTGGTCAGGCGTCAATCCCGCCTTTTCGAAGCAATCAAGGATGCCTTCGACGAAATTGCCATAAGTGGTGGCGCTCTTCGTATAAGCGACGCGGCGCGTCTCGTGGTCATAGCCGACAAGATCAGTGAAGGTTCCGCCGATATCGACGGCCACGGCATATGACATTCGAGCGTCTCCGATCCCGTGACGCCCTGTTTGGCGGGCGTCTGAATTTTTCCAATTTGCGGAAAATTATTTATTGTTTTAAATTCTAGGCGCCGGCTTGAAGCCTTGTCAACGGAATTGCAAAAGATGCTGAAGGCGAAAGAGCGGATCGACCCTGCCACGACAGCGCCCAGACGAGGCAGGCCCGCGCGGCTTGCAGCCGACAAGGCGGGCAATACGACCGTCCTCATCGGGCTTGACCTGCTCAAGCATATCGCGGCGGCGCGCAGGCCTCTCGCCTTGACGGAAATCGCCCGGCAGCTCGGCATGTCCGCCAGCCGAACCCATCGTTATCTCTCGAGCCTGCAACACGCCGGTTTCGTGCGGAAGAACGAGGACAGCGGGCATTACGACATGGGCTCGGCGACCCTGGAGATCGGCATAGCCGCCATGGAGAGGGTCGATGGCTCCCAGGCCGCTGCAGACATCATGAAAGATCTGACGAACAAGACAGGGCTTTGCTCCTATCTCTGCGTGTGGGGCTCGAATGGGCCGACGGTCATTCGCAGCGAGTTGGGATCGGTGCAGACGGCTGTGCGCGTGCGTGAAGGATCGAATTTGTCCATGCTCACCGCCTCGGGCCAGATCTTCCACGCCTTCATGCAGGAGGCGGAGACCCTTGATTTCGTGAAACGCGATCTGGCTCTGTGGAATCAGATGTCGCCGGAGCCCGCCACGACCCTTGAGCAGATTCTGCGCCTGCGCATGCGGGTCCAGAAACTTCGCTTCGCCCGTTCGCGCGGCATGAAGAACCCCACCTGGACCGCGTTTTCCTGCCCGATTTTCGATCTCGACGGCGGTTTCAAGATGGCCTTGACGCTGATCGGCGTCTCCGCGCTTTTCGACACCCATATGGATGGAATGGTGGCGCGCGACCTGCGGGCGGCGGCGGACAAGCTATCGCGCGCCCGCCGGCTTTGAAATTGCGATGACTGCGTGCGTTTCCCCGCGCGCAGAAGCGGATCACCCGGAGTGGAAAAGCGCCCGAAACTATTGATTTAAATCAATTTAACGCAGAGGTTTTTAATTGACAGCCTGAGCGTAAGGGGAAGAATGGGCTGACTTTATAAATGGGAGCCCTCGATGCGCTTGTTTCTTCGCCTCGCAACGATCCTCGCCGGCCTTGCGGCCTCCACGGCTCACGCGACCGTGCTCCTGATGACCTGCAAGGACGGGCCCCGCACCTATGAACTCAGGTATGATGATGATCCGCCGAGCCTCGTCTCGATCATCGATGGCAATGCGTCCCAGTTCCATATCCGCAATCTCAAGAGCGAAAATGGCGTCGTCACCATTCTGGGCACGCTCGGCAACAGGGGATGGGACTATACTTTCGTCTATCGTTTCACAGCCTCGATCACCTATCACTTCGCCAATGGCGGGAAGCGGACGGATGAATGCGAGGTCACGGGGCGGCGCGCGCGCTAGGTCGTGGGGGCGATCATGGGCAAGTCGGCGAAGGCGCTGCGGGACCGACAATTCCTGACGTTTCGACGCAAGCTGCATCTTGCCTTGTTCGTCGACAATCCCCGTCATGCGCCGAGCCTCTACGCCAATCACATCGTCAATGTGGCCATCGTCGTCAGCCTTTTGTCGCTTCTGCTCGAACATACGATTCCCCTCGACGTGAGCGTCCTCGCGATCCTCAGCATCCTGGACGATGTCACGATCGCGATCTTCGTGATCGAATATGTGTTGCGCGCGCTGAGCGGGGGCTTGCAGCGCCGCTACAAGGACAAGCGCCTGCCCACCCTGCGCTATCTGTCATCGCCGATGGCCTTGCTTGATCTTGTGGTCATCCTGCCCTTCTTCATTCCGCTTGAGGCCGTCGTCGATCTGCGCTTTCTGCGTCTGGTGCGCCTTGTCAAGATCACGCGCAGCCTGCGTCCCATCTGGATCGAATTCCGCAAGCTGAACGCCAGGCGCACCTTCCGGCAGAAGGTCTATAGCGCGCTTAACGCCGACCGATATTCAGGCCGTCTGAATGAAGTCTTCGATCTCCTGATGGGCAAGCTGATCTTTCTGTCCGTCGCCGCCGTCATGCTGGAGACGGTGGAGTCGATCCATACGCCATTGCAGCAGCAATTCCGCTATTTCGATTATTTCACCGTGGCCGTCTTCACGCTGGAATATGTCGCACGCGTCTGGTCCTGCCCGGAAGACAAAGCCTTTGGCGAGGGCTGGATGGAGCGTTTGCGCTATATGGCGACGCCGATAGCCCTGATCGACCTCCTGTCCATCCTTCCGTTCTATCTCAGCTTCGTCGTCGCGATGGACCTGCGCTTTTTGCGGGCCTTCCGGCTTCTGCGCCTGCTCAAGTTCACACGCTACTCCACGGCGATGACCACGCTGATGGAGGTGGTGAGCGAACAGGCGCCCGCGCTCAGCGCCGCATTCTTCACCACGCTCACCGTGACGATCTTCGCCGCCAGCATCATCTATCTCGTCGAGCACGAAGCCCAGCCTGACAAATTCTCGAGCATCCCTGAAGCGACCTACTGGGCCATCATCACCTTGCTCAGCGTGGGCTATGGCGACATCACGCCCGTGACGTCGCTGGGCAAATTCGTGACCATGATCATTTCGCTGATGGGTCTTGGCCTCGTCGCCTTGCCTGCGGGCATTCTGGCGACCGGCTTTCAGCAGAAGATGCAGGAGCGCTCCGCGCAATTCAAGGCGCTGGTCGACGCGAGGGTTCGCGATGGCGACCTCACCGACGCCGAGCGGGTCGAATTGAAGCTGCAGGCCGCCGCCATGGGCCTTGGGCGGTATCGCGAGGCTGAGCTTGAGCGTGAGGAGATCGAAGCCTACCGCCGCCTGCAGGAGGAGTCCCGGCTATTGAGCGGGCAGGCGCCCGCCCAAAAGGCGCAGCCGCAGTCATCCAAACCCAAGCCCCCGCCGCCCGCTGAAGCCGTGCCGAATCCTGCGGCCCAGAGCCTCAGCTTCAGCGATTTCGACGCCCTGCTCAGCCATATCGACCAATTGTCGCGCGCAGAAAAGCTGGAGATCCTGGCGCGCATCGCAGTCGAGGTGCGCGCAGGAAACGCCGTCAGCCTCGAGCGAGCGCCCGCCAGATGACGCTGAAGGCGAGCAAGCCCCGTGCACGCCCCCCGACGAGCAGCATGGCGACCTGTCCGCCGATGTGATCCTCTGGGCCGAGCGGTAGGCATGAGATTTGCTGCGGCGCTTCAAAGAGGCGCCTATGACGATCAGCAATCTCAGCACCAACCTGAATTCCGGTTCAAACTCCGGATCGAAGCAGACGACCGCGCCTGCTCCGGTCGGCGCATCCGTTTCGACCAAGTCGGGCGCCGCATCAAGCGCCGCCAAGTCGACCTCCGCCGTTCAGGTCTCCATTTCCGCGCAGGCGGCCGCCGCCTACAAAGCTTCGGTCAGCGGCGCCTCGGCCCCGACCATCGCCCAGCTCAAGGCTTATTCGCCCCAGCAAATGGCCGACATGCCGATCAGCCAGCTCCAGGCGTTGAGCGGCGAACAGGTCGCCGCCATCCCGCCCGCCGCCATCAAGGGCCTGACAGCCGATCAGATCGGCGCCTTCAGCTCGACCCAGATCGCGGCGCTGACGAGCGCGCAGGTCGGCGCCTTCAGCAAAGCTCAAGTGTCCAAGATCGCGCCCGCGAATATCCCTTATCTCACCCGCGCGCAGCTGAACGCGCTCTCGGCGACCACGTTCAGCGCGATGACCACGAGCCAGCTCGCGGCCCTCACGCAGGCGCAGGGCGCCGCCTTGAAGGCCGCGCAACTTGTTTATCTCACCCCCCAGCAACAGGCCGCGGTTCAGTCGAAGCTGCTGCTGCCCGGCGCCATGGGCAATCTGTTTCAGGCCATGGCGGCGAAGTCTTGAGGGCCTATTTTGGCGGCGCAAGCGCGGCCTTCACCCGCGCGATCACCTGCGGGGCCGCGGCGTAGATCGTCTCGACGCGCCTTTGCACCTCTTCGCCCGAGAGCGGCGCCCAATCTATGTTGAGCCTCTGCGCCTCGGCAGCCGCTTCCTTGTCTGCGAAGACCTCGTTGAAGGCTTTTCGCAACAGGGCGACGCGCTCTTGCGGCACGCCGGGCGGGAGGATGAAGGGGCCGCCAAAGGCGTTGGGGCCGAAGAAGAAGGCGAGCGCCTCGCGGTCTTCCTGCGTCTTCGCCAGAGATGCGAGGGTGGGCACGCCTGCCTCGATGAATTCAGGCGTCCCCTCCATCTCGCTCTGGGCTATGACGCGCGCATGGGCCTTGCCGCGCAGAATGTCCGGCAGATGGGTCTTGACGGTGGACCATGCGATGCACAGGCCGTCCACCTCGCGACGCTCCAGCGCCAGCATCATGGCCTGGCCTCCGCCATAGCCGGTCACCATCTTGAATTTCGTGCCGAGAATGCGGTTGGCGATGGTGGGAAAATCAAAGGGCGGACTGCCCGGCGAGGTCGAGCCAAGCACGACTTCCTGCGTCAGGAAATCCGCAGGCGCCTTCACATTCAGGTCGGCGCGCACGGCGCAGGCGGCGATCTCGGGATGGGAGCTGCCCAGCCAGGAAAACTTGCCGGGATCGAAGCCCCGCTGGTCGCCCTGGCCGATGAGCGGCTCCACAGCCACGCCATGGAAGACAGCGCCGATCATCGTGCCGTCCTTGGGGGCGGCGGCGTAGATCTGCCGGGCCAGCACATTGCTGCTCGCCCCCGGCACATTGGTGACGACGATGTTGGGGCTGCCGGGAATGCGCGCGCCCAGAAACTTCTGCATCAGCCGCGCATAGGGGTCGAGCGTGCCGCCGGGCGGGGCGCCGACCGCGATGGTGATCGTCTTGCCCTTGAAGAAAGGCTCCTCCACGGGTTGGGCCAGCGCCGACGCGCTGAGGACGGCGATGCCGGCGGCGACAGAAACTGCGCTTTTCATGGGCCTCTCCTAGCGAAACAGCTCGTCATAGACCTGCTTCCATCTGGGCATGGAGGCGTCGACGTCCTCGGGCGAGAAATTCACGGCGCGGAACTTCACGCCATCAGGCCGCAGGCTCGGATCGCGCGGGGCGACATCGGGATGCACGGGAATGTAGTCACGATCCGCAGCGATCTTCTGTCCTTCTTCGGAGACGACGAACTCCGCGAGCAGACGCCCGGCGTTGGGATGGCGGGCCTTTGCGGTGACCGAAATGATCGAGACGGAGGCGAAGGCCGGGTTCATGGGAATCCAGGCCACGGGCGCCCCGACGTTGCGGCTGACGACCACATTGTCATTGAGGATCTGGAGGGCCAGCGGATATTCGCCCGCGATCACCTGATCGACCACCGCGCGCGCGGAGATCTTCAGCCCCGTGATGTTCTGGCCGGCGAGCTTGCGCAGATAGGCCATGCCTTTCTCCTCGCCCCATTCCTTCAGCACGAGGCCGGAAAAACCGGTGCTCGCGGTGATGCCGGGGTTGATGCCCCAGGCCATCTTGCCCTTCCATTTGGGATCGAGCAGGTCATCCCAGTTTTTGGGCGCATCCTCAGGCTTGACGAGGTTGGTGTTGTAGGCGGGCGTGATGACCGTGAGCCTGTGAGCGGTCCAGTAGCCATTGGGATCGAGCAGATCCTTCGGCCAGCTCTTGGCGAGGTCGGGCTGGAATTTCGCCAGCACGCCCTCACGGATGAGCGTCGTCGGCGCAAAGGAGCCGTCAAAGACATCCGCCTGCATATTGTCGGCCCGGTGCTCGTTGAGCAGGCGCAGCGCCGTCTCGCCCGGATCATTGCGCGTCGCCTCGACCTTGATCCCGTATTTCTTCTCGAAGGCTTCCGCGAGCGGCGTGCCGAGCTGTTGGAGAAGGAGCGTCGTGTACCAGACGACCCTGCCCTCTTTCTTCGCGGCCTCGATCAGGGCCGGGTCGGCGGCGCGCGCGCTCTGCGCGGCCATGGCGGTCACTGCCAGCCATATCAACGCGACAGCCGTTCCGGGACGTTTCGCCTTGGTCATGTCATCCTCCCTTTTGGGCTGATGGTGCGACGATCTTGGGCGCGGCGCAAGCGGGGCGCGCGGCGCCATTGCACCGGCCGTGCAAAAGCGTCATTCTGACGAAAACACCGCCGCGAAGCGAAACGAGGGGAGGAAATCTTGCCATTCAAAAGGCTCATCCGCGCGCTTGCGCTGATTCCCCTCCTCCTGTCGGCGCCCGCCCTCGCCGAAACGGTCGAGGAATTTTACCGCGGCAAGACCATCACCATCCTGATCGGCGGCTCCGTGGGTGTCAGTTATGACTTCGTCGGGCGCGCCGTGGCCGCCCATATGGGCAAGCATATCCCGGGCGCTCCCGGCTTCATCGTCGAGAACATGCCGGGCGCCACCGGCCTCATCATGACCAACACGCTTTACAACCGCTCGAAGCGCGACGGCACGGTGATCGGCATGCCCAACAGCAACGTCATCTTCGAGCCCACGCTCAAATTGCTGTCCCGCGAGGGCGGAGCCGTGCAGTTTGATCTGGAGAAATTCATCTGGCTCGGCTCACCCGTGCAGGAGCCGCAGGTGATGATGGTGTCGCGCAGCGCGCCGGCCGTCACGCTTGAGGCCATGAAGACGACGAAGCTCATCTTCGGTTCGTCAGGCGTCGGGGCGGACAATTACACCCTGCCGCAGGTGGCCAACCGCATCTGGGGCGTCAAGAACGAGATCGTGCTGGGCTATAAGTCGCCGACGGACATCTTTCTGGCGATCGAGCGCGGCGAGGTGCAGGGGGTCAGCGCCGCCCTGTCCACCCTGATGATAAACCGCAGCGAGTGGATCCGTGAGAACAAGGTCGCCGTGCTCATGCAGTTCGGCGCCGAACGAGCGCGTGAATTGCCCGATACGCCCACCGCCATCGAGCTTGCCCCCGATGCCGAGGCGCGCGAGATGCTGCAATTCATCGCCGCGAAGTTCGCCCTCGCCCGGCCTTTCGTTCTGCCGCCCGGCACGCCGCCTGACCGCGTCGCCGCGCTGCGCAAGGCCTATGACGCGACGCTCCGCGATCCCGGCTTTCTGGCGGACGCCAAGCGCATCGGCTTCGAGGTGACGCCCATTGATGGCGACCGCATGACGCAGATGATCCACGCCATCCAGACCACGCCGCCGCAGACCGTTGAACGCCTGCGCGCCATCATCAATCCCTGAGCGGAGCCACCCATGTTCGAAGATGTCGTCCACAAGCACCGCGTCGGTTATCTCTCGCCGCTGTCGGTCATCGACAACGCCGCCTGCGAATGGTACCGCCTCGCCCCGCCCGACATGCTGGCGGTCTTCATATCCGTCGGCGTCACTGAGTTTTCGGGCACGGAGATGGACCGCGTCTTCGCCCCGCTTGACCGGCTGCTCGACCAGCTCATGGGCCGGCATGTCGATCTCGTGCTGCAGGCGGGCACGCCGCTGGCGGTGCTCATGGGCGTCGAGAAACACGACGCCATGATGGCCCATATCGAAAAATATACGGGCAAGCCCGCGACCTCGACGACGCTCGCCGTCACGCGGGCCGCGAGGCACATGGGCATGAAGAAAATCGCGCTCGTGAACAAATGGTCGGCGCCCATGAACAAGGTGCTGGCCGATTTCTACAGGCGCGTCGGGGTCGAGGTCGTCGGCGCCGTGACCAATGAGATGCATCCCGCCGATTTCGTCAAAATCCCTGCGGGCGATCACATGATGATGGCCTATGAGCTTGGCAAGAAAGCGCTCCGCGACAATCCCGACGCTGACGGCATCTATCTTGGTGGCGGCACATGGATTTCAGAGCCGATCACGCGCGCCCTTGAGAAGGAGACCGGCAAGATCGTCATCTGCAACCAGACCGCCCAGATGTTCGACATTCAGGAGATCCTCGGCGTGCGCAAGCCCATGCCCGGCCGCAGCCGCCTGCTTGCGCAGATGTGAAGTCTCATAAAAAAAATCCGGCAGGTCGGGCCTGCCGGATCAATATCGTTGAGGGGTCGGACGCCTATTTGTAAATCTCGCTCGCAAGGTTCAGCCACTGGGCCTGCGTCTCCACATGGATGGTGCCCATGAGCCTGGCGCCTTCCATCACGCGCTTGTCCGCCGGGACTTTCTCCTGCACGCCTTTGGTCACGGAGAGCAGCCCCATGGAGGCGACCATGAGCTGGTTCTCCTCGCTGATGTAATAGTTCATGAAGAGCCGCGCGGCGTTGGGATGCGGCGCATTCTTCAACATGCCATTGTCGAGGCGCACATAGGCGACGCCCTCCTTGGGCGTGATGACGCGCACCGGCAGGCCCTTCAGCCCCTGCACATTGACCGACACCTGAGGCACCCAGATCGGATATTCGCCGCGCGCCACGCGCCGCTCGCTCTGGCCGATGTCGCGGGTGAAGACGAGATCCTGTCTGGCGAGCGCCCGATGGTAGGCCTCGCCGAATTCGGGATGGCCCATGGTGGCGGAGAAGAAGGCGAAGCCGCCGCCGACGGCGCGCACATCGTCGACGAGCATCTTGCCCTTCCACTTGGGATCGAGCAGATCGCGCCAGCTTTTCGGCTCTTCCTCGGGGGTCACCATGTTGGCGTTGACCATGATGGAATAGCCGGTGATGAGGCTGCCGATCTCCCATTTCTCGGCTGGCTGGCCTTCGATCATGTTGGCGGTGTTCGGCACATCGCCATATTCCTGCACCTGGCCTGCGCGAAAGAGGCGCGTGATGGAGGCCTGCCCGTGCTGGATCACATCCGCCACGAAACGCCCCGCCGCCTGTTCGCTGCGCAGGCGCTCTTCAAGTTCGCTCGCGCGCACATTCAGGAGATCGACGGGGATCCCGTATTTGCGTTCGAAATTCTTCTTCACCTGATCATGCAGCTGCGGGCTGACATAGGAGGTGTACCAGACGACCCGGCCCTCCTTCTTCGCCGCCTCGACAAGGGCGGCGGGCGCTTCCTGCGCCATCGCGCTTGTCGCGAGGCAGAGCGTGGAGGCCAGCGCCGCCATGAAAAGACAGGACTTGCCGAACATAGGTTCCCTCCAGATTTTTATTGGCCATGGCCCGGCCGCCGGGGCCGGGCGCATGGGGCGCGTTCATTTCCAGGCGACCAGGTCGATCACTGCCGCCATGCCCGCATGGGCGCCGCCCTCGGACATTTCGGTCTCATATTGCTTGATCTCGACCTTCGAGAAGCCGCCGAATTCAGCCTCCAGAAGTTCGCGGGTGTAGAGGTGGTCGAGCTGCTTGGGGCCGCCTGTGCCATATTCGAGCTGCTTGGGCGTGTAGCCCTCAAGCAGAAGGAGGCCGCCGGGCTTCAGGGCCTTGCGCATGCCCGCCCATTTCTTCGCGCGCTGCACGGGGTCGGAGAACTGGGTGAAGATTTCGGCCACCACGTCAAAGGCGGCTTCGGGATAGGCCCATTCATGGACATCGGCCAGCACGAGCTCCAGCTTGACGCCGCGCTTGTCCGCCAGCGCTTTGGCCTTGGCCTGGCCATTGGGCGCAAAATCGATAGAGAGCACGTCGAGCCCCTGCTCGGCCAGCCAGACGCCATTGCGCCCCTCGCCATCGGCCACGGCCAGAGCCTTGCCGCTCCTTGGCAGCAAATGGCGCTGCGCCGCCAGAAAGACGTTCGGCCCCTCGCCGAAGATATATTCAGGCGCGGCATAGCGCCCCTGCCAGCGATCATATTCACCCATCTTGACCTCCCACGGGAATCTTGATGGCCAGATTATCGCCCTCTCCATGGTTTGCGCCAGCCCTCATGGCGAGGCTGCGCTTGTCGGGCATGGAGGCGGGTCATATATTTGGCGCAGATCGCCCGCCGGGGCGTCAATTCAGGAGCGCGCCCATGTCCATGGCCAGTCTGTTGTCCCGCCTCGCGGGGGAGACGAGCATTCCGGCCCTTGAGCATGACGCCTTCCAGAAGGCCTGCCTCGAACAGGCCTGCCATGTCATCGACGTGCGCGAGCCCCATGAATATGCGGCGGGCCATATCCCCCATGCGCAGAACCATCCGCTCTCCAGCTTCGATCCCTCGAAGCTGCCGACGGACAAGCCTGTGGTGCTGGTCTGCCAGGCGGGCGGACGCTCGGCGCGGGCCATGCAGCAGGCCCATGCCCATGGCCGCGCCGACGTCATCCATTATCTGCCGGGCACGGGCGGCTGGCGCGCGCAGGGCGGGCCGATCGCGCTGTGAGCGACGAGAACCAGGTCATCGTCTGCCCCCATTGCGGCGGGCTCAACCGGGCGCCCACCGCGCGTCTTGCGGCGCGGCAGATCCCGGATTGCGGGCGTTGCCATAAGCCCCTCTTCACGGGCGCCCCGGTCGATCTGCCCGACGCCGCAGCCTTCGACCGGATGATCGCACGCAACGATGCGCCGGTGGTCGTGGATTTCTGGGCGGGCTGGTGCGGGCCCTGCCGTCAGATGGCGCCGCATTTCGCAGCCGCTGCGGCCGAACTTGAGCCGCTCGTGCGCTTCGCCAAGCTCGACACCGAGGCCGCGCCCGATGTCGCCGGGCGCTTTGGCATACGCGGCATTCCCTGCATGATCGTGTTTCGCGCAGGCCGCGAAGTCGCGCGTCAGGCGGGCGCCCTCGACACGCGCGCCATCATCGCCTTCGTCAAGGCCAACGCCGGGACTTAGTCCTTCGCGTAGCGGCTTCTGGGGCGCGAGAAGCCGAGGTGGTCGCGCAGGGTGGAGCCGCGATATTCCGTCTGGAACAGGCCGCGCCTCTGCAGCTCCGGCACAAGCAATTCGCAGATGTCGTCGAGGCTGCCCGGCAGATAGGCGGGCTGCAGGATGAAGCCGTCGCAGGCGCCTGCGCGGAACCATTCCTCCATCTCGTCGGCGACGGTTTTCGCCGAGCCCTTGGTGCTGCGCTTGCCGCGCGCGCCTGCGAGCCGCAGATAGAGCTGGCGCATGGTCAGGTTCTCGCGCCGCGCCAGCGCGATCACTCCGCGCGGCGTGCCCCCTTCCGGCATGGGTGAAATCTCCGGCAGGGGCCCGTCGAGGTCATGCCCCGAGAGATCGGCGCCTTCGAGCACCATGGAGAGGATTTCGCGGCCGACTTCGGGATGGATGAGCGACTGGAGATAGTCGAATTTCTCCTCCGCCTCTTCATCGGTCGCGGCCACGGTGGCGCTGAGACCGGGGAGGATCTTCATCTCGTCGGGGTGGCGGCCATATTTGGCCATGCGCCCCTTCACATCGTCATAAAAGGCCTTGCCTGCGGCGATGTCGAGCGGCGAGGTGAAGACGATTTCGGCGGTGGCGGCGGCGAGCTCGCGGCCAGTGTCTGAAGCGCCCGCCTGCACGATCAGGGGATGGCCCTGCGGCGGACGCGGGACGTTGAGAGGCCCGCGCACCCGCAGATGCTTGCCCTCGTGGTTGAGGCGATGCAGCTTCGCGGGATCGAGATACAGGCCGCTGTCCTTGTCGCGCGGAAAGGCGTCGTCATCCCAGCTGTCCCAGAGCCCCTTCACCACCTCCACGAATTCATGGGCGCGCTCATAGCGGTCCTCGTGGTCGTAATGGGCTTCGCGGCCGAAGTTATAGGCCTCGGCCTTGAAGGAGGAGGTGACCACATTCCAAGCAGCGCGCCCGCCGCTCATATGATCGAGCGAGGCCATCTTGCGGGCGACGTGGAAGGGCTCGTTGTAGCTGGTGGTGCAGGTGCAGACGAGGCCGATCTGTTCGGTGACGGCGGCGAGGCCGCCCAGCAGCGTCAAGGGCTCGAAATGCGCGGTATATTGCGCCGAGCGGCTCAAGGTCAGGTCGGAGGCCTCCCGCACCGCGAGCCAGTCGGCGAAAAAGAGGAAATGGAATTTCGCTTTTTCAGCGGTCTGGGCGAGGCGGATGTAATGCTTGAGGTTGACGCCTGCGTCGGCCTCCGCGCCGGGATGGCGCCATGACGCCACGTGATGGCCGGTGTGGTTGAAAAAGACGCCGAGCGCCATCTGCCGGTCACGGCCCGCCATGCTTCATTCCTCTCGATGCGCCGACCTGCGCCGGATGCGGGAACTTAATCGCGCGCAGCCCGCACCGCAAGGATCGCGCGCATGTGGTTATGCTTGCAGCGGGCCGCGCTTTCGCTAGATTGCGCGCAAAGAAACGAGGGACGACGCCGTGAAGCCAGAAACCGCGCATATATCCGCCGACCATCTCACGCAGTTCGTCATCTCCGTGCTGACCGCCAACGGCATGCCCCAGGCCAGCGCCGCCACGCTTGCCGAAGTGCTGGTCTGGGCTGATTTGCGGGGCGTCTCATCCCACGGCGTCTCGCGCCTGTCGATGTATCTGCGCACCATCAGGGACGGCGACATGAATCCCGCCGCAACGCCCGAGATCGAGGATCGCGCCGCCGCGCTCTTTGTGGTCGAGGGCCACCGCTGCGCGGGCCCGGTCGCCATGAAGCTGGCGCTTGAAGAGGCGGGCAAGCGCGCCAGGACTTTTGGCGTCGGCATGGCGGTCATTCGCCGCACGACCCATACCGGCGCCATCGGACGCTATGTGCACGCCGCCGCCGAACAAGGCTTCGCCGCGATCATGTTCAACAGCGGCCCGCCGAACATGGCCTATCAGGGGTCACGGGTGAAAAGCCTCGCCACCAGCCCCATGGCCATGGGCGTGCCCAGTGAAGAAGGCCCGCTTGTTCTGGACATGGCGACCGCCATCATCGCCAACGGACGCCTCATTCAGGCGGTCCGCACGGGCGAGCCCCTGCCGCCCGGCTGCGCGCTCACGAAGGACGGCGTCCCCACCACCGACGCCGCCGCCGCCGACATCCTGCTGCCGCTGGGCGGCCCCAAGGGATCGGGCATCTCCTTCATGTTCGAGTGCCTGACGGGCGTGCTCGCCACGAATCCCATTCTGGCCAGCATGATCGGCCCCGGCGGCAAGCGGCGGCACGAGCACAACGCCATGCTGATCCTCATCGACGTCGCCGCCATGCGTCCGATGGAGGACTTCAAGCGCGACATGAGCGAGCTCAGCGGGATCGTGCGCGCCCTGCCGCGGCTTGACCCCGAGGTCGCGATCATGCTGCCCGGCGAAAGGGGCGCGAAGGCCTTCGCCCGCCGCTCGCGCGAGGGGATTCCGCTCTCCCCGAAGACCCTCGCGGGCCTTCTGGAGATTGCGGAGAAGGCGGGCGTCGCGGCGCCCGCGCTGTCCTGATCAGCCCTGCATGGGAATGTTGAGGATGCGCGCGGCGTTGCGCCAGCAGATGTCTTCGCGCAGCGCCTCGTCCATGGCCACGCCATCCATGAAATGGCCGGCCTCCCTGGCCGATTCGAAGGGATAGTCGGCGGAGAACATCACGCGCGAGCGCCCGAGCGCGGCCACCGCGCAGTTCAGCGGCTCGGGCGAATACATGCCGGAGATCGTGACCGCGATGTTCTCCTTGACGTAGTCGGAGGGCTCGCGCTTCAGCTTCACCCCATAGAGCTTGGCGCGGCTGTCGAAGCGCCAGAGCAGATAGGGCAGCGTCTCGCCAAGATGGCCCAGCAGGAGCAGCGCTTTCGGGAAACGGTCGAAGACGCCGCCGAAGATCATGCGCAGCGCATGGGTGCCGGTCTCGACGCCCCAGCCCCAGGTGGCGCGCGTGAGCTCCTTATAGGAGCCATAGGTCGCGTATTGCTGGGCGGGATCGGCGGGATGCAGATAGATGGGAACCTGCAATTCCTCGGCCTTGGCCCAGAAGGGATCGAACTGACGCTCGTCGAGATAGGCGCCCATGGAATGGCCGTTGATCATGGCGCCTTTGAAGCCGAAGTCGCGCACGCAGCGCTCGAGTTCGCGCGCTGCGCCCTGCGGATCCTGCAAGGCGATATGGGCGAAGCCCATGTAGCGGTCGGCTCGGGCGCTGGTCACATTTGCGAGGAAGTCGTTGGCCTCGGCCGCCTTGGCGGTGGCGCGGGCGGCGTCGGGCTCCACCTGCACGCCGGGGCCCGAGACCGAAAGAATCGCCTTGGCGATGCCCGCCTCATCCATGCTGGCCAGACGCATGTCGCCGAAATCGGCGAGTTCGGCGTAGATCTTGTCATAGATGGGCTTGGGCACATCCGTCATGGTGGGCTGCCAGTATTCGATCAGCCCCGGCGAGATGAAGTGTTCTTCCAGCGCGATCTTCTTCATGGCGTTCTTCCCTGGTCAGCGAGCCTGCCCGGATCCGTCCGGGCTCTTGTAAGCGAGACCGCATATTGATACAGTTGCACCACATGATGGGTCAACAACCTTCGGGAGGCAGAATCGTGACGATCAAGATCCGCGGCATCGAATTCCAGGACAATCTCGACAACGATATGGGTCTGGAGTTCTACAATCTATCCCACCGCTTCGGTTATCAGTCCCCGAACTGGCCCTATTTCGAAGATGTGAAGATCGAGCGCATCCACTACATGGCGAAGTCGGGCGTGCTGTCCCAGCGCATCACGACAAGCATGCACAACACCACCCATATCGACGCGCCCGCCCATGTGGTCGCGGGCACGCCCTTCATCAACGAAGTGCCGCTGCCGCACTTCTTCGGCACGGGCATCGTGGTCTCAATCCCCAAGAAGAAGTGGGAGCCGATCACCTATGACGATCTGGAGAAGGCCGCCGGCAAGGTCGTGCGCCCCGGCGACGTCGTGATCGTGAACACCGGCTGGCACCATATCTACGAGGACAACGAGGACTATTTCGCCCGCGCTCCGGGCTTCGTGTCCTCCGCTGGCCACTGGTTCGTCGAGAAGAAGGTCAAGGTCGTCGGCCACGACACCCAGGCCAACGATCATCCGCTCGCCACGGCCATCGGCCCGCAGCGCAACGGTCCCCTGCTGCCGCATCTCAAGGAAGAATATTTCGAATGGTCCGGCGGGCGCGACTGGAAGGATGACTTCCCGGAGTGGGAGCCTGTGCATCGCATCCTCTTCAACAACGGGATCCTGGGCATCGAGAATGTCGGCGGCGATCTCGACAAGGTCACCGGCAAGCGCGTCACCTTCGCCTTCTTCCCCTGGAACTGGGATCGGGGCGACGGCTGCATCATCCGCCTCGTCGCCATGATCGACAAGCGCGGCGCCTATCGCATCGAGAGCGGGGAGAGCTTCTGATGCTGGTCAAGCGCTATCAGGACGCCAAGCCCTATGACGCGGTGAACCATCGCGGCAATTACGGCGTGCGTTTGCAGGGCTTCGAGCCCGGCGGGCCGACCAACCAGTGGGTGGGCCTGTCCCACTTCCTGCCGGGCGGCGGCGCGGGGCCGGACTCCACGCCCTTCGAGAAGGTCTATGTGGTCCTCGAAGGGGAGATGACCGTCATCATCAACGGCGAGGAGACCGTGCTGAAAAAGCTCGATTCCTGCACCATCCCGCCCAATGAAGTGCGCGAGATCGTAAACCGCTCGAACGATGTCTGTTCGATGCTGGTGGTGATCCCCTATCCCCCGGGGCACAAGCCATGAGCGAAGACTTTCTCAAGGATCCGCTCGCCCTCTTCAGCGTGAAGGGCAAAGTCGCCATCGTCACCGGCGCCTCGGGCGCCTTTGGCGCGCTGGCCGCCAAGGTGCTGGCGGGGGCGGGCGCCAAGCTCGTCCTCTCGGCTGGCAAGAAGGCCGAGCTTGACGCGGTGGGCGACGCCTGCCGGGCATTGGGCGCCGAGGTTGAGGGCGTCAATCTGCGCCCCTCGACCGAAGAGGCCTGCGGGCAGCTTGTGGCCGCCGCCGTGGCCCGTTTCGGCCGCGTCGACATTCTCGTCGTCGCCTCCGGCAAGAACGATGTCGCCAAGATCGGCGACATGACCCCGGCGCGCTTCCTCGATGTTATGGACGCCAATGTCACCCAGTCCTGGCTCATGGCGCGCGCCTGCGCGACCCAGATGCAGGCGCAGGGTGGGGGCGGCAAGATCGTGCTGATGTCCAGCGCGCGCGGCCTTCTCGGCCACCCCGCGGGCTATACGGCCTATTGCGCCTCCAAGGCGGCGGTCGATGGCATGACCAAGGCGCTCGGCTGCGAACTCGGCCCCACCGGCATCACCGTCAACGCCATCGCGCCGACGGTCTTCCGTTCGCCGCTGACCCAGTGGATGTTCGAGGACAACGACAACGCCCGCCAGGTCCGCGCCGGCTTCCTGACGCGCGTGCCCAAGGGCAGGCTCGGGGAGGCGTCGGATCTTGCGGGGCCGCTGCTGTTCCTCGCCTCCAATGCTTCGGACTTCTACACCGGGCATATCCTCTACGCCGATGGCGGCTACACGGCGGGCTGACATGACGCAAAAGGCGCGCATAGGCGTTCTGGGCGCTGGCCTCATGGGCCACGGCATAGCGCAGGTCTTCGCATTGGCGGGCCATGAGGTCCGCATTTACGACCCTGTTCCGGCAGCCCTGGAGACCGTGCGCGCCCGCATCGCCGGGAACCTCAGGGATCTCGATGAAGACGAGGGCGCCGCCCAAAGGGTGGCCCCCGCATCCACCATCGCCGAAGCTGTCGGCGATGCTGATTTCGTCGTCGAGGCGGCGCTCGAAAATCTCGGCGTGAAGCAGGCGCTCTTCGCCGAGGTTGAGCGCCATGCGCCAGCGCAGGCGATCCTCGCCAGCAACACCTCGGTGATCCCGATCACGCAGATCATGCAGAACATTGCGGACGGCGGGCGCACCGTGGGAACACACTGGTGGAACCCGCCCTTCCTTGTGCCGCTGGTCGAGGTCATCGGCACGGACCGCACCTCACAGGCGACCATCGACGCCACCATGGCGCTCCATGAATCCATCGGCAAGACGCCGGTTCATGTGAAGAAGGATGTGCCGGGCTTCGTCGGCAATCGCTTGCAGCATGCCCTTTGGCGCGAGGCGATCTCGCTGGTCGAGAACGGCATTTGCGACGCGCGCACGGTGGACACCGTCATCAAGGCGAGTTTCGGCCGCAGGCTCGCTGTGCTCGGCCCGCTCGAAAACGCCGATCTCGTGGGGACCGATCTCACCCTCGCCATCCACAACACCGTTCTGCCTTCCATCGAAAGCAGGCCCGGCCCGTCGCCCTATCTTGAAGGCCTGGTCGCCTCGGGCAAGCTCGGCATGAAATCGGGCGAGGGCTTCCGCACATGGACCGCTGACGAGCAGGCGGAGCTGCGACAGAAAGTGGTTCAGCATTTGAAAAAGGCGCGCAAGGACGACGCCTGAAACGTTTCTTGGGGGAGGATGACATGAGCAACGACAAGAATTCCATCATCACACGCCGTCAGGCCGTCAAACTGGGCGCAGGCGCGCTGGCGATGCCGACCGTTCTGCGCTCGGGCGGCGCGCTCGCCGCTGACGATGTGATCCGCATCGGCTATGTGAATGCGCGCACCGGCCCGCTCGCAGGCTTTGGCGAGGCTGACGCCTTCACCCTCGAGCAGATGCAGAAGCTGCTCGCGACCGGCCTTTCGAGCGGCGGCAAGACCTACAAGGTCGAGATCATCTCCAAGGACAGCCAGTCCAACCCCAACCGCGCGGCGGAGGTGGCCTCCGAACTGATCCTGTCGAACAAGGTGGATCTGCTGCTCGCCACCAGCACGCCGGATGTGACCAATCCCGTCGCCGATCAGGCGGAGGTGAACGAGGTTCCCTGCATCACCACCAACTGCCCCTGGCAGCCCTATTTCTTCGGCCGCAACGGCGATCCGGCCAAGGGCTTCAAATGGACCTATCATTTCTTCTGGGGCCTTGAAGACGTCATCGGCGCCTTCCTCGCGCTTTGGGAGTCGATCCCCACCAACAAGGTCATCGGCGGCATCTTCCCCAATGACGCCGACGGCAACGCCTGGGGCGACGCGAAGATCGGCTTCCCCCCGGCCTTGCAGAAGGCGGGCTTCAAGCTGGTCGATCCCGGCCGCTATCAGCCCATGTCGAACGACTTCACCGCGCAGATCACCGCCTTCAAGCAGGCGGGCGCTGAGATCGTCACCGGCAACATGATCCCGCCGGATTTCGCGACCTTCTGGGCCCAGTGCGCGCAGCAGGGCTTCAAGCCCAAGATCGTCACCATCGGCAAGGCGCTGCTCTTCCCCTCGGTGATCGACTCGCTTGGCGCGCGCGGCGAGGGCCTCACCAGCGAGATCTGGTGGACGCCGAACCATCCCTTCAAGTCGAGCCTCACCGGCCAGAGCGCCCGCGACCTCACCGACGCCTACACCAAGGCGACGGGCCGTCCCTGGACGCAGCCCATCGGCTTCCAGCATGCGCTCTTCGAAGTCGCCATCGACGTCCTCAAGCGCGCCAAGAACGTGAAGGACTCGAAGTCGGTCCTCGAAGCCATCGTGGCCACCGATTACAAATCCATCGTCGGCCCCGTGAAGTGGAGCGGCCAGCCCGTCAAGAACGTCACCAAGACCCCGCTCGTCGCGGGTCAGTGGCGCAAGACCGACAAGGGCTTTGATCTCGTCGTCACCCAGAACAAGACGGGCCCTGAGATCCCCGTCGGCGGCGCGCTCGTTCCGCTGACCTGATCGTACCGAAAGCCCATGGCGCCGATCCTTCAGCTCGATGCGATTTCGAAAAGGTTCGGCGCCGTGGTCGTGGCCGATGGCCTTGACCTGGTGGTCCCGCAGGGCGAGGCGCTTGGCGTCATCGGTCCAAACGGCGCGGGCAAGACCTCGCTCTTCGGCATGATCACAGGCACGCTGCCGCAGGACGGCGGGCGCGTGCTGTTTCGCGGCGAGGATCTGGCGGGGCTCTCGCCCGCAGCGCGTTGCCGCCGGGGAGTCGCCCGCTCCTTTCAGGTGCCCCAGCCCTTCGGCGGCATGAGCGTTTTTGAAAATCTGGCCGTCGCAGCCGAATTCGGCTGCGCCGACCGCTCAGGCGATCTTGCCGCAAGCTGCGGGGAGATTCTGGAGCGCTGCGGTTTGATCGACCAGGCCAACCGCCCCGCAGGCTCCCTCACGCTGCTGCAAAGAAAACGTCTCGAACTCGCGCGCGCGCTGGCGACGCGGCCCCAGCTCCTTCTGCTTGACGAGGTCGCAGGCGGCCTCACGGACGAGGAATGTCACGCGCTCGTCAGCCTCGTGCGCGATGTGAAGGAGACGGGCGTCACCATCATCTGGATCGAACATATCGTTCATGCGCTGGTGGCGGTGGTCGATCGCCTGGTGGTGCTGCACGGCGGCGCCTTCATCGCCGATGGCGAGCCCCGCGAGGTCATCCGCCGCCCGCAGGTGATGGAGATCTACATGGGGATTCCCGCCAATGCGTGATCTCCTGACCATCTGCGGGCTCGACGCCTTCTATGGTGATTTTCAGGCGCTGTTCGATGTGTCGCTGCGCGTCGGCGAAGGCGAGGTCGTGGCCATCGTCGGCTCGAACGGGGCGGGCAAGAGCACGCTGCTCAAATCCATCGCGGGGCAGATCGCCACGCGGCGCGACGCCATTTCTTTCGATGACGCGCCCATCGGCGGCGAGCGCACCCATGTGCTGCTGAAGCGCGGCATTTCGCTTGTGCCCGAAGGCCGGCGCCTCTTCCCCTCGCTCAGCGTCGAGGAAAACCTGTTGATCGGCGGCGAACATGGCCGCAAGGGTCCGTGGACGCTGGCGCGCGTCTACGATCTCTTTCCCGTGCTCGCCGAACGCCGCAACCAGCGCAGCACCTCGCTTTCGGGCGGCCAGCAGCAGATGGTCGCCATCGGCCGCGCGCTCATGTCCAATCCGCGCCTGCTGCTCTGCGATGAAATCAGCCTCGGCCTCGCGCCCATCGTGGTGCGCGAAATCTACGAGCGGCTGCCGCAGATCATCGGCGACGGCATGTCGCTGGTCATCGTCGAGCAGGACATCCTTCAGGCGCTCGCCGCTTCAGCCCGCGTTTATTGCCTGCAGGAAGGGCGCGTCACGCTTGAGGGCGACAGCCGATCCGTCAGCCGCGAGACGATCGCGGCGGCCTATTTCGGAGTCTGAGCGATGGACTGGCTCAACTCCATCCTTCAGGGCGTGCTGGTCGGCGGCCTCTACGCCATGTTCGCGGCGGGGCTCTCGCTGATCTTCGGCGTCATGCGCCTCGTGAACATCGCCCATGGCGATCTCGTGGTGCTCGCGGCCTATCTTGCGCTTGTCGTCACGCAGGCGCTGGGCATGGGGCCGCTGGCCTCGCTGCTGGTCATCGCGCCCCTGATGGCCGCGATCGGCTATGGGCTGCAACGCTGGCTGCTCAACCGCACGCTCGGCGATGATCTGCTGCCGCCGCTCCTCGTCACCTTCGGCCTCTCGGTCATCATCCAGAACGGCCTGCTCGAAATCTTCAGTCCCGACAGCCGCAAATTGCAGGCCGGCGCCATCGAGACAGCGACCATCCCGCTCACGCCCGACCTTTCCATCGGCGTGCTGCCGCTGGTGCAGTTCCTTGTGGCGGTCGTCATGATCGGCGCCTTGCAGGCCTTGTTCTACCGCACGGCCTGGGGCCGCGCCTTCCGCGCGACCTCCGACGATCAATCGACCGTGCAGCTTGTGGGCGTCGACAATCGCCATGTCTTCGGCCTCGCCATGGGCCTGTCGCTGGCGGTGGTCTCGGTGGCCGGCGTGTTCCTGGCGGTGCGCGCCAATTTCGATCCCTCCATGGGCCCGGCGCGGCTGATCTTCGGCTTCGAGGCCGTCATCATCGGCGGGCTCGGCAATCTCTGGGGCACGCTGGCGGGCGGCGTCGTGCTGGGCGTGGCGCAGGCCATCGGCGCGAAGATCGATCCGGGCTGGCAGTTGCTCGCGGGCCATCTCGCCTTTCTCATGGTGCTTGCGGTCCGCCCCGAAGGCTTCTTTCCGAGGGTGCAGGCATGAGCGGCGCCTTCACCCTCACGCGCGGCACAGGGGTGAGCCGCCTCGTCGCCATCGGCGCTTTTGCAGCGCTGGCGGGCCTCGCCTGCGCGCCCCTGTGGGCGCAGGCCTCCAGCCTCAATCTCCTCACCCAGATCTTCGCCTATGTGGCGCTTGCGACCATGTGGAACCTGCTCGCAGGCTTCTCCGGCCTCGTCTCGGTGGGCCAGCAGGCCTATGTGGGCATCGGCGGCTACGCCCTCTTCGCCCTCACCATCTTCTGGGGCCTGCATCCGCTGGCCGCGCTGGTGGTGGCGGGCGTGATCGGCGGCCTCATCGCCATCCCTGTCGCGGGCCTTTTGTTTCGCCTGCGCGGCGCCTATTTCGCCATCGGCTCATGGGTGGTGGCGGAGGTGTTCCGCCTGCTGGCGTCGCAGATTTCCGCCCTTGGCGGGGGCTCCGGCACGAGCCTGCCCGCGCGCATCGTCACGGGCATGGCGGATGGCCGGCAGGCCCGCGAATTCATGATCTACTGGACGGGCCTTGCGCTGGTCGTCGTGGTCATCGGCCTCACCATCGCGCTGCTGCGTTCGCGCTGGGGCCTCGCCTTGCGCGCCATCCACCACAATGAGCTGGCCGCGCGCAGCAACGGCGTCGAGGTCACGCGCATCAAGCTGCTCGTCTATGCGGTGGCGGGCTTCGGCACGGCCATGGCGGGCGCGCTGATCTTCCTGCAGAAGCTGCGCATCTCCCCGGACGCCGCCTTCAGCGTGAACGACTGGACGGCCTTCGTCATCTTCATGGCGGTCATCGGCGGCATCGGCCGCATCGAGGGGCCGATCATCGGCGCCGTGGTGTTCTTCTTTCTGCGCCAGACCCTGTCGGATCTTGGCAGCCTCTATCTCATGATGCTCGGCCTCGTCGCCATCGTCATCATGCTGCGCGCGCCGCGCGGCGTGGCGGGCTGGCTCGCTGATCGTTTCGGCTTCGAGCCCGCGCCGCTCGAACGCCGTCTTGTCCACGCCAAATCAAATCCTGAATCAAAACCGGAGCCCAGCCATGTCTGAACCCAAAAAGCGGAACCTCTCGAACAAGGTCATCATCACCTGCGCGGTGACGGGCTCCATCCATACGCCCACCATGTCCGACGCCCTGCCGATCACCCCCGATCAGATCGCTGTCTCCGCCATCGAGGCGGCGCAGGCGGGCGCGGCGATCCTGCATCTTCACGCGCGCGACCCCAGTGATGGCCGCCCCACGCCTGACCCGAAGGTGTTCATGGAGTTCCTGCCGCGCATCGGCGAAGCCTGCGACGCCGTGGTCAACATCACCACCGGCGGCAGCGTGAAGATGACCGTGGACGAGCGTCTTGCGGCGCCCATCCAGGCCTCGCCCGAAATGTGCTCGCTCAACATGGGCACGATGAATTTCGCCCTCTATCCCATGGCCACGCGCTACAAGGACTGGAAATACGACTGGGAGGAGAACTATCTCGTCCAGTCCGACGACAACATCTTCCGCAACACCTTCCGCGACATCGAGCGCATCTACAAAACGCTGGGCGAAGGCCACGGGACGAAGTTCGAGCATGAATGCTACGATGTGGGCCATCTCTACAACCTCGCCCATTGCCTTGATCGCGGCCTGTTCAAGCCGCCGGTCTTCCTGCAGCTGATCTTCGGCATTCTGGGCGGCATCGGGCCGGACGTCGACAATCTCATGTTCATGAAGAAGACCGCCGACAAGCTGTTTGGCGATCAATATCGCTGGTCGGTGCTGGCGGCGGGCCGCCACCAGATGCCCTTCGCCACGCAGGCCTCGATGATGGGCGGCCATGTGCGCGTGGGCCTTGAAGATTCGCTCTTCATCGGCCGCGGCAAGCTCGCCGATTCCAATGCGCAGCAGGTGGCGAAGATCCGCCACATCATCGAGGAGCTCGGCTACGAGGCCGCGACCCCCGACGACGCCCGCGAAATGCTGGGACTCAAGGGGCGCGCAGCCGTGAAGTTCTGATTTTATCGGCAGTTGTGAGTAGGCGGTCGGCAGTCGGGAATCCCACTGCCCACTGCCGACTGCCGACTGCCTTGTCCAAATGACTAACCGGGCTGCACGAGATCCTGCAGCGCGTGCTTCGTCTCCAGCAGGCGTTCGGCGATGAGGTCTTCTGCTTCGCCGAAGCGCTGGGTGGGAACGGGCACCGAGATGGCCATCTGGTTGCCCAGCATGTCCGGCACGCAGATCCCCGCCGCCGAGACCCCCAGCGTATGCTCCTCCCGGTCGAAGGCGACGCCGGTCTTGCGGATGCGGTCGAGGTCTTCGAGCAGGGCTTTGATATGCGTGATCGTGTTGGGCGTGCGCGCCTCGAAGGCGCCGCCCAGCAGGCGCTCGACCGCGCGATTGTCGAGGGTCGCGAGATAGGCCTTGCCATTGGCGGTGCAGTAAAGGGGGAAGGTCTCGCCGACAGCCGACACCGTGCGCAGACGCTGCGATCCGATGACCTGATCGACGAAGAGCAGACGATCCTTGCGGGCGACCGCGAGGTCCACGGTCTCCTTCAATTCGTTCGACAATCTGGTGATGAAGGGCCGCGCAAGCTCCAGAAAATCGGACCGCACCGCGCCCGCCAGCCGCAACAGGCCGGGGCCCAGCAGCACGCGCCCGGTGGGCGAGGCCGCGATGACGAATTTCTCCGCGTGAAGCGCGGCGACGATGCGCTGCACGGTGGAGCGCGCCAGCCCCGTGCGCTGGGCGATCTGAGCCAGGCTGAGGCCCGAGGCGTCCTCCTCGAGGGTGCGCAGAATGGCGGCGGCGCGGGCGATCACCTGCACGCCGTTGCGATCCTGTGAGACCATATCTTCCGTCGTCGTCGCGTCTGTCATGGTTTCCCTGCGTGGCCGCGCAGATTGATGCGTTCTTTCGGATCGTGGTACAAGCTTTCCATCATGCGGTACAGGGGGGCGAGGCCACATGCAGATGCTCATCGTCGAACGCGAAGACCACTTCAAGGCGGCTGATCTGCGGGCCCGGTTTCCTGATCTGACCATCCATGACGCCAGAAGCGTCGGCGAGGCGCTGCCCCATGCCGGGGACTGCGAGGTGTTGATCGCCCTCGCCCATGAGGTGAGCGACGAATTGCTCGCGGCCATGCCCAGGCTTCGCTACATCGCGGCGCTCTCCACCGGCGTCGATCATCTGTGGACGCTCAAGAACCTGCGTGCTGACGTGCGCATCACCAATGGCCGGGGCATCCATGGCCCGCAGATGGCCGAGATGGCCTTTCTCTACATGATCGGCCTGTCGCGCCACTATCGCCTGATGGAGGCGAACCAGCGCAACCACGTCTGGAAGCGGTGGGCGCAGCCTGTGCTGGTCGGCAAGACGGC
The DNA here is from genome assembly GCA_947453205.1 of Beijerinckiaceae bacterium. Lineage (GTDB taxonomy): Bacteria > Pseudomonadota > Alphaproteobacteria > Rhizobiales > Beijerinckiaceae > Terripilifer. The sequence goes on along the minus strand of CANGFT010000004.1, from coordinate 84,933 downwards.
GATCATCGTCGGCGTCGGCGCCATCAGCGAGGCGGTGGCGCTGCGGTGCAAGGCCTTCGAAATGTCCGTGGTCGGCGTGAGCAATGCGCGCACGCAGTCTCCGGGCTTCGATCAGATCGTTCCGCGCGCCAGGCTGCTCGAGGCCGCCGCAATGGCGGATTTCCTGATCGTGCTAGCGCCCCTCGACGAGACCACGCGCCATATGATCAACGCGCCGGTCTTCGCGGCCATGAAGCCCTCGGCCTTCGTCATCAATCTGGCGCGCGGCGATGTGATCGACGAGGCGGCCATGATCGGCGCCTTGCAAGGCGGCGCCATCGCGGGCGCGGGTCTCGATGTGTTTTCAGTCGAGCCGCTGGCGCAGGACAATCCCCTCTGGGACATGCCCAATGTCATGATGTCGCCGCGCGTCGGGGGCATGAGCGACATTTACGCCGATCAGGCTCTGCCTGTGGTCGCGCATAATGTCGCCGCCTTCCTCGAGGGCCGCGTCACGGAGATGCGCAACATCGTGAGGTGACGCGCTCTTGTCCGCGGGCGCCTGCTGTTCTAGCGTCGCGCGATCATTCGGGAGGATTCAATGGTGCGGTGGGTGAGAGGAATTGTCGTGGCTTCCATGGCGCTGGCCAGCTTTGGCGCGCCGCAATATGGCCGCGCGGCTGATCATTACACCGGCAAGACCATTGAAATGCTCGTCGGCGCCGATGTCGGCGGCGGCTACGACATCTATGCGCGGCTCGTGGCGCGTCACATGCCCCGCCATATTGCGGGGGCGCCGCCCATCGTCGCGCGCAACATGCCGGGCGCGGGCAGCGCGATCGCCGGCGCGCAGCTCTACAGCAAATCCGCCAAGGACGGCACGGTCATCGGGGCATTGATGCCCGGCGCCATCATGGGCCGCATTCTCGACGACAAGGCCAGCAACCTCTTCGACCCCACGAAATTCGTCTATATCGGCACCGCCGACAGCGGCACGCGCGTCTGCATCACCATGGCCAACGCCGCCACCAAGACCTATGAGGACGCGCTGCGCCAGCGCACCATCATGGGCGCCAGCCAGGCGGGCGGCGCGACGCGCGATTACGAGGCCCTGCATAACCACGCAACGGGCGCGAAGTTCGAGATCGTCAGCGGCTACAAGGGCACGTCCGACCTCACCCTCGCCATGGAGCGTGGCGAGACCGCAGGGCTCTGCGGCTTCGACTGGTCCTCGCTTAAATCACAGAAGCCCGACTGGATCAGGGACAAGACGATCAACATCCTCGTGCAGGATGCGCTGGAGCCAGAGCCCGAACTCACCGCCATGGGCGTGCCGACCATCTGGCCCTACATCAAGAACGATCTCGACAAGCAGGCGGTCGAGCTCGTGCTGAGCCAGCAATTGTTCGGCCGGTCCTATGTGCTGCCCCCCGGCGCCGCGCCTGACGCCGTCGCCATCCTGCGCAAGGCCTTCGCCGCGACGGTGGTGGACGCCGAGTTCCTCGCCGACGCCGCCAGGGCGCGCGTCTCGATCACCGCCTCCACGGGCGAGCGGCTGCAGGAGGTCGTGACCCGCGTCCATTCGGCGCCAAAGGAGGTTGTGACTCGGGCGCGGCAGATCATCGAGCCCTGAGGCTCAGGTGATGATCGCGCTGATGCGGCCGATGCCTTCGATTTCGGCCTCCAGCGTGCCCGGACCGTCCATGACGACAAGGGGGGTGAGGCTGCCAAGCGTCACGATCTGACCGCTCCGCAAGCCCCCCACATGGTCCTTCTGGGCGTTGGCCCAGTCGATCAGCGGTTTGAGCGGATCGCCCGAGGGGTGCCCGCCGCGCCGGTCGACCGCCAGCGTTCCGTTCATCCAGAACCGGCACTGCAGATTCGCAAGATCGAGGGCGCGGAAGTCGCGCGTGCCGGGCCCCACGACATAGGCGGCGTTGCCAAGGTCATCAGCGAGATTCATGGGGAAGGGCGCGCCCTGCATGGGAATGCGCCGCTCGATGATCTCGATCCCGATCAGATATTCGCCCGCCGCATCCTCGATGTCGGCGCGGGTGTAGGGCGTGCGGGGGTTGAGCGGCAGGTCACGGGCCAGCCGCACGGCGATCTCGATCTCCGGGATCATCGGCCGGTCCGAGCGCATGGACCAGGAATCGCCGCTGTTCAGGAAGCCCGAGGCGTACATGGGGGAGGCCACAGGCGTCTTGTCCGGGGCGTAGCCGACCTTCCAGCCGCCCGGCTGCTGGCCAAGCGCGGCCATCATGCCCGCCGAAATGGCGTAGGCCTCCTCCAGATCGTCGGGCGCGAATTCGAGGTCGATGAGGCCGCGCATGGCGCGGGCTTCGATGAAGGCGAGAAGGCTGGCGTCGCTCATGAACGAACCTCATTGCGTATGTCTGGCAAGAACATGACGAGAATGCCCGCAGCGGGCAAGACGGAGCAGACGGAGTAGACGAAGGAGATGCTGGTCATATCCGCCAGCTTGCCCAGAGCCGCCGCGCCGACGCCGCTGAGGCCGAAGGCGAGCCCGAGGAAAATTCCCGCCACAAGCCCCGTTTTCCCGGGCAAAAGCTCCTGCGCATAGACCAGGATCACCGAGAAGGTCGAGGCGAGGATGAGGCCGATCACGACCACGAGGACGCCGGTCCAGAAGAGGTTGGCGTAGGGCAAAGCGAGGGTGAACGGCAGGGCCCCCAGCACCGAGCCCCAGAGCACGGCCTTGCGGCCGATTCGGTCCCCTATGGGTCCGCCGAAGAAGGTGCCCGCCGCCACCGAGCCGGTGAACAGGAACAGGAACATCTGCGCCGTGCGGGCGTCCACCGCGAAACGGTCGATCAGGTAGAACTGCAGGAAGCTCGAAATGCTCGTGGTGTAGAAGCTCTTGGAGAAGCTCAGCACGATCAGGATGGCGATGGACAGGGCCACGGCGCGCTGCGACAGGCCAAGATCCCGAACGGGGCGGGCGGGGCGCCTGGCCCGCTCCATCTGGCGCTGCGCATACCACGCGCCGATGCGGAACAGGATCAGTCCCGCCACGAGCGCGCAGACGCCGAACCAGCCGATGGCGTGGCGCCCGAAGGGCACGATGATGAAGGCCGCCATGAGCGGGCCGATGGCCGAGCCCAGGTTGCCGCCCACCTGAAAGATCGACTGGGCGAGGCCATAGCGTCCGCCCGAGGCCATGCGGGCGATGCGCGAGGATTCCGGGTGAAAGATCGCCGAGCCCGCGCCGATCAGGCCGACCGCGACGAGCAAAATGGCGTAGCTCTCTGCGGAGGCCGCGAGCAAAAGGCCGGCGAGGGTGAAAATCATGCCGAAGGCGAGGGAATAGGGCATGGGCCGCTTGTCCGCCGCCGCGCCCACGACCGGCTGGAGCAGCGAGGCCGTCAGCTGCCAGGTGAGGGTGATATAGCCGATTTGCGCGAAGTCGAGGTCGAAGGCGTCTTTGAGAAGGGGATACAAAGCGGGCACCAGCGCCTGCATCATGTCATTGAGAACATGGCAGAAACTGATGGCGAAGAGCACGGGGTAGACAGTCTGCGAGGCAGGCGTCGCCATGGCGGGCGTCTGGGATGGGGCGGGGGCGGCCGCCAAGGCGGGCGCTGGCGCCGAATCGTCTCGCAACATGGGCTTCTCCGCTGATGAAAGGCGAGATAAACCCTCCGTCGTCAGAGGTCAAAGCTCGGGATTGTCTTAAAATCGGCGCTTTCGAGGCCCGGCGGGGTTGACCTCATGGGTCTGGCTGGGGCATATGCCCCTCAGCTTTTTCTGCGGACGGGTTTCCCGCCGCCTCATCCAATCGGGGACGACCATGAAGGTCCGTAACTCTCTCAAGTCTCTTCGTGGTCGCCATCGCGACAACCAGATCGTGCGCCGCAAGGGCCGCGTCTACGTCATCAACAAGACCCAGAAGCGCTTCAAGGCTCGTCAGGGCTGATCGACCGCTTGTCTCGCGCTTCAAGCCCCGGCAGGGTCTGCCGGGGCTTTTTGTGCTGGCCAGGCCTTTCCTGGGGCCTTTGACGAAATGCGCGGGCCGCACTAGGTTTTGCGCATGAGCATCCATCTTCTCCCACTGCTCCGTGCAGGCCTCCTCGCCATGGCGCTTCCCGCGCTCATGGCCGCGCCTGCCTTGGCGGCGGGCGATGGCAAGGCGGGCGCCTCCTCCGGCGCACAGGCGAAGCCCGCCGATCCCGAGCAGGGGCGGCGCAAGGTGCTGGACGAGCTTTTCGAGCGTCTGGCCAAGGCTCAGGACGCAGTGGAGGCCAGGGGCGTCTCCGGCGCCATCGAGCGGGTCTGGATGCATTCGGGCTCCGACACCGCCGACCTCCTCATGAACCGCGCCATGCAGGCCCTGCAGCGCAAGGACTACCCCCTCTGTCTGGAACTGCTGGGGGCCATCGTCGAGATCGAGCCGACCTGGGCCGAGGGCTGGAACAAGCGCGCCACCGTGCGCTATCTCGCCGGCGACGCCATGGGAGCCATGCAGGACATCGCCCATGTGCTGGCTCTGGAGCCGCGCCATTTCACGGCGCTGTCAGGCATGGGCTACATTCTGCAAGGCAGGGGTTTCGACGCCCGCGCGCTCGAGGCCTTCCGCAAGGCTTTGGAGATCAATCCCCGCCACGAGGACATTCGCCGCCTCGTCGACAAGCTCACCCTCGAGGTCGAGGGTCAGGGGATCTGATCCCCCTCAGCTCTCGTTCCCGGTGAAGGCGATCCGCACCATATTCGTGGCGCCCGGCGTGCCAAAGGGCACCCCCGCCACAATCACCACCCGCTCGCCCTCGCGCGACATGCCCTCGCGGTTGGCGAATTTGCAGGCGCGCTTGGACATGTCGTCCACATCGTCGGCGTCCTTCGTCACAACGGCGTGAACGCCCCAGACCAGCGAGAGCCGACGTGCGGCCTCACGCTTTGGCGTGAGCGCCAGAATGGGCGGGGCGGGGCGCTCCCTTGCGATGCGCAGGGCCGTCGAGCCTGACGAGGTCCAGGCGCAGATGGCCTTCACATCCAGCGTCTCCGCCACATCGCGGGCCGCCACCGCGATGGCGTCGGCGCCGGTCTGCTCGGGGGCGCTGCGCTGGGCGTTGATGACGGGGCGGTAGATCGAGTCGCGCTCCACCTCTTCAGCGATGCGGTTCATGGTCGCGACCGCCTCGATGGGATATTGCCCGGCCGCGCTCTCGGCGGAGAGCATGACCGCGTCCGCGCCCTCGAAGACGGCGGTCGCCACATCCGAGACTTCGGCGCGGGTCGGCACCGGCGAGGTGATCATGGACTCCAGCATCTGCGTCGCCACGACCACGGGTTTGCCGAGCCGCCGCGCCATGCGGGTGATGCGCTTTTGCAGCCCCGGCACCTTTTCGAGCGGCAGCTCCACGCCAAGGTCGCCGCGCGCCACCATCAGCGCGTCGGAGATCTCCATGATCTCTTCAAGCCGGGCGATGGCCTGCGGCTTTTCGATCTTGGCCAGAACCATGGCCCGGCCGCGCACGATCTTCTTCACATCCGCAATGTCGTCGGCGCGCTGGACGAAGGAGACCGCGATCCAGTCGACGCCCTCCTCAAGGGCCGCGTCGAGATCGCTCCGGTCCTTTTCGGTCATGGCCGAGACCGGGATCTCCGTGTCGGGGAGGCTCACGCCCTTGCGGTTCGAAATGCGCCCCGCGACATCCACCACCGCCGTCGCCCGCTGCGGGCTCGCCTGCGTGATGTGCAGGCGGATCTTGCCGTCGTCGATGAGGACGGTGTGGCCGGGGGCGAGGGCGCGCAGGATCTCGGGATGGGGCAGATGCACGCGGGTGGCGTCGCCGGGCGCAGGGTCGTCATCGAGCGTGAAGGTCTGTCCGCGCAGCAGATCGACGCCGCCATCGGCGAATTGCCCGACCCGCAGCTTCGGCCCCTGCAGATCCACGAGGATGCCGATTTCGCGGCCATAATGTTTCGAGAGTCCGCGGATCATGCGGATGCGCTCGCGCATGGCGTCATGGCTGGCGTGGCTCATGTTGATGCGGAAGACATCGGCGCCGGCCTCGAACAGCCGCCCGAGGGTGTCGCTATCCTGCGAGGCAGGGCCCAGCGTTGCGAGTATCTTCACCCGGCGCATGCGTCTCATCAGATAGCCTTTCAGTGAAGATCAGCGCGGTTGCTGCGTGGCGTCGGTGAGCTGGACTGTCCAGTTTCTGCCGTCTTTCGTATCGACTTCAAAAAAACCCGTGCGGTCATAGCCGCGCACAAGGCAATTCTCACGGCCGTCGATGTGAAATTCGCGGTCCCGCGTGCACATGTAGGACTTGCCCTTCCATTCTCCACCACGCTCATCCATGGCGTAGATGTAGTAATACTGGGCCGCCAGATTGCCGCGCAGCAGAACTTCGCAGGCGTTGCTCTTGAGGTTCCACCAGCCTTCGCTGACCCAGGTCTTGCCATTGGTGTAGGCGATGGCCACGCTCACGCGGCTCGAGGCGTTGTTGCACAGGCGAAAATCAGCGCGCGCGGCGCCCGGCAGGGCGAGGCCTGCGGCGAGGGCGAGGAAAGGCAGGACGAAGCGGCGAATGGACTGCATGAACCAACGGATTTAACGCGAATCACCGGGATGTGCGAGACGTCAGAATGCAATCATCGGCCGGGGCGATGTCAAATCTGTGTCAGGGGCGCCGATTGACCGGCCCTGCTGAACCGGGGCAGAAAGCCTCCATGGATCATCCCGTGGAAGAGATCGAGGGGGCGCCGGAGGCTGGCGTCCTGTTCCTGTGCGATCACGCCTCGAACGCCCTGCCGCCGCGCTACGGGACGCTGGGGCTGGATTCCCGGCAATTCGACCGCCACATCGCCTATGACATAGGCGCGGCCGCGCTCACCCGCGCGCTCGCCGCCCGCTTCGGCGCTCCAGCCGTGCTGACGCGCTATTCGCGTCTGCTGATCGACCCCAATCGCGGCGCCGATGATCCCACCCTCGTCATGCGCATTTCCGACGGCGCGATCATCCCCGGCAATGCGCAGGCCGGGCCAGAGGAGATCGAGGATCGTCGCCGCCGTTTCTGGCTGCCCTATCGCGACGCCGTGCGCGCGCGGCTTGACGCCATGAGCGCGCGCGGCCCCATCCCCGCCATCGTCTCGCTCCACTCCTTCACGCCGGTCTGGAAGGGCTTCGCGCGCCCGTGGGAGGTGGCGATCCTCTGGGATGGCGATCCGCGCCTCGCCGCGCCCCTGCTTGCGGCCCTTCGGGCAGGCGGCGTCGTGACCGGCGACAACGAGCCCTATGACGGGGCGCTTGAAGGCGACACGCTTTTTGAGCACGGCACAAGCCGGGGCCTGGCCCATGTGCTGATCGAGCTGCGGCAGGATCTCGTGGCCGAGGCGGAGGGCGTCGCCCGCTGGGCGGGTGTGCTGGAAGCGGCGCTGCGCCCTGTACTCGCACGGCCCGACACCCATATGATCCAGCATCATGTGAGCCGCACCGCGCGGCGAGACAGAGGACCGCGTCCATGACCATCAGCCAGCAAGCCCGCACCGAACTTGAAGCCGCCGCCTTCCGCAGGCTCGTCGAGCATCTGCGCAAGCGCACGGATGTGCAGAACATCGACCTGATGAATCTCGCCGGCTTCTGCCGCAACTGCCTGTCGAAATGGATGAAGGAAGAGTCCGACCAGCATGGCCTCGGCCTCAGCCTCGATGAGACCCGCGAGGCGGTCTATGGCATGCCCTATGAGGTCTGGAAGCAGCTCCACCAGCGCGAAGCCTCGCCCGATCAGCAAAAGCAGTTCGCCTCCGTGATGAGCGACCCCGCCAAACACAGTTAGGGCGCGCGGGGAGGTTTTCCCCACAATTCTCTCGTCAGGTCTGGCGATGCGCCTTTTCGCGCCGCCGGACTTGACCCGCGCGCCCGCTGGCCGCATCCAGACGCTTCGCTGAATGCAGCCCTCATGTTTGGACAGGCGCGATGAACAAGCCCGAAATGATCACTGCGGAGTCCTCGGATGTGGACGGCGGCCATCTGCGCGCCTTCATCGAGCGCATCGAGCGCCTCGAAGAGGAGAAGCGCACGATCGCCGACGACATCAAGGAGGTCTACGCCGAAGCCAAGGGCAATGGCTTCGACGTGAAGATCATGCGCAAGATCGTCTCGATCCGCCGCATGGACCGCGAGAAGCGCATCGAGGAGGAGACGATCCTCGACCTCTATCTTCAGGCGCTGGGCGAGATCTGACGCGCCTTACTTTCTCGCGCTCTGCGGGATCTGGATCAACTCCGCGATCTGCTCCCGGGTGAGCGGCGCGGAGATGTATTTCGCCTCGAGCGCGGTCTGCATGTTCTGGTCGAGCCCGCGGATTTCGTCGGTCTGAACCCCGCTCTTGGGCAGGAACTCGCTGAGCGAGCGTTTGCCGATGGCTTCGGAAACCTTCGCCCACTCCGCATAGGCCTTCACGCCTTCGGGCGTGTCGTAGATCCAGTCGATGGTTTCGCGATAAGCGTCCATGAAGCGGCGATAGACGTCCGGGCGCTTCTTGAGATCCTGAAGGTTGGCGGTGATGACGCGCGAGGTCTGATTGCCCATGGCCGTCAGATCCGAAGCCTTCATGATGAGGCGGATGCGCCCGTCCTCCAGCATGTCGACCGCGAAGGGCGCGCCTGACCAGCCCACATCCACCTGCCCGCTCATCACCTGCGTCAGGGTCGCCGGGCCGCCGCCTGTGGCGGTCGGTTTGAAGTCCGTTTCGAACTGCTTTTTGGCCTCGATCACCATGACATGGGAGGACGAGCCCGTGTTCGAGAAGGCGACCGTCTTGCCCTTGGCGTCCTCGACCTTGCGGATGGGCGATTGCGCGGGGACATAGAGGAACATGTTGCTGTCGCCGGTGAAGGAGGCGCCGATGATGCGCAGCGGCGCGCCTTTGGAGAAGGCGGCGAGCGCCCCGACCGTTCCCACGGCGCAGCCGACGTCCACGCCGCCCGAGACGACCGCCTGCACGGTCTCGGCGCTGCCCTGCGTGTAGAGGATTTCCAGCTCAAGCCCGTATTTTGCGAAGATGCCCTGCTTCATGCCGAGATCGGGCGCTTCGGTCTCCCCGACGCCGGGGTTGCCGATGGCCAGCTTGATCTTGTCGAGGGCGAGCGCGGGGCTCGCGGTAAGGCAGAGCCCGATGATGAGCGCCGCAGCGCTTTTCGATGCGCGATGGCTTGAGCCGGTCATCCATTCCTCCCTGTTTGTATTTGTCATGCGCGCCGCCCTGCTGAGGCAGGCGCAGGAAGCACTGGGGAATGCGACGCCCTCAGGCCGAGGTTCCCGTCACTTTCCCGAGAATCAGATTGCCGATGCCCGCCAGAATGAAGACGATGATGAGCAGGCCATAGAGCGAGGGCATGTCGAAGCGCGCATAGATCTGCATGATCATGAAGCCGAGGCCCTGGTTGGAGAGCTTCGTCTCGGCGAGCAGCGCGGTGACGGTGGCGGTGCCAAAGCCAAGGCGGATGCCGTTCAGCACGGGCGCGCGCATGGCGGGCAGGTAGATCTTCGTCGCCATCTGCCACTGGGTCGCGCGGAAGCTGCGGCCGACGCGGATCAGCACCTTGTCCACCTCGCGCATGCCGCCCGCCGTCGAGAGGGCCACGGTGAAGAAGCAGGAGAGCGCGCCAAGGGCGATCTTCGAGGCGATGCCGACGCCAAACCACATGATCATCACCGGGAAGAAGATGATGCGCGGGGTTGGCGCGAGATAATAGACATAGGGTTCGAAGGCCGCGCCGAGGAAGCGGTTCGCGCCAAGGATGATGCCCACCGCAATGCCAAGCCCGGAGCCGATGGCCAGAGAGGCGAAGATCTCCCAGGCCGTCACCTGCAGATTGGCGTAGAAGGCCGGATTGCCGAGCAGCTTCCATATGGCCGCAGAGATCGAAAAGAGCGAGGGCACGACGTCGCGGAAGAGCAGCCCTGAACGGGCAAGCGCCTCCCAACTCCCGGCGATGGCGAGCAGCAGTCCGATGCGGATGAGATTGGTCGAACGCGCATCGCTGGCGCGGCGCGCAGCGAAGCCCATGGTCGCCGTCGGGTTTTTCACTTGGCCGGTCGCAGCCATTTTTCCACGCGCTCCAGAAGCATGAAGAAGATGACGCTGACGAGGATCACAAAGCCGATGGCGGCATAGGTGCCGGGCAGATCGTAGCGTTCCGCAAGGTCGTTGATGAGCTGGCCGAGCCCGCCCAGGTTGATGAGGAATTCAATGCCCACCACCGAGATGAGCACGAAGGTCCAGCTCAGGCGGATGCCGGAGAAAATGGTGGGCAGGGCCGCAGGCAGAAGGATCATCCGGAACATCTGCGCATCCGTCATTTTCAGGCTGCGGCCGACGTTGATGAGCACGGGGCGCACGCCAAGCAGGCCTTCGGTCGTCTTGATGATGATGGGCGCAAGGCCGGTGATGACGGACATGACGATGACCGTCGTCGGGCTGCGGCCGAACATCACGAGAAACAACGGAAAGGCCAGCACGAGCGGCGCCGCCGCCGTGGCTGCGACCCAGTCGAGCACCGCGCGGCGCAGCGGACGCCAACGGTAGAGCATGGCGCCGATCGGCACGCCCAGAACGATCACCGCAAGACAGGAGACGATCATTTCATAGGCGGTTTCGCGGATGCGCGAGAGGATGTTCTCCTCAACGACGATGCGCTCGAGGCTCATCAGCACCTGGCTTGGCAGGGGCACGACATATTTGTTCACGACGCCATAGCGCAGAAGCATCTCCAGCAGCACGAAGGCGCCGATGATCGTCGCGACCCCCACCGCCATGGGAAGCGCGCGGCCCTGGGAGAGCGAGGCCTTAGCCACGGGGGGCTGTCCTGCGGACGGATTCGGTGTCGGCCATGCCGCGGCTCGCCTCCTCGCGCAGGTCCGACCAGATTTCCGCGACATAGTGGCCGAAGGCGTCGCTCGAGACGACATCGGAGGTGCGCGGGCGCGGCAGGTCGATGTTGACGATGCGCTTCACCCGGCCGGGCCTGTAGGTCATGACCACGATGCGGTCGGAGAGCTGCACGGCTTCGGTCAGATTGTGGGTGATGAGCAGGGTGGTCTGGTTCAGATCCTGCTGGATCTGGGTGATCTTGTCGCCCAGCAGCAAGCGGGTCTGTTCGTCAAGCGCCGCGAAAGGCTCGTCCATGAGCAGGATCTGCGGGCCGGAGACGAGGGTGCGGGCGATGGAGACGCGCTGGCGCATGCCGCCCGACAGGGCCGAGGGCATGAGCTTCTCGAAGCCCTTCAGGCCCACCAGATCAATGAAGTGATGGGCCCGGTCGAGGCGCTCGGATTTGTTGACGCCCTGAAGTTCGAGCGGGAACGCGACGTTGTCGATGACATTGCGCCAGGGGAAGGTCGATTCCTCCTGGAAGACCATGCCGACCGCCTTGTGCGGGCCCGCGATGCGCTCGCGTTCGATCAGGACATTGCCGGCATATTCGTCGAGCAAGCCGCCGATGATGTTGAAGAGCGTGGACTTGCCGCAGCCCGAAGGTCCGATGACCGAGACGAACTCGCCGGGCTTCACGTCAAATGACATATTATCGATCGCGATGACGGAGCCGGGGCCCTCGCCGAACTGCTTGAAGACATTGTCGATCACGAGCTGGGGCTGCCCGGTCGTGGCGCCCGTCGCGGCTGTGGTGGCGAGTGTCATGTCACGGCGTCTTTCGCAAACCCGAGGTCGAACGCATCATGGCTGTCTGCAGGAAAGCTGCAAGCAGTTTCGCGCGTGCTTCCCTGCGACGTCTTGAAGGTCCATCGAGGGCGCGGAGCATTAGCCCCCCGCCGAAGCTGCGTCAATCAGGCGCGCCGGACATGGCGCAGTTGTGAACGTCAATCCTGATGTTTGGCGAGCGTGGTCATGTCGCGCGCCGTGACCCCGACGACGGCTTTGCCGGTGAAGGCGTCTGTGGACAAGGCGCCGGGCCCGCTGTGGAAGCCCCCCGCCACCTGCCTCGGCTGGGCGAAGATCGTGCGGGTGAAGTCCGCCCGGCTGCCGCCAGCCGGCTTGGTCGGCGCAGTGAGCTCCGCCACCGACGCTGTCTTGATGAGGGCCGTCAGGGTGGCGCGGTCGAGTTTCGCCGCGACGAATTCGGACCGGGGGGCCGGCCCGCGCGCGATGGGACGGACCGGGACAGGGATGGGCCGGGCTACGGGGGTCGGGGGCTCCTGCACGGGGGCGTAGGCGAGGGCCGGCGGCGGCGCCGACGGCTGCCCGGCGCCCGCGCCCGTGATGACAGGCGGCAACTCCGTGGGACGGGCGATGTGGGTCGCCTCGGATGCGGGCTGCTCGCCCAGACGCAAATCGGCGATGCGCGGCAGCGCGCTCGGGCGCAGCTCCGTCGGACGGGTCGGGGGAAGCGGCGCATTGAAGGCGAGGAGGCCCACCGCCAGCGGCAGGTCGGTGGGCCGACGTGGCGGGGTCGGTGCGCCGTTCACGCCGCGCGGATCGACGGCGGCGGCGAAGATCTCGGCCGGGCGGCTGGGCGGCGCGGGCGCGAAAGCGGTCTGCACGGGCGCGCTGTGGACGGGCGCCGCCGCCGGGGCGGGCGCGGGCGCTGGAGCCGGAGCCGCATAGGTTTCGCCACGCGGCAGGTTGCGCTCGGCCTGACGGATGACCGGGGACCGATTGGCCTCCGCCAGGAAATAGGTTGCGGAGCTGCCATCGTCATAGGTCGTGACCGAGGCCATGGCCGCCTTGGGCTGGTTGCGGGCCTCGACAGAAGCGGCCATGCGCGAGCGCGGCCCGCCGCGCGGCGCGGGGGCGACTGTCTCCTCCTCATCGCCGCCGCCAAAGAGCGAGGCGAAGAAGCCCTTCGATTGCACCTGCGCCATCGTCGGCACAGACGCGCCGCCGCGCGCCTCGATCTCGGCCCGCGCTTCTTCATAGCGCGCCATGGGCTGGCCGCTCGGCGGCAGATGCACGGTCTTGCCATCCGGGAACAGACGCGCAAGCTGGTCCTGGCTCATGCGCGGCCAAGCCCTGACATTGCCGACGTCCAGATGGACGAAAGGCGTGCCAGCGGTCGGATAATAGCCGACGCCGCCCCTTTGCAGGCGCATGGCGATCTCGCGCACACGCGACATTGGGACGTCCAGATAATGCATGTCCATCGCCTTTCCGAGCATGTGCTGGGAAAATTCCGCGACGGCCTTGGAGCGGCGGCGCAGCATGGCGTTGGTCTGGGGCGAGCGATAGGAGGAGACCACGTGGATGGGCTCCTGCGAGCCGGATTCGCGATAGGTCTCCCAGACAACGTCGAAGAGCCGAGGGTCCATTTTCACGGATTCATCGTTGCGCCAGTCGCGCAGGAAATAGTTCAGCTTCTCCAGCGTCGATTGATCGTATTGGCCATTGACGCGAAAGGTCGCCTGAATGCTCTCGCCGGTATGGGTATGATGAAGACGAATGGTGCGGGTGTCGCCATTGGCGACGGCGGTCTGGGTGCGCGTCGGCGAAATCGCCGCCAGCAGCAGGGCCAGGGCGCCGGTCCCGGCGTATTTTCCGGCGGTCCGGATCTTGAGGTTACGCATTTTCAGCAACCAACGACTCGTGTTTTGCGTGAACCTCAGACAGGCCCTGCGAGGGGTGAACCAAGGAACTTGGTGACCATAGTGTTACCGAGAAGGGTTAACGGGGCGTGAGTCCCGGCGCATTTTCGAATCAGGCCTGGAGAACAGCGCCAAGAATCGCATGGATTCAAGCCTCAAGCTCAGGGAATTTTTTGGAGAAACCGGCTTTTCCACGGGCAGGCTCGACATCAGCGGAATGGAAGAGCATCATCCCCGAAAATGGCCGGAACCGGCCTGGCGGGGGGATATGACATGTTGAAACGTCGGATGATCGGGCTTGTCGGCGCCTTTGCGGCCTGCGTCTTCTCTGCGCCCCTGCGTGCGGCGGACAAGGTCAACATCGCCTATATCGGCGGCACGGCCGATGTGGGTTTTTATATCGCCGACGCCAAGGGCTATCTCAAGCAGGAGGATGTCGAGGCGAAATTCATCGTCTTCGACTCCAGCGCCCGCATGGTCGCTCCGCTGGCGACGGGCGACATCGACGTCGGCTCCGGCGCCATCAATGCGGCCACCTACAACGCCTTCGAGCGCGGCATCACCATGCGCGCGGTCGCCGACAAGGCGCGCAACAAGGGCGACTATTCCTATCAGGCGCTGGTGGTGCGCAAGGATCTGTGGGAGAGCGGCGCAGTGCGCTCCTTGCGGGATCTCAAGGGCCGCAAATTCGTCACCACGGCCAATGGCGGCAATGAAAGCGCCGTCATCGAGGAATCCCTGCGCAAGGTGGGGCTCTCCTCCGCCGATCTCGACATGAGCCTGTTGTCCATGCCCCAGCAGGTCGCGGCCTACGCCAGCGGCGCGCTTGACGCGAGCATCCTGCCCGAACCCTTCCTCAGCGCCGCGATCAAACAGGGCACGGTGGTCAGCCTCACGCCCATGTCGAAACTGCGCGACGACGATGTGAGCGGCGTCATCGTCTATGGCGACGCCTTCATCAAGAACCGCCCAGAAGTGGCGCGCAAAGTCATGCGCGCCTATATCCGCGGGCTTCGCGATTATGTGGATGCGCTGAAGGATTCACGCCTTGCGGGGCCGGGCGCAGAAGACGTGGTCGACATCATCGCGCGTTATTCCACGGTCAAGGACAAGGACGTGCTTCGCTCCATCGTCCCCCATTATGTCGATCCCGACGGGACGGTCGGGGCGGAGAGCCTGCGCAGGGATTGGGAGTATTTCAAAGAAACGAAGCTCATCAAGGGCGACGTCACCGTCGATCAGATCATCGATGACAGCTTCGTCGCGGCGGCCCTGAAAGACCTCGGCCCCTACAAGCCCAAGCCTTGAATCACGCTTCCAGACCCAGCGCCACCCGCACCTTGCGCGAATAGCCATAGATGTCGTCGCGCAACTGCAGCTTGCCCTCGCCGTCCACAAAGGCGGTGTAATAGCCGATGTGGATGTCGATGGGATGCGGCAGATGGATCGTCTGATTCTTGCCGCCGACGAGGCTGCGGGCCCGCTCTTCCGTCCAGCCATTCTGCGCGCCGAGCACGACCTCTGCGAATTTGAAGGGCTGGTCGAGCCGCACGCAGCCATGGCTGTAAGCGCGCGTGTCATTGGCGAAAAGCTTGCGCGTCGGCGTATCGTGCAGATAGACCGCATGTTCATTGGGGAACATGAATTTGATGTTCCCCAGCGCATTCCTCGCGCCCGGCGGCTGGCGCACGACCATCCTGCCATTGGGCGCGGTCGAGACTTGATAGCCCGCGCGCTCCAGATAGGTCGGATCCTCCGCCAGTTTCGGCATCATCTCTTTCCGGATGATGCTGTCGGGCACATTCCAGTAAGGATTGACCTCGACGAATTGCATGCGGTTCGAGAAGACCGGCGTCCGTGTCGTGGGTTTGCCCACGATCACGCGCGCGCTGTGGAATTCCGCGTTGCCGCGCATCACGCGCACGCTGAAATCGGGAATGTTGACCTCGATCCGCTCTGGCGCTTCGCCGCGCGCCCGCCAGCGCCAGCGCTCCATATTCGCGATGATCTCGGCTTCAAGCCGCACGGGGTCGCCGCCCGAGAGGGCGAGGACCGTTCGCGCCGTGAGTTGCCCATTGGCGGGCAAGCCATGGCCACGCTGAAAATCCGCCACCGCCGAGGCGACGCGCGTGTCATAAAGCAACGGCTCGGGCGTCTCGCCCATGGGCTGGGGATCAAGGCCGAAGCGCGCACGAATGACCGGCACGCGCGGATCCTTCATGCCCGGTTTAAGGGTCGGCCCCGAGGCCACCCGATCAATGCTCCTGGGCTTTTCGCGGCGCACTTCGGCAAGCTTTTCGCGCAAGGCGAGATAACCGGATTGCGTGGGGTTGAAGCTGCGCAGCGCGGCGTCCGCATCCCCAGCGGCGGCGACGGTCGAAAGAATGCGCGCGGGCTCCGCCACATCAGGCTTTTCGGTGATGAGCTTGTCGATGGTCTGGGGGTCGATGCGCGACCCGCTGGCCTGCCGACCATAGGTCACGACCGCCAGGGAAAGGGCGATCTCGGCCGCCGCGCGTTCGCCATTCGTGCCGCCGCTGAGCGTGGGCAAGGCCAGTTTCAGCGCCAGTCCGTCTTCATCGGCATGTTCGAGCCGCGTCAAAGCGGATTTCGCCGCAGGGGCCCAGTCGGTTGTGTCGAACCACAGGGGCGCATGGCCGCGCGCGGCGTAAAAGGCGGCGATGGCCTCGCGCTCGCGCTTGAGGGCGGGGCTGCGGATTGGGTCTTTCGCGAGGTCTTCAAGGCCAAGCTTGATGGCGGCGGCAAGGGTCGCGGCGTCGGGAGCGGCGAGGAGGGGAGCGGCTAAGTCCTGCGCGGGCGCAGCGCCTGGCGCGCTCAAAGCCGCAGGCGGCGCCTCGGGCGCTTCAATGATCGGCGAGGGCTCGAAGGGCGCCAGCTTGTCGGGGGCTGCGCGCAAGGTGATGGTCTGCGTGGTGCTATGGTCGAGCTGCGGCGTCGCGCCGACATCCTGCGCATGGGCCTGCATCGCCAGCATGAGCGCGCTCATGGACAGGCCCAGAAGCAAGGCATGGGGCGCATTCACTCTCATCTACGTCACCCTTCCGGATCGGGGTCGTTTTTCTGGCCCTCCCGCAAAGGGAGCTTTCGGTTTTTTAATGAAATGGCGTGAGGTCACGCAAAGAAAAGCAAATGAACGTTCAAATGGAGACCGCCGCTCAGGCGGCCTCGAAGCTCGCCCCGATGGCCGAGATCTCATCTTCCTGAAGGCCGAGATCCTTCATCTTGCGGTAGAGGGTCGAGCGGCCGATGCCGAGCCTGCGCGCCATTTCGGACATCTGTCCGCGATAATAGGTGAGGGCGAAGCGGATCATCTCCGCCTCCATGTCCTCAAGCTTGCGCACATGGCCGCTGTCGTCGAGCGGCCGCATGGCGTTGGGGTCGCGCACCTCGATGCGGATGATCTCCCGCTGCGGGGCGGGCGCGGCCGCAAGCGCCGGCGCGGCGGGAATGCGAATGTCGAAGCCCTCGACGCGGGCCGCGATCTGCGGGAATTCGGCGATGGTCAGTTCGTCGCCTTCGGCGAGCACGACGGCGCGATAGATCGTGTTCTCGAGCTGGCGGATATTGCCCGGCCAGTTGTAGCGGGTGAGCAGCGCGAGGGTTTCGGCGGACAGGCCGCGCAGACGCTTGCCCTGTTCGGCGGCGAAGCGCGCGGTGAATCTGCGCGCGAGGTCGGCGATGTCTTCATGGCGGGCCCGCAAGGGGGGCACGGTGATCGGGAAGACATTGAGCCGGTAGTAGAGATCTTCGCGGAAGGCTCCCGCCTTCACACATTCCATCATGTTGCGGTTGCTGGCGGTGATGATGCGCACATCGACCTTGATGGGCTTGCGCGCCCCGGCAGGCTCGATCTCGCCCTCATGGAGCGCGCGCAGAAGCTTGGCCTGGACGGCGGGCGGCAAGTCCTCGACATTCTCCAGGAACAGGGCGCCCCCGTTGGCCTCCGCGAATTTGCCGACCTGCCGCTCCATCGCGCCGGGAAAGGCGCCCTTCTCGTGGCCGAACAGACAGGATTCGACTTCGGCCTGGGACAGGCCCGCACAATTCACGGCGAGAAAGGGACGGCTGCGGCGGTCGGAGGCCCCATGGATCGAGCGCGCCACAAGCTCCTTGCCGACCCCCGCCTCGCCTTCGATCAGCACGGGGATGGTGGATTTCGCCGCACGCTCGCACAGGCGAAGGATGCGGCTCATGTTTTCAGAGGTTGTCGCGATGTCGCGGAAAGAGACGGTCGCCGAACCGTAGCGGGCCTTGCGGCGGACCTCCTCCTCCAGCGCCTCGAAGCGGAGCGCGTTCTTGATGGAGACCTGCAGGCGCTCGGCGCCCACGGGCTTCACGACGAAATCGAAGGCGCCCGCCCGCATGGCGGAGACGACGGATTCGATGGAGTTGGGGGAGGTCTGAACGATCACGGGCGTGGCGAGGCCGCGCTCCTTCATCCGCAACAGAACGCCCATGCCATCAAGGTCAGGCATGACCAGATCGAGAATCAGGCAGTCGATTCGCGGCGCATCGGCGGCGACGAGCCGGGCCAGGGCCGCCTCGCCCCCTTCGACGAGTTCTGCCTGATAGCCGAATCGGCGGACCATGGCTTCCAGTAGGCGACGCTGAATGGCGTCGTCATCGGCGATCAGGACGGTCGAGGTCATGCGGATGCTTACTCTCCGGCAGGAAGCAATCCTGCTCTGGGGAGGCATGTTGTTCGAACAGGGTAAATGGCCGATTAATTTCAGGCCGAACTGTGGCGAATGCGTCACCTTTCTGGCTGGGCGGTTGATTGGGGCGCCGGGAGACCCGATATAGAGCGCGACCTCATCAGTGGATGTTCTCGATGCGCTTCTCCCTCTCCGCCCAAGCCCCGACCGCCCTCTCCGCCCAGGCCAAGGGCGCAGCCTCCGTCGTCGGCGGCCTGCCCGAATGGAACCTGACCGACCTCTATCCGGGGATGGAATCGCCCGAATTTTCGGGGGATCTGGAGCGCGCCCTGAGCGAATCCAAAGCCTTCGCACAGGCCTATCGGGGCAAGCTCGCCGAGATCGCCGGGGAGCCCGAGGCCTCCCGCAAGCTCTTCGAGATGCTCCAGCGCTATGAGCGTCTGGAGGATCTGATCGGGCGGATCATGTCCTACGCGGGCCTGATCTACGCCGGGGACACCACCGATCCCCTGCGCGCGAAATTTTTTGGCGACACCCAGGAAAAGGTCACGAACGCCTCGACCGACCTGCTCTTCCTGACCCTCGAATTGAACCGAATCGACGACGCCCTCGTGGAGAAGGCCATCTCCGGCGGGCCGCTCGCCTGGTACCGGCCCTGGATCGAGGATGTGCGGCGCGAGAAGCCCTATCAGCTCGAAGACCGGGTCGAGCAGCTCTTCCACGAGAAATCCGTCACCGGGCGCGGGGCCTGGAACCGGCTCTTCGACGAGACCATCGCGTCCCTGCGGTTCAAGGTCGGCGACAAGGAGCTGACGCTGGAGCCCACCTTGAACCTCATGCAGGACAAGGAGGCGAGCGTGCGCAAGGAGGCGGCGGAGGCGCTGGCCCAGACCCTGCGCGCCCATCAGCGCACCTTCTCGCTCATCACCAATGTGCTGGCCAAGGACAAGGAGATCGGCGACCGCTGGCGCGGATTCAGCGATGTGGCCGATTCCCGGCACCTGTCGAACCGCGTCGAGCGCGAGGTCGTGGATTCGCTGGTGGCGGCCGTGCAGGAGGCCTATCCGCGCCTGTCCCACCGCTATTACAAGCTGAAGGCCAAATGGTTCGGCAAAGAGCGCCTCGACCACTGGGACCGCAACGCCCCGCTGCCCAATGTCCCCACCCGCTCCTACAACTGGGAGGATGCGCGCCATCTCGTCCTCTCCGCCTATGGCGCTTTCTCGCCGCGCATGGCCGAGATCGCCCGGCGCTTCTTCGATGAGGGCTGGATTGACGCGCCGGTGCGGCCGGGCAAGGCGCCGGGCGCTTTCGCGCACCCCACCGTCCCCTCCGCCCATCCCTATGTTCTCCTGAATTATCAGGGCAAGCCGCGGGATGTGATGACGCTCGCCCATGAGCTTGGCCATGGGGTGCATCAGGTGCTCGCCGCGCCAAATGGAGCCTTGATGGCGCCGACGCCCCTGACGCTGGCCGAAACCGCCAGCGTCTTCGGGGAGATGCTGACCTTCCGCACCCTTCTGGCGGAGGCCGGCCCCGATCAGCGCCGCGCCATGCTCGCCGCCAAGGTGGAGGACATGATCAATACGGTCGTGCGCCAGATCGCCTTCTACTCATTCGAGCGCAAGCTGCATGAGGCCCGGCGCGAGGGCGAGCTGACGGCCGAGCGGATCGGCGAACTCTGGATGAGCGTGCAGGCGGAGAGCCTTGGCCCCTCCATCGCCCTGCATGAGGGATACGAGACCTTCTGGGCCTATATCCCGCATTTCGTCCATTCCCCCTTCTATGTCTACGCCTACGCCTTCGGGGATTGCCTCGTGAATTCGCTTTACGGCGTCTATCAGAACGCGGCGGATGGCTTTGTGGAGAAATATTTCGCCCTGCTCTCGGCGGGCGGCTCGAAACACTATTCCGAACTCCTCGCCCCCTTTGGCCTCGACGCCCGCGATCCCGGCTTCTGGCAGATCGGGCTCAACATGATCGAGGGCATGATCGCCGAGCTTGAGACGCTCTGAGGCTTTCGGGGCGGCGCCTCCTGTGTTATACAGTTCGTATAACACAGGAGATCGCCATGAACGAACAGCCCCGGACCGTCGAGATGGAAGGCTACGTCCTGCAGATCCGCAAGATCGGCAATTCCCTGGGATTCATCCTGCCCAAAGACCTGCTCGCCCGCCTCGACCTCAAGGAGGGCGACAAGATGCATATTGTGGAGCAGACGGAGCAGGGCATTAAGCTCAGTCCCTATGATCCCAAGCACGCGAAGGTCATGGACATCGCCCGCAAGGTGATGGACGAGTATAAGGACACCTTCCGCGAGTTGGCGAAATGATCGAGCCCCTCTGGCTCGACCTCACCGAGGTCGTCGACCTTCATGCGGAGCAGCTCAGCGTGTTTGGGGGGCCTGACGGCATCCGCGACGCCGGGCTGCTCGAATCCGCGCTCATGCGGCCGGTCAATCGCTGGCATTATGGCGAAACTGATCTTGCCACGCTGGCGGCGTCCTATGCCTATGGCCTTGCGAAAAATCACCCATTCATCGATGGCAACAAACGCATCGCGTTCCAGTGCATGATGACGTTTCTGCGCCTGAATGACGTTCCATTTGCGCCCAGGCCCGCCGACGCCACGGTCATCATCCTCGACCTCGCCGCAGGCAATGTCAGCGAGGAATCCCTCGCCCGCTGGATCCGCGACAACTGGCCGAAGTAGCGAACCTCATTGCTCCTGCGCCCTCTCCTGAGCTAGGAAGCTGCCAAGAACCGGAGGCGCACAGGTGGCTGGTCCCAAACGCATTCTCATCGCTGGCGGCGGCATTGGCGGCATGACGACGGCTGCGGCGCTTCTGCAGCGCGGCTTTGATGTGGCGATCTTCGAACAGGCGGGCGAGCTGCGCGAGGTGGGCGCGGGCATCCAGATCAGCCCCAACGGCAACCGCGCCCTTGATTCCATCGGCGCCTTCGAAACCCTGCGCAAACTCTCCTGCCGGGCCGAGCGCAAGGAAGTGCGCCTGTGGAGCACGGGCAAGGTCTGGAAGCTCTTCGACATGGGCCCCGCCGCCCTGGAGCGCTACGGCTATCCCTATCTCACGGTCTACCGGCCCGATCTTCTCACCGCCGTCAGCGACGCCGTGCTGCGCCAGCGGCCCGATGTGCTGCACCTCAACGCGCGCTGCGCCTCCTTCAGGGAGAGCGATGGCAAGGTGTTCCTCACCCTGCAGGACGGGCGCGTCTTCGAGGGCGATGCGCTGATCGGCTGCGATGGCGTCAATTCCATGGTGCGCAGCCTGACCGCCAATGACGCCCCCTCCCGCTATCCCGGAATGATGATCTGGCGCGGGGTGATCCCCCTCGACGCCCTGCCCGACCGCATGCGCGCCAGCATGGCGGTCAACTGGATCGGCCCCAACGGCCATGTGGTCCATTATCCCCTGCGCGATGGGGAGATCTTCAACCTCGCCGCCACCATCGAACGACCCGAATGGAAGGAATCCGCCTGGACCGTCGAGGGCACGAGGGAGCAGTGCCACAGGGATTTCGAGGGCTGGCACGAAGACATTCATGTGATGATCGACGCCGCGCCCAAGCTCCTGCAATGGGCATATCTGGTGCGTGATCCCCTGTCGCGCTTCGCCTATGGCCGCGTCGCTTTGCTCGGCGACGCCTGCCATCCCACGCTGCCATTTCTGGCGCAGGGCGCGGTCATGGCGCTGGAGGATGGCGTGGTTCTGGCGCGCTGCCTTGAAGCCTATGACGACGTGCCCACGGCCCTGCGCCGCTATGAGGCCGCCCGTCTCGAGCGCGACAACCGCATGGTCGCAGGCGCCAACGACATGGTGCGCCACTTCCACAATCCCGATTATCGCGATCCCGCCAAGGCCGACGCCTATATCGACCGCGAGTGGAGCGCCGAGGCCATCGCCGCGCGTTATGAGTGGTTGTTCACCTATAATGTGAACACGGTTCCGGTCTGAGGCGGCCTCCGGCCCGTAGACCTGCGGCTGACGCTTGACGCACAAGCCGGCCACCGCAGGTTGCAGTCCATGATCGACGACGAAGCCAATCGCTTTTCCGCCCGCGCCACCCGCTATGCGCGGGTCGGCGCCAATGTGGGCGGGGTCGCCGCGCGCATTGCGGCTGCGACCCTGATGGGCGGCGCGCGCGCGGGCGAGGAGGCCACGCTTCCGCGGGCGCTCACCCGGGCTCTGGGCGATCTCAAGGGGCCCATGATGAAGGTGGCGCAGCTGCTGGCCACCATCCCCGACGCCCTGCCCCCCGAATATGCCGAGGAGCTCCAGAAGCTGCAGGCCGACGCGCCGCCCATGGGCGCGGCCTTCGTCAAGCGGCGCATGCAGGCCGAGCTTGGGCCCCAGTGGCGGTCGCGGTTCGGCGCCTTCGACCTGCGGCCCGCCGCCGCCGCCTCGCTGGGACAGGTGCATCGCGCGACGAGCCTTGATGGCCGCCCGCTCGCCTGCAAGCTGCAATATCCCGACATGGCGTCTGCCGTCGAGGCGGACCTCTCCCAGCTCAATATGCTCTTTTCGCTCCATCGGCGCATGGACCCGGCCATCGACACCCGCGAAATCGCCGTCGAAATCGGGGCGCGCGTGCGTGAGGAGCTCGACTACCGGCGCGAGGCCAAGCACGCCGCGCTCTACGCCCATATGCTCTCGGACTTTGACGAAGTCCGCGTCCCCGGCCATTGGCCGGACCTTTCCACCGGCCGCCTGCTGACCCTCGACTGGCTCGAGGGGCGCAAGCTGCTCACCTTCAAGAGCGCGGATCAGGAGGTGCGCAACCGCATCGCCGTGGCCATGTTCCGGGCGTGGTGGCAGCCTTTCAGCCAGTTCGGCGTGATCCACGGGGATCCGCATCTCGGCAATTACACGGTCTTCGGCGAGGGCGAGGGGATCAATCTCCTGGATTACGGCTGCGTGCGCATCTTCCCCCCGAGCTTCGTCGGCGGCGTGGTGGACCTCTATCAGGGGCTTTTGCGCGGCGACGAGGCGCAGGTGGTCCATGCCTATGAGACCTGGGGCTTCAAGGGCCTGCGCAAGGATCTCATTGAAGTGCTCAACATCTGGGCCCGCTTCATCTATGGCCCCCTGCTCGATGACCGCGTGCGCACCATCGCGGATGGGGTGGAGCCCGGCAAATACGGCCGCAAGGAGGCCTTCACCGTTCATAAAGCCTTGAAAGAAAAGGGGCCCGTGAAGGTTCCGCGCGAGTTCGTCTTCATGGACCGCGCCGCCATCGGCCTTGGCGGGGTGTTTCTGCATCTCGACGCCAAGCTCAATTTCCACCAGTTGTTCGAGACCGCGCTGGGCCAGAATTTCTCTGTCGACGCCATCGCGCAGCGCCAGAACGCGGCCCTCGACCTTGTGGGCCTCACCGGTCATCGCGACGCCGGTTGATCCGCCGCCCCCTGCGGGCCGTAGCAAGGCTCAGTGATGTCACGGGGGCCAGGTGGTGGAGAAGGAGCAGGCAGCGACACAGTCTGGTCTTGTCCAGTTCTGGCGTCGGCAGACCGCTACGACCGATCCCATGCAGCAGGCCGCCAATGGCGTCGCCCTGTTCGTTGGTTCGGGCCAGCCTTTCTATCCCCTTGGAATCGTCTGGGCCATCGGTGAGCCCGGCTGGGGGACCGCCGTCTCCTGGGCGACCACGCCCGCCTTTCTCGCCGTCCCCTTCCTTGGCCATGCGAGCCCGCTTCTGGGGCGCTGGCTTCTCGCCTTCGCGGGGAGCCTCGTCACCCTGCTGGTCACGCTGCGGCTCGGGCCGGGCTCAGGGGTCGAGGCCTATTACATTCCAGCCCTGCTGGTGGCCGCCTGCCTCTTTCGGCGCGGGGAAGGGGCGGCGCGCGCGCTCGCCCTGGCGCCGCCGCTCGCCGCTTTCGTGATCGGGCGCCTGCTTGCGGGCCCCGATGCGCCGGATGCGGAGCGGCTCCAGTTCATCCATATGGGCGGGGCGCTCTGTCTCTCGGTCTATCTTCTCTATGTGGCCAACAAGGCGCGTCGCGCCAGCGCTGCATTGCAGGCAAACTCGGTTTGGGCTAAGCAACAAGGTGGAAACTCAAGCGAACCTTTCCGAGGGGATCATGGCTAACCATCAGACCGCTGCTTCCGGCCATCCGGACATGGACTACGCCGAGCACGAAAGCACCTACAAGCTGTTTCTCGCCCTCACGAAGTGGGGCACCATTGGCGTCGTCGCCATTGTCGTCTTCATGGCCGTCACGCTTCTGTAACGCCTGAATGAGCCGCCGCGCGCTTGGAAGGCGCGCCGGCGGTTTTTCATTTCAGGGGTTTTTGGGGGATCGTGCAGCCGGAACGACAGGTTTCATAGGAGCCTTGAGCATGCGCATTGCTGTTCCTGCTGAAAACCTCGCAATCGAGACCCGCGTCGCAGCGACGCCGGAGACGATCAAGAAGCTGAGCGCGCTCGGCGGCGAGGTCATCGTCCAGAGCGGGGCGGGCGTCCCCTCCGGGATCCCCGACGCCGAATTCGAGGCTGCTGGCGCCACCATCGCCCATAGCCTGCACGAAGCTGTCGCGGGGGCGCAGGTGATCCTCGCCGTCCGCCGTCCCGCCGCCGCCGATCTGGCGGGGGCAGCCCCCGGCGCCGCCGTCATCGCGATCATGGATCCCTATGGCCAGGACGAGGCGCTCGCAGGCCTTGCTGAGGCCGGGGTCTCAGCTTTCGCCATGGAGTTCATGCCGCGCATCACCCGCGCGCAGGTGATGGACGTCCTCTCCTCGCAGGCCAATCTGGCGGGCTATCGCGCCGTGGTCGACGCCGCCGCCGAATATGGCCGCGCCCTGCCGATGATGATGACCGCCGCGGGCACCGTGCCCGCCGCCAAGATCTTCATCATGGGCGTCGGCGTCGCGGGGCTGCAGGCCATCGCCACGGCCCGGCGCCTCGGCGCCATCGTGACCGCGACCGACGTGCGCCCCGCCACCAAAGAGCAGGTCGAATCCCTTGGCGCGAAATTCCTCGCCGTCGAGGATGAGGAGTTCCTGCAGGCCCAGACGGCTGGCGGCTACGCCAAGGAGATGTCGCAGGACTATCAGGCCAAGCAGGCGGCCCTCACCGCCGCCCATATCGCCAAGCAGGACATCGTCATCACCACGGCGCTGATCCCCGGGCGCCCCGCCCCAAGGCTCATCACCGCCGAGATGGTTCATTCCATGCGCCCGGGCTCTGTCATCGTCGATCTGGCGGTCGAGCGTGGCGGCAACTGCGCGCTTGCGGCTCCCGGCGAGACCGTCGTGACCGACAATGGCGTGAAGATCGTAGGCCATCTCAACATCCCCGGCCGCCTCGCCGCCACGGCCTCCAGCCTCTATGCGCGCAACCTGCTCGCCTTCATGGACACGCTGGTGAACAAGGAGACGAAGACCTTCGCGCCCAACTGGGACGACGAACTCGTCAAGGCGACTTTGCTCACCCGCGACGGCGCGGTGGTGCATCCCAATTTCCAGAAGGCGTGAGCGGCGTCCGCCGCCTTTTCCTCCGGCCCAACTTTGAATGAGGGCGTCATGGCAAGCGAAGCGACACAGCAATTTCTCGAGAAGGTGCAGGGCGCGGCCCAGCAATATGCCGACCAGATCGCAAGCGCGGCGGGCGACGCGGCGAATGCGGCGTCCGGCGGCGCGATCGATCCCTTCGTGTTCCGACTGGCGATCTTCGCCCTCGCCATTTTCGTCGGCTACTATGTGGTGTGGCAGGTGACGCCTGCGCTTCACACGCCGCTGATGTCCGTGACCAACGCCATCTCCTCGGTGATCGTGGTGGGCGCCCTGCTCTCGGTGGGCGTGGACGCCTCCGCCCCCGGCGACGATGGCCCGCTCTGGGCGCGCGTCTTCGGCTTCATCGCCCTGATCCTCGCCTCGGTGAACATCTTCGGCGGCTTCCTCGTCACCGAGCGCATGCTCGCCATGTACAAGAAGAAGGGTTGAGCCGATGAGCGCCAATTTCGCGGCCCTTCTCTATCTCGTCAGCGGCGTGCTGTTCATCCTGTCGCTGCGCGGCCTGTCGCATCCCTCAAGCTCGCGGCAGGGCAATCAGTTCGGCATGATCGGCATGGGCATCGCGGTCGTGACCACGCTGCTCTACCGCATGCCTGCGGGCTTCTCCGCATGGCTTCTGGTGCTGCTTGGCGTCGCCATCGGCGGCGGCTTCGGCGCCTGGCGCGCGCGCACCGTGCAGATGACCGCCATGCCGCAGCTCGTGGCCTTCTTCCATGCGCTGGTGGGCCTTGCGGCGGTGCTGGTGGCGGCGGGCGCGCTCTATGCGCCACAGGCCTTCGGCATCGGCACGGCGAAGGCGATCCATGGCGCGAGCCTCGTGGAGATGGCCCTTGGCGCGGCCATCGGCGCCATCACCTTCACAGGCTCGATCATCGCCTTCCTGAAGCTCGACGGGCGCATGTCCGGCAAGCCCATCATGCTGCCCCAGCGCCATGTCATCAATGGCGGCCTTGGCGTCCTGCTGGTCGTGTTGATCGGCCTTTTCATGGCCACCCAGAGCCATTTTGTCTTCTGGTCGCTGGTGGCCGTCTCCTTCGCCCTTGGCGTGCTGCTCATCGTGCCCATCGGCGGCGCGGACATGCCGGTCGTCGTCTCGATGCTCAACTCCTATTCGGGCTGGGCGGCGGCTGGCATCGGCTTCACGCTGGGCAATCTCGCGCTCATCATCACCGGCGCGCTCGTCGGCTCCTCCGGCGCGATCCTGTCCTACATCATGTGCAAGGGCATGAACCGCTCGTTCTTCTCGGTGATCCTCGGCGGCTTCGGCGGCGATGACGGCGCGGCCGCCGCAGGCGGCGTGATCGAGACGCGGCCCGTCAAGCAGGGCTCGGCGGACGACGCGGCCTATATCATGAAGAACGCCGCCAAGGTCATCATCGTGCCGGGCTATGGCATGGCGGTGGCGCAGGCCCAGCACGCGCTTCGCGAGATGGCGGACCTCCTCAAGAAAGAGGGCGTCGAGGTCAAATACGCCATTCATCCCGTGGCGGGCCGCATGCCCGGCCATATGAACGTGCTGCTGGCGGAAGCCAATGTGCCCTATGACGAGGTCTTCGAGCTCGAGGACATCAATTCGGAATTCGGCCAGGCGGATGTGGCTTTCGTGATCGGCGCCAATGACGTGACGAACCCCGCCGCCAAGACGGACCCCAAGTCCGCCATCTACGGCATGCCGATCCTCGACGTCGAAAAGGCCAAGACCGTGCTCTTCATCAAGCGCGGCATGGGGTCTGGCTATGCGGGCGTCGAGAACGAACTGTTCTTCCGCGACAACACCATGATGCTCTTCGCCGACGCCAAGAAGATGGTCGACGACATCGTCAAGGCGCTGGGGCACTGAGGCTTTTTCGCTTCTGTTGAAAAACAGCCCCCGGCCACAGGCCGGGGGCTGTTCCTGTTCAGGGGGCCGGAACCGGAGCGGGGGGACCTCTAAAAAATGGACTTGAATCCATATGGATTCAAGACCATATTATCGGTGTTTTCAGCGACCCCATGTCTGGATTTAGACAATGTCATGGACGGTTCTTTTTCATTCTGAATTTGAACCCGACTTTCATGAGCTTTCCCCCGAAGTTCAGGACGAGCTTTTGGCTCACGCCAAGCTTCTGGGGGAGTTCGGCCCTGATCTTGGGCGACCGTGGGTGGACACCTTGCCGGGCTCCATTCACGCCAACATGAAGGAACTGCGTTTCGATGCTGCGAATGGAGCCTGGCGTGTAGCGTTCGCTTTTGATCTCGAACGGCAGGCCGTCCTACTGATGGCCGGAGACAAATCCGGCATCGCTCATCGGCGCTTCTATTCACGACTGATTGCAACGGCGGACAAACGCTTCAGTAAACACCAGGCCGAACTAAAAGAGAGGCGTGACAATGGCGACGCTCAATGAACTGCTGGCGAAACTGCCCGAAGCAAGGCGAGCAAAGGTCCTCGCTCGCGCTGACGAGTTGATTCTGCAAGAGATGACCTTGCGGCAAGCGCGGCAAGCGGCGGGAAAAACGCAGACCGCAATCGCCGAGAGGCTCAATATTGGTCAAGACAGCGTTTCGCGGCTGGAGAAGCGCGGCGACATGCTGGTTTCGACCCTGCGCGATTACATGACAGCGATCGGCGGCAAAGTTCGCATTGTGGTCGAATTCGAGGATCACCCTCCTGTCGAACTCAACTCGCTGGGGGTGAAGCGCAAACCCGCGCCGAAAGGGTCGAGACCTTCCGCGCGCAGGCCTACAAAGGTCGCCTGACGAAGGGCTAAACGCCCTTCGCCTTCAGGCTCGCCTGGATTTCGTCGAGAATGGCGGGATCGTCGATCGTTGCAGGCGCCGTCCATTCATCGCCATCGGCGATCTTCTTCATGGTGCCGCGCAGGATCTTGCCCGAGCGGGTCTTGGGCAGGCGCGCCACGGTGACCGCGATCTTGAAAGCCGCCACGGGGCCGATCTTGTCGCGCACCAGCGCCACCAGCTCCTTCTCGATGAGGGCGGGCTCGCGCGAAACGCCGGATTTCAGCACCACGAAGCCGCAGGGCTGTTCGCCCTTCAGCGCATCCTTGATGCCGATGACCGCACATTCCGCGACGTCGGGATGGCCAGCCAGAACCTCCTCCATGCCCCCCGTCGAGAGGCGATGGCCCGCGACATTGATGATGTCGTCGGTGCGGCCCATGATGTAGAGATAGCCGTCCTCGTCCCTGAAGCCCGCATCGGCGGTTTTGTAGAAGCCCGGAAATTCCGAAAGATAGCTTTCCGCCATGCGCTCATCGTTGCGCCAGAGGGTGGGCAGGGCGCCGGGGGGCAGCGGCAGCTTGATGACGATGGAGCCCATCTTGCCATCAGGCACGGGCTTTGCGGCCTCATCGACGATCTGCACGTCATAGCCGGGCATGGGCACAGTGGGCGAGCCATGCTTCACCGGCAGCATGCCAAGGCCCACGGGATTGCCGACGATGCACCAGCCGGTCTCCGTCTGCCACCAGTGGTCGATCACGGGCACGCCCAGAATCCGCTCGGCCCATTGCACCGTGTCGGGATCGGCCCGCTCGCCCGCAAGGAAGAGCGTGCGCAGGCCTGTGAGGTCATAGCGCCTGAGATGCAGGGCGTTGGGGTCTTCCTTCTTGATGGCGCGGAAGGCGGTCGGCGCGGTGAAGAGCGCGGCGATCTTGTAGTCCTCGATCATGCGCCAGAAGGCGCCCGCGTCCGGCGTGCCGATGGGCTTGCCCTCATAGACGACGGTGGTCGCGCCATGGAGCAGCGGCCCATAGACGATATAGCTGTGGCCGACGACCCAGCCGACGTCCGACGCGGCCCAGAAGACTTCGCCAGGATCGATCCCGTAGAGATTCTTCATGGTCCATTTGAGCGCGACCATATGGCCGCCGGTGTCGCGCACGACCCCTTTGGGCACGCCCGTGGTGCCGGAGGTGTAGAGCACATAGAGCGGATCGGTCGCCTTCAGGGTCACGCAGTCCGCGCGCTTGCCTGCGGCCCTTGCGGCCTGCATGGCCTGCGCCCAGTCATGGTCGCGCCCCGCCGCCATGGAGGCCTCGGCCTGCGGGCGCTGCAGCAGCAGCACGGATTGGGGCCTGGCGCTGGAGAGGCGGATCGCCTCGTCGAGCAGGGGCTTGTAGGGCACAAGCCGCCCGGGCTCGATGCCGCAGGAGGCCGTGAGCACGGCCTTGGGCGCGGCGTCGTCGATGCGGGTCGCCAGCTCCTTGGCGGCGAAACCGCCGAAAACCACGGAGTGAACGGCGCCGATGCGCGCGCAGGCCAGCATGGCGAAGAGCGCCTCGGGGATCATCGGCATATAGACGATGACCCGGTCGCCCTTGCTCACCCCCATATCCCCGAGCACGGCAGCGAGCGTGCTCACCTCGTCGAGGAGCTGCGTATAGGTGATGCGCGCCTTCGCCCCGGCCAGCGGACTGTCATAGATGATCGCGTCCTGCGCCCCGCGTCCGCCCGCCACATGGCGGTCGACAGCGTTCCAGCAGACATTGCACTCGCCATCCCCGAACCAGTGGCCATAGACGCCCGCTTCGGCGTCGAAGATGCGCCGGGGCGGGGTGATCCAGTCGATCTCGCGCGCGGCCTCAGCCCAAAAAGCCTCGGGATTTTTTTGCCAACCAGCATATACTTCGCGATAACGGCTCGTCATCGAAGCCTCCGACGTTTCCTCGCCCGGTTTTGAGGGGTCGGGGGCGTCATGGCAACAGCATCGGCCTTAGCTCTTAGACGAAGCTTTCCCCTGCAAATGCGGGAGAAAGCGGCGGGATCAGACGAACGTATGATTACAGACTGGCATTTCTATCTCGCGGCGATCCCGGCGGTTCTGTTGCAGGGCATGGCGAAGGGCGGCTTTTCGGGCGTCGGCGGCCTCGCCCTGCCGCTCATGTGCCTCGTGATCTCGCCGGTGCAGGCGGCGGCGATCCAGCTGCCGATCCTGATCGCGCAGGATGTGGTCAGCGTCTGGGCCTATCGGCGCAACCTTCACAAGACGAATTTCCTCTATTGCCTGCCCGGAACCATGGTGGGCATCGCCATCGCCGCCTATCTCGCGACGCGCGTCACGCCCAGCGCGGTGCAGCTCATGGTCGGCCTGATCGCAGCGAGCTTCGTGCTGATGAGCCTGCCCCGCAAGGGCAAGGAGCAGGAGCCGACCCAGCCAGCCCTTCCGAAAGCCGCCCTCTGGAGCACGGTGGCGGGCTTCACCAGCTTCATCGCCAACGCGGGCGGCCCGCCCATGCAGGTCTACCTCATGCCCCAGAAGCTGCCCCCCGCGGTCTTCGCGGGCACAATGTCGGTTCTGTTCGGCATCGTGAACTGGGTGAAGATCTTCGTATTTCTGGGTCTGGGGCAACTCTCGCTGCCGAATCTGACGACCTCCGCCGTGCTGCTGCCGGTGGCCGTGGCCGCGACCTTTCTGGGCGTCTTCATGGTGCGGCGCCTGTCAGGGGCGAAATTCTATCCCATCATCCGCGCCACGACCTTTCTGGTGGGGCTCAAGCTGATTTACGATGGAGCGACGGGATTGCTTTTGCTATAGCTTTGCTTTTATGGCTATATTGAGATTCCCATGTGGTCGCAGCTCGAAACAGGCGCCTGGATCACCCGAGAGCGGATCAAGGGCTATTCGATCCTGCTGATCGTCGCCTATGCCCTCGGCCTGACGGCCGTATTCCTGACCCTGAAGGGACATCTCGACTGGCAGGATCGCCCCTTCGGTTCTGATTTCGGGGGGCTCTACACGGCCGGGGTCATGGCCGCCGAGGGAACGCCGGCCGCGCCCTATGGCCTCGAGGCCTTCGCAGCCCGCCAGCAGGCGCTGTTCGGCCCGCAGACCGCAGTCTTTTCATGGGGTTACCCGCCCTTCACCCTGGCCGTCTTCCGCCCCCTCGCGGGCCTGCCCTACCTTTCCGCCTTCTTCGTGTGGCAGGGCGTCACCCTCGCGCTTTACCTCGTCATGCTGCGGGGATGGCTGAAGCCGCCTCTCGCGCTGCTTGGGGGCGCGGCTTTTACCGGGGTCTTCGTCACGCTGGGCCATGGCCAGATGGGCTTTCTGATCGCCGCCCTCTTCGGCGCCGCCTTGCTGGCGCTGGAGCGCCGACCGTTCCTGGCGGGCGCGCTCTTCGGACTGATCGCGGTCAAGCCGCATTTTGGCCTGTTGATTCCCGTCGCCCTGATGGCTGGAGGGCGCTGGCGCGCCTTCGCTGCGGCGAGCCTCATGGTCGCCGCCATGACCGCCGCCGCGCTCGCGGCCTTCGGCGCGGAGACCTTCGCCGCCTTTCTGGACAGCCTTGCCGTCTCGCGGGTCCATGGCGTCGAACAGTCCAACACCGGCTTCCACAAAATGCAAAGCGCCTTCACGGCGGTGCGTCTGCTGGGCGGGCCCGTCGGCCTCGCCTATGCCCTGCACGGCCTGCTGCTGGGGATGGTTGTGGCCACGACCATTTGGATCTGGCGCCGCCCGGTCGACCCGCGCCTGAGGGCGGCGAGCCTCATGACCGGGGCTTTTCTGGCGACGCCCTATGTCTTCGACTACGACATGGTTCTGCTGGCCCCCGCCATGGCGGCGCTCGTCGACTATGGGATTGAACGGGGCTTCCGGCCCTTCGAGAAATCTTTTCTGGCCCTGGCCTTCGCCATGCCCATTCTGGCGCGGTCCATCGCCATGGCGGCGCCGATCCCCGCGGGCTTCCTGACCTGCCTGCTCTTGTTCGCGCTGATCGTCGCGAAGGCGCGGCACAACGCAGGCAGCCACGCCGCCGCCTCCGTCTAAGAGCGAACTGCGCGCCGCGCGGGCTTGCGCTATCCTGCGGCGAAAATCAGGGGAGCGCCCTCATGCCCATGGCCTATGACATCGATCTCGACCGCAACGCCGCCAATTTCCAGCAGCTGACGCCGCTGGGCTTTCTGGAGCGCTCCGCCTCGATCTTCCCCGACAGGCCAGCCGTCGTGCATGGCGCCATGCGCCGCAGCTACAGCGAGCTTTATGCGCGCTCACGCCGCCTCGCCAGCGCGCTCGCAGCCCATGGGGTGGGCAAGAATGATACGGTCACGGTGATGCTGGCCAACACCCCGGCCATGCTCGAATGCCATTTTGGCGTCCCCATGGCGGGGGCGGTGCTCAACACGCTCAACACGCGGCTTGACGCCGCCATCATCGCCTTCACCCTCGACCATGCGGAGACGAAGGTGCTCATCACCGACCGTGAGTTCTCCGGCGTGATGAAGCAGGCGCTCGCCATGGCGAAGGTGAAGCCGCTCGTCGTCGACTATGACGATCCCGAATACAGCGGCCCCGGCGAGCGGCTCGGCTCCCTGGACTATGAGGAGCTGGTCGCGGGCGGCGATCCCGCCTTCCACTGGATCATGCCCCGCGACGAATGGGACGCGATCGCCCTCAACTACACCTCCGGCACCACGGGCGACCCCAAGGGCGTCGTCTATCACCATCGCGGCGCCTATCTGCTGGCCATGGGCAATCTGCTGACGGGGAACCTCGGCCGCGCGCCGGTCTATCTGTGGACGCTGCCCATGTTCCACTGCAATGGCTGGTGCTTCCCCTGGTCCATCGTTCTGGCGGGCGGCGTGCAGGTCTGCCTGCGGCAGGTGCGGGCGGCCCAGATGTTCGACCTCATCGCCAGCGAGAAGGTGACCCATCTGTGCGGGGCGCCCATCGTCATGTCGACGCTGTTGAACGCGCCCGCGAGCGAGAAGAAGCCTCTGCCCCATGTGGTCGAGTTCTTCACAGCCGCCGCGCCCCCGCCCGAGGCCGTGCTGGCGGCCATGCGCGAGGCGGGCTTCAACGTCACCCATCTCTATGGCCTGACGGAGGTCTATGGCCCCGCCGTCGTCAATGAATGGGACAGCGCCTGGGACGCGCTGCCCGCCAATGAACAGGCCATGAAGAAGGCGCGGCAGGGCGTGCGCTACCCCGTGCTCGAAGCCCTCGACGTGCTGGATCCCGAAACCATGGAAAGCGTGCCCGCCGATGGCGAGACCCTTGGCGAGGTGATGTTCCGCGGCAATGTCGTGATGAAGGGCTATCTCAAGAATCCCGCCAGCACGAAAGCGGCCTTCGCGGGCGGCTGGTTCCATTCGGGCGACCTTGGGGTGAAGCATCCCGACGGCTATGTGCAGCTCAAGGACCGCTCGAAGGACATCATCATCTCCGGCGGCGAGAACATCTCCTCGATCGAAGTCGAGGACGCCCTCTACAAGAATCCCGCCGTGCAGGTGGCCGCCGTCGTGGCGCGGCCCGATGAGAAATGGGGCGAGACGCCCTGCGCCTTCATCGAACTGCGGCCGGGCGCCAGCGCCTCAGCCGAGGAGCTGATCGAATGGTGCCGCCAGCACCTCGCGCGCTTCAAGGTTCCCCGTCACATCGTCTTCGCCGAAGTGCCGAAGACCTCGACCGGCAAGATCCAGAAATTCCGGCTGCGCGATCTGGCGAAGGACGCTTGAACACGCGATGGCGTGGCCCCCGGCGAGGGGCCGGGAGCCACGTTCGCGAGGGTTTGATTTTCAGTGAAGCGCTGGCGCTTTGGCGCTGGCCTGCAGCTTTTCTATTTCATCCTTGAGGTGAAGTTTTCGTCGCTTCATTTCGAGGAGCTTGAGGTCGCTCGTGGAGGGATGGTGCAGTTCCGTCTCTATTTGCCTTTCGAGCGTCTTATGGCGACGCACGAGTTCCGCGAGATGGTTATTCAACGACATCCGTCAACTCCATTTGTTGCTGACTGGTCGAGTGTGACACAAAAATGAAGCCCGGCAAGCGAAATGGACGTGATGTGGATCAAGTCTGCTGGACATGTTTGTGAGAAGGCCCGCAGCGCCCTGAAACAGGCTTGCAGCCGCGCCCCCGCAGGATCATACTTCCCCTCATTCCCGCGCGTTCCTTCCAAGATTCTGCCCATGCCAGAGATGACCACGAGTGAACGAAGCGCGCTGGAGGCGGAGTTCGTGCGGCTGCGCGAAGAGCACCGCGACCTCGATGCCGCCATCGAGGCCCTCACCGCGACCGGGCCGGTGGATCAGCTGCAGTTGCAGCGGTTCAAGAAGCGCAAGCTGCTGCTGCGCGACCGCATCACATTCCTCGAAGATCAGCTGACGCCCGACATCATCGCCTGACGCCCGAGCTTGCGGCTGGGCATGGCATGGTCTATGTGCCCTTTTTGCCCGAACAGCCGGGACCTGCCGTGGAAAAGAAGTCTCCCCCCGTCGCCATCATCATGGGCAGCCAGTCCGACTGGCCGACCATGCGCCATGCCGCCGAAATGCTCGACGGGCTCGGCGTCGCCTATGACGCGCGCATCGTCTCGGCCCATCGCACGCCTGACCGGCTCGTGAGCTTCGCCAAGGGCGCGAAGGCCGAGGGGTTCAAGGTCGTGATCGCCGGGGCCGGGGGCGCCGCCCATCTGCCGGGCATGACGGCTGCCATGACGCCTCTGCCGGTCTTCGGCGTGCCCGTCGAGAGCAAGACCCTGTCGGGGCGCGATTCGCTCCTCTCCATCGTCCAGATGCCGCCCGGCGTGCCCGTGGGCACGCTCGCCATCGGCAAGGCGGGCGCGGTCAACGCCGCC
Source organism: Beijerinckiaceae bacterium (assembly GCA_947453205.1). Classification (GTDB taxonomy): domain Bacteria; phylum Pseudomonadota; class Alphaproteobacteria; order Rhizobiales; family Beijerinckiaceae; genus Terripilifer. The sequence goes on along the minus strand of CANGFT010000004.1, from coordinate 49,608 downwards.
CTGCTCGCCGTCTCGGTTCTGGCGCTCAATGATCCCGCCCTCGCCGAACGGCTCGACGCCTTCCGCGCCCGCCAGACCGCCTCGGTCGCCGAGCGCCCGGTCGACGATCCGGCCGGGGCCTGATCCATGGCGCCAGCTTTGTCTCTCGCCCCCGGCGACGCCCTGGGGATTCTGGGCTCTGGCCAGCTCGGCCGCATGCTCGCCATGGCGGCGGCGCAGCTGGGGCTGCGCAGCGTGGTCTACGCCCCCGAGAGCGGCCCGGCCTGCGATGTCGCGGCGCGCACCATCATCGCGCCCTATGAGGACGATGCGGCGCTGGCCGAGCTTGCGGCCTGCGTCCGCGTCGTCACCTATGAATTCGAGAACGTCCCCGCCCATACCGCGGAGTTCCTCGCCGCCCGCCTGCCCGTCCGCCCCGGTCCGGCGGCCCTTGCGACGACGCAGGACCGGGCGGTCGAGAAACGCTTCCTCAACGGGCAGGGCATCCCCACGGCGCCTTTCCTCGAAGTGGACGATGCCGCAGGCCTTGCGAAGGCCCTGAGCGCCCTTGGCCGTCCCGCCATCCTCAAGACCCGGCGCTTCGGCTATGACGGCAAGGGCCAGATCATGATCCGCGAGGGCATGGACGTCGCCCAAAGCTGGGCGGCGCTGGGCGGCGTCCCCTGCATTCTGGAGGGCCTTGTGCCCTTCACCCGCGAGGTCTCGGTGGTGGGCGCGCGCGGGCTCGACGGCTCCTTCGCGGCCTATGACGTCTGCGAGAACGCCCATGAGAACCATATTCTCGCCCTGACGACCGTCCCCGCCAGCATGGCGCCCGATACGGCGGCTCAGGCCGTCGCCATGGCCGCGCGAATCGCCGGGGCGCTTGACTATGTCGGCGTGATCTCCGTCGAGATGTTCCATGTGGTCGACGGCGCGGGCGAGCGGCTCGTCGTCAACGAGATCGCCCCGCGCGTCCATAATTCCGGCCACTGGACCCTCGACGGGGCCGTGACATCCCAATTCGACCAGCATGTGCGGGCCGTCTGCGGCTGGCCGCTGGGCTCCACGCGCCGCCATGGGCGGGTGGAGATGCGCAACCTCATCGGTCATGATGCGGACGGCTGGGCGGCGCTTCTGGCGGAACCGGGCGCCTGTCTGCATCTCTACGGCAAGCACGAGGCCCGCGCGGGCCGCAAGATGGGCCATGTCACCCGGATTTTCCCGGAATGAAGGGGGTTGAATCGGCCTGAAAAGACCCAGCGCGTCTGGACAAGCCCGGCGCCATCTGTTATCCGCACCCCCTACAGCAGGGTCGTCTCATGGCCCGGCGACCAGTTTCTCCCCATCGGGGTTCTCTCTCACTCGGCGCACCCAAGGGGTTTCGCCGCAACGACAGGATGAATGCGTGCAAGTTCTCGTCCGTGACAACAATGTCGACCAGGCCCTCAAGGCGCTCAAGAAGAAGATGCAGCGCGAGGGCATTTTTCGCGAGATGAAGCTCCGCGGCCACTATGAGAAGCCCTCCGAGAAGCGCGCCCGCGAGCAGGCCGAAGCCGTCCGCCGCGCCCGCAAGCTCGCCCGCAAGAAGATGCAGCGCGAAGGCCTTCTGCCCATGAAGCCGAAGCCCGAGATGGGCGCTCGTCGCTAATCCAGGCCTGCTCTGACGGGTTGATGCGGCGCCGGGACCTGCGGGTCCATCCGGCGCCGTCGCTTTTTGGCGCGGCCGCCGCTTTCCGGCCGATTCCGGACCTCCGCCCGGCCCATGCCCTAGTCTCGCCTCATTGAGAAGGCTTCAAAGGTTGAGACTATCTTAAGCCTTGCGAGGCATTCTTGCGGCATCCGCCCGGGGCCCTCGTCCCGGGGCTTCTGCGAACCGAGTGCGCCTTCATGACGACCGCCCGCCCCCTGCCCATCAAAGCCCCTGCCCTCGCCCGGATCGCGCTGGCGACGGCGGCCGGCCTCCTGCTGGGCGGCTGCGAGATGAGCCTCAGCGGATTTGGCGGCGGCGGCCTGTCGGCTTCGACCCCGCGCATCGCCGAGGTCGAGGCGCCCGACGCCTCCTTCAGCCAGAACATCGCCTCCCTCAGCGACGTGGTGAAGCGCAATCCGAACGCGCCCGAGCCCTATAACACCCGCGGCGCCGCCTATGCCCGCGCCGGGCGCTATCAGGACGCCATCGCCGACTTCAGCCAGGCGATCAAGCTCGATCCCAACCACGCCTCCGCCTACACCAATCGCGCCCTCGCCCAGCGCCAGATCGGCAGGAACGATCTGGCCCTCGCCGATTTCGGCCGCGCCATCGCCGCCAATCCGCGCCATGCCCCGGCCTATCTCGGCCGGGCCAATCTGCTGCGCGCGCAGGGCAGCCTGCAGGAGGCCATGGTCGATCTCGATCAGGCCATCCGCCTCAACCCCGAGGAGGCCCAGGCCTTCCATGCGCGCGGGCTGATCTATCAGCGCAATGGCGACCACGCCCGCGCCATCACCGATTTCGACAACGCCATCGACCGCAACCCCTTCGCCGCCGCGCCCTATCAGGCGCGCGCCCAGAGCCTGACCATCACCGGCAAGCTCGATCTGGCGATTGAGGATTTCAACGCGGCGCTGAATGTGGACAACCGGAACGCCGACGCCTGGGCGGGGCTTGGGCTCGCCTATGAAAAGCAGGGCGACAAGGCCAAGGCGGTCGAATCCTACAACCGCGCCCTTGTGGTCGATCCCGGCAACAAGGTCGCCCGCGAGGGGCAGGGCCGCCTCGGCCGGGCCTGATTCCCGGTCATAAAAACCGGCGCCCCTGAGGACGCCGGTCTGAAGGCTTTGCGGCGCGCCGCCTTATTCCTTGACCTTGAGATCCTTGAGCTTGGAGAAGACCGAGTCGAGGTCGAAGGTCTCGTGCTCGTCCTGCGCGGGCGCCGAAGGCGCGCTCTTGCCGAACACATCCTCCTGACTGAAGGTCTGCTCCACATGCGGGGCGGTGGTGATCTCGGCGGGGAGCAGCATGGCGCCCTGATCGAGGGCCTGCTGGGGGCGCTCCTTGTTGCCGCGCGCCACTTCCATGTCGAGATCCATCTGCGAGCACATGCCCAGGGTCACGGGGTCCATGGGCGTCAGATTGGCCGCGTTCCAGTGGGTGCGGTCGCGGATCGACTGAAGGGTCGACTTGGTGGTGCCCGCAAGGCGCATGATCTGCGCGTCCTTGAGCTCGGGATGGTTGCGCAGCAGCCAGAGGATGGCGTTGGGACGATGCTCGCGGCGCGACTTCGGCGTGTAGCGCTTGCCGCGCGACTTCATCTCGGGAATGCTGACCTTGGACACCGCAAGCTTGAGGTGATGGCTCGGATTCGCCTCGCCGCGCGCGATCTCCTCGCGGGAGAGCTGGTTCGAGGTGATGGGGTCGTGGCCCTTGATCCCCGCAGCGACTTCGCCATCGGCGATGCCCTTCACCTCGAGCGGGTGAAGTTTGCAGAAGTCGGCGATCTGATCGAAGGTCAGCGAGGTGTTTTCAACAAGCCATACGGCCGTCGCCTTGGGCATCAGCGGGGCGTCGCTCATCAGCAATCTCCTTTGCGCGCCATAGCGCGGCTTGGTCAGTCAGGCGCGAGCCCCGCCGGGCTTTCACCTGGCCGAGGCTACAGCCTCAAACTCGACATCCATGATGGGAAGTCCCAGATATAAGCCGCCGTGGCCGGGAAAGCAACGACTGTGTGCGCGGCCGCGGCGCCATCGCTCAGACGGTCAGGACCACCTTCCCGATATGCTGCGAGGTTTCCAGCCGCTCATGCGCCTTTGACGCTTCGCGCAGGGGAAAGGTCGAGTCCATGACCGGGCGGATCTGGCCCGCCTCGATCAGCGGCCAGACCTTTTCGCGAAGCGCGGCGGCGATGGCGCCCTTTTCAGCCACCGTTCGCGGACGCAGGGTCGAGCCCATGTGGCGGATGCGCCTCTGGCTGATGTAGCGCAGGTCCGCCTTCGCGCCCTGCATGAAGGCGATCTGGGCCACGCGCCCGTCCATGGCCGCGCATTGGTGGTTGCGCTCCACATAGGGCCCGCCGACCATGTCGAGGGTCAGATCGGACCCATGTCCGCCGGTGATCTCCATGACGGCGGGCACGAAATCGGTGGTCTTGTAATTGATCGCCGCATCCGCGCCGAGCTTGCGGCAGGCGTCGCATTTCTCGTCCGAACCGGCGGTGACGATGACCTTCGCGCCGAAGGCCTTGCCCAGCATGATCGCCGTGGTGCCGATGCCCGAGGATCCCCCATGGACCAGCATCCATTCTCCGGCCTTCAGCCCCGCCATTTCAAAGGCGTTGACCCAGACCGTGAAGAATGTTTCGGGCAAGGCGGCGGCCTCCACCATGGAGAGGCCCCTGGGAACGGGCAGGGCGTGGCTCTCGTGAACCTTGCAATATTCCGCATAGCCCCCGCCATGGGCCAGCGCGCAGACCTTGTCGCCGAGCCTCCACTGGGTCGCGCCCTCGCCGAGCGCCACCACCTCGCCTGCGATCTCGAGGCCGGGAAGGTCCGAGGCGCCGGGCGGGGGCGGATATTTGCCCAGACGCTGGGAGATATCGGGCCGGTTGACCCCCGCCGCCGCAACCTTGACGAGGATTTCGCCGGGACCGGGCTGAGGCAGGGGGCGCGTCTGGGGCTGGAGAACCTCCGGCCCGCCGGGATTGGCGATGCCGATGGCCGTCATGGTGGCGGGAAGGGTCATGGCGAAGGTTCCTTTGGATGGCGTTTGCTGGTCAGATATGGCCGTCAGGCGTGGGGGCGATGGCCTTGCTGACGATTGTGGCGCCGGATGCGACGCGCGCGGACACGAAGGCGAGGCGCTCGGGCGCCAGATCCGGCTCGCCGATGGTCAGGCTGAGGGAGCCGACGACGACGCCCTTGGCGTCGAAGATCGGCGCGCCGACGCCGGTCACGCCGGGGGCGAGGTCGCCCTTGGTGACGGCGACGCCGCGCTGGCGGATGGCGCGCAGATGGGTGCGCACCGCATCAAGGTCAGCGCCAAGCCCCGCCTCGGCGAAATCCCGGGGCGCTGTCTCATAGTGTTTGCGCAGCACGGCGGCGGGCAGATAGGCCAATATGCTTGTCGAGGCCGCGCCGCGCAGCAGCGGCCTTGCGGCGCCGCGCTCATAGGCCGAGCGGAAGCTGACGCCCCGGCTCGCCTCCTGATGCACGCACAGCACGAGGCCGCGATAGCGTCGGCACAAAAGCGCGATGCCGGGCGCCTCGCCCACAAGCTCCGCCATGACGGGGCGGCTTGCGGTGATGAGCGGGTCGCTGCGGCGCATGCGGAAATCAAGCTCGGCGATGCGCGGTCCCAGCGTATAGCCAACCCCCGGCAGCGAGGTGAGAAGCCCTGCGTCGGCGAGCACCTTGAGATAGCGGTAGAGCGTGGAGCGCGTGAGGTCGAGCCGCTCGGCCATGGCCTCCGGCGTCCACTCCATCTCCGCATCCTCGAAGAGGTCGAGGATGCCGATCATCTTTTCGAGACTCTTCATGCCTCAGCCATATCAGCGCCAGGACGAACGAAAGAGGGACCGAAGCAGCGCCCCGGTCCCTTCGATCGTCAGAGCTTTTCGATCTTGGCCAGATCGACGTAGCGGCCCCAGGCGGCCATGTCGCTGACCATCAGGGCGTTCAGTGTGGCGGAATCGCCGGGATAGGCGTCGACGCCGATGTTGGCGAGGAACTTCTCCACCTCAGGGTCGCGCGCGACGGCGTTGAACCAGGTTTCGAGCTTGGCGAGGATGGCCTTGTCGGTCTTGGCGGGCGTATGGACGGACCACCACGCCGTGAGGTTGGTGTTGTCGATGCCCGCTTCCTTGGCGCTGGGAATGTCGGGCAGGGCCTTCATGCGCTCGCCCGCCGTGGTGGCGAGGGCGCGCAGCTTGCCGCTCTTGAGCTGCGCGAGCACGCCGGTGGGGTCGATGTGGCCGAAGGCGAGGTTGCCGCCGATGAGATCGTTCAGCATGGCCTGCGGATCCTTGTATTTGACCTCCACGGTCTTCAGGCCGAACTGCGCCTTGTAGAGTTCGCTGCCCACGAGCCCGGTGTTGGCGACCGACCCATAGGAGGCCTTGTCGCCCTTCTGCTTCAGATCGGCGGTGAGATCGGCGACGGTTTTATAGGGCGACTCGGCGTTCACGACCATCAGGAAGGGCAGCCGCGCGAGCAGGGTCACATGATCGAAATCCGCCATGGGATCGAAGGGCAGCTTGTTGAACAGGTGTTTCGCCGCGGAAAAGACCGAGGAGCCCGGCGCGATGTAGATCGTGTAGCCATCGGGCTTCGAGCGGGCCACGGCCTCTGTGGCGATATTGCCGAAAGCGCCCGCCTTGTTCTCCACGACCACCGTCTTGCCGGAGATGTCGCTGAGTTTCTTGGCGAAGAAACGCACGAGAATGTCGGCGCCGGAGCCCGGCGGAAACATGCAGATGGCGTGGATCGGCTTGTTCGGATAGTCCGCCGCCTGCGCGAAGACCGTCACCGGCCCCAAAGCCGAAGCGATGAGCGCGCCAGCGCCCGATTTCATGATGTCGCGTCTTGAAATCACAGTCACCCTCCCAATGTCGCCGCGCGCTTGTGCGCGCTTCGTAGGTTGAATCTTGCAAGCTCTGAGGCGCTTGTCCAGTCCTTGCGCAGCATTGGCCCATATCGCCAAACAACATGGGCCATGCTACTTCATGGTGGAACGGCGAGGGCTAGACGAGGCTCTGGGGATCGAACACGGGGGAACGGATGATTCGCGTGAGAAGCCCGCAGAATCTGGGCGCGGCGGTCATTTTCATCAGCCTTGCCGCCATCGGGCTTGTCTTCGGGCGCGATCTGACTTTCGGATCAGCCGCCAAAATGGGTCCGGGGTTCTTCCCCACCATTCTGAGCCTGCTCATTCTCGGCATAGGCCTGCTGAAGGGAGCGTCGGCCTTCATTGTCGAGGGGCCTGCGATCGAAAGGCCCCATTGGCGGCCGCTGACCTTCGTGTGCGCGGCCATGATGATCTTCGGCCTCGCCATCAACTATATCGGCCTCGCCTTCAGCGCGGCGCTGCTGACCTTCATCGCGGCGGAGGCGCGGCCAGGGGCCAGATGGGGCGAGATCGCGGTTCTCGCGGCTGTTCTGGGCGTATTCTCGGTGCTCCTGTTCGTCTATGGGCTCGGCCAGTCCATGCCCGCCTGGTGGGGTGAGTGAGCGCGATGATGGACGCCTTCTCCAACCTCGCGATGGGCTTCGCCGCCGCCGGAAGCCTGCAGAACATCGGCTTCGCCCTGATCGGCTGCATGCTCGGCACATTGATCGGCGTGCTGCCGGGCATCGGGCCGATTCCCACCATCGCCATGCTCCTGCCGCTGACCTTCGGCCTTGATCCCCTGTCGTCGCTCATCATGCTCGCGGGCATTTATTACGGCGCGCAATATGGCGGCTCGACGACCTCCATTCTCGTGAACATGCCCGGCGAGGCCTCCTCGGTCGTGACCTGCATCGACGGCTACCAGATGGCGCGGCAGGGACGCGCGGGGGCGGCGCTGGCGGTGGCGGCGCTGGGGTCATTCTTCGCGGGCTGCGTGGGCACGGTCTTCATCGCCGCCTTCGGGCCGCCGCTCGCCGACTTCGCGCAGAAATTCAACTCGCCTGACTATTTCTCCCTGATGGCGCTCGGCCTTCTCATGGCCGTGGTGATGGCGCAGGGCTCGATCATCAACGCCATCGGCATGGTGCTGGTGGGCCTCCTGTTCGGCCTTGTGGGCACGGACGCCAACAGCGGCGTGGCGCGCTACACGTTCGGCGTCTCCGAACTCTGGGACGGCGTCGACTTCCTGCCCATGGTCATCGGCCTTTTCGGCATCGTCGAGATCATCCGCAATCTCGAGGAGCCAGAACTCGACCGCACGGCGGTTTCGACCCGTTTTGCGGACCTCTGGCCATCCTGGAGCGATTTCATCGAGGCCTGGAAGCCGGTGGTGCGCGGCACGGGGCTTGGCGCCATTCTGGGAATCCTTCCGGGCGGCGGCGCCGTGCTCGCCTCCTTCGCCAGCTATACGCTGGAGAAGAAGATCGCCGATGATCCCGGCCGTTTCGGCAAGGGCGCCATCGAAGGGGTGGCGGGGCCCGAGGCCGCCAACAACGCGGCGGCGCAGACCTCCTTCATCCCGCTGCTCACCCTGGGGCTGCCCTCCAACCCGATCATGGCCCTGATGATGGGCGCCATGGTGATTCAGGGCATGCAGCCGGGCTCGGCGGTGATGACCAGCCGGCCGGACCTCTTCTGGGGCATGGTCGCCAGCATGTGGATCGGCAATGTGATGCTGGTCATCATCAACCTGCCGATGGTCGGCATCTGGGTGAAGCTGCTGTCGGTTCCCTATCGCCTGCTTTACCCGGCCATCCTGCTGTTCTGCGTCATCGGCGTCTACGGAATCAACAGCAACTGGGTGATGATGGCCATGACCACGGTCTTCGCCATCTTCGGTTATGTGCTGGTGCGCGTGGGCTGCGAACCGGCGCCCATGATCCTTGGCTTCCTGCTGGGGCCGATGATGGAGGAGAACCTGCGCCGCTCGCTCGTGCTGTCGCGCGGCGATCCCATGATCTTCATCGAGCGCCCGATCTCCGCGACCCTGCTGGGGCTCTGCGTGCTGCTGATCCTCGTCACGGTGCTGCCGGCCATCCGCAAATCCCGCGAAGTCGCCTTCGCCGGGGGATCGTAAGCCCTCAGCCCGCGTATCGCGCCGCAGCCTCGCCCGCCCTGCGGCCGCTGGCGAAACAGGCCTGCAGGAGATAGCCGCCGGTCGGCGCCTCCCAGTCCAGCATTTCGCCCGCCACGAAGAGGCCGGGCCTGCTGCGGACCATGAGATCCTCCGTCACATCGTCAAAGCGCAGGCCCCCCGCGCTGGAGATGGCGCGGGCGATGGGCCGCACGCCCACAAGGCGCAGGGGCAGCGCTTTGATGCGGGCGGCAAGGTCTGCGGGATCGGCGGGCAGAGGCCCCGCTTCGCGCGCCAGCGCCGCCGCGATGGGCGTGAGCCCGCCTGATTTGCGCAGCACGCTCGCGATGGACTGGCCGCCGCGCGGGCGCCCGAGCCGCGCCGCCAGCGCCTCAAGCGAGACGTCGGGGCGCAGATCGACCACAAGCTCGCTCGCGCCGTCCCGCTCGATGGCGTCGCGCAGACCGGCGGACAGGGCGTAGATGGCGCCGCCTTCGATCCCGTATTCCGTGATGACGCATTCCCCGCGCAGGCTGCGGCCCGCGCCTGTCAGCGTCACCGGCCCGAGCGGCGCCCCGGCGAAGCTTTTCAGCACGGGCGACCAGTCCACGTCGAAGCCGCAGTTGGACGGGCGCAGCGGCGCGACCGAAAGGCCCTCGGCGCGCAGCAGGTCGACCCAGCCCCCATCAGAGCCCATACGCGGCCAGGAGGCGCCGCCCAGCGCCATCACGCAGGCGCCCGCCTCCACAAGGCGCTCGCCCTCCGGGGTGTCGAAGCGCAGGCGCCCCCGCGCGTCCCAGCCGCGAAAGGCGTGGCGAAGCCGCAGTTCGACGCCAAGCCCCTCCAGCCTGCGCAGCCAGGCCCGCAGGAGCGGCGAGGCCTTGAAGCTCTCGGGGAAGACCCGCCCGCTCGAGCCGACGAAACAGCTCTGCCCCAGGCTCTCCGCCCAGGCCCGCAGCGCATCGGGCCCGAAGGCCTCGATGATCGGCGCAAGCGGCTGCTGCGCCTGCCCGTAGCGGGGGAGGAAGGCCGGAAGCGCCTCGCTATGGGTGAGGTTGAGGCCGCCGCGCCCGGCCAGCAGAAACTTGCGGGCGGGGGAAGGCATGCGCTCGAAGATGGTCACGCGGGCGCCGGCGGCTGCGGCGGCCTCGGCGGCCATGAGGCCTGCGGGGCCGGAGCCGATGACGGCGATCTCTGCGGTTTGGGTCATGGGCCGGGTTTAGCAGGCGGGCGGCGCCAAGTCTTCATTCCCCTCTCGCTTGCCCTCACCCTTCGCGTCTTCCCTCGCATCTGCGCCTGCGGCCGTGCTATGGAGGCGCCATGAACCAACACGCCAAGCGCCGCTATCAGGCCTCCATCGCCGCCCTGCCGCCGGAACCCGAGGAGGAAGCGCCTCCCGCGCCCGTTCGCGCCGGCCCCGGCCTGCCGCCGGGCTCCCACGTCTTCGCGGTGGAGGAGGGCGGACGGCTCGACAAGTTTCTGGCGGGCATTTCGGACGGCCTGTCGCGCACCCGGATCAAGGGCCTCGTGGAGGCAGGCTATGTCCATGTGGACGGCCGGCAGATCAGCGACGCCGCCGCCAAGGTCCGCGCCGGCCAGAACGTCGAGATCGTCGTGCCCGAGCCTGTGGCCCCCGAGCCTGCGGGCGAGGCCATTCCCCTGAACGTGGTCCACGAGGATGAGTGGATCGTCATCATCGAAAAGCCCGCCGGCCTTGTGGTGCATCCGGCGGCGGGCCATGAGACGGGCACGCTGGTCAACGCCCTCATCGCCCATTGCGGCGAGAGCCTGTCGGGCATCGGCGGCGTCAAGCGTCCCGGCATCGTCCACCGGCTCGACAAGGACACCTCGGGCCTGCTGGTCGTCGCCAAGACCGATGAGGCCCATCAGGGCCTTTCCGCGCTCTTCGCCGACCACGGACGCACCCTCTCCCTCACCCGCGACTATCTCGCCTTCGTCTGGGGCCAGCCCGAAAGCGGCGCGGGCATGATCGACGCGCCGCTCGGGCGCCATCCCTGGCATCGCGAGAAGCAGGCTGTGGTCTCCCCGGAGAAGGGGCGCGAGGCCATCACCCATTTCAGGGTCGAACGCTCCTTCGGGCGCGACGCCAATGGTCGGCCGCTGGTGTCGCTGGTGCGATGCAGCCTCGAGACCGGACGCACCCACCAGATCCGCGTCCATATGGCCCATATCGGCCATCCCGTTCTGGGCGATCCGCTCTATGCGCAGGGCTTCCGCACCAAGACCGCCCTTCTGCCCGAGCCCGTCCGGGCCATGGTGGATGGGCTGCGCCGTCAGGCCCTCCATGCGACCTCACTGGGATTTGAACATCCCGTGACCCATGAGGAGATGCTCTTCGAAAGCCCCCTGAGCGGGGAGCTGGCGGCGCTGGCGGAGGCGCTCGGAGGCCCCGGATTCTGATTTTTCGGGAACTGCGGGGGTCATAACACATTGAAGATGAACGAAAGTTAACCCTTTACACGCCTTTGCGCCGAACCTTGCCCTCTTTCGGCCATGGTCGGGCGCTCCTATATGAGCTGAGCCGTGAGCGTTCGCGCTGGCGGCGGCGGACCGGCCCGGTCCCCGATGGTCCAGCGAACCCGGCGTTTCGTAAGGACATCAGGGGTTGCGGGGCCGGAACGCCAGGCGCCCCCAGGGGTTCCATGGAGGTTGGAATGGCTGCTGCGTTTCCTCTTGTCTCCGCTGAAGGTGGCCTGTCGCGCTACCTCGCTGAAATCCGCCGGTTCCCCATGCTGGAGCCGCAGGAAGAATATATGCTGGCCAAGCGCTGGCGCGAGCACGGCGACCGCGATGCGGCGCAGAAGCTCGTGACGTCCCATCTGCGTCTCGTGGCCAAGATCGCGATGGGCTACCGCGGCTATGGCCTGCCCATCGGCGAGGTCGTCTCGGAAGGCAATGTGGGCCTCATGCAGGCCGTGAAGCGGTTTGAGCCCGACAAGGGCTTCCGCCTCGCCACCTACGCCATGTGGTGGATCCGCGCGGCCATTCAGGAATATATCCTGCGCTCCTGGTCGCTCGTGAAGATGGGCACGACCGCGAACCAGAAGAAGCTGTTCTTCAACCTGCGCAAGGCCAAGAGCCATATCTCGGCCCTTGAGGAGGGCGATCTGCGCCCCGATCAGGTCAAGAGCATCGCCACCTCGCTCGGCGTCACCGAGCAGGATGTGGTGGACATGAACCGCCGCATGAGCGGCGACGCCTCCCTCAATGCGCCGATCCGTCAGGAAGGCGAGGGCGGGGAGTGGCAGGATTGGCTGGTCGATGACACGTCGAGCCAGGAATCCCTGCTGGTCGAGAGCGAGGAGAGCGACAACCGCCTCGGCGCCCTGCGTCAGGCGCTGGGCACCCTCAACGAGCGCGAGCGGCGCATCTTCGAGGCGCGCCGCCTGCTTGATGAGCCCGTGACGCTGGAGGAGCTCTCCGCCGAATTCGGCATCTCCCGCGAGCGCGTGCGCCAGATCGAGGTGCGCGCCTTCGAGAAGGTGCAGAAGGCGGTCGTGGCGGGCCTTGCGAAAGTCGAGGCCCTGCCCGCGCCGGGCTCCATCTCGCCCTGAGACAGGGTCGTCAAGGCCATATGCGACAGACAAACGGGCGCCCCTGCGGCGCCCGCTTTCGTTTGACGTCCCGCCGGTGGATCAGGGCAGCGGGGCCGTCACCTTCACGCGGTCAAGCGTCCGCACCGTATCGCCTGGCCACAACGAGCCGCCGGCGACGGTCAAGGTGGTCACAACTGTGGTTTTGGTGGAGCCCTCGGACTTCTCGAATGAGCAGTTTTTTTGCGGATCGGGGAAGCCTGCCTTGAAATCATTCGACAGGAATTCGAATGTGACGTCGTCGAACGACGCCTGAATGTTTCTCGTGACGCCGTTTGGATCGACATAGCTGCTGATCGCCTTATCGCTGCCGAACATGAACTGGTAAAATTGGGTTCCTGTGACGCGGTAGCAGACGACGACTTTAACCATCGTGCCGCATCCCGTCACTGTCACCGCTGTTCCAGCATGGACACCATCCGTTCCGGGCGGCGCAAGGGTCGGGTCCTTTTGCGTCACTGTGTAATCGGACCTTTGGAAGTCGATATCATAGGCTGACGGATCATCCACGTCGCATGGGTCTGGCCTGGCATGCGTAGCCGCCGCGACCGTGAGGCGATAATAGCCCGGCAGCAACAACAATTGACGCGCCAGCCCCGCATTGTCCGTCACCGTCCTGACATATCGCGATCCCTCCGCGGGGGATGGCCGATCGGTCCCGGCAGCGCCATAGGTGAAATAGATTGTAGTATTATCCGGGCTGACGGGTGATATAACATCGTACTTGCGATCACGGACGAACCAGCCGAGAGGCGGATTTTCATAGCCTGAGCTGGCGGCAAAAGCGCCGGAAGCCAGAGAGAACGGGTAGCCCGCGGTTTTCTGGGGAATCTCGAAGGAGTCGGAGAACAGAAGCGTGCGGCTCTGGGTGGCGGCGTCATAGGCGGGCCATGGCGAATTATTGTTGGGCGCGCCCGTGCAGGGGCCTGAACATAATTTGATGGGGCCAAGGTAAAAGCCGTTGAGATCGGTGGTGGAGGTCGGCTTTTCCGCGACGAAGCTCAGCCAGAAATAGCCGGAGGCCGTGACCTTGAGGGGGATGCTGCGTTCAATCCAGCGTCCCGAATAGGCGCAGATGTCCAGCCGGTTCGCGCTATTGTCCGCCCGCTTGGTTGTGATTTTGTCCGATAGTGCGGGCGGCGCGATGAACTGATTGATGGTCGGCGCATCCGTGGCGAGCTGTGGATTGGTCAGAATCGGCTGCAGATAAACGCCCGCGCGGGTCGTTTGTGCGGTGGAGATGGTGTTCGCGGTCATTTGGGCCTTCGTGTTGCCGAACAGGCGGGTCCGGCCCGATATGGCCCAGTTCATTTCCGACTCGACGCTGCCGCAGACATAGGCCGGCTCATAATCCGGATAGATCAGCGTCGATCTGTACCAATAGCGCAATTCATAATCGCCGGCTTGCAGATAGACCTTTTTTGACAGGATCGGCGCCACGAAGCCCTGGGGATGCCCCACGCGCATCGCGAATTTGAACGCGGGATTGTTGACGACGTCAGTATCAGTCGGCATCACCAGGGGCCTGGTGGTGCCGCCGGGGGTGCCGCTGTACCAGTTGTTCACAACGGGAACCTTTGCGCCCCCGGCCACCAACTGATCATAGTATTTGCCTGTTGCGGGATCCACGGGGCGATCCCAGGTTTCATTGATGACGAGATCGGCTCCGGCGCCGCTGGGATTGGCGCCGGGTTCATCCAGCAGGCCCACGATCACCTTGCCCTCGCCGCTCGCCTTGATCGTCGAGAAGCCGAAACCCTTCATGATGAAGGTGTTGACGAAGGCGGTGTAGGTGACCCTGGCGGTGATCGTATTGCTGACGCGCTTAAGTTCGACGAGCCTTAAATTGGTGGTGACATTCTTCAACTGGGCGGCCTGATCGTCGAAGGAGCGGTACCCCGCGTCCACCGCATCGTTCAAAGCGGCCTGGTCATAAAAATCTATCGCCGGCGCGGTGGGGCTGGTGTAGCTGTTGATGGCCCGGCGCATGCTCGTGGCGGCCTGAGTGGCTGCGATCTTCGCGGCCTCTTCGAGCTTGCCCTGGGCGTTCACCGCAAACGCATAATCGACGGCGGCGCCAGCCATCGCCACCATCGGCGCGATCATCAGAGCCGTCGCCAGGCCGATGTTGCCCCCGCGCGCCGCGATGAAGGTCCGCACGAGCGACGCCAGCGATCTCAGTTTGTGATTCGCAAAGTTCGACATGACCTGACACTCCCGGCGGAGCAACGCTGTGGATGCAGACAGGCGTCTCCATGCACGGCTTCCGCACTGACGATGTTGAAAACGTCACTCAGAAAATTTCAGCCGCTCAGACCGTCGTCGGACAGACATTCACCTTCCAATCGCCGGAAACCTGCGGAGCGACCTTGGGCGCCAGACCCGCGGCCTTCCAGTTCCGCACATTCTCAAAGACGGAGGTGCTGAGCGTCGGCGCGGAGCCGAAGCGGCCGGAGAGGTCAAAGACGAATTTATAGGTCGAGCGCACATCCACGACGACGAGCGGGCCGTTGATTTCAGATCCCTTCGGCAGGGGGAACACGCCGCAGGCGCGTTGCAGGCTCCCGAATGTCCAGACGACGTCGCCCTTGAAGCTGCATTTGGTGTGGCAGAGGGGATCCGTCTGGGACACCATGACCATGGTGATGCCGACGCCGAGATAGTCGCTTTGCGTGGCGGTTGGATTCCATGCCGCTCTGCTGGAGTCGACAAGCTCCGGCGCCACAAGGCCGATGCGCTCGACCAGCTCGCGCAGGGTTCCCGCCGATATGGTGGCGGCGACCGCCGACACATCGGCCGCAACGGTGGCGGCGTAATCCTCCATATGCTGGCGGGCGCGCATCCATCGCGTCAATTCATTGGCGCCGAGCAACAGGCTGAGGAGCAGCGGCGCAAGGACGGCGAATTCAAGCATCGCGGCGCCTTGGGTGGACTTGCCCAGGGCCGTCAGGGAGAAGCCGGGTCTAGAGAGTTTCACCATGCCACTCTCCTCAGAAGACGCCGATGGAGGGATCATTGATCCATGTCGCGACTGACAGAATTCCGTGGACCTCCACGCCCTTGACCACCGCCGTCGGCTGATTGTTCCAGATGGAGGACATTTTGGGGAAAGGATAATAGACCGTCAGCAATTGGCTGGCGCCGGCGCCGCCGAAGTCCGCGCTTGGGCCGCCGACGGCGGGACCGCCGGAAATCACATTGACAGGGGCGGAAAAGGATGGGGGCTTGCGGACCGCTTTGGCGAGGTCGATATATTGGCCCGCCCAGCAGGATGCGGCGCCGCTCGTCGCGCAGTTCAAGGCCTGGAAGAGCTGGACTTGCAGCTTTGAGCAATCAAAGCCGGTCAGAATTTTAGTCGGCGGACACACCCGCGCGCTGACCGCGACCGTAAGGTCCGAAGCCGTCTTGACATCATTCAGAATGATCGCGCCGCTTCGCAAATCGGCGGCGAAACGCTGCACCCCGCGGTCCAACTGGGTGACGAACATCTGCTCCAGAAAGGTCTGGATGATGGCCACGACCATCGCGAGGAAAGGCAGCGCCACGAAGGAGAACTCCACCGCGATGACGCCGCGGTCGTCCCTGACGAAAGAAGCGGTCTTTTTTCGAAAGAATGGAAACACTTTTACCCCCCACAAAATAGCGGGAAAGAAATTACCGTAATTATTAAGTTAACACATTAACAGCGAAGGTCAAGCGGAACGAGCCCCGGCCATCCTGTGGACAGCCGGGGCTGGAGCGCCGCCGGGGCTGGGGGGCTGACAAAGACGACGCTCCCCACATCAACGCGCAAGGGCCGCTTTTGGCACCATGGCGGGCGAAAAAAATCCCTGGGGCGGGATGATCCGCATTTTCCATCAAGTCATTGTTTTTAAAATCATAATTTTTGGCATGAAAAGTGCTGCGCGCGAACTGGCGCCGCACGGGAGACATAGATGGACTTGAGGATTCAGAGCGGCGGCTACGCCACTGGCGCACATGATGCGCAGGGTGTGAAGCGCCGCCAGGATTTTGAAGCCCTCGCCAAGGCGCTCAACGAGGGCGATCTGCCCGGCGCGAACCAGGCCTATGGCGCCATCATGGGCCAGCTTCCCCCGGGCGGGCGCGTCAACCCCGAGAGTTTCCTTGGCAGGATGGGCGTCGCCCTGCGCTCGGCCGATCTCGCCCTCGCGCGCCAGCTCATGGCCCAGAGCGGACCCCGCAATGCTCTGGCGCCCATGTCGGCCAGCGCGGAGCCGGAGGAGGCCCTCGCCCCGCGCGCCATCGGCGGCTCGCCCACGCTCGCGCTCAACCAGGCGATCCAGTCCGGCGACCAGACGCGGGCCCGCCTGGCGCTGCAGGCCATGATCGAGGATCTTCAGCAGCTCTCCAGCCCCGGCGGCTTCGGCGCCTTCGGCGGCGCGCGCGCCTATGCGGCGGCGACGCCTGCGGCCGTGGCGGCCAACAATCTCCTGCAGAATCCCAATTTCCGCGCGCTGGAGGAGGCGATCCTCCGGGGCGACCCTGCGGGCATGAAGGCGGCCTGGGCGCGGCTGATGACAAGCGCCGGCGAGGGGCGCCCGAAGACGGCCACCGACCTCGAGGAGGAAGAGGCCGAGACCAGCGCCTCGGAACTGTGGGAGATGCAGTCCCTGCCCGTGTCCTGACGGGATGGAGCCGCGCGCCCGGCCTCCTCAGGAGGCTTGATTGCGCGCTCCGCCACCCATAGTTTGACGCCCGACGCTAGAGGGCGCCTTGGGGGGTGATGAGGTGATGAGCAAGGCCCGCCCACCTGCCCTGGAGGTCTTCACCCATCGCAATTACCTGCTGTTCATGGTGGGGCTTGGCCCCTCGGCCATCTCGTCATGGATGCAGCGCGTGGGTGTGGGCTGGCTCGCCTGGGAGCTCACCCATTCACCCGCATGGCTTGGCGTGATCGCCGCCGCCGACCTCATTCCGTTCCTCTTCCTGTCGCCCCTTGCGGGCGCCTTCATCGACCGCTCCTCGCCGCACAAGATCCTGCTGACCACCCAATGGCTGCAATTCGTTCACGCCGCCATGCTGGCGCTGGCGATGTTCCATGACGTCCTTCAAATAGAACTGCTTCTGGCCTTGACGGTCTTTTCAGGCATCGTCAGCGCCTTCGCGACCCCTGCGCGTCATGCGGTCGTGCCCAATACGGTTCCCAGGGCGCTTGTCAGGACGGCCGTGTCGCTGGACTCCGCGCTCTTTCAGGCCAGCCGCTTCGTTGGCCCCTCCATCGCCGCCTTCGTCATTCCAGCATGGGGCGTCTTTGGCGCCTTCGCCGCCCATACGGTGGGGAGTTTCATTTTTTCGGTGGTGATGCAGCAGATGCGCATGCAGGCGCCCGCGCGCGACAAGCGGCCGCACAACCTCCTCTCCGACATCAGCGAAAGCCTCCACTACATCATCAGCCACGCGGGCATCCAGCCGCTCTTCATCATGCTCGCCGCCGCCTCCATCTGCCTGCGGCCGATGCAGGACATGTTGCCGGGCTTTGCGCAGTCGGTGTTCGATTCCGACGCGGTGGGCCTCGCCTGGCTGACCTCCGCCATGGGCGTCGGCGCCATGCTCAGCGCGACGCGGGTGGCGCTTCTCAAGGATTTTTCGGGCTTGAACAAAATGGCCTTCATCGGGCTCGCCTGCGCGGGTCTGGCGACCTTCGGCATGGTGGCCAGCCATCACTTGTGGATCGGCGTCGGCCTGTCGGTCATCTTTGGCTATTCGTTCAACACCCTGACGGTCAGCATTCAGGCGATCGTGCAATCTTCGGTGCAGGATTCCATGCGTTCGCGCGTCATGTCGCTCTATACGGTCGTCTACCGCGGCGCTCCCGCCTTTGGCGCCATCCTCTTTGGCGGTCTGGCTGAATGGGCGGGGCTTCGCTGGTCCTACGGCCTGGCGGGCGCGGTCTGCCTCATCACGGCCCTTGTTCTTTACAGGCGTCTTGGCGCCATGGACGGCGCCTTGGAGCCGACGCATTAGGAACCCGCGCTCATGACGAGGGAGGCTCGGGCATGGGATGACGACCATCGCCCGTCCGGGTCTGGAGAGGAGACCAATGACCCCTTCGTCCGTGACGGCCCACTTGCGCGCCATCCTCGCTGCTGCGAATGAACGACATCACCCAGGGGGACTCGGGACCATGACAGATCAATCGAATTCAAATCAGCGGTTGCGCGCCCAGGTGGCCGCTGCGACGCGCCTCATGGTCATGGAGGATCTCATTGATTATTCCGGCCATGTGTCGGTGCGAGTCCCCGGCCGCGAGGCCTTCTTCATCCAGCCGGGAATTCAGCCAAGATCGGACGTCACCGCCGACAGCCTGCTGATGGTGGGCTTTGATGGGAAGGTCATAGAAGGCGACCAGCGCCCGCCGGTGGAAATCCCCATCCACAGCGAGATCTACAAGGCGCGGCCGGATGTCCAGGCGGTCGTCCATAGCCATATGGAGCTCGCCATCATGTTCACCATGATGGAGAATGTGCAGCTCAAACCCATGCGCGCACGCGCCATCCGGTGGCGTTCGGGCATTCCCATGGATGACGACCCCAGCCATATCAAGACGACCGTGCAGGGCGTGAAGCTGGCCAAAGCCCTCGGGCCACATCACGCCTGCCTCATGCGCGCCCATGGATCCGTGCTGGTCGCTGAATCCGTTCCCGCGCTCCTCGTGGACGCCGTTCATTTCGATGAGAACGCGCGCGCGCAGATGACCGTTCTGCAAGCTGGCCGCGAGCCGAAGGCCCTGACGGATGCGGAGCTCGAGATGATCGACAAGCATGAGATGCGCGAATTCCATGTCGACAAGCTCTGGCGCTTCTACACGCAGAAAGGCATCAGGCAGGGCGTCATCGCAGAAGAGGCGGACCTTCTCTTCGACTGAGACGAGTCACGTCGCTGTCGCGCACATGGGCCGAAGCCGTGGGCTTCAAGTTCGGCTGGAAGAGGCCCTCGACGGCGACGGCGCCAGTGCGGGCGATCGCCTCCGAGACATTTGCGACGCGACAGCTGACAATTCTCCGGGCGCGCTTCAAAAAAACGCGCAAGAATGTCCCGGACTCAAGAAATTCCCGGATCTGGCGTCACATCGTCACCACCACATGCCCCGTGCCGCTTGTCGTCTCGGCCATGTGATGGGCCTTGGCGAGGTCTTCGAGGGGGAACACGCCGCCGATGCGGTGCTTGAGGGCGCCCGCCTCGGCGCAGGCGTTGATGCCCGCGCAGGTCGCCTCGAAGGTCGCCTCGTCCAGCATATAGACGAAGATGAAGTGCAGGCTCATGTTGCGGGCGCGGCGGCCGATCTGGGTGACGGGCATGGTGGGCGCGCTTGCGGCGCCGAAGGAGACCATGGAGCCGCGC
This sequence comes from Beijerinckiaceae bacterium, assembly GCA_947453205.1. GTDB lineage: Bacteria > Pseudomonadota > Alphaproteobacteria > Rhizobiales > Beijerinckiaceae > Terripilifer. The sequence goes on along the minus strand of CANGFT010000004.1, from coordinate 29,936 downwards.
TCGGCGATGATGCTCTCGTTGAAGCCGATGGAGCCGGGCAGATCGACCTCAACGATATGATCGACGCCGCGTCCGCCGGTCTCGGCGAGGATGCGCGCGCCCAGATCCGCGGCCTTGCGGTCGAGCACGAGGTCAGCGCCGAGGTCGCGGATCGCGGCCATGGCGGCCTCCCCGCTCCCGGTGGAGGCGATGACCCGCGCGCCCCGCCATTTGGCGAATTGCACGGCATAGGCGCCGACGCGCCCGGTGGCGCCGGGGACATAGACCGTCTTGCCCTTGAGCGAACCCGCCAGATGCACCGCATGATAGGCGGTCATGCAGGGGATGCCGAAACAGGCGCCCTCGACGAAGCTGGTGTTGGCGGGCAGCGGCTTCACATAGCGCTGGGCGAGCGAGATATAGTCCGCCGCCGTGCCCATGGGACGCGCCCACTGGCCGTTGTAGCACCACACGCGATCGCCGACCGACAGCCCCGTGACGCCCTCGCCCAAAGCCTCGACCACGCCCGCGCCGTCGGAATGGGGCACGACGCGCGGAAACTCAGGCGCAACCTTGGCGTTGGCCCGGCGCTTGTAGTCGGAGGGGTTGATGCCGGAGGCGTGCAGGCGGATCAGAACCTCGCCCGCGCCAGCCACGGGCTTGTCCATATCGCCGACCACGATGACCTCGGCGGCCGGACCCGTCTTCTCGAACCAACCTGCGCGCATGATTTTTCTCCTCATGATGGCGCGCAGGTTTAGCCTTTGGCGGGCGAATGGCAAGAGCGGCGGCTCAGGGCTTGCGCACGCCATTCTCCAGATTTTCAAAGCCCGGGTGGGCCTTGCTCTCGCCCTGATCGGTGAGGTCGGGAAATTCCCCAAGATTTTCAGCGGCCAGCGGCGATTCCACGGGCTCGCCGAAGGGCCGCTTCTCCTGATCCCTGAGCGGGTTGGGCTTGAGCGTGTCGCGCTGGCTGTCCTCGATGGCGACAAGCTCGCCCGCTTCATCGAGGAAATCCTCGACCTTGCGGTTGGCGGGCTTGCCCGCAGCCTCCCACAGATGCCGCGCCCTCGCGCGCACGCGCCTGATTCTGTCGTCCATGACCGCCTCCATGATGAGAAGGCAATGCGGGCGGGGGCGGGAGCGTTCCCTTATGACGGCTTCGCGGCTAGACTGCGCGCAAATCGCGCCCCGCGCGCAAGGGAGACAAACATGAGACTCGCCCGCCGTTCGTTCCTGGCCCTCGCGCTGGCCGCCAGCGTCACGCCCGCCGCGGCTGATCCGGTGGCTGACTTTTTCAAGGGCAAGACCGTCACCGTCCTCATCGGGGTGAGCCCCGGCGGGGAATATGACCTGCAGGCCCGGCTGATCGCCCGGCACATCGGCCGCCATATCCCCGGCAATCCCAATGTGGTCGCGCAGAACATGGTGGGCGCGGGGGGCCTGACTGAGGCGAACTGGCTCTACAACATCGGCCCCAAGGACGGCACCTTCATCGGCATGATCCAGAACGCGCTGCCGATCATGCAGGCGGTAGGCCTGCCCGGCCCGCAGTTCGACTCCGCCAAATTCCAGTGGATCGGCTCCATCGCCCCGACCGTGGAGACCCTCGCGGTCTGGCACACCAGCGGCGTCAAGACCATCGAGGAGGCGAGGCAGAAGGAAGTGGTGATCGGCGCCGTCGGCAGGGGCGGCATCACCGACACGTTCCCGCGCATGATCAATGAATTCGCAGGCACCAAATTCAGGATCGTGGTGGGCTATCCCGGCGGCAACGACGTCAATCTCGCCATGGAGCGCGGCGAGGCGGCGGGGCGCAACAACACCTGGTCGAGCTGGAAGGTCACGAAGAAGAGCTGGCTCGACGAAAAGAAGATCACCATCCTCGCCTATGAGGGGCCCAAGCCCGCCGACATCGGCGACGTGCCCTCGGTGCAGGATCTCGCCAAAACCGAGGAGGACAAGGCGGCCATCCGCCTGATTTCAGCGGGGACGCTGTTCGGCCGTCCCCTCGCCGCCCCTCCCGGCGTGCCCGCCGACCGCATCGCCGCGATCCGCGCGGCCTTCCTCGCCACGATGAAGGATCCTGAATTCGTGAAGGAGGCGCAGGCCGGCAATTTCGAGGTCGACCCCGTGGACGGCCTGCGCATGCAGAAGATCGCCGAAGAGCTGATCGCCCTGCCTGCGGCGGTGAAGGCGCGGGCGCGGCCGTTGATCGAGTGAGCCCGGCGGAGCGCAGGTCACTCGGCTTGAAGTGGCGGCGCGGCGATCAGCATCTCCCGGCACCTGATGGCCCTCGCGGTCAGACCATCGCAAAGCCGCTGCAGCACAGAATGTTGGAGGCCATCGGCCCGGGCGATCCTTATGACGTCGGCGAGCGCGTCGGGCAGACGCTCGGCCAGCTCAAGGCATGTCCGGCGGACCTGCGCCTCATCCAGCCGCACAGATGACGCGAATTTGCTCCACTGCCGCAGCGTGATGTCGCCAAGTAGATATTCGCCGCCGATCTTCATTGCGAGGCGCAGCTTCCTGACGTCGAAATCATAAGGCAGCGTGCTGGCGACATCGTAGAGAGGCGCCAGGCGCGCTCGCCCGCCTGCCCCGATCAGCATGGAATAATTTTTCGCATGCGCATCCGTTCCGCCGATGAGCCAGTTGAGCGCAAGCGCCTGAACGAATGTCCGGACATCCTCGTTCGGTCGACCGGATGAGGCTCGAAGAAGCGCTGCGATCTCCTGCGCTCCGGGGCCGCCTTCGTTCTCATACTTGCCCGTTGGGGCGCATCCGAGCGCCTGACACATATCCTCCTGATGCAGCCGTCGGATCGTTTCGCCGATGCGCACACGGTCGTAACGCTCGACCACGATCGCCGCCTCATCCTCGAACATGCGGACCTGCGATGTGGCGGCGGGCAATCCAAGGGCTCGCGCCAGAGCAAGGCAAACATGCTCGTTTTCGGCATGTCCGTCGAAAGCCCCAATCGGGGGTTTGACGATATGGGTGGTGGGCGTCCGCCCTGAAGGGACGCCCCAACGCCCCCTCTCGAAAAGGAAGGCCGTCTTGGGCTGGGCGCCTGCGAGGCTGAACTGGCCGGCGTCGCGCGCGATGCGCCATGCGGACTGGTCCTTGCGCAGGATGCGGATGCGCTCTGCGATATCTTTTTCATCAAGCCATTCGACCTGCCCTGCGGGCTGTGCGCAAAGAGCCTCGGCGCGCTCGGGCGTGACGATCTGGACCGCTCCAGCGCAGTCCTCGCCAACATGGGCGAGCAACGCGAAGGGATTGCGCGGCGAGACCTGAAAACGTTGTCCCCAGCGGGCGAGTATGGCCTCATTGTCCGGCAGCAAGCCCCATAGCCAAGGCTCGATCTTCGCGTGCTCATGCTCGGCGGCCATCAGCGGCATGGACAGCGAGAGCGGATAAGCGTCCGGCGCCCGCCGCCAGCCCGCGTCATAGGCGAGGGTGAGGCGTCCCCGCCTATCCCTGCGGACCTCGCCCATGATCCGGCCATCGACGATGATCGCCAGCGTCGCGTTCATGGGCGTCGCGCCCGCGCGGCTTCGACGATGGCGTCGATGTCGATGGGCTCGAGGTGGAGGCCCGGCGACCCCGCCGCCTCGACGCCATCGTCCATGGACAGGCTGAGGTCTAGCGCCGCCAGCGTGCGCAGGACGAGACCCAGCTCCGCGCGGGCCTTGCCCTGCTCGATGGCCACGATCCATTGGCGTCCCACGCCTGCGCGACCAGCCAGATCTGTCTGGTTCAGGCCGAGGCGCCGACGTTGCTGGCGTATGGCCAGTCCAAGGTCCAGAGGCGTTCGAAGATGCATGCGGGCCCGCGCGATTGTCGTCGTTCGAAGACAATGTAGCATTGTCGCTGTTCGCCGACAATCCGCAATGTCGCCGTTCGCCTACAAAGCGGGCGTGTCATGGTGATGATGATGCCCGTCGTCGCCGTGGCTGTGGTGGCTGGCGTCGCTGCGGATCGGCACGAGGTTGATCTGGCCGAAGCGCACGCCCTTTTCCGCGATCATCTTCTCGGAGATCTGGCGCACCCGTTCGGTGGGGCCGCGGAACAGGGTCACCTCCATGCAGTGGCGATGGTCGAGGCGCGTGCGCATGGAGCTGATGTTGATGTCGTGATGCTCATGCTGGGCGCGCTCCAGCCGCAGGGCGAGGTCGCGCCCGTCGTAGTCATAGACATAGGAGACGGCGGCCACGCAGTTGCGGGTCGTCACGCCCGTCGATTTGGAGCGCACCAGCGCGTCGCGCACGAGGTCGCGCATGGCCTCGGAGCGGTTGGAATAGCCATTCTTCAGCATGAAGGCGTCGATTTCTTCCGCCATGGCGTCGTCGAGGCTGATGGTGAGGCGTTGCACGGGCTGGCCCTCGGAAAGGTTGGGCTTACAGTCTAGCAGGCTGGGGCGCTGACGCAAAAAGCGCGGCCCTCGCGAGCCGCGCTTTGATTTCGTCAGGAGGCCGGCCCCATCAGTCGGTCTTGCGATCCTCGATGGTGGAGCGCGCGCTGCGCTCTTCGCCGGGGTTCACATGGACGTCGATGACGACCACGCGGCCCTCATTGAAGGCCGCGACGCCCTTGGCGAGCGCCGCCTGAAGCTCCGAAACGCTCTTCACCGGGCCGATGCCGACCGCGCCGTAGCTGGTGCAGAGCCCGGCGATGTCGACCTCGGGGTCGGCGATGCGCTGGCCGATCCAGCGGTTGCCCACGGGGCGGTTGCGGCGGCGGGCCACCGTCTCCTGATGCAGCTCGTCGTTGAAATAGGAGCGGTTGTTGTTGATGAGGATCATCAGCGGCACCTTGGCGTGGACCGCGCTCCAGATGGCGCTGGCGCCCATCAGGAAGTCGCCGTCGCCCAGCACCGCCACGGTCTGGCGTCCGCGCGTGTGCATGGCCAGCGCCACGCCCACCGAGATGCCGGCGCCCGAGCCGATGCCGCCGCCGCCGTCCTTGCCGGTGTAGGCCTGCGGATCGTGGAAGGGCCACAGGTCGCAGTTCCAGCCGCGGCACAGGCCGCCGAGCGTCACCTTGTCAGGGTCAGGGAAGGAGGCGCGCAGCATGGCGCCGATCTTGTCCATGGTGACGCGCTCGGGATCGACGGCGGGCTTCGCCTTCTTCTCGAGCTTGCCGCGCCAGGGATCCTTCTTGCCCGCAGGCAGGGCTTCGAGCAGGTCATCGACCACCGATTCGGTGGTGGCGGCCATGAAGACGTCGATCTGCGCCAGCGACATGTGGTTGGCGTGGGCGCCGTTGTGGAGCGTCTGGTCGAGGCTGTTGGCGATGACGCGGGCGGGCGCCGCAGGCTGGCCCTTGAGCGCGCCGACCGCGCCGCCCAGATCCACCCAGTCGAGCGACAGGATCACATCCGCCTCCGCCACGATGGCGCGGGTGGCGGGCGAGAACTGGTTGAAGGGCTCGGTCACATGGGCGGGATGGTCGGTCGGGAAGACCGCCCGCAGCTTGAGGTCGGACATGACGATGGCGCCGAGGCGCTCGACAAGCTCCACGCGCTTCTTCCAGCCTTCCATGGAGACGCCGCAACGGCCAATCAGCACCAGCGGGCGCTTGGCGCCCTTGAGCAGGGCGACGGCCTTAGCGATGGACTCCTTAGCCGGACGGGGCGGCGCCGGGGGTTGATAGCGCGCGAGATCGGGGAAGACGACCTCATGCTCGAGGGAGGCTTCCTGCAGGCCCGCATCGAGGGTGATGAAGACGGGGGCGGGCGGATCGGCGCGGGTCAGCAGGTTGGCGCGGGCCATGTCGGCGACGAGCGCGTCGGGGGAGCTGGGCTGGGCGTCCCACTTCACGATGTCGCGGACCATGCCGCCCTGGTCGGTCGTGGAGTGGATCCAGTCGATCCAGGGGCGGCGCTGGGAGGAATCCACCGGGCCGGTCGCGCCGAGCACGAACATGGGCACGCGGTCGCAATAGGCGTTGTAGAGGGACATCATGCCATGCATGAGGCCGACGTTGGAGTGCAGCACGCAGGCCATGGGCTCGCCCGTCGCCTTGGCGTAGCCATGGGCGATGGCGACGGAGTGGTCTTCGTGCTGGCAGAGCACCATGCCGGGGTTTTCGTTGCCCAGATGGTTGACGATGGAGTCATGCAGCCCGCGATAGCTCGCGCCGGGGTTGAGGCTGATATAGGGAAAGCCGAAGCGGTGCAGCATCTGCGCCGCGACATCGCTGCCCCAACCGACGGTCGGATCTGGTTTTCCTTCGGGCTTGTCGAATTCCATGTCTGGTCCTCTCTTGAGACGATTTTGATCTGCTTGTGTCAGGGCTCGCGATCGTCGCGGGACGGGGATCGCTTGAGCGCCTGCGCAGCAGCCGCCATTCCGCGTCGTCCTCCCCCGCGCCCGGCGCGCGATCCCACGGGGGACGCGCCTGAACGTCGATCATCTTCGCCCTGAGGCCGCCCGCACTATGGCGAGCGTGAGCGGTGAAAGCAAGGTCCGGGCTTTTCCGCCCTTGCTTGACCCCGCCATGGGCCTTGGCCCATAAATCTGCTGAGAGAGGCAAAAACTTTCAGGGGAGACGCATCATGGCCATGGCCGCAGCAATCGCCACATCTTCGCAGGACCTGCACGACTCCATCGACGCCCAGGTCAAGCACGGGGTTCCCACCTTCTTCAAGCTGGAGGCGCAGCTCCCCACCCAGGGCCGCACCAACATTCCGCTGGCGGCCTCCGAATCCATGTGGGTCGTCCTCAAGACCTATGCGACGGGCGGCGAGAACGAGCTGCACGCCCATCCCCACGAGGATCACACTTTCGTCATCCTGCAGGGCGCCGCGAAGTTCTACGGCCCCAACAAGGAAGAGCGCATCGCCCATGCCGGCGAGGGCGTGCTGCTGCCGCATGGGACCTTTTACTGGTTCCATGTGACCAGCGAGGAACCCCTTGTGATGCTGCGCATCGGCGCAGCCGCAGGCGAAGGCGACCGTTTCGGCCGCATCGACATTCACGGCGAGGTGATGCAGGGCGATGACCCCGCCAACAAGCAGGTTCCCCTGAAGCTCTCCGAGCGCTGGTACGGCCGCAACTGACCGCGTGGCGTTTCGCCTCTGTTGCGGCTCGCCCTGTCTATGGTATCAACACTTCCGAAATCGGGCGCATGAACGCCCGCTTCAACAATCCCAGGGAGGATTAAATGTCTGATGATGTGATTCAGCTTGAAAATGTGAAGATCGAGCGCGATGGCCGCACGACCTTCGTGATCCTGAACCGCCCCGAGAAGCGCAACGCCATGAGCCCGCAGCTGCACATGGACATGTGCGAGGCGCTGGACTGGGCCGAGGAAGACGAACAGACCCAGGTCGTGGTCATCACCGGCGCCGGCGGCAACTTCTGCGCAGGCCAGGACCTCAAGCTCTATTTCCGCGGCACGGAAGGCGATCCGCGCCTGCGCGCAAGGGCCCGCCGCGCCGCCCATTCCTGGCGCTGGGACAAGCTCTCGCGCTTCCCGAAGGCCACCATCGCCATGGTGCATGGCTATTGCTTCGGCGGCGGCTTCACCCCCGTCATCGCCTGCGATTTCGCCATCGCCGCTGAAGACGCGACCTTCGGCCTGTCGGAAGTCAACTGGGGCATCATTCCCGGCGGCCTCGTCGCCTGGGCGGTGACGCAGGCCATGAACTATCGCGACGCGATCTATTATTCGGTCACCGGCGACAAGTTCAGCGGCAAGGAAGCGGCGGCGATGAAGTTCGTCAACAAGTCCGTGCCTGTGGCCGACCTGCGCGCAGCCACCATGGAGCTGGCGCGCAAGCTCGAGGCCAAGAGCCCGGCCGCGGTGCGCTACACCAAGGAAGCGGTGCGCTCGGTGCGCGGCATGTCGCAGGATCAGGCCATGGACTACCTGAACTGCAAGAGCGACGCGCTCAAGCACATGGACCCCGAGGGCGGCCGCGAGAAGGCGATGAAGATGTTCCTCGACGACAAGGTGTTCAAGCCGGGTCTGGGCGAATTCAAGCGCGGCTGATCGCAACGACGAAAGACGCGGCGGGATCAACCGCCGCGCATTCGTGGAGGACTCCCATGCGGCTTTGCGGACGCGGCCTTGTCGCGGCTTTGACGCTTTCAGTTCTGGCGGCTTTTTCTCCTGCGCAGGCTCTCGATCAGGCCCTGATCGACGCGGCGAAGAAAGAGGGGCGCGTCGTCTGGTACACGACCCAGATCGTGAACCAGTTCGCACGACCGGCGGCGGAGGCTTTCGAAAAGAAATACGGCATCCGCGTGGATTACATCCGCGCGGATTCAAACGAGGTCGCCCTGCGCATCCTGAACGAGGGCCGCGCGGGCAAGGTGCAGGCCGACGTCTTCGACGGAACGGCGGCGGTGGCGAGCCTCAAGAAGGAAAATCTCGTTCTGAAATGGACGCCCGAGAGCGCAAGGCGCCTGCCCGCCAACGCCGTCGATGAAGGTGGCTACTGGGTCGCCACCAATCTCTATGTGCTGACGCCCGGCTACAACACCGATCTCGTGCCGAAGAATGCGGTTCCCAAAAGCTTCGAGGATCTGCTCGATCCCCGCTGGAAGGGCAAGATCGTCTGGAACACAGCCTCGTCTCCCTCCGCCGCTGGCGGCTTTGTCGGGGTGGTCCTGACCTCCATGGGCGAGGACAAGGGCCGCGCTTATCTGAAAGAGCTCGCAAAGCAGAACGTCACGGGCATTCAGGTGGCCGCGCGGCAGGTGCTCGATCAGGTGATCGCGGGCGAATACGCCATAGCCCTCAACATCTTCAACAACCACGCGGTCATCAGCGCCTCCAAGGGCGCGCCCTCCGCCTGGATCCCCATGAATCCCGCCATGGCCGTGCTTTCCGTCGTGTCCGTGACGAAGGACGCAGTCCATATGAATGCGGCCAAGCTGTTCCTCGAATTCCTCGTTTCGGAGGAAGGGCAGAAACTCTATCGCGACGCCGACTACATGCCCATCGACCCCTCGGTTCCGGCGCGCGATCCTTCGCTGCGCCCTGATGGCGAGAAGTTCAAGGCCATCACCTTCACGCCCGAGCAGATCGAGACGAACATGCCCAAATGGGCTGGCGTCTTCAGAGAATATTTCAGGTGAGGACGTTTCCATGCCCTCGGATATGGCAGAGACTTCGCGGAAGAACGCTTCGGGCGGATCTCCCATGAGCAAGCTCTTCGCCTATGGCGACAAACGCTATTTCTCCGCCATTGTCGGCCTCGTGCTGGCGATTCTTGTGCTGCCGCCCCTGCTGTTCCTCGTCACGGGCGCCGTGACCGTCACCGAGCCCGGCGGCGCATGGCATTTCAGCCTGCATCGCTTTCCCGCGATCATCAATCAGCGCGGCTTTCTGCAAAGCCTGGCCAATTCCTTCATCTTCGCGCTGGGCAGCGCGGTCTTCGCCCTCGTGCTGGGCGGCGTCATGGCCTGGCTGGTGGAGCGCACCAATACGCCGTTGAAGCCGCTGGCCTATCTGACCACCATCATCTCCATGGGCACGCCCTATGTGCTCTATGTCAGCGCCTGGCTCCTGCTTCTGGCGAAATCCGGGCCCATCAACAGCTGGTATCGGCAGTTCACCGGCACGACCGATCTGCTCATCAACGTCTATGGCCTCGGCGGCATGATCCTGATCGAGGGGCTGCTGTGGTCGCCGCTCGTCTTCCTGCTGCTGGGCGCCACGCTGCGCAATTTCAATCCGGAGCTGGAGGAGGCGGCGCGCATGTCGGGCGCGGGGCCTTTCGCCACCATCCGCCGCATCACCCTGCGCCTCTCGCTGCCCTCCATCCTCGCGCTGGCGATGCTCGTCTTCATCCGCGCGATCGAGGCCTTTGAAGTCCCCGCGCTTGTCGGCCTGCCCGGCCGCGTCCATGTGCTGACGACCGACATCTACGACACCATGCATCTGAGCATGCCGCCGGACCTTGGCTCGGCCAGCGCGCTCTCCTGCATGCTGCTCGTGCTGGTCTCGGCGCTGCTCTATTTCTATGGGCGCCTGACCCGCAACGCCGAGCGTTTCGCGACGATCACCGGCAAGAACTTCAAGCCCGCCCAGCTCGATCTCGGCGTCTGGCGCTATCCCGCCGCCGCGCTGCTGGTCATCAATTTCGTCCTGCTGCTGGTGCTGCCGCTCATCATCCTGATCTGGGCCTCGATGCTGCCCTTCTACCAGAGCTTCAGCTGGGCCGCCTTCGCGCGCATCACGCCCGACAATTACAAAAACGTGCTGAACTCGTCGCGCTACATCGCCCTGCTCACCAACACTTTCATCATCGCGCTGGTCACGGCGACCTGCGTCATGCTGATCGCGAGCTTCACCGCCTGGCTCAGCGTGCGCAAGGCGCCGGGCGCGGCCATGCTCGACCAGCTCGCCACCACCCCTCTGGTCTTTCCGGGCATCGTGCTGGGCGTCGGCGTGATGCAGCTCTTCCTCACCGTGCCCGTGGGCGTCTACGGCACGATCTGGATCATCGTCTGGGCCTTCTGCATCAATTACATGCCCTATGGCGTGCGCTATTCCTTCGCAGGCATGCTGCAGGTGCATCGCGAGCTCGAGGAGGCGGCGGCGGTGTCGGGCGCCTCTTCGGTGACGGGCTTCCGGCGGGTGGTCATCCCGCTTCTGTCGCCCTCGCTGATCGCGGGCTGGCTGTTCATCTTTCTGCTGGCGACGCGCGTGCTGTCGCTGCCGGTGCTGCTCTCGGGCCCAAGCTCGCAGACCATGGCCGTGGCCATGTTCGACCTCTGGGGCAATGGGCAGGGGCCGGAGCTGGCCGCGCTCGGGCTCCTGTGGAGCCTCGCCATGACCTGCATCGCCCTCATCTTCTACTTCATCGCGCGCCGATCGGGCGTCGGCCTGCAGGGACAGGGCTGACCGCTGGACCTTTGCGGCGCGCGCCGGTAGGAGTTGGGCGTCACGTTTTCTGTCGCCCAGGGAGGTTGCTGCTTTGGCAGTCGAGCGCCGCGTCATCGTCCCCCTGATCGTGGCCTGCGCCCTGTTCATGCAGAATCTCGACTCGACGGCGCTGGCGACCGCCCTGCCCGCCATCGCCGACTCCCTGCACGAATCCCCCGTCCGGCTGCATCTCGTCATCACCTCCTTCATGCTGTCGCTGGCGGCCTTCCTGCCGGTCAGCGGCTGGGTGGCGGACAGGTTCGGGGCACGCACCATCTTCCGCCTCGCCATCTTCATCTTCACCTGCGCCTCCATCGCCTGCGGCCTGACCGACAGTTTCGAAATGCTGATGCTGGCCCGCGTGGTTCAGGGCGCAGGCGGGGCGCTGATGGTGCCTGTGGGGCGCCTGATCCTCGTGCGCTCCGTAGCCAAGTCCGAACTCATTCAGGCAATGGCGCTCATGGGCATGCCCGCCCTGATCGGCCCGATCATCGGCCCGCTGCTGGCGGGCGTTCTCATCACCGTCGCCTCCTGGCGCTGGATCTTCTGGATCAACGTCCCCATCGGCATTCTCGGCATCGTGCTCGTGACGATCTTCATCGAGGACGTGCGCGAGCCCGACGTGAAGCCCTTCGACTGGCGCGGCTTCGCCCTGTCGAGCCTTGGCCTGTGCGGCACGCTTTTCGGGCTGGACGCCCTCACCACCCACCACAAGGCGGACCCCATCGCCATCGCAGCCGTCACGGTGGGGCTGCTCTCCATGACCCTCTATGTCTTCCACGCGCGGCGGGTCGACAATCCCATCCTCGACCTCAAGCTGCTGAAATTCCAAACCTTGCGGGTGAGCGTCACCGGCGGCTCGCTGTTCCGCATCGGGGTCGGCGCCGTGCCCTTCCTGCTGCCGCTGATGATGCAGCAGGGCTTCGGCTACACGCCCATTGAATCGGGCGCCATCACCTTCGTCTCGGCCGCGGGCTCCTTCGGCATGCGCACCATGTCGAGAAATGTTCTGCGCCGCTTCGGCTTTCGCAAGGTGCTGGTCTGGAACACGCTCATTGCGAGCTTCTTCATGCTGGCCTGCGGTCTGTTCACGCCTGAATCCAGCCGCTCCTTCATGATGACGATCATTTTTCTGGGCGGCGTGTTCCGCTCGCTCCAGTTCACCGCCCTCAACACCATAGCCTTCGCCGAAATCGAGGGGCCGCTGATGAGCCAGGCCACCAGCTTCTCCCAGATGATGCAGCGCCTGTCGCTCAGCCTTGGGGTGGCGGTGTCGGCCTTCGTGCTCTTTCTCGTGGGCGGCGAAGCCTCGCCCACGCCAGTTCACGCCTTCTCCACGGCCTTCATCGTCATTGGCGTCCTGTCGGTCCTGTCCATCTTCAGCTTTGTGAAGATGAGCGAAGGCGCCGGCGACGAGATCGCAGGACGCCAGCAGGTCCGCAGCCGCCGCTTCGACCGCTGAGGATGTCATCGGCCTTGGCGCGGCCATGAAGGGGCGCTACAAGACCAGTCGCGTTTCCTTTACCGGTTCAGATTGGCGTAAAAATTCATGCGGACCTCCGAATTACTGGCGAAACTCGCCCGCGACCCGGCGGAGCGGCTGACCGTCGGAGACATTCTCGCAACGCTGGGCGATCGGTCCTTTTCCCTGCTGGTGGTCATTCTGGGCCTGCCGAACTGCATTCCCATGCCCCCGCCCATTCCGATCTTCTGCGCCCTTCTGCTGATCGGGGTGGCGGTCCAGATCGGCTCCGGGCGTCACGCCCCCTGGGCGCCCGCCTTCGTGCTCAACCGCTCCGTCGCCCGCAAGGATGTGGCGCGGGCGGCCGGCAGGGCCATTCCTTTGCTTGAGAGGCTCGAACGGTTCAGCCAGCCGCGCTTCAACTGGCTCGGCCATCGCCGCGCGACGCTGGCGCTCGGCGCGCTCCTCATGGCGCTGGCGCTGGGCGTTCTGGTCGCCTTGCCCGTGGTCGGCCAGATCCCCTGGGGCTGGGCGGTCTGCCTTCTGGGCATTGGCCTTGTCGAACGGGACGGATTGCTGATCCTTGGCGCGCTCGCGCTGGGCGCAATCGGCTTCCTGCTCAATGCAGGCTTCGTCTATGCGGTTTTCATGGCGATCAGCGACCTATTCTGACGCCGGGCCTATCGCCCAGGGAGCGAATCATGGGTCGTCTGATCGACGGAAAGTGGACGCAGGACGAGGCAGGCAAGGCCGATGGGACCGGTCGTTTCCAGCGTCAGCCCAGCAAGCTGCGCAACTGGATCACGCCCGACGGCGCCCCCGGCCCGTCAGGCGAGGGCGGCTTTCGCGCGGAGCCCGGCCGCTATCACCTTTATGTCTCGCTCGCCTGCCCCTGGGCGCATCGCACCCTCATCTTCCGCAAGCTGAAGGGGCTTGAGGCGATGATCTCGCTCTCGGTCGTCCACTGGCTCATGGCCGAAGATGGCTGGAGCTTCGCCCCCGGCCCCGGCGTCATCGCCGATCCCGTCTTCAACGCGCGCGCGATGCACGAGGTCTATGTCGGCGCCCATCCCGATTATACGGGGCGGGCGACCGTGCCGGTGCTCCTCGACCGCAAGACCCGGCGCATCGTGAACAATGAATCGTCGGAGATCATCCGCATGTTCAACAGCGCCTTCGACGGGATTGGCGCGGCGGAGGGCGACTATTATCCACCCGACCTGCGCCCCGACATCGACGCGCTCAACGACCGCATCTATGCAACCGTGAATAACGGGGTCTACCGCGCTGGCTTCGCCGCCGCGCAGGAGGCCTATGAGGAGGCGGTCTGGCCGCTTTTCGAAACGCTCGACTGGCTCGAGGCGCGGCTGGCCGACCAGCGCTATCTCTGCGGCGCGCGCCTCACCGAAGCGGACTGGCGGCTCTACACGACCCTCGTGCGTTTTGACGCGGTCTATCACGGCCACTTCAAATGCAATCTGCGGCGGATCGTGGATTACCCCAATCTATGGGCCTATCTGCGCGATCTCCATCAAACCCCGGGGGTCGCCGGGACCGTGGATTTCGACCATATCAAGCGCCACTATTATATGAGCCACAGGCATTTGAACCCCTGCGGCGTCACGCCCGTCGGCCCCCTTCTGGCGCTCGATGCGCCCCATGGGCGTGAGCGCCTGTAGCGCTCACTCGGCCGCGCGTTCGAAGAGCGGGCCTGCGGGGATGGCGGGCTTTGGGACCGGCGCCTCGCTGAACTCCAACTGATCGATCCGCTCCCCACGGGCGACGATCTTGGCGGAGGACGTGCCGATCTGCGCCACGTCCTCCTGCGCTTGCCGGAAGTGGCTGTCGAGCTTGCCGACGCGCTCGCGCAGGCGCCCGACATCGGCGAGGAGGTGGCGCACCTCGGTCTGGATGAGATGCGCCTGCTCGCGCATCTTCTGATCGCGCACGATGGATTGCATGACCTGGATCGCCAGCATCAGCAGGGATGGCGAGACCACCATGATCCGCGCCCGGTGCGCCTTCTGCACGAGATCGTCGAAATGCTCATGCAGATCCGCATAGATGGACTCGGCGGGCACGAAGAGCAGCGCGAGATCCTGCGTCTCGCCGGGCACGAAATAACGCTCGGCGATGTCGCGGATATGCTTGCTGACGTCATTGCGCAGGCGGGTCGCCGCCTCCTTGCGGGCGACATCGGACTCGGCGGCGCGAAAGGCGGTGAAGGCCTCCAGCGGAAACTTGGCGTCCACCACCATGAGCCGATCGTCGCCGGGCAGGCGGATGACGCAATCGGGGCGGTTGCGGTTGGAGAGGGAGTGCTGGAAGGCGAAGGCGTCGGCGGACAGATTGTCCCGCACGATGGCCTCCATGCGGCCCTGCCCGAAGGCGCCGCGCGTCTGCTTGTTGGCGAGGATCTCCCGCAGGCCCAGCATCTCCTTCGTGAGGCCGCTGAGCCCCTCCTGCGCGCGGTCGATCACGGCAAGGCGCTCGCCAAGTTTCGCCAGATGGTCGGCGGTGGAGCGGGCGCCCTGTTCGAGCCCCTGGCCCACCCGGGCGCCCACCGCATCCAGCCGCTCGGCCACGATGCGCGACAGATCGGTCTGGCGGGAGGTCATGACCTCCGCCATGGAGCGCAGGCGCCCCGTCAATTCCGCGTTGAGGCGGGTCAGCTCCGCCAGCTTGTCATCCGCCTCGCGCTGCCGCTCCGCCGCCAGCGCCGCCTCGAAGGCGCGGGCCCGGCCCGTGCGCAGCACGGAGACGGCGATGACGAGAAGCAGGCCGAGGGCGAGCGTCCCCAGCGTCAGGAGCAGGCCGAAGCCCGTGATCGGCAGAAAGCCAAGAAAGATGATGGTCTTGTCCATAGGCTGGACAATAACCCGATTTGCGGCGGAATGGAACAGATCAGGAACGCTATTTTATATCTAATCCAGCCGCTCCGGCCGGGCGCGCACGCCGCGCAAAAACTCCAGCGGCTTCATGGGCGCCTTGCCCGCCCGCTGGATCTCGACCAGCTCCAGCGCGCCCGCGCCGCAGGCCACCGTCAGCTCCTCGCCAAGCAGCGCGCCCGGAGCGCCCGTCCCCGCGCAGACCCTGGAGCGCAGAACTTTGATCCGCTCCGGCCCCCGGCCGAAATCGGCCTCGAAGAAGGCGCCAGGGAAGGGCGAGAGGCCGCGGATATGGTTGTGGACGGCCTGCGCGGGCTGCGTCCAGTCGATCCGCGCCTCGGCCTTTTCGATTTTATGGGCGTAGGTGACGCCCGCCTCCGCCTGCGGCTGGAACACGAGCCCGCCCCGCGACAGCGCCGCCAGCGCGCGGACCATGAGGTCTGCGCCGAGGGGGGAAAGCTTGTCGTGAAGCTCGCCTGCGGTCATGTCGGGGGTGATGGCGACCCGCTCGGCCATGGCGACAGGGCCGGTGTCGAGCCCGGCCTCCATCTTCATGACCATGACGCCGGTCTGCGCATCGCCCGCCATGATGGCGCGCTGGATGGGCGCGGCGCCGCGCCAGCGCGGCAGAAGCGAGGCGTGGAGGTTGAGGCAGCATTCGCGAGGCGCGTCGAGAATGGCCTGCGGCAGGATCAGCCCATAGGCCACCACGACCGCCACATCCGCATCATGGGAGGCGAAGAGGTCGGCGGCCTCGGGCGAGCGCAGGCTTTTGGGCGTATGGACGGGGATGCCGAGCTGGTCCGCGAGAAGATGGACGGGGGAGGGCTTCAGCTCCATGCCGCGGCCGGCGGGCCGGGGCGCGCGGGTGTAGACGGCGGCCACCTCATGGCCCTGGCCGACGATCTCGGTGAGCACGGGGACGGAGAAATCCGGCGTGCCCATGAAGACGATGCGCATGGGTCAGGCCTGTTCGGACTCGCGCAGACGCGCGGCCTTCTGGAACTTCTTCATCACCCTTTCGCGCTTGAGGCGCGAGAGATGATCGACGAAGAGCACCCCGTTGATATGGTCGATCTCGTGCTGGAGGCAGGTCGCCAGCAAGCCCTCGGCCTCGATCTCCTGCGGGGCGCCCATGCGGTCCTGATAGGCCACCTTGACCCGGGTGGGGCGCTGGATCGTCTCGTAATAATCGGGGATCGACAGACAGCCCTCCTCGTAATCGGCCTTGTCCTCGGAGGCCCAGAGGATCTCGGGATTGACGAAGAACATGGGCGCGGGCGGATCGTCCTTCTTGGCGATGTCGATCACCACGACGCGCAGGGGCTCGGCGATCTGGATCGCGGCGAGCCCGATGCCGGGGGCGGCGTACATGGTCTCCAGCATATCGTCCATGAGGGCGCGGATGGAGTCGTCCACCGTCTCTACCCGATGGGAGACGAGGCGCAGGCGGGGATCGGGAAGGCAGATGATGGGTCGCAGGGCCATGGATCGCTCGAAGGGGTCGCGCGCCCGATCACGGGCTGTTTCAGTTGTCTTTGAGATAAGCAAGCGCGGGGCGCTGGTCAATTTCCCTGATGGCCCGCAACTTGGCGGCGGCGTCCGAGCGGTGCTAACACAGCCGCCATGCCCCGCTACAAACTCACCATCGAATATGACGGTCGGCCCTTCGCGGGCTGGCAGAGGCAGGACAACGCGCCCTCCGTCCAGCAGACGCTGGAGCAGGCCTTCACGCGGTTTTGCGGCGAGACGGTGATCGTCCATGGCGCCGGACGGACGGATTCGGGCGTCCACGCCACAGGACAGGTCGCCCATGTGACGCTGACCAAAAACCGCACGCCCTTCCAGATCAGCGAGGGACTGAACGCCCACCTGCGCCCCCATCCCGTCGCGGTGCTCCGGGCGGAGGAGGTCGGCGAGACCTTCGAGGCGCGGTTCGACGCCATCAAGCGCCACTATGTCTACCGCATCATCAACCGGCGCGCCCCCCTGACGCTCGAGCGCGGACAGGCCTGGCAGGTGAAGAAGCGGCTGGACGCGCAGGCCATGCACGAGGCGGCGCAACGGCTGGTGGGGCGCCATGATTTCTCGACCTTCAGGGATTCCCAGTGTCAGGCCAACTCGCCCCTGCGCACCCTCGACCACATGAGCGTGACGCGGATCGGGGATGAGATCCGCGTCGAGGTCTCCGCCCTGTCCTTCCTGCACCGGCAGGTCCGCTCCATGGTGGGCTCGCTGGAGCATGTGGGCTCGGGCAAATGGAGCGCGGAGCAGCTCGCCGACGCCCTCGCGGCCAAAGACCGCGCGCGCTGCGGCATGGTTGCGCCGCCGGACGGGCTTTGCCTGACCCAGGTAGACTACCCGACTTCATGAAAACGGCAGAGCTGAAGGTATAGATACCCAAATACGTTTACGCGTTTATAATATATATTCAATTCTGATTATTATAAGCTTTGTCTTGAGCTTATAGTTGTCTTCTATTTGCAACACTGATCTCCATTCCATTTTACACTACTTGCCCATTTTGGGTTCTGGTGAGATTTCTACTGGGCGTCTTGTTGACGAATCCCCGGAGGTTTTACCCATGAAAAGAACCCTGCTCTGCGCAGCCGCCCTGCTCTCGATGTCCTCGTTGAGCTTTGCGGCTGACCTTCCCAGCCGCGCCGTCGCGCCGGCCCCCTTGATGCTGGCCCCCGCCTTCACCTGGAGCGGCTTTTATGTCGGCGGCAACGTCGGCGCCGCCTGGTCCGGCCGCGACAATTGCCCGGGCATGAGCTACCTCGACCACGGCGTCTACATCGCCGACACATCCTACCTGCCCAACTGCAATGGCTCCAACAAGGTCGGCGTCATCGGCGGCTTGCAGGCCGGCTACAACTGGCAGTTCGGCGCCTGGGTCTTCGGCCTTGAGGGCGACGTCAACTGGATCGGCCGGAACAACGGTCGTGGCTATGACTATCCGGTCTTCGGGACGCCCGAGATGGTCTATACGGATGGCCCCGGCTACAACATGCTGAGCAGCAACAACAACCGGCCGAACCGGACCACTGTCACGAACCACGTCTACAGCTGGTCAGGCAATGGCGACAACAATATGCTCAGCACCATCCGCGCCCGCTTCGGCTTCGCCATGGATCGGACGCTGTTGTTCATCACGGGTGGCGCGGCCTTCCGCAATGGCGGCAACAACGCCACCATCACCGACACCGCCACGACCATCACGACCAACCGCAACGTCTGGGATTCCGGCAAGGGCGCCTGGAACCCGAGCGTGAGCACCTCTGTCTACACCACCACCTATTCGCGCAATGGCGGTGGAAACAATACAGGCTGGGCGCTCGGCGGCGGTCTTGAATACGCCCTCACCGAGAACCTCTCCACCAAGATCGAATATCTGCACGCCCAGTTCGGCAATGGCCGCAACGGCTACCATAGCGACGTCGTCGATGACTGCATCGCCTTCTTCGGCGACCGCAAGAACTCCGTCGACATGGTCCGCGTGGGCCTGAACTATCGCTTCGTCAGCGCCCCCCCGGCGGCGGTGCTCGCCCGCTACTGAGCCCCCACGCCACGCCGCCGGGAACGCTCCCGGCGGCATTCCTGCGGCTTGTGCGGCCATGCGCCACTGCCCACCGCAGGGATGCGCGGTTTGATTCATAGGGCTTTTGTAGTATCCGCTCCCCCTGAGACACAAATGACGGGATCGGATTCTTGAACCAGCGCAGCCATGTCATCATCGTCGGCGGAGGCCCTGTGGGCGTTGGGCTGGCCATCGATCTCGCCCAGAGGGGCGTCTCAAGCATCCTCATCGAACGCCGTCCGGGCATGCACAACATTCCCCGCGGCCAGAACCTCACCCAGCGCACGCTGGAACATTTTCACTACTGGGGCTGCGTGGACGAGGTGCGCGCGACGCGCCTGATGCCCACGACCGTCAACTCCAACGGAATCATCGCCTTCGGCTCGCTGACGAGCGAACACTGGTTCCAGACCAAGGGCCGCGAGATCGTCGGCGACTATTATTTCCAGAAAAACGACCGCATGCCACAGTATTGCTTCGAGACGGTGCTGCGCGAGCGCATGAGCAAGCTGCCGCTGGCGCAGGCCCGCTTCGGTTGGATCGCCCGCTCGGTCGAGCAGGACGAGACCGGCGTGCGCGTGACCGTGCAGAACGAGGCGGGCGACGGCGCCATCGAGATCCTTGAAGCCGATTACATCGTGGGCTGCGACGGCGGCCATTCGCTGGTGCGCGAGGCCTCGGGGATCAAGCGCGACGGCACGGACTTCGATCAGGTCATGATGCTGGCGGTCTTCCGCTCACCCGAGCTCGACAGGATCCTCGACCGCTATCCCGTCTGCTCCACCTATCGCGCGGTCGATCCCGCGCTCAACGGCTACTGGCAGTTCTTCGGCCGCGTCGACACCAATTCGACCTTCTTCTTCCACGCGCCCGTCCCCGCCGACACGACCCGCGACAACTTCGATTTCGAAGGCCTCCTGCACAAGATCGTCGGCGAGAGCTTCCCCTGCGACTTCTCCTATGTCGGCTTCTGGGATCTGCGCATCGCCGTGGCCGAGGAATATCGCAAGGGCCGCATCTTCATCGCCGGCGACGCCGCCCATTCCCATCCGCCCTATGGCGGCTTCGGCGTGAACAATGGCCTCGAGGACGCCGCCAACCTCGCCTGGAAGCTCGCCGCGCGCATCCATGGCTGGGCGGGCGAGGCCTTGCTTGACAGCTATGACCTCGAACGCCGGCCCGTGTTCAAGGACGTCGGCGAAAACCTCATCGCCTCCCGCATCAAATGGGAGGGCGAGCTCGCCAACCGCCACGATCCCGCTACGAATCCGGAAGGCTTCGCGCAGGTCTGGGAGGAATTCGTGGCGGGCACGACCTCCTTCGTGTCGAATTTCGAGCCCAACTACGAAGGCTCGCCCATCGTCGATGGCCCGCCCGGCGGGGTATGCAAGGCGCGGGGCCAGTATATGTTCAAGGCGCGGGCGGGCCATCATCTCGCCCCGCGCAAGCTGACCGACGGGCGCAACATCTTCGAGGAGCTGGGCAAGGGCTTCGTGCTCCTCGCCCTCGACGCGCCCGCCGAGGCCATCGGCGCCTTTGAGGCCGCCGCGCGCGACCTGAAGATTCCCTTCAAGGCCGTCGCCGACACTTTTGCGCAGGGCCGCGAGGATTATGAATTCCGGCTGATCCTCATCCGTCCCGACCAATATGTCGCCTGGACGGGCGATGGCGCGGCGCCGGATGCGGCCGCCGTGCTGCGCAAGGCCGCAGGGCGCGATTGAGGCGACAAAGGCGCGATTGAGGCGGAAAACCGGGGGCGCTGGCGACAGCGCCCCTTTTTTGCATCTGCGAACAAATTATTTCGTAACCACAGTTCAAATTCCGGAGCGAGGCGCCGTTTCTATAAAAAGTAAGGTTAATTGGAGGGCAGTCACATGCTCGACATCGGCTCCAGTCTCGCAGCACGCCATTTCGCCAGCCGCGCCTATCGCTTGCAGCCCGCCGCCTCCTCGCGCGGCGCCATGCTGCGCTCGACAGAAAGCGTCTTCGTCTCGGACGCCGCAAGACGTCTGAGCGGCGAACTGCAGGCCCTTGACGCAGACGACGACAGAGACCCGCGCTCCCGTCAGGAGGCGCTGGCGCGTCTGCGCAGGCTTCAGGCGAGCCTCAATGGCGAAGCCGTCTAGGGCGGCCAGCCCGCAGGGCGGGCCGGCGCCTCGCGTCAGGGCTTGACGAACAGGCCCACGAGGCCCGCGGCCGCCTTGGCGCGGCCGGGCAGTTTGGCCCAGACCTCAGGAATCGTCAGACCCGGCGGCAGTTCAGTGGTCTCGAAATCGGTGGCGATGACCACGAATGTGTAGTGATGCGGGGAGCCGGGCGGCGTGCAGGGGCCTGCATAGACCGCAAGGCCCTGGGTGCTCTTGCCCCCGACGAGCTTGGGGCTCGGCTTGCTCGCCTCGCCCTCCGCCAGCGACGTGACGTCCGGGGGAATTCCATAGGCCACCCAGTGATGGACGCCAGCGCCGCCGCGCCCTTCCGGGTCCACCATGGTGATGACGAAGCTCTTGGTTCCCTCGGGAACGCCTGACCAGGCCAGATGCGGCGACACATTCTCGCCCACGCAATTGGCGTTGCCCGCCGTATTGTTGGCGACCTTGCGGGGCATCAATGTCCCGTCCTTGAAGGTGTCGGACCGCAGGGCGAAAGGTTCGGCGGCCTCAGCGGCTGGCGCGAGCGCGCACAGGGCGAGCGCGCCCGCAAAAGCTGATTGTCTGGTGAAATGGATCTTGCCGGACATGGAAATCCCCCCGATTGCTTCGGTCTTGCGCCGATATGACGAGACTGTCGCCGAGGAGGCCGCCCAAGTCAATGAGGTCTGTGGGGCGAGAGCGGAGGGGGCGTCGCAACGAGCCGTGAACGCTGAAAAAATCAGCTTGTAAATGGATGTTTTGCGGGATTTTGGTGCCCAGGAGAGGACTCGAACCTCCACCTCTTGCAAGACTGGTACCTGAAACCAGCGCGTCTACCAATTCCGCCACCTGGGCACTGGGGGTCTCATACGAGGCGGGGGCGCGGCTTGTCAATCGCAGCATTTCGAATTCTCCTGCTGATTTCCCTTGTGGCCCCGTTTTCGCCGCCTATATTATTAACAGGTTCCTTCCTTCGGAGGCGGTCATGTCGAGCTTTCCCCTCACTCTCCTGCGCCAGATCCGCACGGCGATCAGCAGCATGGGTGAAGCTCTGGCCGCGCTTCTGACGCCTGCGCCCCGGCCGATCCCGATCCCCGTGCGGGTGCGCCAGCATCGGCGTCGCGCCCCCCGCTGACGCCTTCCATCGAAGGACGCTCTATACAGCGCGGCCCGCCTTGACTATGGAACCATCCATGGCAAGGCATGATGGATCAGGGGCCTCACATGTCAGATGAATTGGTCAAGACCGGGCGCATCGTCACGGTGTTCGGCGGCTCGGGCTTCGTGGGCCGCCATGTGGTCCGCGCCCTCGCGCGGCAGGGCTGGCGCATCAGGGTCGCCTGTCGCCGCCCGGATCTCGCCTATCACCTCCAGCCGCTGGGCCGCGTCGGCCAGATCCATGCGGTTCAGGCCAACCTGCGCTATCCCGACTCCGTCGCCGCCGCCCTTCATGGCGCCGAGGCGGTGGTCAATCTGGTGGCGATCCTGACCGAACATGGCGCGCAGAAATTCGAATCCCTCCATGTGAACGGCGCGCGCGCCGTGGCGCAGGCCGCCGCGCAGGCCGGCATCGACAATGTCGTGCATGTCTCGGCGCTGGGCGCGGATGCCCAGTCCGACTCGCTCTACGCCCGCACCAAGGGCGAGGGCGAGGCTGAAATGCTGAGCGCCCGCCCTGAGACCGTCATCTTCCGCCCCTCCATCATTTTCGGGCCGGAAGATTCCTTCTTCAACCGTTTCGCGGCGCTGGCCCGCATCTCGCCCGTCCTGCCGCTCTTCGGCGGCGGCGAGACGAAGTTCCAGCCGGTCTATGTGGGCGATGTGGCCGAGGCCATTTCACGCGCCCTCGCCGGCCGGGCGCAGGCGGGCGCGGTCTATGAGCTGGGCGGGCCGCAGGTGAAGACCTTCCGCGAACTCATGCAATATGTCTGCGACGTCACGGGACGCCGACGCCTGCTGCTGCCCCTGCCCTTCGCGGCGGGTGACGTCATGGCGCGCGGCACGGAGCTGGCGGACAGCCTGAGCCTTGGCCTCTTCCCCAAGATGCTGCTGACGACCCGCGACCAGATCAAGCTGCTGGCGGTCGACAATGTGGTGGGCGCGAAGGCCGCCGCCGACCATCGCACGCTCGAGGGGCTGGGCATCCACCCCGAGGCCATCGAGTCGATCGTGCCGACCTATCTCACGCGGTTCCGCAAGGCCGGACAGTTCGAGAAGCAGAAGCTCGCCTGACCTCAGCCCCGACCCGGCGCCGACAGCCTCCGGTGGATGCGCACCATGAAGGCGGTGGCGAACAGCGGCGTCAGAAGGTTGAGCACGGGAATCGCCACCAGCGCGGCGATGAGAAGGCCGCAGACGAAGAGGTAGACTCTGTGGGCGCCGCGCAACGCCCGCACCTCGTCGATGGGTCTGTAGCGCAGGGCCGCCAGCTCAAAATATTCCCGGCCCAGCAGATAGGCGTTGGCCCCGAAGAAGGCGAGGATGTTGATCCCCGGCAGCAGCAGGAGCGCCAGCGCGAAGAGATTGACCAGCACCGAGACGGCGGCGAACTTCACCGCAAGCCAGCTCGCCTGACCGCCCGGCAAGGCCTGACCCACATGGTCCGGCGCAATGACGCGCTCCACGGTTTCGGCCAATTCATCGAGATGGAAGCCCGCCACCAGCGCGCTGACCGGCGCCACCAGAAAGACGAGGCCCACAACCAGGCCGACGGCGGCGACGATGGCGAGAACCGTGTCGAGCCAGGGCCAGGGCGTCGTCGCATAGGCCGCCGCCAGCCGGTTGAGGCCAAACCAGACGAGCGCCAGCAGGGCCAGGGTGAGGGCGAGGCTTCGCAGAAGCACCTTGCGGAAGGGCGGACTGAAGATCTGGTCGAAAGCGGCGATGGCGTCGGAAATCATGGGTGAGCCGCCTCCTGCGCCTTTCGCCAGACCAGCGAGCCTTCTAATCCATTTTGCGAAATCCCGCCATGCGCGAAGGCGGGTTCACGCGCGGCCCCTCAGGCGATACGATGGCGCCAGACTGATCGTTCATGAGGGGAGAGAGACGTGACCACGGCTGCGCGGCAGATGAAATTGGGGCTGTTCATCAGGCCTTGCGGACATCACATCGCTTCCTGGCGCCATCCGCGCGCGCAGGCCGATGCGGGCGTCAACTTCCAGCATTTCGTCGACATGGCCCAGCTCGCCGAGCGCGGCTGCTTCGACATGCTCTTCTCCGCCGATTCGCTCACCGCCTGGATGGGCGGCGAATCGGGCATCGACCGCATGCACTATGTGGCGTGGATGGAGCCCTGGACGCTGCTGAGCACGCTCGCCGCCCACACCAAGCGCATCGGCCTCGTCTGCACGGCCAGCACCAGTTTCGAACAGCCCTTCTCGGTCGCGCGCAAATTCGCCTCGCTCGACATCATCTCCAATGGCCGCGTCGGCTGGAACGTCGTGACCTCCGGCAATGAGACCGAGGCGCTCAATTTCAGCGCCACGCCCCATCTGCCCAAAGTCGAACGCTACAGGCGCGGCCGCGAATTCGTGGATGTGGTGCGCGCCCTCTGGGATTCATGGGACGAGGACGCCTTCCTGCGCGACAAGCAGACCGGCCTCTTCTCCGACCGCTCGAAAATGCATGTGCTGAACCACCACGGCGCCTATTATGACGTGCAGGGCCCGCTCAACGTCGCCCGCTCGCCCCAGGGCCAGCCGGTGATCGTGCAGGCCGGCGCTTCGGATGACGGCCGCCAGCTCGCCGCCGAGACAGCCGAAGTCGTCTTCACCGCCCACAATGTGATCGAGACCGCGCGGGAGTTCTATGCGGACGTCAAGCGGCGCATGGTGGAGGCGGGGCGCGATCCCGACCACCTCAAGATCCTGCCGGGCATGTCCGTCTATGTGGCGCCGACGCGCGCGGAGGCGCAGGCGAAATTGCAGGAGCTGCAGGACCTTCTGCATCCCGACCTCGCGGTGTCCCTGCTCTCGCGCCGCATCGGCCATGACCTCTCGGGGCTCCCGCTCGACGAGCCCCTGCCCGAACTCCCCGAGAATGTCGTCATCAGCAGCCGCTCGGACATGATCCTGGGCTGGTCGAAGGAAGGCGCCCCGAGCCTGCGCGAACTCGCCATGCGCTTCGCCAGTTCGCGCGGCCATTTCACCCTCGTGGGCACGCCCGAAGAGGTGGTGGACCAGATGCAGCACTGGTTCGAAACCGGCGCCTGCGACGGCTTCAACGTGCTGCCGCCCTTCTATCTCGGCGGGCTCGAGGACTTCGTGAACATGGTCACCCCTGAATTGCAGAAGCGCGGCCTGTTCCGCAGGGAATATGAGGGCTCGACCTTGCGCGATATTCTGGGCCTGCCGAAGCCCGTGAGCCGCTACGCAAAGACCTGAACATGAGCCTGTCGCTGGGCGAGGGCGTCATCGAGGTCCGCCACGCGCGGGTCGATGGCGCCGCGCCCCGTCTGCTCGCGCTGCTGAGCCCGCAGGAGCAGGCCAAAGCGCAGCGTTTCGCCTTCGCCCATGACCGCGACAGCTATGTGGCTGCCCATGCGCTGACGCGCGCGACCCTTTCGGAGTTCTTCCCGCGCCCGCCGCAGGATTGGACCTTCGCCGTCGCCGCCCATGGCAAGCCGCGCATCGACGCAGGCGACGCATCGGCCCGCCTGTCCTTCAACCTCTCCCATACCCGCGGCCATGTGGCGCTCGCCGTGGCGGTCGACCGGGAGGTGGGCGTCGATGTGGAGCGCATCGCCCCCGACCGGGCGGACGAGGCCGTGGCCCGCCACCTCTTCGCCCCCGCCGAGTTCGAGGCCTTCCGCAGCGCGCCGGAGGCGGAGCGGGGCGACTGTTTCTTCGATTTCTGGACCCTGAAAGAGGCCTATATCAAGGCCGTGGGGCTGGGCGTCGCGCTGCCCTTGAAGGATTTCGCCTTCACCCGCGAGCCCCTGCGCATCAGCTTTTCGCCGGGGCTCGACGACATTCCCTCCCGCTGGCTTTTCCAACGCTTCCGGCCCGCGCCCGCAATCGCCATGGCGCTGGCGGCGCGGCGCGGGCAAGGCGCGGCGCCGGTGGTGACGCTGCGCGCGGTCGAGCTCGCCGCGCTTTAGATGGCCTCCGCCGGGCTCTGCGCCGCCGTCTCGAGCGCCAGTTCGGGAAAGGCGATGATCCGGCGCCCCTGGAAGTCCGTGCGCAGGACGATGAGGCCGAGCTGCTCCATCTGCCCGAGCAGACGCCGGGCGCGGCCGGGCGAATGGCTGCCGAAGAAACGGGCAATCTCGTCGTCCCCCGGACAGGGCTGGCCCGCCACAGCCGCACGGCAAAGCATCAGAAACACGCCCAGCATGTCGTCGGGAAGGCGCTGGGCCGTCTCGACCGCCCGCGCCCAGGCTTCTTCATCCGCGCCCTCGGGGTAGACAGCGCGCGCCCGCAGGGTGGCGAGGCGGCGGCGGAAGGCTGAGAGATCAGGCACGACTGAGCCCAGCCTGCGGATGCGGCAGCGCACGAGAAAATCGCGATGCAGGGCGCTGGCGGGCTGCGCGGCGGCGGCGGGATCGGCGATCATCTGGGCGATGATCTCCTCAATCGCCCGCTCGCGCTCCTCGTCGGTCATTTCCGGGGGCGCCGCCGCGACGAAGGGAGGCGGGGGCGCCTGATCGAGGCGCGCCAGCCATTCATCGCTCTTCTCGGCGGCTTGCACGCGCAGGCGGCGCGGGCGCGGCGCGGCGGGCGGCGCGTCCGAAGGGGCGAAGAGAAGATCATGATGATCGCCGTCATCGTCCATCGGCAGGGGCAGGAGGCGCGGCGCCGCGCCCCGATCCGCCGTTTCAACCGCGCCGATGCGCATGGAGAGCGGACGGCGCGCAATGGCCGGGCCAAGCCCTATAAAGGCGCCGCGCTTGAGGTCGCGGAACATTTCGGCCTGCCGGCGCTCCATGCCCAGAAGATCGGCCGCGCGGGCCATGTCGATGTCGAGGAAGGTGCGGCCCATCAGGAAGTTGGACGCCTCGGCCGCGACATTCTTGGCGAGCTTGGCGAGGCGCTGGGTGGCGATGATCCCCGCGAGCCCGCGCTTGCGGCCCCGACACATCAGATTGGTCATGGCCGTAAGGCTCATGCGCCGGGCATCCTCAGATCCATCGGAGGCGGCCGAGGGGGCGAAAAGCTGGGCCTCGTCCACCACGACGAGCGCGGGGAACCAGTGCTCCCGATCGGCGTCGAAGAGGGCGTTGAGGAAAATCGCCGCGCAGCGCAGCTGCCCGTCGACCTCCAACTCCTCCAGATTGAGCACGACGGAGATGCGGTGCTGGCGCACCCGCGTCGCGATCATCGCGAGTTCATGCTCTGCCTGGGCGGCGTCGACCACCACATGGCCGTAGCGCTCGGCCAAGGTCACATAGTCGCCTTCGGGGTCAATGACGATCTGCTGCACGAGCCGGGCGCTCTGCTCCAGCAGGCGGCGCAGGAGATGGGATTTGCCGGAGCCGGAATTGCCCTGCACCAGCAGGCGGGTCGCGAGCAACTCCTCAAGATCGACCATGGCCGGCGCATTGGCGCCGGTCATTCCTATGTCGATGTCAACCGCCATCCGCTCCTCGAATCCTGCGGGACCTCCGCCGGGGCGAGCTAGCACGAAAGCGCGGGGCCATGCAGGCTTTGGGGCGAGGCCATGCACAGGATTCCGGACCTCGGCGATAAAGGTAGGCCCGGGTCGCGGGCACAGGCGGAAAGTCCTTGTCGTGGCGCGCGGGCGCAGCGCCGCCGGATCAAAGATGGTCCCGTTGACCCAGTCGATGCGTCCCTCAGCATGCAGGCGGATGACGGTGTCGATGCCCGGGCGCCGCAAGACGAGAGCCCGTCCCGAACCCGGCTCTCCCAAAGGGGCCGACCAGGCCCGGTTTGGGAGGAAAGCGTGCCTCCAAGGCTTCAAAAGCCAATCTTGATGTTATGATTTCGATACGTTCACGGCGGAAACGGTTACGATTTTGATTTTCGCCTGACCCCGCTTGCCAATTGTCACAAAGCTGTCGTAGCGTCACCTAGGCTTTTGGTTAACTGGGGGTTGAAATGCTCAAGAAGATCCTGCTGACCGGCGTCGCCGCCGGGTCGGTCATCGTTGCGGCCAGTGCGGCTCACGCCGGCGGTTTTGCGTTGCGCGAGCAGAGCGCCGCAGGACAGGGCTCATCGTTTGCTGGCGCCGCCGCGAACGGCGCGGGGCTTGGGTCCATGTTCTGGAACCCCGCCGTCATGACCGACTACAAGGGGATCCAGACCACCGTCGGCCTGACGGGACTTATGCCCTATGCCAACTTGACCAATATCAGCGGCACAAGCGCAGGCTATAACAACTTTCTTGCAGCGGGCGCGACAAGCAGCGGCGACATGGCGCTGGACGCGATTTTGCCCAACACTTACGCCAGCTGGCAGCTGAATCAGAACATCTGGCTGGGATTGAGCGTCAACGCCCCCTATGGGCTCGCCACCAAGCCCGACAGCTCCTATGTGGGCCGCAACTACGGCAGCACCACCCGCGCAAGTTCGAAGGAAGTGACGGCGTCCGTCGCTTACAAGTTCAATGAAATGGTCTCGCTCGCGGCTGGCGTGCGCTATCTGGATTTGAAGGCCAGATACACCACAGCGGCCGCGACTGGACTGACGCCTTCCAACTGGGGGGTCCTGGGATTGCAGGGCGATGGGGCCGCTCTGGGCTATACGCTTGGCGTCACTTTCAAGCCGATGGCCGGCACGGAAATCGGCCTTGGCTATCGCTCCGAAGTCAAGACGACCCTGAAGGGAGATTTCTTTGGCGGGGCCGCAGCAGCCGCGAGTTTTCAAAACAATCAAAGCTTAGCGGCTTACGCCCTCAACAACCCCATCGAGGTGGGCGTTCCCCTGCCCCAGATGGTCACGCTCGGCCTGAAACAAAAAGCATCTCAGAACCTCACGCTTCTGGCGGGCTTTGAATGGACGCAATGGAGCGTGCTGAAATCACCTGCGGTCACCTACAGGAACAGCGGCGTCAATCCCCTCACTCAGGCAGTCTGGTGGTCGCCTGGAACCCGGCATCTTGGAAGTCCTGTCCTTCCCTTTGATTATAAGGATGGTTGGTACGCCTCGCTGGGCGGCGAATATGCATGGGATTCCAAGCTGACTTTGCGCAGCGGCCTGGCCTTCGAATCAACCCCGATCAAGGACGCCAGCCGGTCGACCCGCCTGCCTGACAATGATCGCATCTGGGCCTCCATCGGCGCAGGCTACAAACTCAACGAGCAATTGTCGCTTGACTTCGGCTACACCCATATCTTCCCGAAGTCCACGAAAGTCAGCATCCTCGATCCGTCCAATCCGAACTACAAAGCGAGCTATGCGGCAGGCCAGATCGACAAGCTCAATGCGGACGTGAAGGCCCATGTGGACATCATCTCCGTCAGCCTGACCTATCGCTGGGACGATCCGGCGCCGAAGGTCGCCAACAAGGTCACCAAGTAGCCTGAACCAAGGCTTCAAACGCATCAAGGGCGGGGAATGACCCCGCCCTTTTTGTTTCCGTCTTCAGACCAAAGAAGCTTACTTCAGCAGCTGGAGCACGAGCTGGGGAGCCTGGTTCGCCTGGGCGAGCATGGCCTGCGCAGCCTGCTGGATGATGTTGCGCTTGGCCAGCTCCGTCGTCGCCACCGAATAGTCGGTGTCCTCGATGCGGCTGCGGGATTCAGCAGCCTTGGCGGTGACGTTCGACAGGTTGTCGGAGGCGAACTGGAGGCGGCTGATGACCGCGCCCATGGAGGACCGCTGCGCGTTGATCGTCAACATGGCGCTGTCGATGGCGCCCAAAGCTTTGTAGGCGTTTTCGCCCGCCAGGATGTCGCTATACTTGATCGCGCTCAAATCACCCTCGCCGCCGAACGACATTGTAAGAGCGGCTTTCATTGCAGCAGTTACGCCAGTTTTGCCCGCGAGCACCAACTTCGTTATATCAGAGCCTGTTCCGGCGCCTGCAGTATAATGAAGCGAGTCATCGGCCGTGAT